>JBOEGR010000016.1:0-1628 GCA_050633525.1 Cellvibrionaceae bacterium
AAGCCTTTACCGATATAACGGGGTTTTTGGGCGAAGCGCCTTAGGGTTTGAATTTCGGCGTGGTTATTAATGGGTATAGATTCAGTTCTATGCGTCAGCCCACGTTACTAAACCCAAAAAATCAGTGAAAAACACGCCCAAACAAACAATTGTTAGCAAAGAAATACTGATAAGATAGAGTAAAGCCATCGTCTTCTCAAATGCATTAGCAAAGCTTTTTATTTGAAAACCATCATAAAAAATATCCATTGTCTTTTGAAAGCGTTTGCCCGGCAAAATACTGGCATTAGCAAATAGCGATGTTCTTAAGAAGCCAAAAAAACTATCATAAAAACCATCGTAAACCTTATCGTCAGGCAAGGCCTTACGCACACGCTTATCAAGAGTTAACTTTAGTGCCAAATAACTCAGCGTAGCCAAGATAAAAGAAGTTAAAAATAACACTTCAATAACAAAAGATGTAGAGTCCGTAATAAGCATGTTCAATACACAATACGATCGTATATCTTCCCGGATAGAAATTTAGCTGATGTATCCACCCCTAAAGCTGTTGCTCCTGCTGCTGCAATCACTAAAACCAATCCTAGAGGTGTCGCAACTGCGATTGCGGAAACCAAGGCTCCAGCAACAAGCAATCCCGCACCAAACCCAGCACTTTGCACAACAGCCTCCCGTTTCCAATCTTTACCCGCTTGGTGATGCTGATAAACCGAGTTCACTCTTAAGCCCGCATCCAGCACAATGAGGCCTTTACCGACATAACGGGCTTTTTGGGCGAAGCGCCTTAGGGTTTGAATTTCGGCGTGATTATTAATGGGGATAGATTCACTCACAATACGCCCTCGTGAGTCAGGCACTTGACGGGTTTTAAAGGCGTGCTTATTTAAAAAATTAACGCCTTTTTGATTGAGGACTTGATTCATTTCACGAAAGGCCTGTTGCCGTCGTTGGCCTATACGCCGAAGTGTATTGGGGACGCCGCTACTTTTCTTATAGGCATCGTATTCGGCAACGACTTTGGCGTATTTATCGATGGCCTTAAGTACATGGTTTGATGCGGTGATACCACCCGCACTGGCACCCCCTAAAAACGTACCGGCATTACCAATATGGTCGAGCACTTTGGTTTGTTGTAGTAGGTCGGCAATGCCCATGACTCTTGCTCCACCAATGGACGCAGCCATCGCGCCTAAATGACGGTGTTCTTGCGGCGTTAGATGTGGGGCGCTAATACAGCGTGGGTCTTCACGGCCGGGGACAATAATAGGTTGGCTACGCGAACGTAAATTATCCGTATTTTGGCAGTGGTTAACGGTGGCAATACGTTGGGCAAGTTGGTCACGCTCTGCGGGTTGCTGGCAGGCGCGTTCGGCAATATCGCTCACTGAAAGAGGGGCGTTTGGGTAATATAGTAGGTGGCTCACAACATTTCTCCTTATCCTTGTCTGTTTGAATTATTCGCGTGGTCTTAAACAATACGACTGCTTGTTGTTATATAACTCCGAGGGATTATAAGTATATTTGGAGCGTTTGTGTAAAGAGCTGGTTACTTTGCCCAATAATTGTGAGCGACATCACATTGATTGGTACGGTAAGGCTACTAAATAACAGGGGGCTGTCCCCGATTA
>JBOEGR010000017.1:0-60298 GCA_050633525.1 Cellvibrionaceae bacterium
TAATTACAAAAGTAACCGCGCCACATTTGCCCCCTTCCCTCCTAAAATGTTTACCTTGCGTAGTCAGGCCGATTGGAATAAAGCGAATTATTGGTTAGGCACCAAGGCAGCTCCCGCAGCTGGTCGAATTAAGGAATTGCTTATAGAACTTGCAGCATCACAAGAAGCACTCGCCGCCATTGATACGGAAGCACTATATAACGAAGAGAAAAAACTAGAGGTCGTCAGTGTCATAATGACCGTGCTATCTATCATTATTGGTATCGGGATTGCGCTCTATTTAAGCCAAACACTGTCTGCGCAATTGCGCAGCATGGTGAACAATGCCAAAGAAATGGCTGAGGGTAACCTTGCCATTCCAGATCTTCCCAAAGCCCAAATAACCGATTTCAACTTATTAGCCGAAGCGCTCAATAATACTCGGGATAAACTGAGTAGCTTAGTCAGCCGCATTGCCCACTCCAGCCATAACCTCCATCAACACTCAGGGCAACTCAAAAGTCTTGTTAGCGATTCGGAAAAAATTGTAGAACAGCAGCAACAAGAAACCGATATGATTGCCACGGCCATGAATGAAATGAGCGCCACCGTTAAAGAGGTTGCTCGCAATACTTCCGATGCCGCCACGTCCGCCGACGATGCAGATAAGGCGACTCAATCGGGTCATACGATGGTGGTTGAAACTGTCGACAGCATTAACGAACTGGCTGAAGCCATTGAAAATGCAGCCAATACCATCAACCAACTCAGCGATGAAACGAATGAAGTAGATACCATTTTAGTCTCCATTAGCGGCATTGCTGACCAGACTAATTTACTAGCCCTAAACGCAGCAATTGAAGCCGCAAGAGCCGGTGAACAGGGCCGTGGATTTGCGGTCGTTGCCGACGAAGTTAGGACATTGGCAGCCAGAACTCAAGAATCAACTGCTGAAATTCGCACCATGTTAGACAAGCTAAAGTCGGGTGCCAATAACGCCGTAGAAGTAATGAGCATCGGCCATACACAAGCTCAAACCAGTGTTGAAAAAGCCAATATGGCCAAAGAAACGCTACAGAGCATTACGGAAACCGTGAACGTCATCAGAGACATGAACACTCAAATTGCAACAGCCGCTGAAGAGCAAAGCGCAGTAACCGATGAGATGAGCCGAAACATTACCTCTATTAGCACCGGTTCTTACACGGTGGTGGAGCAAGCGCACGCTAGTTTAGCGTCCACTAATGAAATGGCGGGCATGGCCAGCCAATTAGCAGAAAGTGTTGCTCAATTTACTGTCCACAAAGATAAGGACCATACAGCTTAAGCAGTGACAATAGCGGCCGCATGGCAAATAAGTACAAACGAGTTAAATATACTCAAGTAATATGGAAAACCTTGTGGTCTAGCTTACGCGAATTCGATAAACTAGTCGTATTCTATATTAGCGGATAATTTCACTCTTTTGACTAGCCCACACAGTAAAAACGGCGCGATGAAAAACGCGCCAAATTCCCCAAGTAATGCCAGCAAGCATTATTCCTCTCTACACACTCTCGACAATGCCTCTACTCAAGCCTTGGCTCACCTTTGCGGTCAATTTGATGCGCACCTAAAACAAATTGAAGAGAGACTGAAGGTACGCATCGTACATCGTGGTAACGAGTTCTCCCTCCAAGGAGATAAAAAAGCCGTTCAAGCTGCCTCATCCATTTTGTACTCGCTTTATGAAGACATACAAAATGGACTTGATATGACACCTGATCATGTTCATCTTGCGATACAACAGTTTCATCACGACAACCAAAATGACGGCGGACACAGCCCTTCAGAGCACAATCTATCGCCAGAGAGCTTAACAGTTGTTCAAACCAAAAAGGGGAAAGTAAAACCCCGCGGAAAGAACCAGCAAGTCTACGTCAGGGCAGTGCTCACTAATGATATTAACTTTGGTATTGGCCCCGCTGGTACAGGCAAAACTTACTTGGCTGTTGCTTGTGCGGTACAGGCATTATTGAGCGATGAAATTGAACGTATTTTACTAGTACGTCCTGCGGTAGAAGCAGGTGAAAAGCTGGGTTTTTTACCTGGCGATCTTTCTCAAAAAGTCGACCCTTATTTGCGCCCACTCTACGATGCGCTTTACGAAATGCTCGGGTTTGAAACCGTTGACAAACTCATTGAAAAAAATGTTATCGAAGTCGCACCTTTAGCCTACATGCGAGGACGAACACTAAACAACGCTTTCGTGATTTTAGATGAAAGTCAAAATACCACTCGCGAACAAATGAAAATGTTTTTAACTCGCATTGGCTTTGGCACAACCGCCGTTATCAATGGTGACCCCAGTCAAATCGACCTGCCTCGTGGACAGCCCTCAGGCTTAAAGCATGCGGTAGAAGTATTAGATGGAGTGGATGGTATTAGCTTCACTCATTTTACTTCTAAAGATGTTGTGCGCCACCCCATCGTACAACGCATTGTCGATGCCTATGACAGAGCTGAACAGTGAAAACTGTACTGATCGATCTTAGCGCTGAAGTGGCTGACAGCCAAGCCCTACCTTCATCAGATGACTTTTCTTTATGGGTTAATACAGCCATCCAAGCTGAACCCATCAAAGCGCTCCCTCAGCAGCCCGAATTAAGCATACGCTTAGTGGATGACGAGGAGAGCCAAGCGCTTAATAAGCAATACCGACATAAAGATAAACCCACCAATGTACTCTCCTTTCCGGCTGAATTTCCAGAGGGCGTCGATGTACCCCTACTAGGTGACTTAGTGATTTGTGCTCCCGTTGTTAGTCGTGAGGCTTTGGAGCAAAACAAACAGGCCTTATCCCATTGGGCTCATATGACGATCCATGGAACACTTCATTTAATGGGCTATGACCACATTAACGATACCGATGCAGCGCTAATGGAAGCAACAGAAACCCAGCTATTACAATCGCTAGGCTATGCCAAGCCCTACAGTACCTAATCTCTATAAGAGAGATAGACTCTAAAGTCATACCTTCGCCATGACTGTTAGACGAAATAAGCCCTAGACGACACCCATCAGCACTGCTAACATTTGCGTCCCTATAGCCAATAACGATGATGAATGAGCGACGAACCCCCGAGTAGACCCTCAAACGACTCCTTTGACAATAAGCAAGAAAAATCTTGGCTTGATCGTCTGGTCGCCTCTTTTTCTAGTGAGCCGCAATCCAAAGAAGAGTTGCTTGACATTATTAACGATGCGGCTGACAACCAACTGCTTGATCAAGAAGCCTTGGGTATCATTCAGGGGGCTCTAGGTGTTTCTAACCTACAAGCGCGAGAGATTATGATTCCCCGCGCCCAGATTATCACCGTTAATCACGATGAATCGCCTGAAGAGTTTCTTCCCAAGATCATTGACTCTGGACACTCTCGTTTTCCCGTGATCGGAGAAAACAATGATGATGTCAAAGGTATTTTGCTGGCAAAAGATTTATTACCGCTCATATTAAAAGGTCATAAAGATTTTACTCTCGACTCTATTATCCGCACGGCCACCATTATTCCCGAAAGTAAACGCCTCAATGTATTACTGAGAGAGTTTCGCGAAAACCGCTATCACATGGCACTGGTTATTGATGAATACGGCGGCATCTCTGGCCTTATTACGATTGAAGATATTCTGGAAGAAATTGTTGGTGAAATCAGCGATGAAACAGATGACGATCACGACGACGTTTTCATTCGAAAAGTCGATGATGATGATTACATTGTTAAAGCATTAACACCCATCGATGACTTTAATGAACATTTCAAAAGTAAGCTCAGCGATGAAGAGTTTGACACCATTGGCGGCTTAGTCATGAAAGAATTTGGTCATCTCCCTCAGCGCAACGAAGTCACACATCTAGGCTCTTTTGAATTCAGAGTGCTCTATTCTGACAACCGTCAGATTCACCTACTACGCCTTACCTCGCCGAAAAGCCAATAATTTTTTTGATGTACAAGCGACTCTCGCCTTTATTGAGCCTATTAGCAGGTGCAACCACCACGCTAGCGATACCGCCTTATACTTTATGGTGGGCAGCGATTATTTCTCTCGCCATTTTTGCTTACAATTTACATCAAGAGCAAAAAAAGAAAGCCTTATTTATTCACGGCCTCTTATTCGGCTTGGGGTTTTTAGGCACAGGGGCATCATGGGTTTTTGTTAGTATTTACGAATTCGGCGGAACCTCTCTACCCCTTGCAGTCGTTATGACTGGGCTCTTTGTTCTAGTCAATGCGATTGCATTAGCAATTCCATTTTGTGGGCTAGCATACTTCAAACCAAACCAATGGCGTTTACTGTTTGGCTTCCCTTTATTTTTTGTTTTAAACGAGTGGTTAAGAAGCTGGTTATTTACCGGCTTTCCTTGGCTTTATGTAGGTTACGGTCATATTGACACGCCTATTGCAGGATGGGCTCCTATTGGCGGTGTATTTTTCCTAACACTGATTAGCGCATTTTTTAGTAGCGCTCTGTGCACACTATGCACCCCATCCATTGACTCAAAAATAAAAATATTATCTGCCATTACCGTCGCTATGTTTTGGGCTGAAGGTAAAGCACTAACCTCTTTTGAATGGACCGAAGCATCTGGTGAAGCAATAAAAATTGGCATTGTTCAACCCAATATCCCTCAAGAACTGAAATGGTCCCCAGAGTTTCGCCAGCCAAGCCTAGACATACTAGAAGCATTATCAGAAGATATTTGGCAACAAGACTTGGTGATATGGCCAGAAGCTGCCATACCTGATTTGTTCAGTCGCTCTAATGACTTTTTAGAGGCGATTAACGATAAAGCATTAGCAACAAACACGCACTTAATTACAGGCATCTTATATGATGACCTTGAGCAACAAAAATACCTTAATAGTTTAATTGGTTTAGGCTTAGCAGAAGGCGTTTATTTTAAGCAACGATTGGTTCCTTTTGGAGAATACGTTCCTTTAGAATCCTACCTAAGAGGGCTCATTCATTTTTTCAATTTACCGACATCCATCATCACCAAAGGACGCAGTAATCAAGAGCCCATCAAAATAGGAAAACACAGTATTTCTAGCGCAATATGTTATGAAATAGTCTACCCCGCTCTTGTTGCAACAGAAACAAAAAACACGGATCTAATTGTTACCGTTAGCAATGATGCATGGTTTGGGGAATCGCTAGGACCACGCCAGCACTTTCATATGGCAAGAATGCGCGCAGTAGAAACGGGACGCTACGTTGTTCGTAGCACCAACAATGGCATCAGCGCCATTATTGATAAGAAAGGGAAAGTGATTCACCAAAGCAAACAATTTATTCGTACTAGCTTGGTTGGCGAAGCCATTCCGATGAATGGCAACACGCCTTTTTTACTGTGGAAAAACTATTTCTTACTTTGCCTGCTAGCGGCAATAGCAAGCTTATTAATTAAAACAAGCTTGATCAGGAAAGATAAAAAAGAAACCTAATTAATTCAGGCGAGATCAGGCTTCACCAACGGCTTGATCAAACCCAGCTATCTTACTTTTATAATAATTTACTTTCTGTTGATTAAGCTCATAAGATTTCGACTCCATGGGCGTATTCCCTATCCAGTTAAATTGCCATGCACACCACATTTCTTCGTTGGTTTCTTCATTAAAACGAAACTCAATCATAGAAAAGTTTTTCACTTTACGGCTAAAGCGTTCGCGTAACTGGAAAACGATGTTTTCTGCATTTTTCGCCAATAAAGAATGGTGAGCACCTTCAGGCACTTTAACCAACACACAAACATGATCATCTGACAAAGAAAAGGGATAAACTTGTAGACTCATTCCTTGACCAAGGCGATTGCGAACTAACACAGCCTCAAACGGATAACTATGAAACATTAATTTTAAATCCTTTACACTTTTTCAAATCACATAAACGATGTGACACATAAATTATATTTTGCTATTCATTTTATTTCGCTAATAAGCACAAAAAAGGATAAGCAGATCAGGAGTGTTAAAAGTTAATCCACGTGTAAAATCAGGGATTTATACTGCCTAATATCCAGCAAAACCTGCAGATTACTCTGCATGAGATTATCCACTATATTACGAGCCATGTCCGGCGAATAGATCACACAATATAGATAGAAAGCAATAAAACGACATAAAGAAAATCGATTCTCTAGCCATATAGGATGCGATGCGATTTAACTACATTATATAGGACAAGGACAAAATCACTCTACTACTATTTTATTATAATGATATGACAATCTATTCCTTATAAAACCAGAAAAAATGGCGTGAATGTCAACCCTCCAGAAGCCATTGCTCTAGGTCTTCATTTTGCCAGATATTAAGCAAACTCAAGCTATCATCAACAACCCGCCAATATATATCTATAATATCTGTCACCAAACTAAACACCTCCTCCTCTTTAATGGCAACAACTGACACTGCCAGAATCTCTTGAGAAATTTTTTCCAGTAAGAAATCCAATTTGTATTCATAGGTTTTAATTGTCAGTAAAGAAGGTAAACGATCAATTAGATTCATTTGCAGGGCTGCGGTTAACTCAAATAAAACTTCCCGTTCCTGCTCAATACAATTCAATAAATAATATAATTTTCTTTGATGCTCTTTATCACAAAAACCGACCGCGGCTGAGTGAACAGAGAGCGCTCTAACCTTACCCAAAAATTCAATAAAACGCGGCAATTTTCTATGAGAAAAATACAACAGGTCTGGATACAGTTTGTCACGATTAGTTTCATTTTGTTTTACATTCGAAACCAACTGCCGAATTTCCAAGGAGTAAGGCTGACGAACTTTTTCTGTTAACCTCGACATTATTACCAATAACTGATCAACAAAATGGGAATGAAACTCAAAATTTTCTAGTACAGAATCTTCTTGCCAATTATCTCTAATGGTATTCCAAGCGTAATGCAAACGCTCGATATCCATGTGAGTTAGCAACGATTTATTGAGGTTCGCAAAAGCAGCTATCAGCTGGATACGCCTATTCATTTGCTGTTGCAACAAATCAAAATCACGCAAGAAACTTTTATTGCCAGCTAACAAACCCATGCTAAAGCCCCTATGCCGCTGGACGCCCCGGCATAAGTGATTAACCTGCTCCATTAGCGTCAAGACTCTCAAACGCTCATCAAACTGACTAGACGCTTGCGCTAATGCTGAACTAGACAACGGCCGTAACTGTTGAGACAACGCATTTTCAACACCAAGGCCTTCGACAGAGGTTTCAGTGGGCACACCGATAGATGAAGAAAAAGATTTTTTTTGCATGATTCTATTAATTAATTGATTCTATTAAAAATTACGATTTTACAACAAACACACCGCTATTGTTGATAATGTCCTAGGTCTGCTCTCCAACAGCATTACCTGCATCCCTGTTTATATCTCTATACAATTACCGTACCAGCTTAACTTTCATTAATCGTAGAAAAGGGCACTATTCCGCACCAAAAGATGGCAAAAGCTTTCTTTTAACGCCCACGATTAAAGCAAGGACTTTAAGTAATACACACCGAGCCCGATGTATTCGTGCAGTGCGATCTGACTGTTTGATAAGGCTTGTGAACGAGGCAGCCAAGCATTCCACCAATGACTCTCAGCGGTACTGAAAAAGCCAGTTGCCATTGGCACAACCTTTACCCCCGCCTCACGAAAAATAAACTCTGCTCGGCGCATATGATAAGCATGAGTCACCAAAAAAACGGCTTCAAAACCTTTTTCCTCTAAGAGAGAAGCCGTTTTATACGCATTTTCCCAAGTATTTCTACTATGCCCCTCCTGTAGAACAGTGCTAACACCGAAGTCATTCTGTAGAACCTCATCAGCCAAAGTAGCTTCCGAATCTTGCTCATAAGGGTAAACGGTACCCCCTGATGCCACAATGGGCAGCTCAAACTCTTTTGCCAATTTAGCAGCATAGCGAAGGCGCCATAAAGACTGATGACTAACTTGGTCACGCCCATCATACTCTGGTGCCGAACGCATACGCCCACCTCCAAGCACAACCACTGCTTGCAGCGAGCTATCACCAAGGCCTAGCTTTGGCTGCATATAAGGCCTCTCCAACCAAGAAAACAGGCTACCACTGACAATAGGTAATGATAATAGCAATAGTGTAAGCCAAGCAGAGAACATCAAAAAACGAGATAAAAACCGATATCTTGACCAACATAGAGTGGCCACTAATACCATTACCAGCTGCAAGGCTGGGGGCAACAAGAATGTTTTTAATAATGTCACTAACAATTTTATACACCTACGATAACAGCCAAAACTCCCTAGCCAACTTTCATTTTAATGCCGCTCTCATTACGCCACCTTTTATCCCACTCTTTATCCCACTTTGGACTGGTTTAGCTATATAATGATTGGCTGATTTTACGACTCATTTATTTTTTATATTAATAGGCCAAACAAACCCAATGGAAGAACAATATCATCCCGCTGCCGTCGAAACCACCGCTCAGAAATACTGGCAAGAGCACCGCTGTTTTGAAGTCACTGAAGACCGCTCAAAAGAGAAGTTTTACTGCCTCGCGATGTTCCCCTACCCTAGCGGTAAACTCCATATGGGCCACGTTCGTAATTATACCATTACCGACGTTATAGCTCGCTTTCAACGCATGCAAGGCAAAAATGTCCTCCACCCTATGGGCTGGGATGCTTTTGGCTTACCCGCAGAAAACGCCGCTATTCAAAACAAAACAGCTCCCGCCAAGTGGACTTACAGTAACATTGAGTACATGAAGCAGCAGCTCAACTCCTTAGGTTTTGGCTTTGACTGGAGCCGAGAGCTAGCCACTTGCCAACCTGATTACTATAAATGGGAGCAGTGGTTCTTTACTCGCTTATACGAAAAGGGCCTTGTCTATAAAAAAATGGCCACGGTTAACTGGGACCCTGTAGACCAAACCGTACTTGCTAATGAGCAAGTTATTGACGGTAAGGGCTGGCGCTCGGGTGCAGTTGTCGAGAGACGGGAAATACCTCAGTGGTTTATTAAAATTACTGACTACGCTGAAGAATTACTAAGCGATTTAGATAAACTACCCAAATGGCCTGAACAAGTTCGTACCATGCAGCGCAATTGGATTGGGAAATCGCGTGGCATCGAAATGACGTTTGACCTTAGCCAAACCGTTAACGACATTAATAACTTTGATATTTATACCACACGACCCGATACACTTATGGGCGTTACTTATGTCAGCTTAGCCGCCGAACACCCTATCAGCCTTGCACTAGCAAAAGATAATCCGGCAATTGCCTCATTTATAGAGAACTGTAAAAAACAATCCGTTTCAGAAGCCGACATGTCAACAATGGAAAAACTGGGAATGGATACCGGTTTAACTGCGGTTCACCCATTAAGCGGTGAAACTGTCCCCGTCTGGATCGCTAACTATGTCTTGATGGATTACGGCTCAGGTGCAGTCATGGCGGTACCTGCTCACGATGAGCGCGACTATGAATTTGCCAAGCAATACGGCTTGGAGATTAAACAAGTTATCAAACCTGAAAATGATGAAAGCTGCGATATTAGCGAAGCCGCTTTTACCGAGAAAGGTGTCTTAATTCATTCTTCAGAGTTTGACGGCATGAACTTTGACCAGGCCTTTAATGCTATTGCCGAAAAACTAAGCAGTGAAAACAAAGGCGGTATTCGCACTAACTTTAGATTAAGAGATTGGGGCGTTTCTCGCCAACGCTACTGGGGTACACCCATACCCATGCTGAACTTGCCGGAAGGCGGTGAAATACCCGTTCCACTATCTAAGTTGCCCGTGCTATTACCGGAAGACGTTGAAATGGATGGTGTACAGTCACCCATCAAAGCCGATCCTGAATGGCGCCAGACCGAACTTGATGGCAAAGCAGTTGAACATGAAACCGATACCTTTGATACCTTTATGGAGTCGTCTTGGTATTACGCTCGCTATACCTGCCCACAAAACAGTGATGCCATGTTAGACAAAGAGGCCGCTGATTATTGGTTGCCCGTCGATCAATATGTCGGCGGTATTGAACATGCTATTTTACATTTACTGTATGCGCGCTTCTTTCATAAATTAATGCGCGACGAAGGCCTAGTCGAATGCGATGAGCCCTTTGATCAGCTTTTATGTCAAGGCATGGTTCTCGCCGAAACCTACTTCCAAAAAAATAAAGACGGCAGTACAACTTGGTTTAATCCAGCTGATGTACAGTTAGAGAAAGATGATAAAGGCAAACCGATCAAAGCCACCCTAATCAAGACAGGTGAAGCGGTAGAGATTGGCGGCACTACTAAAATGTCAAAATCAAAAAATAATGGTGTCGATCCTCAGACTGCTGTCGATACCTACGGCGCTGATACGGTGCGCCTTTTTACCATGTTTGCAGCCCCCCCCACACAAACACTGGAGTGGAGCGATTCGGGCGTGGAAGGTGGCAGCCGTTTTTTACGCCGTTTATGGCGCACCGTGCATACGCATTTACAAGCGGGTACACCAAACGCTCTCGACATCGATAAACTAAACGAAACTCAAAAAGGCTTACGTCGTAAAACTCATGAAACCATTGAAAAAGTCAGTGGTGATTACGGTAGCCGACAACAGTTCAACACCGCTATCGCTGCAGTGATGGAATTAATGAATGATGTGAATAAGCATGCCGATAGAAGCTCACCCGATACCTTAGCGGTAGAGCGCGAAGCAATTGAAGCGGCTATTTTATTAATGGCGCCCGTTGTACCGCACATCTGTCACTCTTTGTGGCAAGCGCTCGGGCATAACAGTAACGTGATTGATCAAACATGGCCTTCCGTCGATCAAGCGGCACTGGTGAAATCCAACATTACCTTAATTGTCCAAGTGAATGGAAAAGTAAGAGCCAAACTCGATGCCCCCAACGACGCCCCAAAAAATGAGCTGGAAGCACTTGCATTAGCTGACGAACAAGTTAAAAAGTTTATTGAAGAAAAAACCGTACGCAAAATTATTGTGGTACCCAACAAACTCGTTAACATTGTCGCCAATTAAAATGATTTATAGAATATGATTTTAATATGAATATTACTCATTACCGAAAAATAGCCTGCTACTGTTTGTTGTGTCTAATCACTATTAGCACTTTAACTAACTGTAGCGGATGGCGCTTGAGAGGTGGTGACGGTAGCGTAGGTACACTAGTAGAAGACAGTATTTACTTAAGTGGAGATACTAGTGAAACCTACCAATTGATTCAGCAGCGATTAACCCAAAAAAATATAATCAGTAGCTTCACTACAGCCACGCAGCAATTAGTTTTAGGGAAAGAAAGCATTAAACGCAGAAGCGTATCATTAACGCGGGGAACATCCACGGCGGAATATGAACTGACTTTACGCCTGCCCTACACAATTATTGATACATTATCGCAAACAACAATTAAAACAACAGAGGCTCGCGTTGTTAGGTCTTATACTTTTGACGAAAATGATATCGCAGGAAAAAGTAAAGAAGAAGCACTAATTCGACGTGACCTGCAGCGCATTGCTGCCAGGCAAATTTTACAGCAACTTGAACTTGCTCAACGCTAATATTTTCATGGTTTATCAAAAATAATTATGGGTAAGCTAAGAATAGATCAGCTCACACGCCATCTGCAGCAGGACTTATCCAATACCTACCTTGTTAGCGGTGACGAAACACTATTAGTCGAAGAAAGCTGTGATGCTATTCGGCACAAGGCTCATAAAGATGGCTTTGTTGAACGCGAACGTTATTACGTCGACAAGCAATTTGACTGGTCACAATTGTTATCTGCCGCTAGCAGCCTTTCACTCTTTAGTGAAAAAAAGCTAATCGAATTGCGCATAGAAAATGGCAAACCTGGCGACAAAGGCAGCAAAGCTATTTGCGAATATCTCGATAAACCCAACGAAGACAATCGCCTGCTCGTAGTAACACCAAAGCTGGATAGTGGCGTTCAACGCAGTAAATGGGTAAAGACTATTGAAAAAAAAGGCCAATGGTTGCCTATCTGGCCTATCTCTAGCGCACAGCTACCACGCTGGTTAGAACAACGTATTAAACAAGCCGGCCTTACCGCCGACAGCCACTGCATTGAGCTATTGGCTGCACGTACCGAAGGCAACTTACTCGCTGCACACCAAGAAATTGAGAAATTGAAACTGCTCAGTATCGACGGCTATCTAACACCAGAGCTCATTGCCGGCGCGGTAGCTGATAGTGCTCGCTATGATATTTTTGGCTTAATTGACAAAATACTGTATGGCGATGCGCGCAATGCAGCCAAAACATTGCAGGGCTTAAAAGCAGAAGGCACTGAGCCCACGATTATTTTATGGGGGCTTGCCCGTGAAGTTCGCACCCTACTAACCATCAATAAGAACCTTCAAGATGGTCAAAGCTTTAGCTGGGCCGCCAAACAAGCAGGAGTATGGGATAAGCGCCAAGGATTAGCTCAACAAGCTATTAAGCGCGTTAGCCATTCACAACTACAGCTGTTACTACGACAGGCAAACAATATAGACAAAGCGATAAAAGGCCAACGCAAAGCAGATTGCTGGAGCGAACTGCTAGATCTAGTGCTAAACTTTACCGGCACACAGAGCCTCGACAAGAAAAATCTTCGTCTCTCTATGACTGCATTATAGGTGAGCCATGATACAAAAACTAAAAACTAAACGGGAAGTTCGCGATGAAATGGACAAGGAGATCCAGGACTACTTAAAAACAGGCGGCAAGATCGACCAAATAGACCAAGGTATTAGCGGGCGCGATAGCAATACCAACTTAAATCACGCCATTCCTTTTACGCCGAGTGAAAACCCAACCAGAACACTTGTTAACGACACGGTCAAAGCAATTGATGAGCGTAAACAAAAGAAAAAAACAACCGTAAGTGAAAAGCACACCCCGAAAAAACGAATTATTTATGATGACTTCGGCGAGCCCATTAGAGAGGTCTGGGAGTAAGACGGCGCTGCCCCACGACCAGCACCCCATCCAATTCACACTAAGGCACGTAAAAATTAGGAATATAAACAAAGCGTGTGAATACCGTGTCTTCTCAAAGCCCAAGCCATCCAATATTATCCTATCAGACACTATCCTCTTACGGCTTTTTGGCCTTCCCCCTAGCAGCGGCTTTCATTGCTTTACAAGTATTAATCCCCACACACTACGCTGAAATTACTTCGCTAAGCTTATCTGCTATTGGCGGAATTGTGTTACTTGCTCGCTTGTGGGATACCATTACCGATCCGATTGTGGGCATATTGTCCGATAGAACACCAGAGCATTGGGGGCGTCGCAAATTATGGATTTGGCTAAGTATTCCTCTCATTAGCTTATCGACCTATATGCTTTTTAACCCAAGTAGTGACGCAGGTGTTGGTTACCTTCTGCTATGGACATTTGCTATTTATGTTGCGGGCACAATGGCCATCGTACCGCTCAATGCTTGGGGGGCTGAATTATCTACAGATTACCAACAACGCAATCGAGTAACAGGGACACGGGCGTTATTTGGTTTACTCGGTACTATGGCCGCTTTATCTATCCCTGCACTTTTGGGTGATGCTGAATCAGTAAACTTAAATAACTCGCTTTCAACGATTACCCTATTAGTCATCATCAGCCTATTCGTCGCGGCTATATCAATCACATTCGTATCCGACAAACATGCTATTTCTATCCCAGAGAGGCAATTAACATCGGCTATACATTTAATCAAAGCGCCCTCTCCCTTTAGAACACTCCTACTCAGCTTTCTCAGTAACAGCATCGCTAACGCTATTCCAGCAACGCTATTTCTCTTTTATATCACCTACGTCTTGCAGAAACCAGAATATGCAGGCCCGCTGCTTTTTCTGTACTTTATCTGCGCTGCCATTTCAGTCCCTTTTTGGGTAAAAATAGCAAAGCGCTACGGCAAACACGCGACATGGCATGCGTCTATCTTGATCGCCTGCCTATTTTTTATTGCCACGCCCTTCTTAGGTACCGAGACATTTTGGCTCTATATCATTATCGTACTAGTCACTGGCTTTACAACGGGGTGTGATCTTATTATCCCATCATCAATGAATGGGGATTTAGTGGAATGGGATGCAGCGACAACAGGACATAAAAGGCCCGGTTTATTTTTTGCGCTCTGGGGGACAACAACCAAACTGGCCTATGCCCTTGCGATTGGCATAGCCTTTCCTTTGCTTGATGTATTTGGGTTTTCTGCGGACGGTAATAACAATGCTGGGGCACTCACGGCCCTAGCATGGATGTATGGCTTGCCTTGCATAGCCTTTAAAGTACTTGCCTTGCTAGGTATGAAGAACTACCCAATTACCGAAAGTGAATATGGGAACATTCTACAAAAAGGGCAAGCAAGTTCTGCTAAATAACACCATGTAGATAGGCCAATAGATAACTAAAAAGGCTCAAGCCCGTTAAGACAAGCACAATCACCCCCAACAATAACCAAGGCCGAAAAGGCTTTCTATCTACACGATGGTTAGGTCGACTGAGATACTGATCTACACGTGCTTGATCTTCTGAATTTAACTGATTATTACTCATTATTGGCGCCAAATTAGTCTATAGTTAGTAAATGGTTCTTTTTAACTGCACAGGGCGAAAACTCAGGCTGGTAACCCCTTCAAGCCTTAGCAAGTCAATGCTAACTCGACAATATCATGAACAAAGAAAATAAATCCAGCACAACGCCGATACCGCTTCAGGGCGTACCTCTAGAAATAGATCAAGCTCGGTATCACTTTTCCCTAAATGGTTCTCCCATAAGCTGGGATACTGAAACAGGAAAAATGCAGTTTCTTGGCGTTGATTCTAGCATTTTTTGGCTAGATCCCTCACTTTCTTGCATGTTTTCGCCTATTGTAGAAGAAATAGGTATCGATACCTTTCGCCTGATTGCGGCCAACTCAACAAGTTTAGGAAGCCAACATAATTACGAGGATTTCTTTTCTCCGAACAATGCTTTTATCGAAGACTTCGAAGCATGGTCTAATACCGTTGCTGCTTGCGGTTGGGGGAAATTTAAAATAGTCGAGTATGATTACGAGCGTACTCATGCCGTCATTCAAATTGATAACCCTTGGGAACTGAGCATACAGAAAAATATAGCGCCAGAAAAACGTTGGGGTTGCCCTTTTGCATTAGGGAAAATCATCGGCTTATTTAAACAAGCCCTATCTCATAATTGCTGGGCAACCGACTATTATGAATACCTAGAGTCTGGAGACTCGAAAGCTATATTGACGATTTATCCCTCTGACAAAACCATTGATGATGAACTAGAAAAACTACGTAAAGAAAAGCTAACGCTGCACGAAAAAGAACTAGAAGATGAGATAATAGAAAAGACTGCTGAACTTCAAAAGTCAAACAACCTCCTAGAGAACATTGCTAACCTCGACTTCCTAACCAATCTTCATAATCGTCGATCACTAGAAAAAACGTTATCCAGAATTAAAGAAGAGGAAGAGTGGAACCAATATATTTTAATGTTTGTCGACCTCGATCAATTTAAAATCATTAATGATACCTGCGGACATTTGGCAGGAGACCGACTACTAACATTAATTGGCGAACGTTTAATCAGCTGCACACAGCGTCAGCACTTTATTTCCCGATACGGTGGCGATGAATTCGCGATTTTACTTCAAGAAACCGAAATAGATAAAGCCGTCAGTTTAGCGGATACGATTAGAACAACCATCAGCAAAACTCAATTTGAGTGGAATGAACGCGTTTATACTATTAACTGCAGTATCGGCCTCACCGCCTTAGATACAATAGCACCAGAAGTTGACAATGCATTAATTGCAGCCGATAACGCTTGCTACCATGCAAAAAGAAATGGGCGTAATCAAATTTATATTTCCGAGGATCTCAATGAAGCTGTCGAAAGTCGACTATCGGAAATGCAGTGGGTTCATAGAGTAAGGGATGCCATTAAAGAGAATAAGTTTGAGTTATACTTTCAACTAATAAAACCCACCTCAGACAATCCTCAATTTTCATTAGAAGCATTAATCCGAATGATTGATGATGACGGCAGTTTAATTATGCCATTTAAATTCTTGCCTGCTGCAGAAAACTACGATGCAATATTTGAACTAGATTGCTGGGTCATTAACAGTGTATTTAAACGCGTAAGCAAGCTAGAAGAAAAAGAGAGCACACTAGAATCTGTTGCCATCAACTTATCTGGCAACACCTTATCAAATCCGAACCTAGAGAATTTCATCAGCGACTGCTTCGAAAAGTATAAAATCAAGCCAGAAAAAATATGCTTTGAAGTCACAGAAACTCATATGATGATGAATATAGATTCTGCAAAAAACATTTTATCTAAGCTTCGCAAACATGGATGCACCATTTCATTAGACGACTTTGGTGCTGGTATGTCGTCGTTTGCTTATTTAAGAGACCTGCCCGTTGATAAAATCAAGATAGACGGTAGTTTTGTAAAAAATATGAATGACTCTATGGTGGATTATACTTTCGTAGAATCAATTGCCAACGTAGCCAGAGCCATGCGCATCAAAACTGTCGCTGAGTTTGTTGAAAACGAAAGGATTGTGGAGTTGCTTGAAGATATGAATGTTGACTACCTCCAAGGTTATCATGTCGGAAAACCACAAGCATGGGATACCTTTTTTAAGTAATATGGGTTCCTATATGCAAGCGCCGAACCCCATCTATCAACCCATTTAAAAATCGTTTTCCTCAAAGGCCATCAGCGGGTTGCTGCCTGCATAGATGGCTCCAATTAAAGCATCGGTCTGGGGCAATAAATAACTGAGAAATACTTTAGCTGTAGCACATTTCACTCGATAAAAATCGCCCTCCTGATCGAGTGACACCTCAACCATTTTTGTCCACATATACAAATAACATACATAACCTAAAAGATGTAAATAATTATTTGCTGCTGAACCTACTGCATGGGGATCTTGTTCGGCACTGTCTAAAAGGTCATCACTTACCTTACTTACCTTCGATAATATATTCAGTAATGCGCTTTTATACGGCTCCAATCTACTATCTTCTAATCCTTGGCAATACAACTCTATCTCTTGGAAAAAACTGTTTAATAATTTTCCTTTAGTAGCAATGGTCTTTCTACCTAAAAGATCCATTGCTTGAACACCATTAGTACCCTCATAAATTTGTGCGATACGTGCATCACGAACAAGCTGTTCGACCCCCCATTCACGAATATAACCATGTCCGCCTAAGACTTGTTGAGCTAGCACTGTATTATCAAAAGAAGTGTCACTGATAAAAGCTTTAGCTATTGGTGTTAATAGAGCCACTCTATCCGCCGCTTGCTGACGCTCTAGCTCATCACCACTAAAACGCTCTAGATCCAACCATTGCGCGACATAAGTAAGGAAGGCACGCGCAGCCTCATTACGCGCCTTAATCGTCAACAGCATACGCCTAACATCAGCGTGAACCAATAAATTATCAGCAACTTTATCGGGCTGTGCAGCGCCAGCGGGACTTCTGCCCTGTAAACGATCTTTCGCATAGGCTGAAGCCTGCTGATAAGCTAATTCAGAAACTCCCAAACCTTGAGTACCTACAGCCAAACGCTCATCATTCATCATGGTAAACATAGCTGCTAGGCCTTTATGGGGCTCTCCAACTAGCCAGCCTTTGGCTTCATCGTAGTTCATCACACAGGTAGCAGAGCCATGTATTCCCATTTTATGCTCGATAGAACCACAGCTAACAAGGTTGCGCTCACCCAGACTACCGTCATCATTGACTAAAAATTTAGGCACTAAGAACATCGAGATACCCCGAGAACCTTCGGGGGCATCAGGCAACTTCGCCAAGACCAAGTGAATAATATTTTCAGTCAGGTCGTGCTCACCCCAAGTAATGAAAATTTTTGTACCACTCACACAATAGCTACCATCATCGTTCGGTGTCGCCTTAGTACGAATAAGGCCGAGATCAGTACCAGAATGCGGCTCGGTCAAATCCATCGCGCCACTCCAAGTCCCCTCGTATAATTTAGGAAGATAAAGGTTCTTAAGCGCTTCACTCGCATGAGACTTTATTGCCAAACAGGCACCTGCTGTCAACATGGGAGCCAAACCAAAGGACATACTTGCACCTTGCAGCATTTCTTCGACATGGCACACTAAGGTTTTAGGCATGCCCATGCCATCATATTCAGCATCGCCCACTAAACCATTCCAGCCACCTTCTACAAATGCCTGGTAAGCCTCTTTAAAACCTGGAGGGGCTGTAACATTGCCATCCTCCCAAGAGCAGCCATTTTCATCGCCCGATTGATTAAGAGGGTGAATAACCGCTGACATTAACTTTGCCGCTTCCTCCAAAATTGCATCCGCTGTATCTGACTCGATAGTCTCAGCTAGCACAGGAATACGCTGCCACAATTCAGGAATGGCAAACACTTCATTTAGAATAAATCGAATATCATCTAGAGGGGGGTTGTAGTCAGTCATAAGCCTAATCCACGTTATTGTTATGGGAGCTCTGAACAAATCTGGGTGAAATTGTCGGTGAGCTAAAATCGCTCATGATTTGTTCAGAGGCCCTTTAAGCTTTAGATTAGCACAAGAGTTAAGTAATCGCTTGGGCAATCGAAAACACAAACAGGTATCACAACAGTAAAAAGAATAAAAAGATGAATTTGAAATAACGCACCTTTACAATCAGCTACGCTTTTGATGTCGCTCTAAATTCTCTTGCCGTTTCTTTTCACTTTTTTTCAATAAAAGATAAGCTGCGCCGGTACCGCCATGTTGCGGCTGAGCAGAATGAAAAGCTAAGACTTCACTAATCTGTGGTAACCAATGTGCAAGGTGGCTTTTAAGTACCGCTGGTTTTTTTCTTCCCTCACCCTTGCCATGGGTAATCAAAGCACAGCGAATATCATTTTGTATGCAATCACGGATAAATTGATAAACCGCCATGCGTGCCTGCTCAATCACCATTCGGTGTAAATCTAAACGCGCATCAATAGAGTAGCGTCCCATGCGTAACTGTTTATAAACACCATGCTGAACACCGGGACGCCGAAACTCCAAAATCGCATTCGGCTCTAACTGCAAAACCTGACTTTCAGATAAGGGATCTTGTGCTTGGCTTGCGTCCACTTGGGCCGCTTGTCGACGAGCAACAAAAGCAGAGTGCGATACACTTTGCTTTTGCACATTCACTTTTTTTTCTTTTTTTATCGGTCTAACATCACCCATTGCTTTATAAAAATCATCGTCATCAGACATGGGTTTACCTTTTACATTTAAACAATGGCTTATTTAAACGTAAAAAAGCAAAGAGTTGCAAGCAGTGATAGTGAATGAATCACTCAAAGGAAACAAAGAAAGCTCGCTTACTAATAGCAAGCGAGCTAGAAGGCGCTAAGCAACACCTTCAGGAGAACGCACTAGGCGATTTTCGATCAATTCATCGACTACAGATGGATCAGCCAATGTCGATGTATCACCCAAGGTATCCAATTCATCCGTTGCAATTTTCCGCAGAATACGGCGCATAATTTTACCTGAACGTGTTTTAGGTAATCCGGGCGCCCATTGAATCAAATCAGGCTTAGCGATAGCGCCAATCTCCTTAACGCATAAAGCAATCAGCTCTTTTTTCAAATCATCACTGGGCTCATCGCCCTGCATAAGAGTCACGTAGGCATAGATACCCTGCCCTTTAATATCGTGGTTGTAACCCACAACCGCTGACTCAGCCACTTTTGGATGCAACACTAAAGCGCTTTCAATTTCTGCTGTACCAAGGCGGTGACCACTCACATTGAGCACATCATCCATGCGACCAGTGATCCAATAATAACCATCTTCGTCACGACGCGCGCCATCACCCGTGAAGTAATAGCCTGGGTAGGTACTAAAATAGGTATCAATTAAACGCTGATGATCACCATAGACGCTGCGAATCTGGCTAGGCCAAGAGGCCTTAATCACCAAACTACCCGCACCTGGGCCTTCGATCTCTTTACCGTCACCATCCAATAGCGCCGGCTGAACACCAAAGAACGGCAAAGTTGCCGAGCCCGGTTTTAGACCAGTCGCACCCGGTAGAGGGGTTAACATATGCGCACCGGTTTCTGTTTGCCACCACGTATCCATAATAGGGCAACGTCCTTCACCGACAACATTGTGGTACCACTCCCATGCTTCAGGGTTAATAGGCTCACCAACCGTACCTAAAATGCGCAAAGATTGGCGCGAGGTCTTGGTCACCCACTCATCGCCTGCCCCCATTAAGGCACGCAACGCTGTAGGTGCTGTGTAAAAGCTGGCAACATTATGCTTATCGACTACATCCCAACAACGAGAGGCATTAGGGTAAGTGGGCACACCTTCGAACATTAAGGTGATTGCACCATTGGCCAGCGGGCCATACACAATGTAAGAATGGCCGGTAACCCAACCAACATCGGCAGTACACCAATACACTTCGCCTTCTTGGTAATCAAATACATATTTATGCGTCATTGCAGCCTGAAGAAGATAACCACCCGTAGTGTGTAACACACCTTTAGGTTTACCTGTGGAGCCAGAGGTATAAAGAATAAATAGAGGGTCTTCGGCATCCATTGGCTCTGCCGTACAATTAGCTGATGCAGCTGCTGTCGCATCGTGATACCAAATATCGACCATATCGTTCCACGAAATATTGCCACCTGTGCGCTTCACTACCAAACAAGTATGCACATTGGGACAATGTGAAATTGCTTTGTCTGCATTCGCTTTCAGCGGGACTTTTTTACCACCACGCAAACCTTCATCTGCTGTAATGACGGCCTGACAATCCGAGTCCAATATACGGTCACGTAAAGCATCAGGGGAAAAGCCACCAAAGACAATCGAGTGTACGGCACCAATACGGGCGCAAGCCAACATGGCATAAGCGGCTTCCGGAATCATTGGCATATAAATACAAACGCGATCACCTTTTTTAACACCCCGATCTTTCAATACATTGGCTAAGCGACATACTGAGGCGTGAAGCTCTCTATAGCTGATATGCTTAGAGTCAGAAGGGTCATCCCCCTCCCAAATAATAGCGGTCTGATCTCCTCTCGCTTCTAAATGGCGGTCGATACAGTTTTCGGCCACATTGAGCTGGCCACCCTCGAACCAACGAGCGGTACCTTTTGTAAAATCAAACTCATTAACACTAGACCACGGCTTCTGCCATGTTAAAAAGTCTTTGGCCTGCTTGGCCCAAAAAGTATCAGGATCCTTCACCGACTGCTCATACATAGATTCATAGGTGGTTTTATCGATATGGGCTTTTTTGGCAATAGAACTGGGAACACTGTAAATAGACATGATTTTCTCGTTACTTATTGTTAAAAGAATCGTTAAAGGAAAATTGTTAGACTAAAGTGGTTAGAATCAAATGATTAGAAGAAAACCATAGCCTACTAAGCCATTCGCAATAGCACAATAGGTAATATCTTATACTTTGGTTAAAAGTCTATACGGAGAAGGGAAATGAATAATAGAAAAATAAGCGCGCAAAAGCTTGCGCGCATCAATGCTTAAGCAACTTGAACGGGGATGGTATTTGAAGTGCGCTCGATTTTATTTTCTTCATCCAAGTAGACTAGTTTAGGCTTGTAGTCAGCGGCCTCTTTTTCATCGAATTGGGCGTAGGATACAATAATCACTCTATCGCCCACTTGCACTTTGCGAGCAGCAGCGCCATTCATCGAAATCGTACCTGAACCGGCTTCAGCCAAAATCACATAGGTCGTAAAACGCTCACCGTTATTGACATTAAGGATGTCAATTTGCTCAAACTCACGCAGACCAGCCAACTTAACTAAGTCGGCGTCTATGGCACAGGAACCGTCATACCATAACTCAGCTTGAGTCACAGCGGCCATATGTAACTTGCCTTTCAATAGGTTCACTAACATCTTTACATTCTCTCTGTTGTACTTACTGCGTTTTACTTTATATTAAGCACTTGGCATGGCATTACACACTCTAAGCATGGCCAAGCACTTAAACTACCCCGCCAAACTCACTGAAACGTTATCAATCAAACGGGCGGCCTGTGTATACATGGCGCCTAGAATCGTTAATTCAAGATCATCAATACCTGCGGCGACCAGTGTATCACTCCGGCAGATCTGTAAATAGTCAGGCTTAAAACCGGCTTTTACAATTTGATCTTGTGCTTCTGCCTCTAACTGCACATAGTCCTTACGACCTTGCTCAATCTGTCCTGCTACCCAAGACAAAGTTAACTGTAATTGGTTCGCCTTAGGACGCTCTTCGGGCGTAATAAAATGATTACGCGAACTCATCGCCAAGCCATCTTCTTCTCTGACTATATCCCCAGGAACAATAGTCACAGACATACACAGATCCTCAACCATACGCCGGATGACCGCGATCTGTTGAAAATCTTTGAGTCCAAAAACCGCCTCGTCAGGCTGAATGATATTAAACAACTTACTAACGACTGTCGTCACGCCTTCAAAATGACCCGGGCGGCTTGCCCCACACAGTAAATCTGTCATACCGGGCACAATCACACGAGCTTGCTCAGACATGCCATTGGGGTACATTTCACGATCATCAGGAAAAAACAAATAATCACAGCCAACCCCTCGGAGTTTTTGGCTATCAGTGTCAAAGGTACGCGGGTATTGATCCCAGTCCTCATTTAAACCAAATTGCAGTGGGTTAACAAAGATGCTTGTCACAACAATGTCACAGCGACTCTTGGCTTTTTCGACTAAAGCAAGATGGCCTTGATGCAAGTTACCCATTGTCGGCACAAAACCGATACGGTGCCCCTGCTGCCGCTCTGCTGAAAGAGCACCTCTCAGGGCCTGTATATGACGAAATAGCTGCATTTTTGTTCAACTGGAAAAGAAGGCCGGCGATGATACACCGCCGTATAATGATACTCAAGTCGGGTTTATACTGAGAAAGAGCATTTTTCAGTAGGGGCCATCAATCGTACTACAAAGGTCAATGAAATGAGAAAACCTGTCCGTCTCAGCACTTTATTTGCTACTGTGATTATATTACTCGTAAGCAGCCAATTAAGCGCTGCCAGCGACAAATACGTCCGCTTTGAGCATAAGGGTGAAGCGCATTACGGATTGCTAAAAGGCAGCACCTTAACGCAGGTTAAAGGCGATTTATTTAGCCAACACTCCATTGGCACAAAAACCTTTGAGCTAGACAAAGTGACACTGCTACCGGCGACTAAACCCTCTAAAATTATTGCGGTTGGCCTCAACTACAAAAGTCATAACAATTCGACAAAAGGGGCGAACCCTCGACTATTTTCTAAGCTAACTAGCTCTTTAACTGGACACAATACCCCTATTTGGCTCTTTCCCGACTCGACCAACTTACATTACGAAGGCGAACTTGTTGTCGTCATCGGCAAAACGGCTAGCAACATTACGCCTGCAGAAGCCTCAGGCGTTATTTTTGGTGTCACTGCGGGTAATGACGTGACTGATAGAAGCTGGCAAGCATCTGATTTGCAGTGGCTAAGAGGTAAGGGTGCCGACAGTTTCTCCCCTATTGCACCTTGGTTAGTCACCGGCTTGGATTACAATAACCTTCTAGTCGAAACACGGCTTAACGGGAAGGTAGTCCAATCTGAACGCACAACGAACTTACTCTTTAATGTCGATGAAATCGTTAGTTACGCTAGCCGCTATTTTACACTCTCCCCCGGCGATTTAATTTTTACTGGCACCCCAGGCCGAACGAGCGCAATGAAGGCAGGTGATATTGTGGAGGTTGAAATCGAAAATGTGGGCAAACTCACCAATATCGTTACTCAAAGAAAAAGTCTCCCCTGAAATGATTCACTAATGATTTAACACTTTGAGCATACACTTACCCATAAATATGAGAAAATAGCAGCTCAAGTAATACACACTCCCGAGAAGACCTCCATCATGCCCCAAGACGGCCTCAAGCAAGCGCCAGATTTATTCCGTTATCCCAAATATTGGGCAGAGTGCTTTGGCGCTGCGCCCTATCTACCCATGAGCCGCAAAGAGATGGATGAGCTTGGCTGGGATAGCTGTGACATTATCATCGTCTCTGGGGATGCCTATGTGGATCACCCCAGTTTTGGCATGGCGGTAATGGGGCGTTTTTTAGAGTCGCAAGGCTTTCGTGTAGGCATTATTGCTCAACCCAGCTGGACTAGTGATGCCGAATTCAAGCAACTCGGTAAGCCCAACTTATTTTTTGGTGTCAGTGCCGGCAATATGGACTCCATGATCAACAAATACACCGCTGATCTCAAAGTCCGTAATGATGATGCCTATACACCACACGGAGAAGCAGGAAAGCGCCCTGATCGTGCCGTAACCGTTTACACTCAACGCTGCAAACAAGCCTACGCTGATGTACCCGTTGTGATCGGCGGTATCGAAGCCAGCCTTCGTCGTATTGCACAATACGATTATTGGGGCGATGAAGTGAGACGCTCAGTACTGATTGATTCGGCAGCCGATATTCTTTTGTACGGCAATGCCGAACGCGCCATTGCCGAAGTCGCACACCAACTTTCTCACGGCAGAACAGTTGACGAATTAACCGATATTCGCGGTACAACCATTTCGCGCAAATCCGTTCCCGATGGCTGGACTGAGATTGACTCTACTCGTATTGATTGGCCCGGAAATATCGATAAAATTCCCAACCCCTACGAATATGACCAATCGCCCAGCACCTGCGATCAAAAGTCGACTGAAGAGAAGCTCGGGATTGACGCTCAGAGTGTCAGTGAAGAAGAAAAAAACGCAGCAGTTGAATTTGAGCCAATCAAAATTATCCCAATGCCGCTACACAGAAAAGTAGAGCTTGATGAAAACCGTACCTATGTGCGCTTACCTTCATTTGAAAAAGTGCGCAATGACTCGGCACTTTATGCTCATGCATCGCGCGTACTGCACCAAGAAGCCAACCCGCATAACGCAAGGCCTCTGGTTCAAAAACACGGCAATAGAGAGATTTGGGTCAACCCACCGCCCATCCCTTTAAAAACAGAAGAAATGGACGGGGTCTTTGATCTGCCCTACCAGCGACGCCCTCACCCAAGTTACGGCGATGCCAACATCCCTGCCTACGCAATGATTAATACTTCTGTGAATATTATGCGCGGTTGTTTTGGCGGTTGTACATTTTGCTCTATTACAGAACATGAAGGGCGCATTATTCAAAGCCGTTCGGAAGAGTCCGTACTGAAGGAAATCGAAAAAATTCGCGACCAAGTCCCAGACTTCAAAGGCACGATTTCTGATCTCGGTGGCCCGACAGCGAATATGTATTTCCTCAATTGCAAAAGTGATCGCATCCAAGCTAATTGCCGACGCCTTTCATGCGTTTACCCCACCATTTGTAAAAACCTAAACACAGACCACAGCCGCACCACTAATTTATATCGCCGAGCGAGAAAAATACCCGGCATCAAACGTATCGCTATCGCATCGGGCTTACGCTATGACCTAGCAGTAGAAGATCCAGAATATGTGAAAGAGCTCGTCACTCATCATGTTGGTGGCTATTTAAAAATTGCGCCTGAGCATACTGAAAAAGATACCCTGTCGATGATGATGAAACCGGGCATGGGCACTTACGATAAATTCAAAGAGCTCTTTGAGAAATATTCAAAAGAAGCTGGAAAAAAACAGTACCTAATACCCTATTTTATTGCAGCACATCCCGGCACCGATAACAACGAAATGCTGAACCTCGCCCTTTGGTTAAAGAAAAATAAATTTCGGGTTGATCAAGTACAAACTTTTTATCCATCGCCCATGGCCTTAGCCACGGCCATGTATCATAGCCGTAGAAATCCGCTAAAGAAGTTAAGCTATAAAAGTAAAAAACTATTCGTTGCCGATAAAATTGATGAGAGACGCCTACAAAAAGCCTATCTACGTTACCATGACCCTAAAAATTGGGCTCACTTACGCGAGTCGTTAATCAAAATGAATCGCGCCGATTTAATTGGCGATGGACCTGACCAACTTATCCCAGAAGAAGACCAAAAAGGTTATGCGAAAAAAAGACCTATCAACAAAGGTAAGTTTCAAAAGGCTCGCGGTGGACAATGGGACAACAGGCACTCACCACGTAAAAATAAAAAACGGAAATAAGATAAAAAGGGACAACGCCGTTTAAGCGCTAAAATTTGACTTGACTCTTTTTAAGGATTGAGAATACACTAAGTACACGTCAAGAAAATAATAAGGCAGTCACTTATTTTGCTGATCAACATGCTGTTAATGGCACGTTTTTTGATGCCATCAAACATCAACAACTATCGCTCTGATATCCGCTGTAGCATCAACTACAGTATCGATCGCACCGCAGGCTGCGATAAGGCTTATTATGAATAGCCGCAGCCAAAGAACCCCCTCCTCACTGACACTCCACTATTTCATTATTTTTTCGAAGCGCCACCTGATACATCACGCAATGCCTACATTTATCCTGTATTTCCTTGGAGAGTATTAATGGAAAAAATTTATGTCCTTGACACAAATGTACTTTTACATGACCCCATGGCAATTCACTCCTTTGCAGAACATCGCGTCGTTATCCCCATGACAGTATTAGAAGAGCTCGATATCATTAAAGATAGACGAGATAAAGATGTTAGCCGCGAAGCACGCATTGCCATCAATAATGTAGAAAAAATTATGGGCAGCGCAACACCTAAAGAGATACAACGTGGAGTCAAAATTCGCCACCCAAGCGCTAATGAGGATAGCGAATTAAATAAAATGATTGGCACTATTTCCGTCTTCCCCGATCAACGCATTCAAAATGATGACAATATTCCCTACCTGAATTCATCTCATCAACATGCTAATGATAATCGTATCATTAATGTTGCTTTAAATTTACAAAACACCAACCCCGATGCTTTTGTTTGCCTTGTCACAAAAGACATCAATATGCGCCTTAAAGCAAAAGGTTCCGGCCTTGAGCAAGTAGAAGATTACCGCAACGATAAAGTATTAGATGACGTCGACCTGCTCGCAAAAGGCTATGAGTTTTTTGAGAATGGTTTTTGGGAACAAATCAAACGTGTCAGTACTGAACATGAAGGCTCCGAAACAGTTCATCTGATTGACGGTAAAGATTTACAACATGCTTATCCTAAAATGTTCATACTAGATGATACTGAATTTGTTGGAATGGTATTATCGATTGATAGCGAACATATTCGTATCCTTGACCTAAGTCGCCACCGTTTAATGGGACAAAATTTTTGGGGGATCAAACCACGTAATATGGAGCAGGCCATGAGCCTCTTCTTATTACATTACGACGATATCGACATGAGTGTACTGACTGGCCCCGCGGGATCAGGAAAAACCTTATTGGCACTTGCTTACGGACTTCATGCCATTATCGAAGAAAAGCGTTTTAATAAATTAATCGTCGCACGTAACACTCCCCCTATAGCAGAAGATATCGGCTTCCTACCCGGCACAGAAGAAGAGAAAATGGCGCCATGGCTTGCCGCATTTGATGACAACCTTGAAGTACTTCACGGCAGCGATGAACATAGCATTAGCAGTATTGAATACGTCAAAGAAAAAGCGAACATTCAGTTTAAATCACTCAATTTTATGCGTGGCCGCTCATTCAACAATGCCTACATTATTATTGATGAAAGCCAAGGATTAACACAATTTCAGTTGAAATCGATTATCACTCGCGTAGGCTCTAATTCAAAAATTGTCGTGCTAGGAAACTTAGCCCAAATCGATAACAAATACATCACACCTCTCACGTCAGGCTTAACCTATTTGGTAGAAAAAACAAAACTCTACAATCATGCAGGCATTATGCATATCAATGGAATTGAACGCAGCCGGCTAGCCGAATTTGCAGAAGAAAATTTATAGCGCGAAAAATCACATTAAAAATTAGATCTATAAAAAATATTCTATACTTAGTGGACTTAAACCTTAGATAGGACATCACCTTGACAGCTGATAACGGAGAAAAGTCGCTAATAGCGACGCTGGACATTGAAGCCTCAGGTATTCACGCGGAAGCCTACCCAATTGAAGTAGGGGTTTCTCTACCCAATGGTAAAACATGGTGCAGCCTAATAAGGCCGTCACAATCTTGGAAGCACTGGGATAAAGAAGCTGAAACCATTCATGGGATATCTCAAGAAGAACTCATATCGAATGGAAAAAGCCCGACAGAAGTAGCAGGAAAGTTAAACCAAATGCTTTCCTCATCGACAGTCTATAGTGATTGTTGGGTTTTAGACCAACCTTGGCTAACAACACTGTTTCAGCAAGCAGGTATGCCTCAAAGTTTTACCTTACTCGACATGATGCATGTCATGAAAGAGGAGTCTTACGAAAAACTGATTGACACAAAACACCGCATTGCACTGAGCTTAGATTTAGCCAGACATAGAGCCAGTAACGACGCCAAAATACTGCAACTGGCTTATGAAGAACTGAAAGAATAGTCATTCAATCGTCCTGCCTACTTACATGCCCCACGCCTAAGACTTAGATGGCCCAAATGTCAAAAACACAGGACATTTACCGGTCCTGCACACTCAAAAATTGCTCCTGCATTTTTGCCGCTACCGCATCCTGCTATCGCTCAGTACTTACATCCATGTAAGCAATGTACCCTCCTGCCCCGCTCAAAGGTCATGGATGACCTGAATGCCAGAATGGTTTGGAACACTTTCTGGCCCAGCATCTATGCGCCCGCGGGATACGATTGCCAAGGAAAGCGGAAGTGCCGGTCATGCAGGAGCACTTACCGGCCCGTACATCCTGTCATGCCCCGCTCCTGCGCATCCATGCGCCCGCGGGATACCGTACATCCTGTCATGCCCCGCTCCTGCGCATCCATGCGCCCGCGGGATACCGTACATCCTGTACATAAAAAACCCCTGTAGTGATTAACACTCAGGGGTTTACAGGATTTGATATTCCAATCATCTATTTCAGCACCGTCCCTCTATCCTTGCTCCATTCCATGGCTGCGTCCAGCGATTGCCATAATAGATAAAAGCGAGAGAGCGATCTGTAGGCTAAGGCTGAAACTCATGTAAGACATCTCTCACATAAGCAAAAACACCTTAAACTCGGAAGAAACCTAAGTCGCTTTTCATTTGCTTAATTTGATTTAACATTCCATCGCTCGCTCTTGTTGTCTTATCGATGACACTGACATTCTGCTGAGTCATTTTATCGAGATTAGCGACAGATTCATTAATCTGTTTAATCCCCACCAGCTGTTCTTGACTAGAACTAGAAATTTCTTTGATCATACTGTTCACATGATCAATCAATTCGTTAATCTCAGAAAATGCGGTGCCAGATTGGTCTACCAGTTCCGTACCCTCATCTACTTTCTGATGACTATCGCTAATCAAATCTCGTATTTCTTTTGCCGACGTTGCTGAACGCTGAGCAAGGTTTCTCACTTCACTAGCAACAACGGAAAACCCTTTACCCTGCTCACCCGCTCTTGCGGCTTCTACACTTGCATTCAATGCGAGAAGATTCGTCTGGAATGATATTTCATTAATCACACCAATAATATCTGAAATACGCTTACTGGACTCTTGTATTTTTTGCATCGATTCAACGGTATGACCTACCACTCCTTGACCTTTCACAGCAGACTCAGCACTCACACTGGCTTTTTCGGAAGCATCGATCGCACTATCTGCATTTTGCTGTGCCGAACTCGTTAGCTGTGAAATAGCTGCTGCCGTTTCTTCAAACGTAGCCGCAGCACTTTCTGCGCGCTCACTTGTTGCTTGCGCACCTTTAAACACTTCGTTGGCTGCCTCAGTCACCTTATCTGCAATACCGTAAATGCTGACAACTGTATTTTGCAAACGCTCTACCGAAGTATTAAAAGCATTTTGTACACTCGTGAATTCTTCATCAAACACGCCTTCTACTCTAGACCTTAAATCACCTTGAGATAATTTATCTAAACTCGCACTCATTGCACGAATAGCCTCTTTACGTTGAGTCGTATTAATACCGTACTGAATAATTCGATTCACTTTGCCGTCATAATTTAATATTGAATTATAAGAACCTGATATCCAAACAGAACGACCATTCTTGCCTATTAAATTAAAGTCATCCGAATAAAACCCTCCCTGTTTACATTCCGCCCACATTTTTTTATAAATGCTCAACTGATCCGCATCGTTAGCAACAAAACTTTTCAATGGCTGTCCAACTAATTCCTTATCACTAGAGTAACCTAAGGCATCCAATAAATTTTGATTGACAGATAAAATTGAACCTTCAAGATCCAACTCTAAAACGGTATTAGAACGGTCGATAGCACTTAATTTATAGCTCGACTCCATAGAGGTTTGCTTGGTCTCTGTCACATTGGCCTGAATGGAAATAAAACGCTCCAACTTACCCTGAGCATCAAACACGGGATTGATTGCCAAGGAGATCCAGTAAGGATTACCTTCGCTATCATAATTTAATATTTCGTCGTAAAAGGGTTCTTGTTTCGTTAATTTATCTCTAATGCGAGAAACTGTATTAGCATCAGTGTGCTCGCCCTGTAATATATGACCTGGCTTTTTACCCATTGCTTGCGCTTCACTATATCCAGTTAAACGGGTAAAACCTGGGTTCACATATTCTATTAAACCTTTTGCATTCGTAATCACTACCGAGTTATCCGTTTCATTTGCAACCAGTGAAAGTATTTTAAATTGTTCCCTTGATTTCACTTCCTCGGTAATATCATTAACAAAAGCGGTATAAAGTATTTTACCCGACACCGTCACTTTCGATAAAGATAAGTTTGCCCATAATGGCTCACCTTCTTTGTTGTATAGTTGAACCTCACGAGAAGTCCCTACAATCTTATCCTTACCTGTAGTTCGATTAGCATTGACCAAGTCATCATGCTTCGGCTTAATTTCATCCGGAACAAGCATTTTCACATTTTTACCCATGACCTCATCTTTTGTATAACCCCATAACGCTTCCGCCGAAGGGTTAAACAAGGTAATGTGATTGTGCTCATCGATAGAGACAACAGCATTAACTGACTGCTCTAAAGTTTGTGTAATAACCTCTTGCGACTCCTCTACTTGTTCTTTCATCGCTTTTAGTGCAACCAATACATCGCCTGTTTCATCCTTAGCTTTAGTCTCAAGATCAGCCGAGTAATCACCGGAAGCTATTTTATTGGCTGCATCAATTGCTACATTCATATTATAAGAAACACCGCTAGAAACGAAACGCACAAGAAAAAAAGCCATTATTGCAGGAACAATCAAACCTACAATACTCCCTATCAAAGCAACCACTTCATGACTCGCTGCTATATGCATAGATTTTTCAGTAAATTTCTCAATATCTAACAGAACCACCTCTAATTCATGATCAATTTTTTCTTGCAATACTTCCGTCGATACTGACGATGCATGAACAAACTTCATATCGTTATTATCAATGCCTTTAAATATTTTGATGACCGCCTTTAAATAATCATGATGCTCGGCATTAATTTTTATAATTGCCTCTTGAACACTAGAAAATTTATCGGCCGCAGTTTGCGAATGGGCATTCTCTTTTGCCTCATCCGCAAAAACAATCATAGCCTCCATTTCTCTTTCAAATTTTTCACCTAGAGTTAAGAATTTTTTAGTCGTTTTTTTATAACTTTCAATAGAGAATTCAACTAACTCTTTATCGTCACTAGAATTAATTATCTCGCCTTCCTTTAAGGCCTTCTCAAAGTAAATAGCCTGTTGCAACTGGTGAATTGTTGCCTCAGTAAACTTTTCGGTTAGTACAATATCATAATCGGCTATCTCTTCTAACTCACCGCCAATCTTCACCAACTGTACAACTGTAAATAAACTAAAAATCAAAAAAGCCGCTAAGATCAACAGCATCGACACTGACAGCTTTTTTGCTATTTTAAGGTTTTCGAATTTATCAATTAATTTTTTCATTGCATTTAACCCATATCTTCTTTTAGCGATCGTAACAAAGAACCCTGACGTTGAATAATATGTTGGATTAACTTCTCTCTTTCACTATCAACCATTTCAACAAACTCAACTCTTAAATAGTAAGCATCCTCTTCCGCTAATGACTGACAATCTATCACCCGGCCAATGGCAGCCACTTGTTCACCTGACGTTTCTAAAAACAAACTTAGATTAATTTTTGTATCTGACGCCAGTTCCTCATTAACGGAAAAAGCGATACCACAGGCACTAATACTGGCTTCTTGAATACTGTGCGTGGCTCGCCCATCGACCAAGCCCTCCAATTCAATCAAGGTAGTAATAGTATCTAGTTTTTTATTGAGCGCAGATATTGCATTTGCGGCCTCAGGCTGGCTAGATGCTAAATCCGATAAAGCAGATGTTATTTCTTGATTATGAGATTCAAGCAAACTGTGTATGCTCATACCCTGTATAGACCCACCTCCCTTTTCCGGTGGATTTTCTTCACTTTCATTCATCAGGGTATAACTAACGCCTATCGCATCGGTAATACGAAAAAAACGACGGCGATCATCATTCGACATATTCATCAGAACACTTCTTCCGGTCTTAAGTTAAATAAATAATCTGGTTCTAAATCCAGATCACGCATAATATCTTGCCCTTCCTCTTGAAGAACTTCTTTATCTTCATCAGAAATTTCCTCACCCAAGCCTTGGCGTATCACTATTTCAACGCGACGATTTCGAGCACGATTCTCTCGGGTACTGTTATCGACTAAAGGCTTGGTATCTGCCATACCTGCCACTTCAAAACGACGGCGATTAATATCACCTCCTTTCATTAATTCTTCTGCTACAGACACGGCTCGCGACGTTGACAATTCCCAATTGGATCGATAACGATTAGAACGCCTAATCGGAATATCATCGGTATGACCTTGGACTTGTATTTTCCCCGGCTTTTGAGCCAATACTGCACGGATTTCATCCATGACATCGTAGTAATCATCTGCTAATTCATGTGAGCCCGATTTAAACGAACCTTTCTCTCTAATTCTGATAATAATTTTTCGGCCTTCGGTCTCTATTTCGATTTCACCAGCCAAAATTTCGGTTTCAAGTGCATCTGCAAGTTGTTTAGCATCTTCTTTTGTTTGGTTGATCAACTCTTCTAGCTGTTGTTTAATTTTTAATTTAACACCCGCCTCTTGAGAGACATCGCCTGCTTCAACGTCATACTCCTGATTACACTGAACCTCCAAACTCATCTCAGTGATATCTTCTGTTTTTTGCCAAATTTCATTGATTGGTGTTGGGCTGGGAATACCCGGGCTAAACTCTTGAGCAATAATGCTGGTGCCCTTGGGTACATCCGTTACATTGAGTTTATTTTGTATGCCAAATGCTTGCGCCATTGACCCCGCTAATCGCTTAAACTTCATTGCATCCATTTCAGAAAAAGAAAGTAGAAGTACAAAAAAGCACATTAGCAATGACATAAGGTCAGCAAAGGTTCCCATCCAAGGCGGTAAACCCGGGACGCAATCACAGCTTTGTTCTTCCTCTTCTTCATCACTCATGACTTAAGCTTCCCCGTCAGCTTCACGCTTACCTTCGGGTAAATAATTTCTTAGCATGCTATCGATTACACGTGGGTTTTGGCCATTTTGAATGGCAAGCAAAGCATCAATCACAAGACTTTTAACTAAAACATCATCCGCGGCTTTCGACTTTAATTTATCTGACATGGGTTCACAAAAAGCATTGGCGAGCACAGCACCGTACAAGGTAGTAAGAAGTGCAACCGCCATCGCCGGACCAATCGCTTTTGGATCAGACATATTCGCAAGCATAGCAACGAGACCAATCAAGGTGCCGATCATTCCCATAGCGGGGGCCATCGCTGACATATCGAGAAAAATGGCCGCTCCCGTTGCATGCCTTTTTTCAGCCTCTGTCTTTTCTTTTGACAGGAGAGCCTTAACCACATCAGGATCATGGCCATCAACCAATAGCTGTATCCCCTTTTGCAAAAAGTCACTGCTGACCTCTTTACCCTCAAGCGACAATAATCCGCCTTTTCTTGCCTCATCAGCCAAGGCAACAATCTCATCAATCAATTCAGGGACATCAATTGCCGTATTTTTAAAACCTTTACCCGCAATTTTTGCAAATGAGAGGTACTGCCCTAGGCTATATTTCGCCATAACCGCACAAAATGTCCCCCCCACCACAATAACGACAGAAGGCACATTGACAAACATAGTGATATCGCCACTCATTATCATAGTCACGATAATCAGTGCTATAGCACCTAAAATTCCTATCAGCGTTGCTAAATCCACACCTAGACCCCAAAAGTGTATAAACAATAGTTCTTAACATTGCCCTATAAATAGAGCACTCTATTTCAGTCTAGACGTTATTTTGTATTTCACATGGGCAAAATAAAGGGTGAGATGATAAGATTGAGGCCTTAAAAGATCGAAGGCTGAAATGACTACAACGACAGCAAGGTGTTATTGCAAACAGTGAGCTAGCACTCGACTTAAAAGTTATAAAAAAAGCTGTTTTATGACCAAAAACATCAGCCTGAAGACAAGGCTCAACGCAAGACAACCCATGTAATACAAAAAGGCGAAGCAACAAACCATGCCAAAAAAAACAGAAACAAAAGAAGATAAACTCGACTTTGAGCACGCTATCGAAGAGCTAGATACCCTCGTCAACAAACTAGAAGATGGCGAACTGTCATTAGAGGAATCTCTATCCGCCTTTGAACGTGGAATTAAATTGACCCGCGAATGTCAACAGCACTTATCTGATGCCGAACAAAAAGTGTCAATACTAGTCGGACAAGATCAAGACTTAGCACTAGTCGATTTTGATGAAGACGATAAATAAGCAAACCTTTATCAAATAGAGATATCACACAGCAAGGCTAGCGATAAACCACACTAAAAGCCCTAAAAACAAAAAGACCCCAATGTCAGCGTTTACTGAATTTACCCAAAGCTATACCTCCCGCATCAATAAAGTTCTCAAGGACTGTATTGATGACCAAATAAACTCAACGCAAACGCGACTAGAAGAAGCGATGCTGTACAGCTTACTTAATGGGGGCAAGCGCGTACGGCCTTTGCTAGCCTACGCAAGCGCAGAAGCCATTGCCGAAGCCAGCTCATTCACCGACACCGCGGCAGCCGCAATCGAATGCATTCATGCCTACAGCCTGATTCATGATGATTTACCCGCAATGGACGATGATGATTTACGTAGAGGCCAAGCAACCTGCCACATACAATTTGATGAAGCCAGCGCAATACTAGCAGGTGATGCCTTGCAGACATTGGCATTTGAACTCTTAAGCCAAACATCGACTATCGACGCTAACCAGCAGCTCACCATGGTAAATATATTATCTAAAGCCAGCGGCCTCAAAGGGATGGTGGGTGGACAAGCTATAGATTTAGCCGCTGTTGATCAAGAGCTGAACCTAGAACAACTCACCACTATGCATCACTTAAAAACGGGCGCCCTAATTAGCGCCAGCGTTTCTCTCGGTGCACTTTCCACCGGCACGGCCAGTGAGCAACAGCTTAAGGCCTTATCTGAATACGCCCATGCCGTTGGCCTCGCCTTTCAAGTACAAGACGACATATTGGATGTTACTGCAGACACCGCAACGCTAGGGAAGCAGCAAGGCGCTGATGCGTCTAACAATAAACCGACCTTTGTATCGCTACTGGGCATTGAAGGTGCGCAACGAAAAGCATCGGCACTCTACGACAATGCGCTAGATGCCCTGAGCAGCTTCGACTATCGAGCTGACAACCTAAGACACCTAGCGGCTTATATCGTCAAACGCCAACACTAGATACCACCCTTCCTAAGCAAGTATCTGCCATTAGATAAAATAACAGGCCTTTTAAAGCCATCCCCCATACAAAATCCCCCATTAAAACTAGGCATTTAGGGGGCAACACAATACAATAAGCAATCGATAGAATAGCCGTTTTTTATTATGTGTAGTGAAATCCCCTTAGCTCGACCCGAAACGCCCTTACTGGATACCATTAACTCTCCAGAAGACCTGCGTGAACTAAGTGAAAAGCAGCTACCTGAGCTAGCAGAACAGCTACGCCAGTATCTACTGTATTGCGTTGGTCAAACCGGCGGACATTTTGGTGCTGGACTAGGTGTGGTAGAACTCACTATCGCCCTTCACTACGCCTACAACACCCCTAAAGACCGCCTAGTATGGGACGTCGGCCACCAAACCTACCCCCATAAAGTACTGACGGGCCGTCGCGACCAAATGCTCAGCATGCGCCAGTATCAAGGCCTATCGGGCTTCCCTAAGCGCAGTGAAAGCGATTACGACACCTTTGGTGTAGGTCACTCTAGCACCTCTATCAGCGCCGCATTGGGCATGGCAGTAGGCAATGAATTAGCCAAGCTCGACAACAAGCATGTGGCCATCATTGGAGATGGCGCCATGACCGCGGGCATGGCATTTGAAGCACTCAATCATGCCGCTCATACCGGAGAAGATCTCTTGGTTGTTCTCAATGATAACAACATGTCGATCTCACCTAACGTAGGCGGCCTAGCAACCTATTTCTCTAAAATTTGGGCCAGCCAGTTTTACAACGCCTTACGCGAGAACAGTAAGCGCGTACTAACCAAAATACCCAATGCATGGGAAGCCGCTCGCCGAACAGAAGAGCACGTAAAAGGCTTGGTTTCTCCCGGCACACTCTTTGAAGAAATGGGTTTTAACTATGTCGGCCCTATCGATGGCCACGACCTACCTAGCCTAGTAAGCTACTTCCAAAAACTACAAAAAATTAAAGGCCCCAAGCTCCTACATATTATTACGCAAAAGGGGAAAGGTTTTTCTCCCGCAGAAGCTGACCCCGTTGGCTATCACGCACTCAACAAGCTAGAACCTAAACCCAAGATCAGCGTCGCCAGTAAACCTAGCGCACCTAAGTACCAAGATGTGTTTGGACAATGGCTGTGTGATATGGCCGAACAAGACGAAAAATTAATTGGTATTACCCCTGCCATGTGTGAAGGTTCCGGCATGGTGGAATTCGCCGAGCGCTTCCCTGATCGTTACCATGATGTCGCCATTGCCGAGCAACATGCAGTGACATTAGCCGCCGGTATTGCCTGCGAAAAACAAAAACCAGTTGTGGCCATTTACTCTACCTTCTTACAACGCGCTTACGATCAACTCGTTCACGATGTCGCCTTACAAAATTTAGATGTCACCTTCGGTATAGACCGAGCCGGTATTGTCGGTGAAGACGGCCCCACTCACGCAGGCAGTTTTGATTTAAGTTTTATGCGCTGCATACCCAATATGATTATTGCTGCGCCTAGCGATGAAAACGAGTGTAGACAATTACTTCACACCGCCTACCAATATAACGGCCCCGCTGCTGTTCGCTACCCAAGAGGCAAAGGCACTGGCGTCGCGCTAGAAAAACAAATGCAGCTGCTAGCAATAGGGAAAGGGCTTACACTACGAGAAGGCAAAGATATTGCCATACTCAACTTCGGCACACTCTTACCCGCCGCACTCGAGGCAGCCAATAAACTCAATGCAACTGTCTGCGATATGCGCTGGGTTAAGCCTTTAGACGAAGCGTTAATTGATGAGCTATCCGCATCGCACAAACTCATCGTCACATTAGAAGAAAATAGCATTGCAGGCGGCGCCGGCAGTGGTGTAACCGAATACATCGCCGCCCAAGGTATATTAATGCCCACATTACACCTTGGCCTACCTGATGTTTATATTGATCATGGCAAACGTGAGAAAATATTAAAGGCTATTGGTTTGGATAGCGAAGGAATTGCTCAATCAATCAATGATCGTTTTGAGTTATTGTTTGGGGAAAAAATTAAAAAAGCGCTTTAACAATCAAACCTAAAGCACCACATTAAATAACAAAAAAAGGAAGGCAAGCGCCTTCCTTTTTAATTATTTTTTGTTTTTTTAAACTCTATTACACATCCAAATAATCCAAAATCCCTTCTGCCGCTTCACGCCCTTCCCAAATAGCCGTTACGACCAAGTCAGAACCACGAACCATATCGCCACCAGCAAATACTTTAGGATTGGTCGTTTGGAATTTATATTCTTGATGCTCGGGTGCGATAACACCGCCCCAACTATTGATTTCAACTTTATTTTCACCAAACCAATCTTGTGGGTTGGGATTAAAACCAAAGGCTACTAATACAACATCGGCTGGTAGGACTTCTTCACTGCCGGGAACCACTTGAGGTCGACGGCGACCATTTTCGTCTGGCTCACCTAATTCAGTCGCAACAACTTTGATGCCTTCGACTTTACCATCACCCACGATTTCGACTGGCTGACGGTTAAATAAAACNNACTCTACGCCTTCTTCTTTTGCATTGACCACTTCGCGCTTAGAACCCGGCATATTTTCTTCGTCACGACGGTAGGCACACGATACGCTCGCCGCACCTTGGCGAATAGAAGTACGATTACAATCCATCGCGGTATCGCCACCACCGAGCACGACCACTCGCTTACCTTCAACACTGATAAAGTCGGCAGGGTCTTTTTCAAAACCTAGGTTACGGTTAACGTTAGCGACTAAAAATGGCAAGGCGTCATAAACACCCGGTAATTCTTCACCGGGGAAACCACCTTTCATATAAGTATACGTGCCCATACCCATAAATACGGCATCGTATTCTTCGAGCAGTTCAGCCATCGATATATCTTTACCGATCTCGGTATTGAGACGGAATTCGATTCCCATTTCGGTGAAAATTTCTCGGCGACGTTTCAGCACAGATTTTTCTAATTTAAATTCAGGAATACCAAAGGTGAGTAAGCCGCCAATTTCAGGGTACTTATCAAACACAACGGGCTTAACACCGTTACGCACTAAGACATCAGCGCAACCGATACCGGCAGGGCCCGCACCAATCACAGCAACTTTTTTATCTGTCCATGTCACGTTCGACATGTCGGGCTTCCAACCCATTGCGAAAGCAGTATCGGTAATATATTTTTCGGCATTACCAATAGTAACGGCACCAAAGCCGTCGTTTAGAGTACAAGCACCTTCGCATAGACGATCTTGCGGACACACTCGCCCACACACCTCAGGCAAGGAATTGGTTTGATGACTTAATTCAGCGGCTTCAAAAATATTACCTTCTGAAATTAACTTTAACCAATTAGGAATAAGGTTATGTACTGGGCACTTCCATTCACAATAAGGGTTACCGCAATCAAGGCAGCGATGAGACTGATCTTTGACTTCGTCTTTTGTAAATGGATTATAAATTTCGACGAACTGCTCAGTTCGTGATTGCATATCTTTTTTCGCTGGATCTTGGCGACTCACATCCAGAAACTGAAATACATTATTTAAACGCTGTGACATAACTTGTACCTATAAACTGCTTGGCTTTTTAATGTGCTTGTTAAGTAAATTTAAATTATTTCTCACTCACTTTTTTAAGCAACTGCCTTTATTTGTTTTGCATTATCCAATAACTGCTCAATAGACGATGCCTTTGGCTTAACCAACCAGAATTGTTGAACAACCTGATCAAAGTTATCGAGCAAATGCTGCCCCCACTGACTGCGTGTTTCAGCAACAAATTCTTCAATAACACTTCTTAGATAATTTACGTGGCTAGCATGCTGATCCACACGGTGCACATCGATATGCTCTGGGTTGTATTTTTTCTCAAAACTATCGTCCTGATCAAAAACATACGCAAAGCCACCAGTCATACCGGCACCAAAATTAACGCCGATCTTGCCCAGCACGGTTACCATACCGCCGGTCATATATTCACAACAATGATCACCTGCACCTTCAACCACAACGTGCGCACCGGAGTTACGAACAGCACAACGCTCACCCGCACGGCCTGCTGCCAATAGTCGGCCACCCGTTGCACCGTATAAACAAGTGTTACCCATAATACTGGTCTTTTGCGATTCGAAACCTGAACCCGCTGGCGGGCGAATTACAATCTTACCGCCGGCCATACCTTTACCGACATAATCGTTAGCATCGCCATCAAGATAGAGGTTTAAGCCACCCGCATTCCACACGCCCAAACTTTGGCCCGCAATACCGCTCAAATTGACCGTAATAGGCTTATCGGCCATGCCTTGATTACCATAGCGTTTTGCTATTTCACCCGATAGGCGTGCACCGATTGAGCGATCACAGTTAGTCACTGTATAACTAAACTCGCCACCCGATTGTTTTTCGATCGCAGGTAACATGTCTGCCACCATACGCTCGGCTTTTTCACCTTGGTCATAAGGGTCATTTTTAGCAACGCTACAGAATTGTGGTTTTGATTCCAGAAAATCATCGGTATGCACAATGGGGCTTAGATCCAAGCGCTCTTGCTTCGCTGTTTCACCAGACATACGTTCTAATAAATCAACTCGGCCAATAAGCTCTTCCAAGCTACGAATACCTAAACTTGCCATCCAATGACGCGTCTCTTCCGCAATAAAGCGGAAAAAGTTCATCGCCATTTCGACCGTGCCAATATAGTGTTCACTACGCAGGTCACTGCGTTGAGTTGCCACGCCCGTGGCACAATTGTTTAGGTGACAAATACGCAAGTATTTACAACCCAACACGACCATCGGCCCTGTTCCAAAACCAAAACTTTCGGCACCCAGTATGGCGGCTTTAACTACATCCAAACCTGTTTTTAGTCCGCCATCCGTTTGCACTCGTACCTTATCGCGAAGGTCATTCGCACGCAGTGTCTGGTGAGTTTCACTTAAACCTAATTCCCACGGAGAGCCGGCATAACGAATCGACGTTAATGGGCTAGCCGCCGTACCACCGTCATAACCTGAGATGGTAATAAGATCCGCATACGCTTTCGCAACACCCGCAGCAATCGTACCCACACCTGGGCGAGAAACTAATTTCACCGAGATTAATGCATCAGGGTTTACTTGCTTAAGGTCGTATATTAGCTGCGCCAAATCTTCGATAGAGTAAATATCATGATGCGGCGGTGGAGAAATCAAGGTAACGCCCGGCACGGAGTAGCGTAAGCGAGCGATCAAATCATTGACCTTACCACCCGGTAACTGACCACCCTCACCCGGTTTAGCGCCTTGAGCAACTTTGATTTGTAATACTTCAGCGTTCACCAAGTAATGTGGCGTCACACCAAAACGGCCTGAGGCAACTTGCTTAATTTTTGATGAACGAATAGTGCCATAACGCTCAGGATCTTCACCGCCCTCACCACTATTAGAACGACCACCCAAACGATTTTGCGCTTCTGCCAAAGCCTCGTGAGCTTCTGGAGAAAGTGCACCTAAAGACATACCTGCAGAATCAAAACGTTTGACGATAGACTCTACTGGCTCAACCTGATCGAGAGGAATCGGCTCTACGTTTTCACGTAGTTGGAGCAAATCACGTAAAGTCGCGATGGGGCGATTATTAATTAGCTCAGCAACTTTTAACCAATCATCAAAATCACCGGTACGTACCGCTTTGTGCATACCCTGAATAACATCAGGATTGTAAGCATGATATTCCTGCCCGTGCACATACTTCAAAATGCCGCCAGGAGAAATAGGTTTACGCTTTTTCCAAGCGTCTTTTGCCAACTGCCGTTGATCTTCTTCAATCTCGGCAAAACCCGCGCCTTGAATGCGACTCGCTGTACCGGGGAAACAAGTATCGATGACATACTGATCAAGACCGACCGCTTCAAACAACTGTGAACCACGGTAAGAGGCAATCGTTGAGATACCCATTTTAGAGAGTATTTTCAGTAGACCTTTATCAATACCCTTAATGTATTTTTCGTAAGCATCGACTTGATCCATGACCACCTCTCCCGCCGCGATCATGTCATTGATCACGCTGAAAGAAAGATAAGGATAAACAGCCGTTGCACCGAAACCAATCAACGCTGCGAAGTGATGAGAGTCTCTCGCCGTTGCAGTCGCGACAACTATATTGACGTTACAACGCAAGCCTTCATTCACCAAACGATGATGCACAGCACCCACCGCCAACAAGGCATGAATAGGTAGTTCGTTTTTGGCTACGTTTTCGTCCGTTAGCATTAACATCACTTGGCCTGCTTCTGCAGCCGCCAATGAATCATCAACTAACTTTCTAATCGCCTGCTCTAAATCAGTTGAGCTTGGATCATAAGCCAAACTTAAAGTTTGCCTAGGGAAATCCGTATCATCAAAAGATTGCATCGCCGCGTAAGTTGCTGGAGACAAAACAGGGGTCTGTAAAATCAAACGATGTGCATGCGCAGGGGTTTCGGTATACACCGATAGCTCTCGCCCTAAACATGTTTCAAGCGACATCACGATAGACTCTCTTAGAGGATCAATCGGTGGGTTGGTCACCTGAGCAAACTGTTGGCGAAAGTAATCATAGAGAGAACGTTGCTTTTGTGACAGAACGGCCATTGGGGTATCGTCACCCATAGAACCTACTGCTTCTTGCCCCGTTTCTGTCAGTGGCCTCAATACTTGCATACGTTCTTCGTTAGAGACCTGATACAACTTCATGTAAGTCTCTAATAAATCACCTTGAATACCCTCAATAGGTATTTCTTTTACCTCTAAAGTACGAGCATGCTCTTGCAGCCAGTCTTTGTAAGGGTGAGCAGACTTTAGCTCTTGGTCGATATCATTAGTATGCAATAGGCGACCGGTTTCAGTATCAACCGACAACATTTGACCCGGCCCTAAACGACCTTTAGCCACAACATCTTCGGGCTTGTAGTCGTGCACCCCAATTTCTGAAGCGACTGTAATAACGTCATCTTTGGTTAACACCCAACGAGATGGACGTAAGCCATTACGGTCTAAGGTACACACTGCATAGCGACCATCGGTAGTTACCAAACCTGCAGGGCCATCCCAAGGTTCAATATGCATTGAGTTATATTCGTAGAATGCTTTTAAATCATCATCCATTGTCGGGTTATGCTGCCAAGCAGGCGGCACAAGCATTCTTAGAGCGCGATGTAAATCCATGCCGCCGGTTTCTAACAATTCCAACATATTATCTAAACTAGACGAATCAGAACCCGAACGATTCACCATCGGAGCTAACGCATCAGGGTCTGGCAAAAGGTCGCATACAAACTTTGGCGTACGTGCAGTTGCCCAATTGCGATTGCCTTGAATCGTATTGATTTCACCATTGTGAGCCAGCATACGAAAAGGCTGAGCCAAGGGCCAACGCGGCATGGTATTAGTCGAGAAACGCTGATGAAAAACACAAATAGCCGTTTCGACTTCAGGGTTTGCTAGGTCAGGGAAAAAGTGCGGTAAATCGACCGGCATCATCAAACCCTTATACGACACAATGCGAGGGCTCAAACTAGCAACATAGAACAGGTCATCGTTACGAAGCTGCTTATTTGCGTCACGACGAGCAATTAATAATTTTGCAGAAAACTCTGCTTCTGTAAGCGACTGCGGCTTATTAATAAAGACTTGCTTAAATTGAGGCAAACTTTCAAGTGCAATCGGCCCTAAACATTCACTATTGGTCGGAACGTCTCGCCACGCGACAACAGGAATACCCTCTTTACCCATAGAGGCTTCAAACACAGCTTGAGCGCGTATTGCTTCCTGATCACACTGACCGAGCATAATAGCGCCAACAGCGTAATGCTCTGACAATTCAACGCCGCACTCAGTTTTTACTACCTTGCGAAAGAAACGATCCGGCTTTTGCAATAATAAACCGCAACCATCACCTGTTTTACCATCGGCAGCAATACCACCGCGGTGGGTCATACAGGTTAACGACTCAATCGCATTTTCCAATACGCTGTGGCTAGCCTTACCTTTAATCTGGGCAATTAAGCCAAATCCACAGTTATCTTTAAACTCATCTAAGCTATAGAGGCCTTTAGTCATAAGCGGTCTCTCAAATGTAATGACTCAATAATAATACGCACTAAAATATAATTTCAGTGACAGAAAAAGATTCATAAGCAAAACAACTGGGTCACCTTGACTGTCGCCTAAGGCCTAAACCCTATCCGTTTATGAATACAGTATTCTATGGGTATCTCTAGGGTTGCTAACTCGTCGCAGCGCGCACTTGTTGCTCTCACGCTGACAACAGCCACTTGATAGAACTGATTGTTGATTAGCAGATTTTTCTAGTAGGGAAAGGAAATATGAACCTCCCCAGACAAAAAAGCCCCTATTCACAGGGGCTTAATTGCAAGAGATAATAACCTTTTGCATTACCTTTTGCAATCGAATTCTATAGAAAACGTTTATCTGTCTGAGTAAATGCGTCTATTTGTTGCGAAATGCTTCAATCTCCCGCTTAAGATCTGAAACTCGGCGAGGCCATGGACCGCTATTAACCTGATCTTGCGGCAAAGACTGAATGGCCTTACGAGCCGTGGCATTATCGCTATAATTGCCCACTACCACTAGATACCAAGGCTTGGTCGCACGCCGCACTTCAATCAAACGCAACTCTTTTGCGTTGGGTTGTGCATCTATAAATTTCTGAACACTCGCCCTCTGACCTGCAGCCAATACCTGTAAAACATAATCACTGTCTTTTAAAGATAAAAGCCATTTCTCATCGCCAGAATAAGGGGCAGAACTGGCTCTGGAGACCTGAGGAGCCGGGGCAACACTTAAAGCCTCAGCCTCTTTTGCGAGCTCCTCTTTCAAAGAAGCCTGAAGCTCTTTTTGAGTAGGCTGATTTTGCACAGCCTCAAGCTCTGCGGAAACATTAGCTTGCGGCCGATCATTGGCAGCAGGAGAGCTTGACTCAGGGTCCTTAATAGCCTCAATACTGTTAGCATCAGCAACCCCAACATCCGCCTCACCCTGTGAGGAAGTCTTAGCTTGCTCATCGGCCTCGGGCTGGCGCGCCGAAATAGGTTGAGAGGAAGCCAATGCAGACGGCCCCGATGACTCAGCGCTAATAGGCAGTTGAATGGTATTGGTTTCTCTTACCGTATCCGCACTTGCCTGCTGGCCTTCGGGCTCGGGCTGTGACAACTGAGAATTTTGGGCTTGATTGACAATAGCCTCCGGCACAATCGGCACCTCGCTTTCTTGCGCAGTACTATCCTCATCTCCTCCCATATAAATCAAAGCTAAGATTAATGCAGCCAGCAAAACAACCAGCAACGCCATATGAACTAAAGGCAAACCTCTAGCCGGCGAAATATCATCCTCAATCTCAAGGTCTTTATGGAAAATATATTTCTCAGCTACACGAGCAATCTGGGAAGCGTATCCACGACTTTCTTTCCATAAAGATTCGAGTTGGCCATCATCAAGAAAATGATCATCGGGGTATCCTGCTGTAGCTAACTTAAATTCCAGATATTCTTTTGTTTCTTCAAGAGTAAAAGGATTCAAGGTCACATCGTAGACCAAGACATCGACCATCTCAAAACGGTCAAGGCGATCCACCAAAGCTTTTTCACCTGCCATTAATATGTGCAAATGCTGACCCTGATGCCCCTGAAGCAAGCTAATCAAAGCCGATAAAATAGCATCAGACAAAGTATGCGCATTATCAACAATCACCACCACACGATGCATATTACCTTCAGCCATCGCATGTCTGAGAGTCGCGATCATTTCGCCAACAGAAGAAGCAGGACTAACCGGTAATTCAAGCTGAGAAACAATCTGGGAGAAAATATCTTCAGGCGACATCGAGTCATCACCGTCGATCAAACAACAAAAAGCCGTCTCTGATAGCTCAAAGCGTGCCTGACTCAGAAATGCTGACTTACCAACCCCATCATCGCCAATTGCTGCAACTAAATTATTGCCAAACTGACACAAATGGATCACTTCATCCAACAGAATACGCCGATCGCCACCATTAAAGAAAACATGGTTCATGGAAGAAGAAAAAGGGTCGGGAAGTGAACTCATTTCTTGAGCAAAGCTTGGTGCAGCCGGTTTAACTGGCCGATCAATATTAATACGCTCATCAGAGTCGATCTCATAAGACATAATAACTCACCTTGTTTAGAGCCTTTCATGTGGGATCCTTAGGCTGTGTATTGAGCGAGGCTATTTATTATATTTTTTATCGCGCTTTTATATTGCTCTTTTTAAATGGTATTTTTAAATTAATTCGAATTGCTGACTTAAGGATACACGCTTAGCGTTACAGGGATAAACACGACACCCCAGTAAGCAGAGGCTAACGCGTTGCGCGGCACAAATCAAGGCCAAAGCAAACCTTAAGCTGAGCGACAAGACTGAATAGATTGTATGATACTAGACTGCTTAACATCTGAAGTAACAATCGCTTGCCCCATTTTTTCCAGCAACACTAAACGTAAACTACCATCAACGACTTTTTTATCGACAGCCATTAGATCTAAAAACTGCTGATCACTCATACCTTCTGGCACAGACACAGGCAGCTTAGCCACAGATAACAATGTAGACAGACGCTCTACTTCATGCTCATCGATCCAACCGACAATAGATGACAGTTTAATCGCCAACATCATTCCTATTGCCACCGCCTCTCCGTGTAACCATACACCATAACCTTGCGAAGATTCTATTGCATGACCGAATGTATGCCCTAGATTAAGTATTGCACGAATACCACTTTCCTTTTCATCTTGACTGACAACATCCGCTTTGTTTTGACAGGAGCGCAATATGGATTCAATCAAAATATTATTATCAAGAGAAAGCAAAGCACTCATATTAGCTTCAAGCCACTCATAAAAACCAAGGTCGTTAATTAAGCCATACTTAACCACCTCCGCAATACCGGCAGAAAATTCTCGCGCAGGCAGCGTCTGCAAGACATCAATATCAATGATCACCGCTTGAGGCTGATGAAAAGCACCAATCATATTTTTGCCTAAAGGATGATTAACGCCCGTCTTCCCACCCACTGAAGAATCAACTTGCGATAATAAAGTGGTAGGCACCTGAATAAAGTTAACGCCGCGCTGATAACTTGCCGCGGCATAACCCGACATATCACCAACAACGCCTCCCCCCAGCGCAATAATAGTGGTAGTGCGGTTATGCTTATTCTCTAGCAAACAATCATAAATTTTCATAATTGTATCTTGAGTTTTATGCTGCTCGCCATCTGGAAGCACAACAGTATCAACCTGATACTGAGAAGATAGCATACCGACCATAGAGTTTAAGTAGAGTGGCGCAATGGTCTCATTCGTAACGATACACACTTGCCGCCCTTTAATGTAAGGGGCAAAATACTGACTATCGTTAATAATATTTTTACCAACAAAAATGGGGTAACGACGCTCTTCACCTAGCTCAACGTTTAATGTTTGCACACTCATAATATCAACTAAATTCTTTAGTAATTTCTTTTGCAACTAGTTTAGGGCTACGTGTGTCGGTTGTCACTATGCGAGTGGCAACTTCACGATAAAGAGGGTCCCTTTCGTTTAATAGATCGATGACTTTTTGGCGAGGATTGGCGACTTGAAGCAAAGGCCTTTTTTTATCTTTTTCGGTTCTTCGAACAAGCTGCTCTACATCAGCGCATAAATAAACAACCATATCGGCTTGCTTTAAGGCCTGTCGATTTTCTTGTTTTAATATAATACCTCCCCCAGTTGCCAACACTAAAGAAGACTCAAGCATTAAGTCTTGTAGAACAGCGGTCTCGCGTTGCCGAAAGCCATCTTCACCCTCAACATCAAAGATCCACGGGATATCCGCACCACATCGCTCTTCTATAACGTGATCGGTATCTTTAAAAGGAATATTGAGTTGCTTTGAAACAAGCCGGCCTATGGTGGACTTGCCAGCCCCCATAGGGCCGACAAGTACGATCTTTTGTGGAAACAACATTTAATCAATCAAGGTATCAGATAATATCCGAGGAGTAATAAAGATAAGTAACTCTTGCTTTTCTTCGCTTTCCGTATTCTGGCGGAACAAACGCCCCAACAGAGGAATATCACCCAATAAAGGCACTTTCGTTACACCGGTAATCGTTGACTGCTGGAAGATACCGCCTAGCACAATAGTCTGACCATCACCCACTAGAACTTTTGTATTAAGTTCAGTGGTATCAATAATAGGAACCGCAGACTCATTTGAAATAACTTCCTGAGCACTGACAGAATCTTGATTGATCTGCAAATCCATAATCACACGATTGTCTGGTGTAATTTGAGGTGTCACATCTAATTTCAAAACCGCTTCACGGAATTGAATACTAACACCATCATCCGTAACAACCTGATAAGGAATCTCCTGACCAGACTCAATTGTCGCTTGCTGCTTATCGCCGGTAATCACTTTTGGCTGAGAAACTATTTCTGCTTGGCCTGAATTCTCAAATGCAGTTAATTCTAAGTTCAACAATACTTTGCTATTCAGGAAACTAATAGCAAATGAGCCTGCTTGGTTAGGAGAAGCAAGGTCTACAACGTTATTTTGAGAAATATTAGTATTACCACCGTTATTAAAGAAGCTATTAGGTGCACCATCACCGGCACCATCAGTGCTGGCACCAAAGCCGCTACCATTACCAAATGAATCTAAAGACCCGCCTGCACTATATGTTCTGCCGTTTCGAATTCCGCTGCCTATACCGCCCCAGCGAACGCCAATCTCTTTAGCAAATTCACTATTGGCAACCACAATCCTAGACTCGATCATGACCTGACGAATTGGAACATCCACCTGCTCAATAAGTAATTTAAACTCAGAAATTTTATCTTCAGTTTCAGTTAATATAATTGAGTTCGTGCGCTCATCAACAATGGCGGAACCTCGCTTCGACAGAATACCCTTGGTACTCTTAGAACCACCCTCCTCACCACCGTCTCCAGACTCATCGCCACTAAATAGCTCAAAAATGTCTTTAGCATTCGCGTAGCGAACACGGATAAATTCTGTTCGGAGCGGAGCTAATTCTTGTAGCTGATTACGCGTTTCTATTTCTTGACGCTCACGCTCAGCTATTTCTGCTGCGGGAGCAACCAACAATACATTACCTACTTGGCGCTTATCTAAAGACTTAGATTTAAGTACCAAGTCTAAAGCCTGATCCCAAGGCACATTATCCAAGCGCAGAGTAATATTACCCTCAACGGTATCGCTAGCAACTAAATTTAAACCCGTTACATCTGCAATAATTTCTAATACTGCTCGAACCTTAATATCTTGGAAATTCAAAGAAAGCTTTTCACCTACATACTTAAAGCGATCTTTCTTAGCCGCAATCTCTTCTTGTGTTAAAGGTTTAACCGTAATGACATACTGATTATCTGTTTGGTAAGCCAAATAGTCATAATCACCCACCACATCAATCGCAAACTGAGCATTATTGCCTTCACTTATTGATTCGATAATCTTAACAGGGGTTGCAAAATCGACGACATCAAGGCGACGTCGCAACTCAGAAGGAAGCTCCGTATCAACAAAATTAACGATTACACCACCAGCACTTTCCTCGATATCAACTGCAACTTTAGGGTCAGATAAGGTCAACAATATCGTACCTGAACCTTCCTCTGTACGGCGAAAATCAACAGCCGTAATACTACGATTTGTCTTATCGGTAAATGTTTGCTGGCTTTCTTCATTCTCTTGCTGTCGAGTAAATGTCTGCGCTCTCGCTCCGCCCTCAATAACAGCAACAACAGTATTACCCTCAACAGAAGTTGTATAAGTTGATGGGGACACTAAATTAATAATAAAGCGCGTACGACCACCACTATCTAAGACGACTGCACTTTTGGCATTACCAAATGACAAGGGAAACTTTTTTTCTTTAAGATTATTACTTATACCTTCAAAATCGAGAACAACTCTGGCTGGCTGTTCGATAGAATAACCTTTAGGGCTAACTGGGCTATCGGAAAACTCCGCTCTTATTTCAATTTTCCCACCTGGCAACTCAGAAAATTGGACATCATTTAAAGTAGCTCCAACCGCATTAAGCGATAAGAAGGCACCAACTGTAACCATCATGAGACTTGTTACCTTGGAAAAAAACTTAACCGCATACAATCTCATCATAATGGTAACCTTTTGAATCTGGGTCATTGTTGTTATCTTATTAGCCATCTACTTTTCTTCCGCCGTTTTTAGCTCCAATATATTAGGTCGCTCTAGCCAACCTTCTCCACTGGCAACAATTTCTATTAAATCTACTTTATTTTCATACAAGCCGGTTATTTTGCCATTATTACGACCCACATAATTTCCTCTTCGAACTCGCTCAATGGAGCCATCCGGATCACTAATCAAAGCCCAAAGAGCGCCATCTTTTTTAAGTGTACCGACCATGTTTAAACTCGACAAATCATACTGCTCTAAACGCTCCTTTTTACGCGTAGTATCAGGCTTGACATTGCCTGATGATGAAATGATTTGCTGCTGTAACTGAACAGAAACAGGGCGATCAAAAGGACTTCGCAAGCGGTAAGCATCATAAGAAAAAGCCTCGTAAGGTTCGATCTGAGGAGCCTCCTTTATTTTTCCAGGAGGACGACGCTTATTCTCTTCTATAAAATCTCTCAAGTCTTGATGGGATTCAGATGAACTACAAGCACCGAGTACAGTAACAGCAGTCATGATCAAAAATAAGTAAGTACGAGAATTCATTGTGAATCACCTCCTTCATCAGGAGAAAGATAACGATAAGTCTTTGCGTTAATCGTCATCTGTAACAAGGAGGGCTGCTCTTTATCTTGCGCTATTTCAAAATCATGTAGAGTTACAATTCGAGACATACCGGCCACACTGCTAATAAAAGTACCGAAGTCATGATATGAACCTTTCACAATTATTTCGATAGGTAACTCGACATAAACATCGCCTATTGACTCCGGCTGCAATTTAATACTAACTATAGTCAAACCACTTTCTCGACCCTTTTCATCAATATCATCGAGAAGGCCAGGAACTTGGGTTTTCTCAGGCAACTGAGAAACCAAAAATTCAAAATCCTTTTCCATTTTAGCCATTAATTCTTTGTATTGCTCAAGAGTTGCCGCCTGAAATGCTTTCTGCTGGAAACTCTGCTTAAGGGTAGATTCCGTGGCTATTTCACGATCTAGCTCACGATATAAATCTTTTATAATCAAAAAATAAGCTAATGCCAATATAGCAACTACTGCCAGCAACCAAACAAATACTCGACCCGCCAATGGCCAAACGCCAATTCGTGTCCAATCGATTTCACTAACATCCAGATTATTCAGCTGGTCTAAGGTGTCTTGTAAAGCCATAACTGTTACTGCTCCCCCTTAGTATCATTAGGAGAAACCGCCTGCACAGACAACTCAAATTCATCTGAGATGACATTTTTTAGATTAGGGGCTTGAAACCATTCTGAGCGATCGAGACTACGCATTAACGTGGAAACTCTATTATTAGATTCTGTTTTGCCTTTCAAAGAAAAACTATCGGCACTTCTTTCCAAACTATCAAAATACAAACCTTCTGGAACAGCTCTGACAAACTCATCAAAGTAGCGCACAACCAAAGGGCGCTTAACTTGAAGGTCCTGAATAATTTTAATCCTAGTTTCCAACTCCTCTCGACGTTTTTTCAACTGCTCGATCTCCCTCACTCTTTCATCAAGCTGAGCAATCTCTTGTTTGAGAAGATTATTACGCTCTTGCTGACTTTTAATCGAAGCATTAGTAAACGTATACCAAAGGAAGGTGATTAAACACGCCAACAATAACAAGAGCATTAAGACCGAGAAGAATTCTCGTTTCTTCTCTTGCCTGTACTCATCACGCCAAGGCAGTAAATTAATATTCGCCATTAATCAAAACTCCTCAACGCTAAACCCGTCGCTATCATTAATGAAGGAGCATCACTTGCGAGCGACACCGCATTAACGCGAGAGGCAACAGACATACCAGCAAAAGGGTTTGCAATACTGGTTAGCGTTCCCAAACGATCCTGTATCACTTGAGCCAACCCTTCAACAGAGGCAACTCCGCCAGCAATCACAATATGATCAACTTCGTTGTATTGGCTAGATGAGAAAAAAAACTGTAAGGAGCGAGTAACCTGCTGAACAACTGCATCCTTAAAAGGAGCCAGCACCTCATCTTCGTAATCATCGGGCAAGCCGCCCTGTTTCTTCGCTAAGCCAGCTTCTGTAAAAGAAAGCCCATAACGTCTTTGAATTTCTTCCGTAAGGTGCTTACCACCAAATAACTGCTCACGCGTGTATATTGTATTGCCATTGGCCAACACACTTAAAGTCGTCATCGTAGCGCCAATATCAATAATAGCGACCACTTGCTCCTCTTGATCCTCCCACTGATTTGAAATCAGAGGAAACGCGCGCTCAATCGTATAGGCTTCTACATCCACCACTTTGGGATTAAGCCCAGCCTTTTCCAACACACCCGAACGTAGCTCTACATTCTCTCTACGACAGGCGGCTAACAATACTTTTACTTGGTCGGGATTCTCTTCCGACTCACCCTGAACCTCAAAGTCAATTGAGACTTCATCCAAGGGGAAAGGAATATATTGATCTGCTTCGATCGTAATCTGTGATTCCAATGCATCATCGTCCATACCCGACGGCATATCGATGACCTTGGTAATGACAGCTGAACCGGCAACAGCGACCGCAGCATCCTTTAGTTTACATTTAGATTGAGATAGAACCTGCCTAATAACATCGGCAACAGCATCTTCATCGCTGATATTCTTTTCAACCACGGAACCGACAGGCAAGGCTTTTACACCATAACTTTCTACTCTATAGCCATTGCCATAGCGAGAAAGTTCTAGCAACTTTACACTTGTCGAACTGATATCTAAGCCAACGATGGGCTTGGTTTTGCGCTCTAGGAAACTCATACGGGTCTTTTTTTCTATCTATATCCGTAACTTAGGTAATCTTTATGTTATAGCACTTTAAGTTGATCGCGCAACCATACAGTTAACATATAACACGTGAAAATGGCGTATAATCCGCCAACCAATACTACTTATAGCCTAACTCATTAATTAATATGGAAAAAATTCGCATTAACAAAAACTTGATCCACTTCACATTATGGACATTTATTACTATTTTATTTGGCCTTGGGGCCGGTTTATCCGGTATTTATCTTTATATTAGTCCAAATCTGCCAGCAATCGAGTCTTTACGTGAGGTCGAATTACAAACTCCTCTACGTGTATACTCCGCCGATAATAAATTAATTGGTGAATTTGGAGAGAAAAGGCGCGACCCAGTCAACATGGATCAGGTACCAATAGCGTTAATCGACGCGATCCTATCTGCTGAAGACGATGCATTCTACGATCATGGCGGCGTAGACTTCAAGGGCTTATTGAGGGCAGTATCTCAACTCGTCTTATCTGGCGAAATTCAAAGTGGTGGTAGCACTATCACCATGCAAGTTGCTCGTAACTTTTTTCTTTCTAGAGAACAAACCTTTTCTAGAAAGTTTAACGAAATTCTCTTAGCGATAAAAATCGAACAATATTTAAGCAAGCAAGAGATTCTCGAACTCTACCTTAATAAAATTTACCTAGGAAATCGCGCCTATGGCGTAAAAGCAGCCGCTCAGGTCTACTATGGAAAAGAGCTAGGCCAACTTAATGTGGCACAAATAGCGATGATCGCTGGCTTACCTAAAGCGCCATCCACCTATAACCCCATCGCTAATCCTAGCCGAGCACTGATTCGCCGAAATTACGTACTGAGGCGAATGTCTTCTCTAGACAAATTGTCTGAAGAAGAATTTGAGCTCGCCCTCTCTGAACCAGTAACTGCTCGGTATTATGGCCAAAACTTAGAACTAAATGCTCCTTATGTGGCGGAGGTTGCCAGAGAGAAAGCTATCGAATTATTTGGTGAAAGCGCCTATACAAACGGCTATAAAATATACACAACCATCAACAGCACCTTACAAAACTCTGCCCAAGAATCCGTCGTAAAAGGCCTACTTGCTTATGACCTTAGACACGGCTACAGAGGCGCAGAACAACAACTAGACCCAAGCAAATTAGAACCACTGAGCCAAACAACAGCATCTGAAAATGAAGTCGCGAAAACAGTCTCAACTACAAGCAGCATTATCCGCGACCCCAAATCTGTCGTGGAAGATATCGGCGCTGTTAACCTCATCCCATGGTTAGAAATCATCAAAAAGGTACCACGCTATGGTCCGCTTGAGCCCGGGGTTGTTATTCGTATCGGTGAAGACTATATTTCCGTATTAACCGCTATCGGACAAACGGTAGACATAAGCTGGGAAAATGGGCTAAAAGGCTCCCGCATCTATGTCAATGAAAACTTTGCCTCGCCAGCCCCCAGCTCCCCCTCAAAGTTGGTAAAACTCGGTGACTTAATCCGCATCTACAGCAAACAAACTGAGGGTGGAGAAGAATGGCACTTCAGCCAAGTACCCAATATTGAAGCTGCTCTAGTCTCAATGAGCCCCGATGATGGCGCCATACAATCCATCGTGGGCGGCTTTGACTTTGGCAAAAGCAGCTTTAATCGTGTCACACAAGCAAAACGGCAACCGGGCTCTAACTTTAAACCTTTTGTCTACACCGCCGCATTAGAAAATGGCATCACACCCGGCAGCGTGATCAATGATGCTCCTATCGTAGTTGATGACAATCGCCTCGAAGATGCATGGCGCCCAGAAAATGCGAGCGGTAAATTCTATGGCCCAACACGTGTGCGTAAAGCGCTCTATCTATCAAGAAACCTAGTGTCAATTCGCCTACTAAGGTCAGTAGGAATAGATAAAGCCATTTCATCAATGGGCCGATTTGGTATCGATACCAGTAACATATCTCGCAATCTGTCCATGGCATTAGGCAGCCACGTAATGACCCCCCTAGAAGTAGCAACAGGTTATAGCGTTTTCGCTAACGGCGGCTTCAAAGTTGAACCCTACTTAATCCATCACATCAGAGATCGACATGACACAATTCTTTTTAAGGAAGAGCCTTTTGTCGTACCCTCAAAACAAGCAATGGTTTTTAATCCTACTTCTAATGTGAGCACAAATTCCACAAACACGCTCAACGATAACAACGCCATTACCAACGAAATAAACTCGCTATCAAGCGACGCTCATCAGGCCCAAATTATTAGCAATGAAGATACCTCCATTACACTCTCGCAAAAACCAGCAAAAAGAATAGTCGATGAGCGTATCGCCTACATGATGAACTCGATGCTACGAGATGTAATTAAACGTGGTACAGCCAAGGCAGCTCAAAGCCTAGGCCGAAATGATCTAGCTGGGAAAACGGGGACAACCAATGGCCCTATTGATGCTTGGTTTTCGGGTTACAACTCCCATATCGTAACAACGACTTGGGTGGGCTTCGATAACAATAAAGAGCTGGGCCGCGGAGAATACGGCGGCATTGCCGCACTCCCCATTTGGACCAATTACATGAAAACCGCTTTAGAGGGCGTCCCCCCCTCGTTTATGGAACGACCCAACGGTATTGTCACAGTGAATATAGACCCCACAACCGGAGAAAGAGCACTGCCATCAAACCCAGAAAGCATTGAAGAAATTTTCTTACAGGAAAATGCTCCTGCAGCTATCGATTTAAACCAAATCGTCAACGGTGGCAGTGATAGCCCGGCGCCAGAAGAATTGTTTTAGAGAGCAGAGTAAACGTATCTAACCTCTGTGTTCGGCACGTCCATGGGCACTCAAAAATTGCTCCTGCATTTTTGATGTACCCTCCATCCCTGGAGGGCATAAAAAAAGCCGAATCATTGCTGATTCGGCTTTTTAGGGAATACTGTCTAAAAGTGTTACTTAGTGCTGCGAGTAAAGCGCTTATTAAAGCGATCAATACGACCACCTGTATCCGCTTTCTTCTGCTTACCAGTATAGAAAGGGTGGCAGGATGAACACACGTCAACGTGGATTTCTTTCGCCAAGGTTGAGGCTGTTTTGATGACATTGCCGCAACTGCAAGTTGCTACCATCTCACCGTAATTAGGATGAATATCTGCTTTCATAAAATTAATCTCGTGTTATTGTGGCGCCGCCACTCGGTCAAACTAGCTGATTTCGTTTCTATTATTGACTTAACAATAGAAGAAATCTTGCCCAGCACGGCCACCTGTACAAAATAAGGGCGGCAATACTAACAGAAATCCTGACTAACTCAAGCACTAAAGAAAAAGAGCATTACACGAAGGGAGGGGGTTTATATCCGCCCAAGTACATTTTTTCTCGGCACCCTCTTGAGAGGTAAACCCGCATGAAAGTAAAATGGCTTTCGCGCAAAGGTCCCACAAATAATGAATTTAGCCCCACGCATCATCCAAGTCGCTCTGCCATCGCCGTTTAGGCGCTTATTCGACTACAGACTTCCCAAAGAATATAAAGATCCCGCTATAGGCTCACGAGTATCAGTGCCTTTTGGTCACCAAAAGCCATTAGTTGGTATCGTTATTAGCCAAGAGCCCAGCTCAACGCCACCAGAAAAACTGCGTGATATACACTCCATACTAGACCCAAGCCCTGTCATGGATTCAGCATTACTTCAGTTATGCCAATGGTGTGCTGACTATTACCACTACCCTCTAGGGGAAGTATGCCAAGTGGCCTTACCCGCCACACTACGCAAGCCTGCACCACTAAAAGAGAGAAGCCAAATCATTTGGAAATTGGAAGCAGAGGGCCAATCTTACTCTCCAGACCTTTTAAAGAATGCACCCAAACAACAAGAAGCACTCTCTCACTTCCAAGAGAAAATTATCATTCCTGCAGAAATGATAAAAGAGCGCAACATCAGCCAAGCCACTTTAAAAGCCTTAGTGAAAAAACAGCTCATTGCGCAATCTGAGAGAAAAATGAGCCCAGCAATTTCACCAAAGCCATCATCGAAAAAGGACTTACTCAAAGAAGAACCTTTAACACTCAACCCAGAACAAAAAGCGGCACTCGATACCATTCAATATGATGAATTCAATACCATGCTACTCGATGGCGTCACCGGCAGCGGTAAAACCGAAGTCTACCTTCAAGCCATTGAACAAGTGCTACATGACGGAAAACAAGTCATCGTACTCGTCCCGGAAATAGGACTAACGCCACAAACGGTTTCTCGTTTTGAAAAACGTTTTAATCGATCTATCGCTACCCTTCACTCAGGCTTAAGTGATAAACGACGCTTTGAAATGTGGCAGCAAGCAAAATCAGGTGAACTTCAAATCATCATAGGGACTCGCTCCAGTATCTTTACGCCACTGCCTCAATTAGGCTTAATCATCATCGATGAGGAACACGACTTATCTTATAAGCAACAGGAGGGGGTGCGCTACTCAGCCAGAGATGTTGCTATGGTGAGGGCACACAAAGCCAAGATACCATTGATATTAGGCAGTGCCACTCCAGCTCTCGAAAGTCTGCACAATGCTTTGTCAGGTCGCTATGGTCACCAACTGTTAAGGCAAAGGGCAAAACAACAAACGCCACCTACAATAGAGTGTATTGATACTGGTGAGAGCGATATAGCCGAAGCAACTCTGGATGCCATTCAACAGACTTTGGCTAAAGGTCAACAAGTTCTTGTCTTCATTAATCGTAGGGGTTATGCCCCTGTTTTAAATTGTAGTGATTGCGGCTGGATGGCACTTTGCCAGCGCTGCGATAGTCGCATGACCCTTCACAAAGGCAAACAGTTTCAAGGCCAAAGCTTGCATTGCCACCACTGCGATAATCGCGGAGCTGTGCCTACGCAATGCCCCCATTGCCACAGCCGAAACCTCAAACCACTGGGTACAGGAACACAAAGAAGCGAAGAAACGCTCGAAAAAGTAATTACTCAAGCACCCGTTTTGCGTATTGATCGCGACAGTATTTCCCGTAAGGGCCAATTGGAAGCCACTCTGCAAAAGATCAATACGGGCGAGCCCTGTGTATTGATTGGTACCCAAATGCTAGCCAAAGGCCATCACTTTCCCAAACTAGGCCTAGGGGTCATATTGGGCTTAGATCAAGCGTTCTTTAGTAGTGATTTTCGGGGAGCAGAACGGATGGGACAATTATTAACCCAAGTCGCAGGGCGCATAGGACGAGAAAGCCATCAGGGGAAAGTATTCATTCAAACGCGCTTTTCAGAACACCCCTTATTACGCTTACTATTAGACGAAGGGTACGGCGCGTTTGCGAAACACCTCCTCACAGAAAGAGAGCTTACAGGAATGCCCCCCTTCGAGCATATCGCGTTGATTCGATGCCACGCCCAACAAGCACAGCTAGCCGAAGCATTTCTAAAGCAAGCTCGCAAAATAGCTCAAGACATCATCCCCCCTCATGATAAATTCCAGTACCTAGGACCTTTTCCAGCAGCAATGGAAAAGCGTAACAATCGTTATCACTATTTACTGCAAATTAAGGCCGCAAATAGAAAAGAGCGTCAACACCTACTTCAACATCTCTGCGAAAGACTAGAAAAAGTCAAACAAGCACGAGGCTTACACTGGCTTATCGATGTCGATGCCCAAGAATTTTAGCGCTGAAAACAACCGGAGGGCTCAATAAAGCGCTTTATATTCGATGCATGGGCACGTAGAATCCCGATCAAATTCAAGGAACCTCTGATTAAGCTCGAATGACTCAAGATTTTGCCAAAAAAAAACGCAATACTCCCAGCAAGAGTAAACCGGCCAAGAAAAGGAAGAACACCCGCCGACCCGCACCCAAACAACAAAAAGCGCCCGCTTGGGCATGGCTAATTATTGGCTTGTTACTCGGTGCACTCATTACCCTATTAATTTATCTAGCGAACAAGCCCCAAGAAGACGGCAACAATCAAGCCGCCAGCCAAACAAGCAAGACACAGTCAAAGAAAGAAAATAAGCCACCCCAGCCCCGCTTTGATTTTTATGAAATACTTAAAGAGCAGCAAGTAGAAGTGCCTGATAGGTCATCAGAAATTAAAGCAGCCACACCGCAAAATATCCATTATTACCTTCAGGCAGGTTCATTTCGTAGTCGTAGCGATGCAGAAAGGCTTAGAGCTGAATTAGTATTGATTGACTTGCCCACTCAGATCGAAGAAAGAAAATCAGATAAGGGAGGGATCTGGCATCGTGTCGTCGTGGGCCCCTTTAAGTCTCGATCTAAAATGGCGAAGGCGCGTAGCACCTTGGCGTCCAAGCAATTAAGCCCTCTGCTACTCAAACGCACTATCGACTAGATTTTACTGACTAAGTTTGAAACGAGTAAGCTTTTGATGGTTGATTTTTATTAAGATACCCCAAAATCGATCTATCATATGCAGGCGATGCTGTGATAACAGCGGCCAAACACAAATTTCCCTTCTAAATTAGGATGCATTATTTTGGAACAATATCGAGGAACCACCATTGTCTCTGTCCGCCGTAATGGAAAAGTCGTCATCGGTGGCGACGGGCAGGTGTCTATGGGTAATACTGTTATGAAAGGTAATGCCCGTAAAGTAAGACGTCTCTACAATGATAAAGTCATTGCTGGTTTTGCGGGCGGAACCGCTGACGCTTTTACTTTATTTGAGCGCTTTGAGGCGAAATTACAAAGTTATAACGGGCAGCTTACTCGCGCCGCAGTTGAACTCGCCAAAGATTGGCGCAGCGACCGCGCACTCAGAAAATTAGAAGCCTTATTGGCAGTCGCCAATGAAGAGGCTTCTCTTATCGTGACCGGTAATGGCGACGTCATTCAACCCGAAGATGACTTAATCGCCATTGGTTCAGGTGGCCCTTTTGCTCAATCCGCCGCGCGAGCTCTATTAGATAATACAGAGCTTGATGCACGAGCCATTACAGAAAAAGCACTTACCATTGCGGGTGACATTTGTGTTTACACTAATCACAATCACACCATTGAAGAGCTATCCTTCTAGCACCTAATATTTATTAAGCACACACTATTTTAAGAGAATATACATGTCAACAATGACTCCCCGCGAGATCGTACACGAACTCGACCAGCATATTATTGGTCAGCAAAATGCCAAACGTGCCGTAGCAATTGCACTACGTAACCGCTGGCGTCGTATGCAAGTGAATGAAGCACTGCGCAATGAAATCACTCCAAAAAATATTTTAATGATTGGCCCAACAGGCGTCGGTAAAACCGAAATTGCCCGCCGCTTGGCCAAACTGGCCAATGCACCTTTTGTTAAAGTGGAAGCCACTAAATTTACCGAAGTAGGTTATGTTGGTCGCGATGTTGA
>JBOEGR010000018.1:0-215142 GCA_050633525.1 Cellvibrionaceae bacterium
CCAAAACAGGTTTAGCGAGTTTCATTCGGCACTTTGTGTTTCCGGGCTAATTTAACTCTATCGCCGGCCTACCGCCATGGTAACGCGCCAACTCTTGGCGCGTTTTATACTAGGCAGCTATCACCTTATCGTTTAACCTCAAGTGATAATAATGTGTACTTGGAGTATCAAAACAATGAAAACGATTTTTTCCCTTCTCTTTATCTCACTTCTCACCATCAACCTAGCACACGCCCACTCTGGTGGCACCGATAAAAACGGCTGCCATGCTGGGTCTAAGCCTTATCATTGTCATTGAATTTTTAAGATTTGGTTGAGGCTGTTTTTGACCCAAAGCGGAATCCAGTCATCAATGATTCCGACTGTCCTCTTAATTAATAGTGAAATTTCGATGTTGAGTTGGGTAAAGGGCTAATTAAGTCAGAAAAAATAAACAAACAATTTTAACTTCGACTTTTTCAGGGGGGAGGCAATGACAGAAAAAATAAACTCAATAATGCAGACCAAAGAAGGAAGTCTTTTTGAGTTTGTGATCAACACTGATTTTAGTGTTTCAATGGATGTTAATGGGTTCTTTGTCTTATTGATTTTTCTATTGATTGGGATTGCTATTTGGTGGCGGCTTACTGGATTTTTCCTATCAGATTCTTTCGAGATTGACGAGGCAGAATTTGGCATTGGTAATCATAAAATAAAACTCAAACAAAATAACCTAGATGCGCAAATTGCTTATCAAATATGGGTAGAGTTAAGTACGCGTAAAATAGGAATAACTATAGATAAAGACGTTATCGTTGAAGTCTATAATTCTTGGTACAAGTTTTTCGAGGTAACAAGAGAGCTAATAAAAGAAATTCCTGCAAAAAGGATCAAGCGAGAAGAGACGCGAGGGATAATAAAGCTTTCTATTGATGTCCTAAATAGAGGGGTTCGCCCTCATCTAACTACATGGCAAGCAAAATATAGACGCTGGTACGCTATGGCTTTGGATGAAAGTGGGAATATTAGTAAGACTCCTCAACAGATACAGAAAGAATATCCTCAATATGACGAGTTACTGAAAGACTTATTGGAAATAAACTTCAAGCTGATTGAGTATAGAAAAACGATGTATCGATTAGCCTCAGGCGTTAAACCTACGAGTACAAAATAAGGAGAAAATCAATGGTAAATAAGACTAAAAATGTATTTATAAGCCATGTACATAAAGATGATTCAAAACTTGAAAATTTAAAGCGTTTGCTAAAAAAGAATGGTATTGATGCAAAAGATTACTCAATCACTTCAGATAAGCCCAATCAGGCTAAAAGCGAAGAGTATATTAAATCTCAGATATTAAAACCGCAAATAAAACAATGTAGTGTGATGGTGGTATATGTTAGCCCTGAAACAAAGAATAGTGACTATGTAAATTGGGAAATTGAATATGCGCATAAACAAGGTATACGAGTTGTAGGTGTGTGGGAAGATGGTGAGAAAGGATGTGATTTACCAGAAGCTTTAGAGGAATATCGGGATGCTATGGCTGGCTGGCACGGCAATAGTATTGTTGATGCGATTTTAGGTGATGACTCAATTCAGGAAAACCCAGATGGCTCAACAAGAAACCAAAGAGAAATTACTCGACACCCTTGCGGGTAAGGATCGACAATGGATTTATATTCCTATGTTGTTGCCTATGATAGCGGTTTTGCGCCGAATCCATTCTATGGTTATTGCACTCTTGCCACATGTAAACCAAGAATTAGAAATAGCGCGAAAATTGGAGATTGGATTGTTGGTTGCGGTAGTGCCGATAAGTCAAAAAAACAGGGAGGCTTATTGGTTTATGCGATGGAGGTCTGCGAGATTATTACATTTGACGAATATTTTAACGATGAGAGGTTTCAGGTAAAGAAAGCAAATCTTGCCGGTAGTAGAAAACAAGCTCGTGGTGATAATATTTATTACCGTACAGAAGGGTCTTGGAAGCAATTGAATTCATATCATTCAAACCCTAACGGTGCACCAAATCCAAATCATGTCTCTAGAGATACAGGGGTTAATAGAGTTTTGATTGGTCAGCGCTTTAGATATTTTGGTAAAGATGGACCTAGCTTGCCAGAATACACTGGTTCTGCTGAGCGATTTCTTTGCCATAGTGGGAGAAACCACAGTAAATTTATAAATTCTGAGCCTGAAGATGAAAGGCTAATTTGTAATTTTATTAGTTGGTTTGAAACTCTTGGTGATATTGGTTATATCAGCCATCCATACGATTGGAGTGACAAGCAATGACTGATAAGGTACTGACTATAAAAGATTATCTCAATTTTGTTGAAGATACTGACCGCTTGCCATCAAACGAATTGTCACCTGTTCTTCATGGCCTTTTCGGTGAAGTTGGTGGACTTATGGCTGTAGCTAAGAAAATTAAACGAGAGCCTGATTCATTTACGGGTTTTAATAGTGTTGTTGTAGAAGAATTTGGAGATGCATTTTGGTATTTATGTTGCCTAGCTAGGCGTTTAGAGATTGATATTGAGAATGTATTTATTACGGTGGTGAAAGAAGGTCAATCTAACCCCGAAGTATTAATTGGCAATGAAGATTCACCCGTTTCATTGATGTATAAAAATCAAATTGAAAGGGATTTTGATGAGGTGTTAGTTAATTTAGGACAGTTAACCGGAAATTTTCTAAATCCCGATTTTATTAAAGAGGAGTCGTTAGAAAAGCTAACGTCTTTTTTGAAAACGTTTTTTTCAGCTTTACATATACTGAAGTTAAATTTTTCAAAAATAATACAGTGGAACCTTGATAAGATATCTAGTCGTTTTATTATGCCTGATTATTCTTATCTTCCGACTTTTGATGATGGATTCCCTGAATATGAAAGACTTCCAGACGAGTTTGAGATTGAGTTTGTTCAAAGAACAGAAACTCAGCAGGCAATGCAATGGAATGGTGTTTTTATTGGTGATCCTCTAACTGATAGCATCATGGATGAAGATGGTTATAGATTTCACGATGTTTTTCATTTTTCTTTTGCTTCGATTTTACATTGGTCACCGACTTTCAGGGCTTTAATAAAACATAAAAGGAAAAGTGATTCAGATGTAGATAAAAACCAAGATGGTGGACGAGCTATAGTAGTCGAAGAGGGATTATCTGCTTGGATATTTACGATTGCCAAAGAGAATAATTTTTTTGAAGATAAAAAAAATCTCACTTTTGACATGTTGAAAAATGTTGGTCAGTTCGTTAAAGGATATGAGGTGGATAAATGCCCCTTAATTCTTTGGGAACTTGCTATTTTGGAGGGGTATAAAGTATTTAGAAGTGTTAAGGATAACAATGGTGGCGTTGTTGTATGTGATCGCCGAAACAGAACAATCGGATATAGAGAGAATTAAACTGTGAATAGAAAGAAGTTCATAAAAGAATTAAAGGGCTTCGAAGGAAAAGATGTCTTTAATCCGTATTCTGATATTTGTGAGATTCATGATAGATATAATGCTAGTAAAATTAGAACTGCTAATTTGTCGGGAATTATTGATGCAGCAATCACTAAGGGCGTTGATTCACTCTGGATAGGGCGAGATTTAGGACACAGGGGGGGACGGCGTACTGGTTTGGCGCTAACTGATGAGGTACATTTAACCGATGCAGGTCGGAAATGGGGTGTGGTTTTGAATCAGGCGACGAAAGGGGATCCGTATTCTGAAAGAACGGCTGTAAATATTTGGGAACATATAAATGTTATTGAGCAAAACATATTTATGTGGAATGTATTTCCTTATCATTCTCATGAGCATGGCAACCCATTAACTAATAGAAGTCATACCGCAAAAGAGCGCAATATAGGAATATCTTTACTAGAAAAATTAGAAATTATTCTTAAGCCTAAAAGAATTGTTGCCATAGGTAATGATGCTTATAAAGCATCATTAAATCTGTTTCCAGATAAAGAAATTCACAAAATACGTCATCCGAGCTATGGAGGCGAGAAAGATTTTTCAAAGCAATTAATAAGTTTATATGGTATTAATAGGAATTTACTTGAGCACAGAAAAAATTCCCAAAAAAGTTTAGACCTATACTTACGTACTAAGTGATTGATCAGTAGAGTCATTGAATTTTTAATGTCCGCTATTGAGCGATAACAGACAATCAAAAAGATACTACCTACGAAATTAAACGGGTCAAAGCCCTTTTTTGATAGAAAGACGTGGCTGCCAGATAAAATTTAACAATTAAAAGGCTTTGCCGCCTTTAATTAAAAAAAGCTGGCATCCGCTCAAAAATGTCACGGAATTCAACACAAATAGAGATTTATATCTTTAAAAAGTGCAACCCAGAACACTTTAATATTATTTAGCCTGTGATATATTCGGCCTAATTAAAACCAAAATGGAAGGTCAAAATATGAGCATATTTTTACAGCACCCGAACATAAAGGGTGAAACATCTGACAAAAATCATAAGGGTTGCATTGATATATTAGATGTTCAGTTTGGAATCAATAGACACATTACATCTGCAAGCTCAACAAGGGGAGATCGCGAGTCATCAAATGCTGTAATCTCAGACTTAACGTTTAAAAAATTAATGGATAAATCAACTCCATATCTATTTATCGAGACTTGCTGCGGTACCGGCAAAACCTTAAAGTTTCTCATGACCAAAACTGGAGCAGGTGATGGGGCAGATGTATTTATGGAATATACGCTAGAGAATGCCCTATTTTCACATATGAAAACCGATCATAATGGCCTAAGAGCAATTGAAAAAATAAACATTAGCTTTACAAAAATGTCCATGAAATATGTGTCTTACGATGAAAACGGTCATTTAGAAACACCACAAGTAGTAGGTTTTGACACTGCAACCAATACGAAATCATAAGGAAATTGAATTATGCAAATGCGAGTACACGTATCAACGATTGGCTTAGGAATACCTAGAACAAAAATAGGAGCTACTGTTTCATCTGTTGCTCTTATCGAAATACGAGCCGCAGAAAAACATAAGAGTTTGATATTATCGGTGGGTGATTACCTTACTTTAGGCGGCCCCAATAACACAATTGCGGCTAGCTCAGTTAAAACAAAATGGTTTAATGTAGATTCCACCACGCACAGTTGGATTAAGGATTGCGATATTTACTCGGGAAACAAGTTGAAAATAGTTTGTAAAGGTACTATTGGTGGTGATAGTTATATTGATTTGGTTATAACTGCTCACAACAAGGATGGAATAACCACGCCACTAATCAAAAGAGAGAATTTAGAAGCCTCTGGCTATCAAATCGCAGAAACTACCGTCTTTGGGGAAGTCAAAAACCAAAGCCACGTAGAATGTAAGATCCCAGCATGATAAGAATAAAAAAAATATTTAACTTTATATTTCTATTCTTCGCGGTGAGCTGTTCAATAGTGACGATTTTGAATACCATCTGGAAAAAAAGTTTCCTAATTGGTTTTGGAGCCACAGAAACAGCTAATTTTTTTGAAGAAAACCCCATTATCTCACTCACTTTTGACGGGCTAATCATTGCAGGGTTAAGCGTACTCTGCTTATATCTTATGGCAAGAGAGTTTAAAAGGGTTTATACAATCGAACAAAGACTCAAAGTCAATTTGATATCTTTTATAGCAACCCTTCTTCTTTCAGGCTTTTTTCTATACTCTATAACTAGTCTAGCCAGATAATGCCTATTCACCACATTAAAAAGAAGCAAGACGAAAAGCTAAAAGAAAAATCTTTGGAAGAAAAGATGAAAGCTGCCGCTCGACTTGCTACACTCGAGATGAAAAACACCCATAACATTCAGGAACTCGACCAGCTAGCCAGTGGAAAATCAGATAAAGATGGAAATATGGATTTCGAGGATGAAAACCAAAATTAACAAAGAAAAGGACAGGTAAGTTTTACCAATGGAGCCAATATGCCCTTCATGCGGTTCTAAGCAAATGAAGACATCCACCATCCCCGGAGCTACTCGAAAGTCTTCTATCCTGTTTGTTATCGCTATTACCACCTTCTTTCTTTGTATCGTCAGTTTTATTGCAATGTACTATCATCTGTACATGCTAATTTTAGCAGCCGTATTTTTTATTATCTTTATTGTTGCGATTAAAGCGTCTCAGAATATTAAATTAGTCGAGCTTCGATGCAAACAATGTGGCTGGTCAAATCAAACTTAATCACATTATTATAATACTCCCTGTTGAAAGGGCATTATTTGAAAATATGAAACCCCTACTTATTTCACTATTACTACTAAATAGCGCATGTACTTTCTCTGAAGCGAAAGACTGTAACGATTCAAGCACTCAATTAGAGATGAATACATGTGCCAGTACTGTATTAACGGCAAAGCAAAAAGAATTAAACTCTGTAATATCTCAACATAGGGTTCTACTCGAAAAAAATAACGAAGCATCTATGCTAAACCTGTTTGATCAATCTAATTTATCGTGGCTGAAATACGCAGAGGATCACTGCGAAAGTGTATCCAGCCTTTATCAAGGAGGTAGTATTTATAATTTTTCGCTCTTATCCTGTAAAACAACATTAACCAAACAACGTATTCAGGAATTAAAGACATCCTATTCAGATACAATAGAAACATTGGAAAAAGGCAGCCCTTAAAAAGAGCCCAAACATGGCAGCAATATTAGTCGACACTTGGGAAGCATCTCCTACTGCAAACGAAACCAGCCTGATTATTCCTGACGGTTGCCGTGATTTAATTCTGACACAAAGAAAAGGCGAGAGGCCCTATTGGCATGTCTCGCCTTTGTTTGAGCGTACTCGGCCTATCTTAAGCGTATCGGGCAGTCGCTTAAAAGGCTTCCGCTTACAACCCGGAGCAAGGATTAATGAATCGCATTTATTGGCGAGTCTGAACAATGAGCATGATGACGAGCTTACTATTCTCGATAAGCTCAATAGTTTTGCCTACCTAGATGAGAATACAGCGGAGGCTGTTGCGTGTTTCGCTTCGGGTGTGGCTCGCGTTACTGATGCCGCTAAACGTCTCGGCGTATCATCGCGCACTCTGCAACGCTTCACTTTAAAAGCCACAGGGCAAACACCGAGTTACTGGCTAAAACTAGCCCGCGTACGCAAAGCGGCGCGCGACCTTTATACATCAACACCCTCTGTAGAATTAGCGTATCAACATGGCTATTCAGACCAAGCGCACTTATGCAGAGACATTCAATATTGGTTTACCCTCTCCCGCTCTGAACTCACACGTTCGACAGCAATATTGGGCCAACTAGAAGATACCACTTATTGTTGATTGCGCACTGGAGAGCATATCTCAATTAAAAAACCATTCATGTCAGTGACATAAGCCGTTGTTTGCCCCCACGGCATTTCCTCTACCCCTTGTACTAATATGGCGCCGGCTTTAATCGCTTTATCAAGCATAGGGGCAACATCATCGGTTTCAAAGGCCAGTTCAAATGTGGGAGAGGATGCGTCTGCTCGCGCGGGTGACTTGCCTAGCTCCTTCATCAAACTCATGGCCGAGAATGAGAGTGTGGTGTCTCCGGTATTTAATTCTCCGTAATCGCCGCCTTCATGAATCATCGTGCGCTTGAAGCCAAAAGCATTTTCGAAAAACTCTATTGTCGTGGTGACATTCTCAACATATAAAATCGTGTATTTGAATTTCATGATATTGACCTTATCCGTAATAAAGAGGCTAGTTTATATGATATGAATGTTCGTGGTATTGAATAAATGCGACAGCCCGTAAAATAAGGAAAACCCGCATTTACTCTTGAACCATTCACCTCTATTACAGTCTTAAATATGACGATTATCCCACTAGGTGCGCACTAGGAATAAGCCATGCTGATAATGAAACCGACTCGTTCACTCCCTTTTCTATTCGCCTTATTATTGGCCTGTTTTAGCTTAAATACGGCGGCATCAGAGGCAATTAATACTCTAGAAAAAAGTGGCCTCTTTGGTTTTGACCCTTCAGGAGTGGCTATACGTGGAGCCGATACGGTGGCTTATTTTACTGAGGGAAAATATGTCGCCGGTACAAAGCAATTTACTACTCAATGGAAAGGCGCAACATGGCAATTTAGTTCACAACAACATTTGAATTTATTTATTGCTGAACCCGAGCGTTATGCGCCGGAGTATGGCGGGTATTGTGCTTATGGCGTTGCGCAAAACTATCTTGTCAAAATAGAACCTGAGAATTGGACTATTGTAGGCGATAAGCTGTATCTCAATTTTAATAACAGCGTACAAAAGCGTTGGGAAAAAGATCAAGCCGGTTATATTCGGGAAGCCAATCTGAATATAAAAAATTTGTTAACCCAATAATCAACCTGCAAAAATAACCAATGAGCCTGTAAAGAATAACCCCTAGTCAAACTAAGTCTCATCAGACTCTACGACCGCATCGTCCCTCTCCCACCCTTCATTCTGTAAAACAATGGACTCTATCGCTATGGCATCGCCATTGGCATCTAGCTCGGGTAGTACTTGATATTCTGATACCCAACAACGGTACACTTTAAAGGCTTTTACCACCACATCTTGAGCATTGAGCAAGTTAATCACAATATCTTTTCTGAAATTTTTCAGTGACATTTGTGCATCGCCGCTGACACTAAAACTCAGGTTGGACCACTCTTCAAATTCGGTATCGTGGGTAATGCCTCGCTCAAGGGTGATGGGTTCAAATGCCCATGTGCTGGGCGACAGAAGAGAATGGCTATTCGAACCACCATCGCGATGTTCAATGGGCATCGTCGAGCGCTTGAGTGCACTGACTTTACTCACCCCTGCTACAACGCGGCCACCGACAATGACTCTAAATTTAAAATTTTTATAAGGGTCTAATCGGTGCGGGTTTACGGGAAATTGTGACATGCTTTCTCCTTATCGGTGATTAAGCAATAAAGTCTAAGGAGATAAGTCGTGCAGTACAATCACTAGAAAAAGGGATAACAACTCCACCCCCACACTACCTTTAAGCACTTTTTTAAACAGGGTCTTTTGCCTCACTATGCCATCCCCAAAATATAACCAAAAATATAACCAAAAATAAATGATCAAAAAGAAGCTCTAAAAAATTTGAACCTTCATAAGCCTAGTGACGACCTAGATCTGAGACCACTATTTTATGGAGACACCTAATGAAAATATCAAAACGAAATACTGCATTTATTGCAACATCTATCGCCACTGTCGCATTGGGGTTATTTACCCATCACAGCGCGCAAAGTCACCCACATGATTTGCTCGCTCAGTGTCAGTTACCTGATGGTACGTGGAAAATGTGTGATGAGGTCAAGCACAAGTTTAAAAATGGCACTGGCCCGCATGTGAATCAACAAAAACTAAAAAGGCCATCGTCATTTAAAGCAGCACCTAAATCTACCCGCAATCAAGCCGCCGGTTTAAGTATTGCAATTCCTTTTTCAACTACTTGCGCCAATGGTTTTTCGAAAGCCGGGGAAAAGAAATTTGGTAATGGGGATATGGATTGGTATGTGTGTTCTACGCCTGTTCTAACATGCCCTTCTTATACTCAAAAGAATGGCAAGAAAGCTCACGTTACTCCCAAAGCAATTGTACAAATGATTGGAGCAAACCCCGATGGTGGCGCGCAAAAATTTCGTGTGCAGTACAAATGTGATTACTCGCACAATGCAGTGCCAGTGGGTTAAATCTCAGCATACAACTGATAAATAAGTAGCGACATAACAAAGGACTTATTTATCAGTTTTTTTTACCTTGCGGTATTACTTCAAACAAAGTCGCCTATTTTAATGCCGTATGTTTCGGCATACGCGGCTTTTACAATATGGCGGCCACAGCGCTCATCCCCTAAATTAATAGAGAGTTTGTTGATATAACGCCTCAACTTTAGGTCATACATCTGCACTACTTTGGGCTTATTGGGTTCGGATTCATTGGCCTCAAGTACCACAGCAAGTTTTTGCTTGTCTAACTCGACTACACAGCCTACAGGATAAACACCCATCGCTTGAATAAAGAAACAAACCAGCTGTTGATCGAGTTGCCCTTCTGCAGCCCACTGCATTAATTTCTTCAACGCGAGTGTCGGCGCCATACCTTTATGATAAACCCGCTCTGCGGTGATGGCATCGTAAACATCGACGATAGAAGCCATGCGGCTATGCACTGGGATTTCATCCCCTTTAAGGCCTCTGGGATAGCCTTTGCCATTAATGCGTTCATGATGATGAGCACAGATATCCAACATGATGGGGGTCATAGAAGGAGTTTTTAACAATAGCTCTTCGCCGTAAGTAACATGCTTCTGCATTTCTGCCCATTCTTCTGGCAGTAGTTTACCCGGCTTATGCAATATCTCATCGGCCACTCGTACTTTGCCCATATCGTGTAGCAAGGCCCCAGTAACCGCTTGATGCAACATGTCGCCACTGTAGCCGATTGAGGTAGCCAATATACCCATCAAGACACTCACATTAAATGAGTGCTCCATAAGGTAGCTATCTTTTTCACGTAATTGTGTCAGACAAAGCAGTGCATTATGGTTATTCGCTAATGACTCAATCATCCTGTCAGACATACCGCTGACTGAGTCAAAATCAATTGCTGTGCCCATTTTAACATCGGACATACAACGACTAATCAAGGTAATCGCTTCGGATTGAATGACTTTTGCCTTCTCCATTTCTTTTGACAAGGAGACTGTAGGTGTAGGTAATGGAGTCGCAGCGGAAGGAAGCTCGCTCGATGCTGTATTTGCATTGCTGGCAGCGCTAGAAGCTTTTTTCTTTTCTGTCGCTACATCGACATCTTTACCCCGCTCGACATCAATATACAGAGCCTCTACGCCTAAAGCGCGTATCTGCTCAATCACTTCTACACGGCTAACAAGGCCTTTACGGCTAAAATTGCTATTAGGTACCCACTCATTATTACCGTCGGTAATAAACATACCAATTTGTAGCTGATCAATGGAAATGTGTTTAATAGATGCATTCATACTAAGGGCAGAGAAACAGGTTAAAGGTTATATCTCGTCTTATTGAGTATAAGACTGACTTGCGCTTTTAACCAATGGACCTTGGTATATTAATAGGCCATTTTTATATAAAAATAGGCTGATTTACGCCTATTGAGGTGTAAACCAGCCTATTTCTTTCATTATTCAAGCGGAGAGGGGTACTGCTAAAGTGCTGGGCTTAGGCTATGTGTATGTCAACATGAACCAGTAAGAAGGTTATAGAGATAAATCAACTGATACAGGGCAATGGTCAGAGCCATGGATATCATTATGTATCTCTGCTTCAGCGATTTGAGGTAGCAGGCTTTGTGAAGCAAGAAAGTAATCTATACGCCAGCCAACATTTTTGGCGCGGGCACCAGCACGGTAACTCCACCAACTGTATTTCACTTCTTCGGGTTTAATATGCCTAAAGGTATCGGCAAAGCCTGCGCTCACTAAGCTGTTGATGCCGTCGATTTCTTCTTGCATATAGCCGGCGCTTTTATTGTAGTTAGGCTTAGGGCGAGCAAGGTCAATATCAGTATGAGCCACATTTAAGTCACCACACACCAATACCGGTTTGGTTTCTTCTAGTGTTTGGAGGTGTTTTAAAAATGCGGCATCCCACTCTTGCCGATAGGGCAAACGTTTCAGTTCGCTACCAGAATTAGGGGTATAAACCGTGACTAAAAAGAAGGTCTCATATTCAGCGGTAATCACCCTTCCCTCTTGATCATGCTCTTCAATACCCAAACCATAGTTAACAGACAAAGGCTCCGTCCGACTTAAAATAGCGGTGCCCGAATACCCCTTTTTTACCGCAGAGTGCGTGTAGAGGTGATATCCATCAATATCAGCCAAGGCTTCTACTACTTGCTCACATTGCGCTTTGGTTTCTTGAAGACAGAGGACATCACAGGCTAGCGTATCTAAAGAAGCGGGAAATTCTTTTTTCATTACCGCTCGAATACCGTTGACGTTCCAGGAGACTAATCGCATAACTTTCTTCTTTCGCTGTTTGTTAATATATCCGCTTCGCTAGTTTAACATGAACGGCTTGTAGAGCCTGCTCACCAAGCACTTCGGCACGATGGCCATGTCGTTTAGGGTCAAAAATAACATCATCAGCCAAGGCATCTTGCGCAACAAAATAGTCACCGGAGCCAAAGTCTTTATAACTGTTGTCTTGCAGATAAATTCTCAATTTACCCTGCTGAATAAGGATTAAAGTGGGGTCACCGGCTACATGCCAATCGCTACTGTAATTGGCTGCACTGGTACGCAAGCGACAACTGAGCGTAGGCAGTTGATCGCTGATATTCATACCACCGCGTGCAGATAGCCCCACCGTTTTTTCTGAAAAAATCGACACGCCATTGGTGTCAACATTAATAAGAGTGAGTGTAAGGCTATTTTTCATATTGGTTTTACGCATTATGACTCATGATGAGTTATTGCTATCAAGGAGGTTCTAATTAACCATTTGCCGCTTTGGCTTCCTTCTCTTGTGTATCAAGATATTCGCTATAACTGCCTTTAAAACTCACTAATGTTTTGTCTTTGATTTCAATAATATGAGTCGCCAAAGAAGAAACAAACTCGCGGTCGTGGCTGACAAATAATAAGGTGCCATCGTAATGCTCAAGTGCCAAATTCAACGACTCGATGGATTCCATATCCAAGTGGTTAGTCGGCTCATCCATCAATAATATGTTGGTATCCATCATCATTAATTTACCAAATAGCAGACGATTTTTTTCACCACCCGAACACACAGCTACTTTCTTTTTATAACTGTCTGCCGAGAAAAGCAAACGCCCGAGTGTCGCTCTCACAATCTGGTCGTCGTGATTGGGTTTGCGCCACTGGCTCATCCAATCGAAAATATTCATGTCGTTACTAAAGTCGTCATTACTATCTTGGGGGCAATAACCTAGGCTGGCATTTTCTGCCCATTTTACTCTACCGGCTTCTGGGGCTAACTCGCCCATTAAGCAACGCAGCAAGGTTGTTTTACCTACGCCATTTTCACCAATAACCGCAATGCGTTCGCCAGCATCAATAATAATATTGGCTTTTTTAAATAAATCTTCACCATCAAAACCGTGGCCTAAATTTTCTAAGGTGACGGCTTGACGATGCAGTTTTTTCTCTTGTTTAAAGCGTATATAAGGGTTCATACGACTAGAAGGTTTAATATCGTCTAGTTTGATTTTTTCTAATTGCTTCGCTCGCGAGGTTGCCTGCTTGGCTTTTGATGCATTAGCTGAGAAGCGGCTAACAAATTGTTGCAAGTCGGCAATTTGTGCACTCTTTTTGGCATTTTCTGCCTGCATTCTTTCCTGCACTTGTGTGGCAGCTCGCATAAAGTCGTCATAGTTGCCGGGGTATATTCTGAGCTCACCGTAGTCAATATCGGCCATATGAGTGCAGACAGAATTAAGAAAATGACGATCGTGAGAAATAATCACCATCGTACTATTACGCTGGTTCAGGATTTCTTCCAGCCAGCGAATGGTATTAATATCGAGGTTATTGGTTGGCTCATCGAGCAATAAAATATCGGGGTCAGCAAATAAGGCTTGTGCCAATAACACACGCAGTTTCCAACCCGGCGCCACTTCACTCATTGGGCCAAAGTGCAGCTCTTCTGCTATACCGGCACCTAATAGAATTTCGCCCGCTCGGCTTTCTGCACTGTAGCCATCCATTTCAGCAAATTGAGTCTCTAAGTCCGCGACCTTCATGCCCTCTTCTTCCGACATCTCAGGTAAGCTATATATGCGGTCACGCTCCTGCTTAATGGCCCATAATTCGCTATGGCCCATAATCACAGTATCAACGACGCTGTATTCCTCAAAGGCAAACTGATCTTGATGTAACTTACCTACACGCTCATTGGGGCTAATGTTCACGTTACCCGCAGATGGCGTGAGGCTACCATCCAATATTTTCATAAAGGTGGATTTACCACAACCATTGGCTCCGATTAAGCCATAACGGTTACCGTTACCAAATTTAACAGAGATATTTTCAAATAAGGGTTTAGCACCAAACTGCATGGTGATATTAGCGGTTGAAATCAAGGGGATGTCCTACAGCGATACAATCAAAGAAAAAGCCTTTATGCTAGGCTTAGAAAGGGCGTACTATAGAGATTTATTGGCATTGGGTCGAGCCTTTCCTTGACTCGATTTATCATCAACATTAGCCCAGAACTCGGCAAATGCGGTAAATAGAGGAAAAGCAAGCCCAACCTAGGTGGCATTCCTAAGTTGGGGAGAACAGAGAAGGCAGTGGTAAAAAGTAGTAGCAGTCGCCGCCGCTACCTACGAGTGTCTGACCTATTAGCTTTTTTTGGCCTCTTTTTGCCAGAGCGGTTTTTTACATAAAACACATTGTCTTGGAGTTCATCGCCTATGGTGGTATTGCGTCGAATAATATCCGCTAGGCTCGTTTGTTCAACAATTTTACGCTCTTCTGGTGTCAGCACACGTGTGTACCAATAACGGTCACCATCACGTAAGGCTTCAAATTGGTCTGCAATAATCGTTGTAAATAATTCACCAAGGTGACCATTCGGTAGAGCATCTTCTGATAAGCCACCCACCCATAAATCAATATCGCCAACACTGCCATAAGCCTCGGCCAAGCGTGATTGTATTGCCTCATCGGATGAGATATCACTAAATTGAACTGCCGGCTCTAAACCTAAATCTATTCTCGCCTGATTATAGCTAGGCAAGCCATGATCGCGCCCGCGTTGAATGTTTAACGATACTAAATCGAAACCATTCGAAGGTGGTGTACCAAATAAAAAATTTCTCACATCATCGATCACATAGGGGTCGATTTTTTGAGAGGCCTGCGATGCTAAACCACGTAAGATAGGAGCGATACCACCTTCATTCGCCAAGCGCGAAGGAGAGAAAAATGCTTCTCTTAGCGCAAGATGACCGTATTCGCTTTCGTCACCCGCTGCATTCAAGCGTAAGAGTGTAGGGCTTAAGGCACTGTGGCCAAAACGATAGGCTGCGGTAGAAAAGCTATTAGCGATACCTGCATTAATATCAGCGTCATAACGTCGATAAGGACGAAGCGCTTTGGGGCCTAATAAGGCGGGCAAAAACTCTTTATAGGTAATAACTTGCATTTGAGCACCAACCCATTGGCGTGCTTTTTCGTAAATTTCATCGCCGGTTAATTCTGGGGATTGCTGTACGATTTCATCCGCGAGGCGGTTATGCTCGCGCATGAATAAGGTGTGCATCACGGTTAAACCGAGCTGCTCGTTTGCGCGAAGGTCTCCCGCTAAAAATAATGAGTTGCTTTCGCCACCCGCATTAGGCAAGCCTTCTTCATTGAAAGGCAGCAAATCGCCAGTACTGGTTTTTAATTTACCCGTCCCATCAAAGGTACGTAAAGCATGGGCTCGTTCTTCTTCTGAGCCGTAAACATTAGATGCATCAATCCATGCGGTAATTTCATTTAACTGTTGCCGAGCGTCTGTCTGACCTGTTGCTCCATCATAGAGAGAGCGGTTAAAAGACATCGTCGGCCCAGCGATAAAATGGGTATCTGTCTCTGGAATAACGATATTCTCAAACTCTGTTGGGTCAGCACCATCCGTTAAATCAATATCGTGATCTAAAAACTGCCCCCACTGCCATAAAAAATCACTTGTACCCAAGGTATTCGGAATTAAATCATCTTGTGCTGCAACAGTATTACTCACGACACGCGGTGATGGCCTTGACGCACCCGCCATCGCACTCCACCCATCGGCATAGTCCGTGGACAAAATACGGGTAAGCTGAGTTAATGCCGCCCCCATTTGTGGATTTTGTTGATTATTGTTCGTACCGTCGATAGTACGTGTATTCTCATTCAGTGCTTCAGAAGGGAAAGCGGGTCTTGTGCCACGATCTTTGGGTTGTTTAATATTAAAAACAGGAGAGACCTTTTTATTTGTATCTTGGGCTCGCTTGTCTTTTTCCTGAGCCTGAGCTGGGAGCAAGCACAAAGACAAACTAAGACCAATAATACCAACACATTCTTTCATTACCTTAAACCTTTTTCGCTTATGTATAGATTTAAAATAATAAGCGCTATGACCGAAGGAAATGTGTCAGAAATGGGGAAGAAATGTGTAAAGGCGGTAACTTGTGACTGAGTTCAAACAATACAAGCCAAGGCTCAATAATAACGTCTTATCTAGGCTTTAACAGACATCATTAAAAAACCTGAGAACGCGGCGTTAGAAGGTGATAAATCGCTATCCACAGACTTCTTTGCCTCATTAATTAACTTACGGTATTTTTTATAGAAGTCCCACGTAGGCGCAGGCTTATAGACAGGATCCGTCATTTCAAAATGGCTGAGCACACGTTTAGCGGTGGTTGGTTTCACAAATACTTCTTTGGTTGGCGAATAATAAGCGGGAATAATAGAAACCAAGCTCCATTTCGCTAGCTTTTCTGTTCTTAATATATCGACAAAGCCTTCAAAGCCTAACTGCTGTTTACCATGTAATAATTGGCTCAATGACTCAACAAGAAAGGCTTTATCATTATCATTTAGATTGTTCACAAAATCTCTAAATTTAGGTTTCTCAAACATAGATACCATGGACGAACGGCTGATCATTTTCACCATATTATCGGCTGTGACGTTAGGGTTAGAACATGCTGTCTTGGTAAAGAACTCTTGAGCCATCTCGACCATTTTATTCATTTTGTGCTTTTTACCAATCTCGATCATTTCAGGTGAATTAAACCCTTTAGGGTATTGCAATAAAAAATCACCCTCTAGTTTTTTTAATTCAGTGGTATCCAGACCGTTACTTTTTTTCATCTTTGACATACTCCCTCTATGATACAAACGTTCATTTATATGTGAACAATACATTACACATTTATACTGCATTATTTAAAGAGATTAATCAATTTAATGGGCTAAAATAATAAACTCACTATTTTGAGGAAGGTAGAACGGATAAATTGAGCGGGATAAGTAGAGTGAAATAAGTGGAATGGGATAAGTTAAGTGGGGTAAGTTGAGTGGGGTAAGTTCAGCGAGATAAAAAGATCAATATTAATGCGGTAAGGAGTAACCGAGACCACCCGCTGATAATTTAGTAATCATCACCCCTTTGGAACGATAGCGCAAACGAACGGGCTCACCGTTAATATTGGCCAAATCTTTACGAAATTCATTTTCTTCTTCTATTGCTTGCTTTTCAGAAGCAAAATAACGCCAGGTACCTTGCATTTGATGCATAGCATGAGCCAACTCATGGTATAGATTCTGTATGGCATTAAATTCTATCAGTTCATTATGAAGACCAAAGACTCGATGAGTTCCTCTGTCCTCCATATCGGCATCGAAGATAATTTTTACGCTATCACCGGCACCATTAATAATTTTCTCTGTCATAGGCGCAATAGTTCGACCAGATGAAAGTCGCGCAGCAACAGAATGTGTGATGGTTAAGGTATGACCCGACGCTTCTATTGCCTTTAAGGTTGTATAGCCTTTCGGTATTACGGCAATATCATTTAACCAGCGTGTTAATTTTTCTTTCTGCTTTTTTGAGCCTTCCAAAATAATATTTTTAACGGGCAATTGACTTAAGTGTGCTTTTCTTTTTGAGAAATAATCAGACTGGTTAGATCTATAGGTTATTTTTTTTGAGGAAGAGAAAGAAAGGTCGGGAATGTTAGTACTAGGGATCTGATCCGATAGAGTACGCATACTCATCATCAACGAAAAAATAAATATAAATAAGACCAAAAACAACTTCAAATTCTAAGTCCTTCAATTACGAAAACTCGAACTAAAAAATTAAAAATGTGACAGTTGTATTAAAGAATAGCTTATTTTTTAATAAATAGATGGATTTTATAGCAAAACGATAGTAAACCACCTTTTTTTAACAATATAAATAATTGATTTTTATAGAAAAATAAGAACGGCACAATAATTATTAATTTTTTGTGACAATGTGCATTTAAACCCTATGTATTTAAAACCTAGCAGCAAGCGACTGACAAAAAAAGAGCGCAAGGTTCTATATCGGCAATTACATCAGCATGGACTCTGTAATGGGGTGGTATTGGGACGCCGAATCTATCAGTGTATTTGCGGTTAAATTAGGCACGCCGTAAACTTCGGTAGGAATAGTGTAATCTCGCTTAATTTTTTCTAACAACAAGTCAAAATCACCATCGCCAGATAACAAAATCACTTTATCTACCTTAGGTGCCCAGTCAAGTACATCAATGGTAATACCCACATCCCAATCACCTTTAGCCGAACCATCAGCACGCTGAATATAGGGCTTAAGTTTGACTGTAAACCCCATTGATTTTAGCGTGTTTTGAAATTGAAGCTGTTTATTATTGCCCGAAAAATTGGCTCGATGGATGGCATAGGCATTGGCACAAACAATGTCCCCCTGAGATTCAACCGTCGCCCAAAACTGACGGTAATTAAATGAACGACCATATATTTGGCGTGTGGTGTAATAAATATTTTGTATATCGGCAAAAATAGCAGTTTTCATCGCTAATCATCTCTATTTCGAGGCAGGTATATGCCTATATTGGTCTTAGCAAGCTCTATAAGGCCATTTGTCATCACTTATAATCGATACAGGCTAGCCTAACAAGGGATATCGCAGTACCATTACATTTCTATTTTACTTTAATAATATAACTAGAAACTGTAACTAGCCTAATGTTCGATAAACTAGACTGTCGCGAAGTGACTCGCGAATCCAAACTCTCCCCCCGAGACTTTATTGCTAATTTCAAAAAGCCTGCAAAGCCAGTAATACTGAGTGATGCCACACGAGATTGGCCAGCCAAAGAAAAATGGGATATCGACTACTTAAGTGACGTGGCTGGTGACAAAGTGGTTCCTGTTTATAGCAGCCGCCGTGCAGAAGGCAAGTCCCATCAACATGCTGCGGCCGCCAACATGAAAATGAGTGAATACCTCAAGTTGTTAAAGCAAGGCGAAAACGACTTGCGCATGTTCTTTTACAACATTCTTCACGGCGCACCCGTATTAACAAAAGATTTTTCTTATCCCAAAATTGGCTTATGGTTTTTTAAGCGATTGCCTGTACTCTTTGTAGGGGGCAAGGGGGCAAGAGTACAAATGCATTACGATATTGATTTATCAGACCTATTACTATGCCATTTTGGGGGTAAAAAGCACGTGCTGCTAATACCACCAGAACAAACACCCTATATGTATAAAGTACCCTACTCTTTTAGTACTTTATATGACGTTGACTTTGAGAATCCAGATTTTACAAAGCACCCTGCACTCAAACATCTCAACGCTTATTCCGCTGTACTCAACCACGGCGATGCACTGTATATTCCATCGGGCTACTGGCACTATATTATTTATGAAGATATAGGCTTTTCGTTAACCTTACGCTCATTTCCCAGTAAATTGTTACAGCAGCTCACCATTCTTAAAAATATTTTTTATACCCGCAATATTGAAGGCTTAATGAGAAAGCTAGTTGGACAACCTTGGAATGATCGAAATGAAAAACTAGCCATCGAAATTACGCATAAAAATTTAAAAGGGCTAGAAAAAGATAAAGCATAAACTACTGAGCCTTAGGGCGCGTATTGCCTTTATTTGTTTTTCTAGCTCCGCTTTTAAATGGTTTTTTTCTATTGCCGTTATTTTGACCCGTCGTATTACGTCTTTGATTATTCTTTTTAGCATCAGGGCCTTGACCATCCCGGTGATCCGATCTCGGTTTCTTAGGCTTTTTTGGTTTTATCGGTCGGTGATCCAAACGCGACTCTGGCAGTACATGAACTGGATCAAACTCATCGATAACTTTTCGTGTTAATAGTTGCTTAATTAAGCGCTCTATACCGGACAGCTCTTTAAACTCATCAGCGCTAACCAAGGAAATAGCATGTCCACTGGCACCCGCTCTACCCGTGCGCCCGATACGATGCACATAATCTTCCGGCACATTGGGTAGATCAAAGTTAACCACTTGTGGTAACTGATCAATATCTAAACCACGTGCAGCGATATCCGTTGCCACTAATACCCTAACCTCACCCTGTTTAAATGCTGCAAGCGCTTTGGTGCGCGCACCCTGACTTTTATTACCATGAATCGCAACCGCCGTAATACCGGCCTGATCCAATTGTTTGGTTAATTTATTGGCGCCATGCTTTGTTCTTGTAAACACCAGCACCTGCTCCCATCCATGCTTATGTACTAAGTGACATAGCAAGGCTGATTTTTGTTTTTTATCAACGGGGTGAATCCATTGCTTAACGGTTTGAGCCGTGGTGTTACGCGGTGATACAGAAATCTCAACCGGTTTATGAACAATGGTTTTTGCTAGACTACGAATCTCATTAGAAAACGTCGCTGAAAACAATAAGTTTTGGCGTTGGCGCGGCAAGACTCTTAGGATTTTTTTAATATCGTTGATAAAGCCCATATCCAACATACGGTCTGCTTCGTCAAGAACGAGCACCTCTAAACTGTTGAATTTGACTGCATTTTGATTGTACAAATCAAGCAAACGACCTGGCGTTGCGATCAAGACATCAACACCATTGCGTAATTTCATCATCTGTGGATTAATCTTCACACCACCAAATACCACTGCTGAACGCAATGATAAGTACTGACCGTAAGTTGCCACACTCTCGCCTACTTGCGCTGCCAATTCACGCGTTGGCGTTAACACCAATGCGCGAGCCTGATTCGCTTTGGCGCCTTCCCCCTTACTCAAGCGCTCGAGTAAAGGCAAGGTAAAACCGGCTGTTTTGCCGGTACCCGTCTGAGCGGCAGCCATGACATCAGCACCCTTAATAATAGCGGGTATAGCTTGCGCCTGAATGGGTGACGGGGTTTTATAACCTTTTTCATTGACCGCTTTTAATAGTGCTTCTGATAAACCAAGGGAGTCAAAACTCATAATCTGCAATGTATCTCAATAATAATGGGGCATAGGAAGAGGAGCGCAGCTTACAGGAAGCCTTATTGAAGCACCAGAAAGGAATGAATAAATTACGTACACTGCGCGCCTTACGCAAAAACAATGAACATAAATGGCATCAGTACCCCCGCGAGCAAGGTTTGCACCGTAATGATCGTTGCCATTAACTCATGATCTCCCCCTAGCTGCTTGGCCAAAACATAAGATGCCGTTGCCGTCGGCAACACAGTAAACACAAGGATGGCGTTACGTATCATCGGTTCGATTGGGAACAGGTAACATAAACCCATCGCTATACTCGGCAGCACGATGAACTTTGCAATACTCGAAATAATAATAGGTTTTATAGACGCTTTAATAGAGTTTAATACAAGAGCCGCGCCCACAGTTAAAAGGCCTAGTGGTAAAGCGGCCCTTGAAAAAATATTTAAGGCTTCTTCGATCACAGCAGGCATGGATATGCCTGATAAGTTGATACCCATACCAATAAGGCAAGCTAATATGAGAGGGTTGGTAATAAGCGATTTAACAATGCGTTTCTGAGTGTTGCCCTCGGCCTTATCACTATAATATTCCAACAATAATACACAGCTGACATTAATCATCGGGATCATAATCGATGCAACTATCACCGCCACAATAAGGCCTTCTGGGCCATAGAGAGAATTGGCGACGGCCAAACCAATATAGGTATTAAAACGCATACCTCCTTGATAGACAGAAGTAAATTGAGCATTCCCTATACTCAACACAGGCTTCAACAATACAAAGATAAGTGTAATGGATAAATACAGTAAAACAGCCACAATAAGCGGCCAAAAAAATGCTATGCCTGATAAGTTGGCCGTTGCCATTTTACTAACAAGTAAAGCAGGGAATAATAAAAAGTAAGTAATTTTTTCAGCGCCGCTCCAAAAATCATCGCCCGGAAAGCGATATCGACGACAAAGGTAGCCGCAGAAAATAATAATGAAGACAGGTATAATTGCGTAAACTGCAGCCATGGTCGTGTAATTTTTTAAAATAGCTTGTCGTTATTAAACTGAAAAATGCTGCTTAGCAAAACTGATACGCTCTGAGATATCTACTGGAATAGAATCTAAATTTTCAATGATATTTAATCGTCTAGATAAACCATCATTATTTGCAATTTGAATATTCAGGCCGGGGCGCGCATTTAGTTCCAAAATCAACGGGCCTAACTCTTTATCTAAAACTAGATCCACACCTAAATACCCTAAGCCACATAGTTCATAGCAACCTGCTGCTATTTCAAGTAGATTATCCCAATGTGGTACTTGCACATCAACAATGGATTCTCTTGTATCTGGATGCGTTGTCACAATGCTATTACCTTGAACGCCTGATAGGGTTTTACCTGTAGAGACATCAATGCCGGCACCAATCGCATTTTGATGAAGGTTTGCTTTACCTCCAGATTGACGAGTAGGCAATCGGACCATTGCCATAACAGGAATACCTTGAAATACGATAATGCGTACATCTGGTACACCTTGATAACTGATCTTAGAAAAAACAGGATCAAACTTAACACGATATTCAATCATGGCTGTATCTGGCTGACCACCTAAACTAAACACACCACTTAGAGTATCGATCATGTGCGTGTGTATTTCGTCAAAGCTAACTAAACGACCACTGACAGTGCGATATTGATCACCATACTTACCGTCAAAAACTAAAATACCATCACCACCACTGCCATTAGCTGGCTTAACAACAAAATCCTCTAGGGGATCTAATATTTCTTTCAAATTTTTAAGCTGGCCTGGGCTCTCAATTGTGTTGTATAAGGGGGGAACAGCTAAGCCTCTATCAATGGCGTAGCTTTTTGTGGTCAATTTATCATCGACAATGGGGTATAAACTGCGTTTGTTATACCCTTGTATATAACTCGCATTACGACTATTGATACCCATAATGCCGCGCTGGCGCAATTTACGAATAGTATTAAACATAAGCTTAGCCTTTTACAAATTCGCGAAAGCGAACGAGCTCGGTTAAACGATAACCAGTATAACGACCTAATAATAGCGTTACAGCAAGGATAACCAGTAACAGTTCAGGGAAAACAAAAAACAGATGGCGAATAAATTCAATATTCATTAAACCATAACAAGCAGCAGCAACCAGTAAGGTGCCCGCCCCTTGCTTTAAGGCTTCGTTGCCGCCCCGCTCTTCCCATACAACATTCATCCGTTCGATTGTCATTACAATGATAACCATTGGGAAAAGCGCGAGTGATAAACCAATACCAATACCTAATTTATAACTCAATAAACTAATAATTCCCATAAACAATAAAACAACGATCATTACAGACCCTAGCCTAGGGACCATCAATAGCTTTAACTGCTCAAAATAAAATCGAGCCGCGAGACCTATGCAAGTAATCATAGAAAATAAAATCAAGCCAGCGACTAACTGCGTTTCTCTGAATGAAATAGCGATCAATATTGGCATAAACGTTCCAAATGTTTGAAAACCAATAATATTTCTTAGAAAGATGAGCAATAACACACCTATAGGGATGGCTAACAACAAACGATATACATTTTGAGTCGCCAAGGGCAGATTGAAAAAGGAATATTCACCAATCCAATGGCCTTTTGTATTGTCGCCCAAGTAGCTTAGCGGGGAAATATACTTTGGCTGTACAGTTACATTCGCCATTAAGTCTTTACCGCCTTCGAGAGTGGCTATATCAGTCTCTTCGCCCTCCCACAAAATTAACACTTCACTCTTATCCACTAATGAAGCTGTTTTTAAATCAAACAGTTCCCATTCATTCCCATCCAAAAAAACCTGCAGCCAACTTTTAAGTTGTTTATTCGAACCTTCTTGTAGGGTAACGCCATGCACAATATCAGAAGATATTTCTGACATAGCCAACAAATAGTAAGCTAACAATAATTTATTATATGATCGAGCACCTTCTTGCTCAGGTACCAAAAGGTCAAAATCATCCATTTTGTCAGATGGCTGACTAATTTTCTTCAACAACTGTAGTACAAAGCTCTCATTGTCAGCCGAAATTGCTTTGATATCTTTAATTAAATCATTACCTATGCGGATTTGCTTATCGTCGTAAGGTAAAAGAAAGCCTTCTGGCCTTTGTTTTCTAGAACCAAAAACATTAACGGGTTGGACAACCGCTTGATAAAATAAAGTTTGGGGGCCATTTGCCTTACGAGTAGTCCACACTGACTTTCGATTTGGCTCACCCTTAAATTGGGTCACACCATATTTTCCAGCATAAAAAATTTCGTCACGAATTAAATATTCATTAGAATCTTTAGGAATATTTAAACTTAACTTGACAGGGTCATCAACAGCTGTAAAGTCCAACTTTGTTTCCACATGCCAAAAGAGAGTACTTGTATTCGGCATGAGTGGAAAATTAAGGTAGTGAAGCTTATAAAAAAAGATAGAAAAGCCAATAAAAAACAACATGGCCACTAAAAATATGAGATGTTTAGATTTTTTCATAATAATTAACAGTTAGGTTTTGCAGTATATTGTTTAGACACATCAATTAAAAAATTACCATCTAAGTATGTGCGTCCTATTAACATAGGATAATTTAAAATACTTCGATCTATTAAATTAACCTCCACATCACGAAGTATATTCCCGATACAGATACCAACAATAATCACAGGTCGTTCTTGGGATATGCCATTGTGCCGTTTAATTTTGGCTATCCGTGCAACCGGAGCACTCAGAGAAATCGTTTCTCCCTTTTTTCCTACCGTATCAAATGAAACCCATTCCTTATTGTTTTGCTGATAGCGTTTTATATTAAGCGCATGCAAGGAGCTATTTTTAGCACCACTATCAATTTTTGCTTTCAACTCCAGCCCTTTTGTTGGCAAAGAAACCGTTTCATAGATACCAACAACTTGCTTTGCATAAGAAGGGAGAGAAGAACATAAGAATATTGAGGCAACAACAGAAATAATTTTTTTCATGTGGAATCCATTTAACTATCGAATTTACTGAATCGGGCTTACTGAATCAGGCTTATTGGTGATATGGACCTTATCAAAGCCACTGATTGACAGGCTTTTTTATTGTTAGTTCATTATCATGACGGCCAGGTTTGAACTTTAACTTCAAGATCTTTATCTCTCAATTGACGAGCATCAGAACAAGGCTGACCAAGATACAGATAGCCTACGATAGACTCATTACTCTTTAAACCCAAGCCTTGCTTAACAATGGGATTATAGGCTAAAGCACCCGTACGCCAATAGGCACCAATATCTAAAGCATAAGCGGCATTAATCATATTTTGAACGGCTGCTGCGGCCGTTAGTTGTTGCTCGATTTCAGGCACTTTAGGGTGTGACTCACAGCAAGCAATGGCCACCACAATCATCGGGGCTCTAAAGGGTAAATTCTCTATACGTTCAAGTTGCTCTAAACTGAGAGCCGCATCAGCTTGAAGAGAAGCACTTCGGTAAAGCGCCCCCAAAGCCGCTAGACTCTCCTGACCTGAAATAGTTAAAAATCGATAGGGCTTCAACATAGCATGATCAGCTGCCCTAGCCGCGACCTTAAATAAGATATCCAACTCTTCCTGCGACGGTGCAGGGCCTTGTAAGCGGGCGCAGGAGACGCGTGTTGTTAATGCATCAATTGCATTCATAGTTAACTGCCTTAACATTCTAACTAGTAAGCCTCATTATTGAAGCCTATGTGGTTTATTTTATTGATTTTACTGCTATTATTTAACTGTGCTCATTAGCTATATACTAACACTAGTCTATTAACAACAATGAAATGGCGACATGCTGGATGACCGCTTTGTTAGCGTCTTATTTTATAAGAACTCACCCAGTCACTATATCCTATAATCCTATACAAACGCCCTACAAATGCACTTTTTGATTTAATTATGTACTATCCCGTTGTAGAAAAAGCAGCATTCAAAGAACTTAAGCCTCAATACCAATATTATTTTAGAGTATTGCTGACTTTCTCTGCCAGTGCGGCCCTGATCGCTAATGATTTAGCGGGTAAAAAAGGGCTTGATTTTAGCTCCCTCATTATTGCTTTTATCTTACTCGCTTATTGTGGTTTGACCTACTGGTTAGTACTCCTGCGTATGGAGAACAAGACCATCAATGCGACTTGGCTGGCCATTGCTGATGGCTTTGTCATCTCCCTAGCAATTTCAGAGCTAGATTATACGCCGTGGCCAAGCCTACTATTAGTGACCTTATTACAATTTAATGCCTTATCCCAAGGCGGCGTCAAGCAATGGCTTGAAATGAACATTGGCGTTCTCTTGGGCCTATTGATTGGATTCTTTTTATTTAGTAACCAAGAGATTAGCTACGAAAGCAATAGCACACTCAATACGGTGATTATGATAGGTGCATTTGCCTATCTCTGCCTCTACGGCGCTTACTCTTACAACTACCAGCAACAGCTACTCGATTCTAATCGAACACTTCAAGAAGACAGTGAAACATTTAGAACACACGCTTATAAGCTATCACGCTATTTGCCCGCACCGGTCACCGCCATGCTCAAGGGGCAAAGCTCAGACTTAGAAACTGAGCGCAAACGCATTACCGTATTTTTCTCTGATATTGTTGGTTTTACTGAACTCAGTGAAGAATTAGAGGCCGAAACACTCACAGAGCTTCTCAATAGTTACTTGTCAGAGATGAGTAAGGTCGCGAATCAATTTAATGGCACCGTCGATAAATTTATGGGCGACGCTATTATGGTGTTATTTGGTGATGATAACGAAACATCACAAGGCATTAAAAAAGACGCTATACAATGTGTTGCGATGGCCATCGAGATGACCAAACGCATGCGTGAATTACAACCCCAGTGGTCTGAATTAGGGATCAAAAAACCCTTGCAGATACGCATCGGCATAAACTCCGGTTACTGTACTGTGGGTACTTTTGGTACTAATAAAAATCTAGACTACACCGCACTTGGAGCACACGTTAACTTAGCGAGCCGTTTAGAGTCGGCAGGCAAACCAGGCAATATTCTTATTTCTCATGAAACCTGGTCACTCATTAAAGATGTTATTTTATGTCGCGATAAAGGACAGATTAAAGCAAAAGGATTCTCCTACCCTATACAAGTATATGAAGTAGTCGATCACCGTAAAGATTTAGGTAGCAACCAGAGTTATCTTTCTCAAACGATGGAAGGCTTTTCGCTCCACCTTGATTTAGAAAAAGTCAAAAATTACGAAAAAGAACAGGTGGTGGATAGCCTAAAAATTGCCATCAAGAAACTCATCGACAAAAATATTCGCTAGTCGTTTACGACTAGCGAATATTTTACTGGCGACTAGTACGCAACCCTAGGCTTGAGAGACCACTGTTAAGCACGTTAGTGCGCAAGGGGTTAATATCCAAGCCGCCTCTTCGTGTATAACGAGCATATACGGTAAGTTGAGTAGGCTGACAATATTGTTGAATATCACAAAACAATCTCTCAACACAATTTTCATGAAAATCTTGATGATCACGAAATGAAATAAGATAAGCTAACAAACTAGCCTTATCAATTTTAGCCCCACTATATTCAAAGAAAACGGTTGCCCAATCGGGCTGATCCGTCACTGGGCAATTGGTTTTCAGCAAATGACTATAAACCATTTCGTTTGTCACTGCTTTATGTGTATCAACCTTAAGCAATAATGGATTAGGCTGATAATCAGTAATACTAACATCAAGATCATCGATACATTGACCCGGCAAACTGGCAATATTCAAGGCATTGGCATCCGTAGCAGGGTAAAACACCAAACGGCAAGGCTTACCTGATGCCATACTTAAATCTGCCTGCATACGCTGTATCACTTCTTGTTCGCTCGCAAATTGTGTTTGATTAAATGAATTTAGATACAGTTTAAATGACTTCGATTCGACAATATTAGGGGAGTCGTAATCAAAGAAAAACTCCGCCAAACGTATGTGTGGTTTACCTTGTTTATCCAACCAAGAAATTTCATAAGCACTCCAACAGTCTTCCCCCTTAAAAGGCAATGATGCTCCCAAGTGAAGTTGCTGACGCGCCTCTGCTCGCACAACAGGGAAAAGTAAATCGGGATCATACTGATTAGTGTAAACCGTTTGCTGACCTAGAGGGATTGATGGTTTCATTATGCTATGAGTCTTTTACTGTAAAAAATTAAGAGCGTAAACGAGTACCGTGGGCTAATAAGTACAAGCACACAACGGTAAATAAAAAGATAAAAAAGATCACCCCCATAAAGGCCGAGGCAATATTAATATCTGATATACCCAATATACCGTAGCGAAATGCATTCACCATATACAGTATGGGGTTCAATTTAGAAATACCTTGCCAAAACTCAGGCAATAAACTAATAGAGTAAAAAACGCCGCCCAAATAAGTCAGTGGCGTTAATACAAAGGTGGGGACAATTGAAATATCATCAAACGTTTTTGCAAAAACGGCATTAAAAAAACCGGCTAACGCAAACACCACCGATGTAAGAAAGACGATTGCGATAGTGACAGGAAGGTTATGAATACTTAGATCAGTAAACAATAAAGAAACCAAAGTCACGATAAAGCCTACCAACAAGCCTCTAGTCACGCCACCCAGAACATAACCAAATAAGATGATGTAATTGGGTGTAGGTGATACCAATACCTCTTCGATACTCTTTTGAAATTTAACACCAAAAAACGAACTCACAACATTGCTATAGGAGTTAGTGATGATCGACATCATAATCAAACCCGGCACTACAAACTCCATATAACTAAAGCCGTCCATCTGCCCAATGCGAGAACCGATTAAGGTACCAAAAATCACAAAGTACAGTGACATAGTGATCACAGGGGGCAATAGGGTTTGAACCCAAATACGTGTAAAGCGAACAATTTCTTTTCTAACGATGGTACTCAGTGCGATCCACTGTTGCTGTAAGGTCATACTGCTTTTTCCTCTGAGCTTTCTGCACTCGAATTTTCAACCAATGAGACAAATAATTCCTCTAAGCGATTACTTTTATTACGCATACTCGTCACGTGAATATTGCCCTTGCTTAAGCAAGTAAAAACATCATTAAGAGAATGCCCTTTATGTACCTCTACTTCCAAGGTATGACTATCACGCAAGGTTGTTTGACACTCATCTAAAACTGGAGCCTGTAGCAATTCATCTTGCAAATCGAAAATAAAGACCTCTTTATCCAAGCGCTGTAACAATTCTTTTACACTCGTATTTTCAACAATATTGCCTTGATCGATAATGGCAACATTACGGCAGAGGCTTTCTGCTTCTTCAAGGTAATGCGTCGTTAAGATAATGGTTGTGCCTTGCTCATTAATTTCCCTTAAAAATTGCCACATCGAACGACGTAATTCAATATCTACACCTGCCGTTGGCTCATCAAGGATAAGCAATTTGGGCTCATGTACAAGTGCGCGCGCAATCATCAAACGGCGCTTCATCCCACCCGATAAACTACGAGAGGGGCTATGGCGCTTTTCCCATAAACCTAATTTGCGTAAATATTTTTCTGCACGTTCCTCGGACAAAGCCCTCGGCAAACCGTAATAACCACCTTGGTTAATGACGATATCAATCACTTTTTCAAATTGATTAAAATTGAATTCCTGAGGCACAATACCAATACAGGTTTTTGCTGCGGAAAAATCAGTATCGATATCATGGCCGAAAACCTTAACGTTGCCAGAAGATTTAATCGCCAAGGAGCAGATAACGCTAATCGTCGTCGATTTACCAGCGCCATTAGGGCCAAGCAAGGCAAAAAAATCGCCCTCCTCCACAGATAAATCAATCCCTTTTAGCGCTTGGAAACCATTACTATATTCTTTGAATAAATCCTGGATGGATAAAGCTAGCGTATTCTTCATAGTGTATTCATCATACTCTTGAGTATTTCATAGAGAAGTATCATGTGACCTTCGAGGATGCCTATCTTCATAATGTCTGTTTTCATGAAGATTCTTAACACCCAAAAGGCCATAAAATCGACAAATAACGTTGAAAAAGACATGGCTTATCACGTAAGGTAGTTACCCTACCTCATCTGGAGACAAGCTGAACGATGCATTATACGCAATACTTAGCCGATCATGTTGATCTACTTAAACAATTCAAATTTACGATTGCCAAACACCCTCCCTATCAACTGAGCTTGAGTGAATTAACAGAGGCTGATCAGTCCTTTATGAACACTCTCGACGCACTCTGTGAAGCAAACGAACACACAGAAGAAATCATCCGACAAGGGCAATGGCTAATTGACCGTATTGTGATGAGTTATGATCACTTATTACCCTTTTTTTCCAGAGACTTAATGTGGTTTTTTGGCGGTAGCAGCCTGCACTATATGTCAGATGAAGAAATTCGCTTTTACCAACAGTTAGATGAACTGCGCTATGCGGCTGAAACCCAAAACCGCCCTTTCGATATTATCGAAGCCAAAACCTATCTTAACCAACAACTAAATCCTCAACAGGGGAAAGAGCCTTTAGCCTAATAGATAGCTCTCAGCTTAGTAGAGAGCCTTCAGCTTAATAAAGAGCCGTCAGCCAAATAGAGAGCCTTCAGCCAAATAAAGAACCATCAACGAATTAACGGCCTTCAACTCAATAAAGCTTCTACCCACAAATGATGCGATATGAACACTAAGATTGTTTTTTTAGACCGAGCGACGATTCCACCGCACATTCAATTTAAAGCCTTAAAACATGCGCATGAATGGCTCAACTACGACTTAAGCTCTACTACAGAGTGTGTAGATCGTGCTCGACATGCTGATATTATTATCACTAACAAAGTCGTACTAGATGCACAGACCATTGAGCAACTACCTCAATTGAAACACATTGCCGTGATTGCAACGGGTTACAATAATATTGATTTAGACAGCTGCCAAGCAAATGGGATCAGCGTCAGTAATACTCCTGAATATTCCATTACCTCAGTGCCTGAACATACCCTTGCTCTTATCTTTGCACTGAGACGTCAGCTATTCGCCTACCAATCCAATGTAAAAAACGGGGCTTGGCAACAGTCACCCTATTTTCATGCCTACCTAGGACAAACCTTTGACCTAAAAGGTGCTCGGCTCGGCATTATTGGCGGCGGCAGTCTCGGTAAAGCAACTGCGGCTCTGGCAAAAGCCATTGGCATGGAGGTCGTTTTTGCCAAACGTAAAAATAGCCCTCCAGATCAAAATAATATGTCATCGGAATATGTCGCGTTTGAAGAATTGATTCGTAGCAGCGATGTCATTTCCCTACACTGCTCCTTAAACGAAGAAACGGCTAATATCATCAGCATGCAAGAGCTTCAACAAATGCAGGCTCACACTTTATTGATCAATACCGCACTTGGTGGCTTGGTAAACGAGGAAGACCTTGCTCAAGCCTTAAAACAAAAGTTAATTGCCGGAGCAGGATTCGATGTCGCCAGCACTGAGCCCTTACAGAGCAACAACCCCTTGGTTGATATTCTTGATTTGCCTCAATTTATTCTAACCCCCCATATCGCGTGGAGTAGTGACTCCGCACTGCAATGCCAAGCCGATATGGTGATTGACAATATTGAGCATTTTTTACAAAACAAATCCTATAACAGAGTCGTGTAAGCTATGTTTCCTATAAGAGATGACAACCCTCAAATCAATACACCCTATGTCACTTATGGGCTGATTGCAGCAAATATAGTGGCTTGGTTATTATTGCAAGGCTTCGGAGAGCAACCCCAACTAAGCCAATCTATTTGTCAGTACGGTTTAATCCCCGCTGATTTACTGAGTAATCATTTCTCATCCCAAGCCTTTTGTCCTATCGATAATGTTCCAAACTGGGAGACTCTCATTTCTGCCATGTTTATGCACGGCGGCTGGATGCACTTGCTTGGCAATCTGTGGTTTCTATGGATTTTTGGCAACAACGTCGAAGATGCCATGGGCCCTATTCGCTTCTTCTTCTTTTATATTATCTGTGGCATCGCGGCGGCGGCCGCACAAATTGTTGCCGATACCGGCTCTAGTATTCCCATGGTAGGTGCATCCGGTGCCATCGGCGGCGTTATGGGCGCCTATATTATTTTATACCCCAAAGTTCACGTGCATATGTTCTTCTACCTCACTACCTTTGCCATACCTGCGGTTGCCATGCTGGGTTACTGGATTATCGTGCAAGTGATTGGTGGCTTTAGCTCACTAACAGCTCAAGGCGGCGGCGTAGCTTTCTGGGCGCATATAGGCGGGTTTGTTGCCGGAGCAATACTCGTTTTTCTATTTAAAGATAATCAATTACTAGAGCAACACCCCTACCACGGCTGGAATCAAAAGCGTCACAAAACACAGTTATGGAAATCGGTGGGGAAGCAAGACAGAGGAATTCGTTAAGACTGCACTAGCATCAACTTATTCATCAGGCATTTTTGCAATAGGGTAAATATCATACCGGCTGGATTTACCTTCTATCACTAAACCCGCTTTAGGTAAGTTTAGTGAAGGGTATTGTTGCGCTAGGCTTAAAGCTTTACGGGGACGTTTGATAACAACTCTATATTTGGCTTTAGTCAATGCTAGAGCAAGTAACTCTCCAGCATCATTATCTTCACCTACTATGGAATGAAAAGCCGTCATGCCTTTTTTTACTTTTGCTTTTTTGTCACGTTCAGGAAACATGGGATCGAGATAAATAACATCGACGCTGCTTTCTGCTTTTAAATAATTTAAGGCGTTTTGTTGCACCAAGTGCATACTAGAAACGATTGATCTAAGATCATGATCACTTGATAGCAATGCTCGATCTAAACCATCTTTTAATAAATGAAAAACGACTCCCACTCTTTCCACCAAGGTCATAGGGCAGCCCAAGGTGGCAAGCACAAATGCATCTTGGCCGAGCCCTGCTGTTAGGTCGAGAACATGGGGGCGAAATCGTGTTTTAATTCCAACGGCTTTGGCGATGAGCTGACTTTTCCCACCCCCAAACTGGCGTCGATGAGCCGTCGCACCGGATAGGAAATCAACACGGATAGGGTTGGGGGCTCCACGGCCCGTGAAGTGGAGCGCAACAGAATTGTCGGCTTCAATAGCCACAACAAATTGACCAGACGGTAACGCTGTTGGTTTATGCTGAATAACGGGTAGCTGCAAACTGTCGGCAAGCTCATCCCTTTTTTGCTGACCACTGGCCATATCAGCAAACACACCGGCAATAGGAGGCAATGTCATATCACCTTTGCCCTAAAAAACCAACATATGTCGTCATTTGGAAGTACAGGAGTGGAAGTCGTAAGAGGAAGTATTATTTAGAGAACATTAAACCAATGGTATTGCGTTGGTGATACATCACCTTCATATCAACAGGCTCTTGATTCACCGCTCCCACCATTTTCACAAAACGCACTTGAACTTCCGTTCCCATCGGTGGAATTGGGTGATTTTCAATTTTTACTGAAGCACCACCATCTGAAATATCTTGGGTTGATCCGATGATAGTTCCGAATGAGGGGTGGGTGATTTCCACTCGAATCGTCGTTGACTTACGTTCAGACCGACGGCGATCATCGACTCGATGTATACGTGAAGGATCGTTACTAATACCGGTGATAAAAGTCATAATGTTGTTTGATCCATTGAAAGGTGGTTTTGAATTGTTTTTCCGATGATATCTAGACGCACATCTAGGTATACACGTTTACCCTTTTACTAAGGTTTGTTTACATTACTAACGTTTATTTACATTAGTAAGGTAAACATAAATGATTTAGCGGGGCTGTTCGCAGTTTACTGTCAATTCACACTTACTATACCACATCTATACCAGTGTAAAACCACGGTTTTCTTGTAAACGCCCTAAGTTAAAAATAGTCCAATATCGACTAAAAATCAACTATCAAAATCCAGTCCCAAGCGCTTTCCTACTAACTCATAGGATTCAACAACATTACCCAAGCCTTGGCGAAAACGGTCTTTATCTAATTTTTCTCTTGTGTCTTTGTCCCATAGGCGACAACCATCAGGAGAAAACTCATCACCCAAAATGATCTCACCGTGATACAAGCCAAACTCCAGTTTGCAATCTACCAGCAACATACCGCCGTCTAGAAACAGGGCTTTTAGTACGTCGTTCACTTGAAGCGTTAGTGCTTTCATTTTATCTAAATGCTCGGCCTTAGCCCAACCAAAGGTCTCGATATGGGACTGGTTGATCATAGGGTCGCCCAGCTCATCATTCTTTAAGAAAAATTCAAACACGGGCGGGTTTAAGTCGATACCCTCTTCAACACCTAAACGGCGACACAAAGACCCTGCTGCAATATTTCGAATCACACACTCTACAGGGATCATGTCGAGATGTTTAACCAATGACTCAGTATCAGAAAGGCATTTTTCGAAATGCGTAGGAATACCCGCCGCGATCAATTTCTCCATAATAAAGGCATTAAATTTATTATTAACCATGCCTTTACGATCCAACTGTTCGATACGCTTGCCATCGAACGCGGAGGTATCATCACGAAAATGCAGTATTAGCAGATCATCATTATCCGTTTTATAAACAGATTTTGCTTTACCTGAGTAAAGTAACTCACCTTTATTCATTGATTCAGTCTCTATTTTTCTATCCAATAATATATCGATTATTTAAAGCAGGAAATTTTCACATAAGCTGTAAATAACGGTTAAATAATGTCAAACACTTATATGCCGCTAGAGCATCGAAGCTACTGTTTTTTGCTCCGTACTTCCCAGTGTATCGCTCCCAGTGTTATCAAGGGAAATCCAATCAAAGCCTTGGTCTTGGCAAGCATAACGAATATCGTTTAAAGGCAAATTGATATCATCAAATGCCTCACGTGCCAGTTCAAGGCTATTATTTTGCTGGCTGATATGGGCTACAACTAACTGCTTAAGTTTAGAGCAGTCGATACGTGTCAAAAAGTCAGCCGCTTGGCGATTATTTAAATGTCCCCAAGCACCACCGACTCGCTGCTTTAATGTCGGTGGATATTGTCCCGATGCTAGCATCAAAGAGTCATGATTAGCTTCTAGTACTAAGCCATCACATAAATGATAATGCATTTCAACATGGGGAGTAATACTGCCAAGATCCGTTAGTATACCTAAACGCGCCGTATTAGTTGAGAATATATATTGCGCGGGTTCGGCTGCATCGTGGGGTACGGCTACGGGAGTAATACCTATAGACTGAATCGTAAAAGGCTTATAGCTCTTGATCAACTCAAGTTTGGGCAACTTGCCAATATCCCTACTGCGATAAGTCCCCGGCGTCATATAAACAGGGACCTTATATTTTCTGGCCAAGGGACCAACACCACCAATATGATCACTGTGTTCATGAGTCACAATAACAGCATCTAACTGCTCAGGTGATACCTGTAAGCGAGCCAATCGCTTAACCGTTTCTTTTAGCGTAAAACCACAATCAATAAGCAACACACAGTCGCCATGCCTTACTAGCGTTCCGTTACCTTTACTACCACTACCTAAAGAGGAAAACTGCAATGTTATGTAACCGTATATTAAATGAGTCGAAGTCGAATCGTATCCAGTAAAGCAATGGCTTCATCCGTCGGTAAAAGCCGCCCTGCGCTATCGCGAATATAAACAGCGGTTTGTTCTTGTCGTGATCGTAAAACCAACAAATAACCTTTTTTACCCGATAACTTCTTCGTTGTATCACGGCTCTCCACGTCAGGGAACAGACGATTAACATCCGGCTCATCAGGTAAGCTCAATAGTGTTTTTTCAAGTGTTTGTTCGCCAAAAGAAATCGTAGAACCTTCAAACACATAACCTAGAGCAAAATCAAACAGGCCCGACAACCGTTTCGTTCCCTTTTTTTGCTCACCAAAATAATAGACTCTCTGGGGCTCATCATGATCGTAAAGAATAAAACCTTCTTGATTCAAGGCATTTGAAAAAGCCCGGTCAAGGCGGCTCTGAGTAGCAACTGACAATAATACGGGCTCTTCGTCAAATTCGGATAAACGTACTTTTTGAGGCAACTTAATTGTTGCCGCTAAGAAGGAATCACCTACTGCAGCACTCCCTTCGTTTAGGCTCTCTACTAGCTGTTTAACGATATAATCTGCATGTACTTGATCCGATGTTAGCTTGGGCGAAGTGGGGGCATCTGCCTGAGAACGGTTAATCGCGTTTTGCTCAAGGCTATCAACCTTATCTTGTTCAAGGCTATTAATTTGATCCCGCTCAAGGCTGTTAGTTTTTGCTAGCTCAGGGCTGTTAGTACGCCCAAGGCTGTTCGTTTCATCACGCTCGAGGCTGTCACTATTGTTTGTATTAGAGAGTACTGGGGTTTGCCTTTTTTCATTTTCGACAAAAATATCCGTTGTATTAACCTGCAACCCCTGCTCTAAACGTAAACGATAGCGAATCTGATAACCAGGCTGCAAAGACTGGCTAAACCAGTCTGTTAGCATACTTGCCTGCGTCAAATCACGTGCGGTAATGGCCACTTTTTTCTCTTGCCAAAAACTCAATAATTGCACCCATGTACTCGCTGGCGCTCTATTGTTGAATACCCATGTGACCTCATCCATTGTTTGTATTGACGCTAGGTTTGCATCTTCCTGTACACCCACGGTAGGCGGAAACGGCACCGAAACATTTTTGGAGGGTGTCTTTTCTGCTTTTTCAGGCACAGGATAAAGCTGGCCTAGCCGATCTTTGTCGAGATCACCCGGTGGAGTAATCGGTGGCAAACTAGTCGCTTCTAAATAATCGGTATTGGTTGAACAAGCCGATACTAAAACCAAAGAGATAAACAGTGCACAAACACCTGGAGCCGTTACTAAAGATTTCACATTCATAAAACTACATTTAAACAGATAATAAAGAGAGTGAGGCCATCGCTTTTTCTAAAGGTTCAGAATTAACGTCAGTTAAAGGCGTTAAAGGCAAGCGAATACCATCAGGCATTAGACCCATTTTGGCAACGGCCCACTTGACCGGTATAGGGTTAGACTCAATAAATAATGCATTATGCAGAGGTAATAATTGTTCTTGTATCGCTCTGGCTTCTTGGGGCTGACCCGCTATAGCAGAACGGCATAAGTCAGCCATCTGTTTAGGCACCACGTTGGCTGTCACGGAAATATTGCCTTTACCACCTAGCAACATTAATTCTACAGCCGTTAAGTCATCACCTGAAAATACGGAAAACCCAGCGGGTACCTGATCAATTAAATCTTTACCGCGCGAAATATCGCCCGTGGCATCTTTAATTGCGATGATATTTTTATGTGTGGCCAAACGCAGAGCAGTCTCATTACTCATATCGGTAATGGTACGACCGGGCACATTGTATAAGATCTGCGGCACCTCAACTGAGTTGGCTACAGTCAAAAAGTGCTGGTACAAACCTTCTTGTGTCGGCTTGTTATAGTAAGGAACCACAAGTAAGCAGGCATCAACGCCCAAATCATGTGCGGCTTGCGTTAGCGCAACCGCCTCACTGGTTGAGTTTGCGCCAGTACCTGCGATAACAGCAATACGTTTGTTCACTTGCTTCACAACACGCTCAACGACTTGTAAGTGCTCATCCACAGATAAAGTGGCTGACTCACCCGTCGTACCCATAGCAACAATGGCATTGGTTCCTTGTTCAACGTGCCATTCAATAAGGCTATCTAGGGCTTGCCAATCTAGGCTGCCATCGCTATGCATTGGTGTGACCAATGCGACCATACTGCCCTGAATAATGGGGCTATTGTGACTCATCTCTTGCAAACTCCACGAGTTTATGGAAATAAAATAAAAAATACCGCAACTGGCCAGCAGATGCAGCATAAATTACGGTGCTACTCAGCATTGGCTGAGATTTCTACACTAGCTAAAAAAGGCAATGGTACTGGCCGCGCTTGTCTTATACAAGGCAAGCACAAAAAATACTCGAGACCTGACACAAATTGACTCTAAAGTTGTTATTTATAAATGCTAGCCAAGCCTTCAGGGCGTGTTTTAAAACGACGGTGGACCCATAGGTATTCACTGGGATTAGCGCGAACACAAGCTTCTACATACTGATTGAGAGTCACCAAGTCCTGATAATCATCGCCAGAGGGCAAACCCTCCAAAGGGGGTTTAAATTCGATCTCATAGCCTTGATAGTTCTCTAAGCGTCTATAGGTCAAACCCACTGCAGGTACTTTAGCCACTTTGAGTAAGCGAGGCGTCGCAGCTAAAGTGGCAGCAGGAATACCAAACCAAGGCACAAACTCACTGACCTTACGGCCATAATCTTGATCGGGGGCATACCAAAGCCAATCACCCTTCTTAAGTACACGTATCATGCCACGCATATCATAACGATTAATGGCTTCAGACTTTTGATTGTTGCGTTCACGACGTCGATGCTGAACAAAATCAAAGGCGGCGTTGTTATGAGCTCGATAAGAGGTATGTAAATCAAAATATTGGCTCACCGGAAAGTTGGCGATTTCGAGCGTATTAAAATGCAAGCCAATAATTAAAGCGCCACTGCCCTGCTCTTTTAAAGCATCCCAATGCTCTTTACCTTTGATAGTAAAACGCTTACTCAATCTTGAATGCGGCATAAACCAAGCCATACCCATTTCGAACAAAGTAATGCCATTGGTCGTAAAGTGCTCTCTGAGCAAGCGGTATCGCTCTGCATCGCTCTTTTCAGGAAAACATAAATCAATATTGCATTGCGCCACATGGCGGCGTCGATGAGCAAGATGAAAAGCCACCCAACCCACAAAACGGCCCATCTTTATTTGCCACGAATAAGGCAATTGGGCAACCAAGGCCATCAAGCCTAATGATAACCAAGTTAACCAGTATTTAGGGTGTAAAAGAGCTACAGAAAACTGAGGAGGCTTCATTAATACAGCTTATGGCGCAGGGTTAGAATACTGCTTATGAATCGCTTCAATGCCATCTCTTACTTCATCACTGAGACTAATATCCACGCTCGCAATATTTTCTTTTAGTTGCTCCAGATCTGTCGCACCAATAATATTCGCACTCAAAAATGCTTGTTGATTAACAAAGGCCAAGGACATTTGGGTCAAGCTCAAACCATGCTGCTGAGCTAATGCGCCATAGGCTTCTGTCGCGGCTTCTGCTTGTGCATTAGTGTAGCGAGTAAAACGGCTATACAGTGTAATGCGACCTTTTGCTGGGCGCGCTCCACCAATATATTTACCGCTCAATACACCGAAAGCCAAAGGGGAGTATGCAAGCAAACCGATTTTTTCACGAATCGATATTTCAGCTAGGCCGATTTCATAAGAACGGTTAAGCAAATTATAAGGGTTTTGTATACTGACGACCCGAGGCAATGATAAAGCCTCAGCAACACGATTAGACTCCATCACGCCCCATGGGGTTTCATTAGACAAACCGACAGTTCTTACTTTTCCCTCTTTAACTAAGTCTGCCATAGCAGAGAGTGACTCTTCTAAAGCATAAGCATCTTCATCAATATGCTGATAGCCCAAACGCCCAAAGCAGTTAGTGGTACGATCAGGCCAATGCAATTGATAGAGATCAATCACGTCAGTTTGTAAACGCTTTAATGAATGCTCTGCTGCTTGCTTGATCTGGCCAGCACTAAGGCGAGGACCACCTCTGATATAGTCAAAGCCGGGGTTATTCACACCATTGCCGGTCACTTTTGTTGCTAGCACAATACTGTCTCTGCAACGCCGGGCCTTTATCCAGCGACCGACAATGGTCTCTGAATCACCGTAAGTGCTTTCTTTTGGTGGCACAGGGTACATCTCAGCAACATCAATAAAATTGACACCTTCCGCAGTCGCATAGTCCATCTGCTCAAAGGCTTCCGACTCCGTATTTTGCTCACCAAAAGTCATGGTGCCCAAGGCTATCAAGCTAACTTGAATATCAGTATGGCCTAAATTTTTATAAATCATGCTGGCTGGCACACTCTATTAATCAATAACATTATGATAAAAAGTCAGCTTCCACTAATGGTGTTGTTTCGGCAGTATAATCAACACCGTCAACACCAAAGCCAAACAAACGTAAGAATTCAGACTGATAAAGCGCAAAGTCTGATAGCTCATTGAGATTTTCTGTAGTCACCTGAGGCCAAATCGCTTCTACTTTTGATTGGATGGTCGGGTCTAACTCTAAGTCATCAACACGTAAACGATGGGTATCATCCATACGCGGAGTATCTGTATATAAGCACTCTTTAAACAAGCGATATAGCTGTTCTATACAACCCTCATGAGTGCCTGCTTCTTGCATTACTTTAAATAAGATCGCCAAGTACAAAGGCATAACAGGAATGGCTGAGCTCGCTTGCGTCACAACAGCCTTAAGCACAGAAACGTGAGCTGTACCTTGTTTTGCCGCCAAACCAGAACGTAGTTCAGCCGCAGCGCGATCGAGATCTTCCTTCGCTTTACCGATGGTTGCATGGCCATAAATGGGCCAAGTCAATTTTTCACCAAGATAGGTATACGCAACTGTTTTCACACCGTCAGCTAAGACATCCGCCTCAGATAAAGCGTCCATCCATAGCTGCCAATCTTCACCACCCATCACTTTGACCGTGGTGGCAATTTCTTCATCAGATGCTGGATCAACGGTGATTTCACCCACCACTTTAGTATCGGTATTAAGGTTTTTAGCCGTGTAGCTGTCGCCAATGGGCTTTAAGGTAGAGGAATAGACCTCTCCCGTCTCTGGATCTTGACGACGAGGCGAGGCCAAGCTGTAAACAACCAGATCTACTTTACCCATATCTGCTTTGATAATATCGATGGCTTTTTGCTTACACTCATTAGAAAAAGCATCGCCATTGATGCTTTTTGCGTAGAGGCCATCGGCTTTCGCAGCAGCCTCAAAAGCAGCGGAATTATAGTAACCCGCTGAACCAGTTTTACGCTCGGTGGGTGGCTTTTCAAAGAATAAGCCTAAAGTATTTGCGCCATAACCGAAGGCCGCCGTAATGCGTGAGGCAAGGCCATAACCCGTGGAAGCACCAATAACGAGGACGTTTTTAGGTACGCCATTGTTGGCAGAGGATAAGTCAGCGGCATTGCCTTTAATAAAGTTAATTTGCTCTTGTACATTAGCCGCACAACCTTGGGGGTGAGCATTAGTACAGATAAACCCGCGAACTTTTGGAGAGATGATCATTATCTAGACCTTATTTACTGGTGATATTAAAAAGTAGGTTTGGCCCCCTATGCTTTCCTGTAGGAACTCAGGCCAAGTGCAAACGGCGCATTATAAACCGCTGGGGTCGGATTAGCTAACTGGAATCAGTGCTCCTTCTACACCTGCGCTACCGCCTCTCTCAATACAGATAGTTTCAATAGCAATATAGTAGACTGAGCACACCTTCTTATGGAAAGCACCTAGCTATAGATAGAAAGTATCTATCTACCTAAACCTCTGAATCCATTATACTGCTCTAAACATACCATATACCCTTTTGTATCATTTTTTATGATTAATCCTGACTTACTCAAACTAAGAATTGCCACCTCCTCTGAATGGACGTCCACTGTTATCAAACAGTTTAATGAATTTTTGAACGATCATGCGCAAGCTGAGAAAAAGGCATCAGGCATGGCGATGTCCATGCTATCGCATTATCCCGACAAGCCTGAGTTGGTGAGCGCGATGATTGACCTTTCGATAGAAGAACTCGCTCACTTTCGGGAGGTGATCAAACTGATGCAATCAAGGGACTTACAATTAGGAAGTGATGAGAAAGACCCTTATGTCAATGAGCTTCGAAAGCATATGCGCAAGGGTTCAGAAGTGTACATGCTAGACCGTTTATTGATTGCGGCCATTATCGAGGCCCGCGGCTGCGAGCGTTTTGGGCTTATTGCTACACATCACCCAGATGCTGAACTAAGGCGTTTTTACCAACTCATCGCTGACTCTGAAGATAAACATCATCTTTTATTTATCGATTTAGCAGAACGTTATTTTCAGCCATCTGACATCGAAACACGCTTAAATGAACTGCTCGATATTGAAGCTGAAATCGTAAAGTCACTGCCTTTGCGAGCTGCTTTACACTAATAATTTGTCTTAACCACTAAACCTAGGTTAAAAGCATTGGGCTTTGTTGACGTCTGTGAAAAAAAACCATTTATCACTTTACCTTAAAAAATTTGCCGAAGCGAAAGCGCTCGAAATCAGTGCTGCTATTGAGTGCGATTGCCCATTCAAGCATGTTTTGGTTATCCCAGCTTACGACGAAAATATTGAATTTTTAGAGAAGCTCAACAAAAGTGTTTTAAGCCAAAATGCATTATTGATCATATTGGTTATTAATCAACCCGACAATATCGCCCCCACCCAGATTAACCAGCAACTTTGGCAAAATAGCAGTAAAATGGGTGACATTATCAGCAAAGGAGAAAATTACCATTTCTCTCAATGGCCAAACACACAAAGCTGCTTAGTGGCCGTTAACTGTTTCAGCTTAGAAAAAAGATTACCGCCAAAACAAGGCGTGGGCCTAGCCAGAAAAATAGGCTGCGATATCGCTATTGCCCTGATCGAAAGCCAAGATATTTGCAGTCAATGGATTCATACCACTGATGCTGACACCCAACTACCCGACGATTACTTCACCCGCTCGCCTAAAGACAGCCGCTACAGCGCTGCAATATACCCGTTTAAGCATCATTCGACCTTAAAGCATCAATCATCAAACGAGATTCTAGAAGCAACCTTACTTTATGAAGCCTCTCTCCAATATTATGTCGATGGCTTAACTTACGCTAAATCGATTTATGCTCATCACTCATTAGGAAGTTGTATCACCGTCAATGCCATTTATTATGCACAAGCACGAGGGTTTCCTAAGCGCGCAGGGGGAGAGGATTTTTATCTACTGAATAAGCTTAAAAAATTAGCCGACATAAAACAACTTGACGGCACACCGCTACTCATTTCTGCTCGCGCATCTAATCGAGCACCTTTTGGCACCGGCCCCGCGGTGAATAAAATAATAGAAGATCAATTGAGTTTTCATACTTACTTATATTACAACCCAAAGGTATTTGAAGATTTACGGAGGGTAATATGCCATTTCACTTCGCTGTTTTCAGCTAAAACGGATACACAAGCATGGCTAAACCAATTGCCCGAAATACCACAAAATGCACTTAAAGAGGTGGGGATTCAATCTTTATTGACACACGTAGAAACACAAATAAAAAATGAGTCACAATGCACCAAACACACTAGCGATTGGTTTGATGCATTTAAAACACTCAAGTTTATTCATTACTTAGGTAGTCATTACGAGCGGATTGCTCTCGATAGCGCAATAGATCAACTGGCCATTAGCTCAGATAATTAACCGCAGAGGCTATTTATTAATTGCTTCTGCAACCTCTTCTCTAAACTTTACCTGATCATCGAGATCATCCATTTGCCTTGACAAATTTTTGATCAAATCATCCGCAGAGCTCGACTGTTGTAGTTCTTCACTGAATATGAGGTCAGCAATAGGACCAACATATTCAGTAAAAATAGACTCAATAACAGCTTTATCCTCACCGCTAATATAAGCGGCTGATTTTGCTCCACCTGACTGTTGACCAAACGAGCCATCATTGATCATATTGATAATGTCGGATGTTGCTGGCAACTCATTCACAATACGACTGATAGCGCCTTCGTGAAACTGGCTCTTTACAGCTACCACCGAGGAGATATGCTTTAAAGCCTCCATTCCACTCAGACCATGATACTTAATGGACTGTAGCTCACCTTTCTCGAAGAAGAGCTGCAATAATTTATCATTGGTTAGCTTTAAAAATAGAGCTCCTGTTGATTTTTGGCTCCAATAGCTTTTAATTTGACTAACAATATCGAGCTGTGATGACATCTTATGGGCTACCTTAATTTAGGATTTTTATAGTATTAGGCGCTTATTATTAAGCTTTTCCCTTATCACTCACCTTATGTCTAACCTTTTTTGGCTTTTCTCAAACGGCTGATTGCCATCTGAATGGTTTTAGCCATCCTAGAAACCGCTTTAGCAAGCTCGCCAACTTCATCATTCCTATCTTGGCCAACAACATTATCAACAAAAACGCCTTTACTGTAGGCATCAGCAATTTCGGTTAGTTTCTTCACCGGTGAGGAGATGCTATAGCTTATCAAAAATGCCAACAATAAAGTAATAACTACCGTTATAATAGCTAAAATCAATGCATTTGACTTTGCTTTTAGGTAATTCCTATAAGCCTCATCATAGTCCTGTTGAACAATTAAGCGCCAACCTGGGCCCACCGAACGGGTGACAAAAACACGTTCTTTACCGTCATGTTTAACGGTTTCAACACTGCCATCCGCTAGATTTAATGCGGGATGAATAGCAAAATCCTGAAGATTACCGACTAGTTTTCCACTCTCTTCCCCATGAGCAATGAGTCGCTTTTTATCATCCACCAAGAATGCAAAGCCAGTTTGACCTATTCTTGAAGAGGTGATGTAGTCAGAAATTGAAATCAGTGTCGAGCACTGGGTGATAACACCCACCATTTGACCTATAGCTCGCTCAACTGGAATAGCAAAGCAGTGCAAAGGCACGGGCTTCAACTTACCGATAAGAACTTGCTGACCTATCTTTTGACCGGTAACCACTTGCTTGAAATACTCACGATCGCTGTAGTTACGCAAAGCCTTACCGTCACTTCTCGCAATTGCATCGCCGTTCAAATCTTTCACAAAAATCAAAGAAACCCATTCCAAGTTTTCTTTAGCCACTTTTAATACTGGCACCTGACCTGCGGCATCCATATTTTTGAACTCATCCATATTGGCGAGAAAGTTGGAGTTTCTGATATTTTTATCGACCCAATTATCTACCTCACCACCAATCACTTCCGCAAACTGAGTCATTCGCTGCTCAACAACGGTACGCTGATCCGTTTCGTTTAAATAAATTTGATAGATAAAACCTGCCAGAGGAATAGCAGCAATCAAAAAACAACTAAGAAGAATTTTTGGAAAAATATTAAGATTTTTAAACATGAGGCAGCTCTCTCTGTAGCATTTTTTTAATTATTATGAAATAAATTATGGGGCCTTACATCCTTATATTGTTGTTCTGACATTACAAAATTAGCCCTTAATATCCGCTAAAATATTAAGGGCTATTTTCTAGTACTTATTGGATACCCATGATGATGCCAGGCAACCACAGTACAATGCTTGGGAAGGCAATCAAAACGATAATGGTAAACATATCAGCGAAAAAGAAGGGGATAACGCCGCGGAATACATCTTGAACAGAAAGGTCAGGACGCACACCTGCCACAACAAAACAGTTCAAACCAATCGGCGGGGTAATCAGACAAAATTCAGCCATCTTCACAACAATGATACCAAACCATATCGCACATCCCGTTGCGGAGACACCAAAAGCAGAATCAGCTGCTGTCACATCTGGGCCACCATTCAAAGCAATAACGGCGGGAAATACCACCGGTAGAGTTAAGAGCAACATACCAATGGCGTCCATAAACATACCTAAAATGGCGTAACCTAATAGGATGAACAATAAGGTAATCATTGGGTTTTGCTCAAGGCCAGCAATAAAGTCTGCAAAAGCATGCGGCAAATCAGCAAAACCAAGGAAACGAACGTACAGCAAGACTCCCCAAATAATGGAGAAAATCATCACCGTTAGCTTACCTGCTTCCATTAATGCATCGCGGAAATTACCCCAGCGCATACCCTTGTACACTGCCATACAAAATATAACAAAAGCACCTAGAGCACCGGCTTCAGTTGGAGTACCCCAACCAAAATAAACACAAAAGATAATAATACCGACGACGAAAAAAATCGGGAATGTAGGCGGCAAAGAAACAAAACGCTCTGACCAACTATACCCTTTCTTAGGTGGGCCAAATTTCGGATTGATCACCGCTAGACTAATTACTAAGCTAGCATAAATTAATGCAGAGACGGCACCAGGAAGGAAACCCGCCATTAGTAATGCACCAACATCTTGTTCAACAATAATCGCGTAAATAACCAAAATAGCTGAAGGTGGGATCAAAGACGCTAAAGTACCTGAAGCCGCAACAACACCCGCTGCAAAGCGTTTGTCGTAATTCATTTTCAGCATTTCAGGAATAGCGATACGTGCAAATACAGCAGAAGTGGCAACAGATGCACCTGATACCGCCGCAAAACCTGCCGTCGAAAATACGGTTGCGAGTGCCATACCACCAGGCAACCAACCAACCCAGCGTTTAGCCGCTTCAAATAAGGCTTTTGTTAAACCCGCATAATAAGCTAAAAAACCTATCAAAATAAAAACAGGGATCAGCGATAGTGCCGACGTTGATACTTTTGAGTGCGGCACTGTTCCGGCCATCTTAACCGCAACTAACCACGCTTTATCAAAGCCCAACTTAGCCGTAAAAAACCATAACAAGCCTAAAAAACCTGCAATAGCTGCAGCAAACGCCACTCGCACACCAATAATGACCGAAAATAATAAGAACCCGGACACCCATAAGCCCATATCAATAGGGGCCATTGTCATCATAGAATTATAAATAGACTCAAACATTATTTTGCTTCCTCATCGACAGCCGCACCAGAAACCGTTTGGGCCTCATGCAATGCTTGCGTTGCTGCATCTTCAATCAATGGAACTGCGACTGGACTGTCACCCCCCTGTTTTATTGCTCTCAAATAACCCCACACATTTAATAGAAGGCGCAGTGATAGCACGGTTAACATAACTGGCACGACCAGTTTTGCGGGCCAAGTAGGCAAATCAATATCGAACGAGCTATCGCCATTAACCCAAGCACGTAAGAAATGAGAATAGGAACCAAAAATCAAAATAACTGTGATAGTCAACATCAACAGAGTCGATATCAACTCAAAAAACCAGAGGGCACGACCACGTAGTGAACCGACAAAAATATCCATACGGATATGTCCACCTTGACGCTGACAATAGGCGATACCAAAAAAGGCAAAAAAAGCCATCGCTTGTTCCGTCCAATCGATATACCCACTTACAGGTAAATCAAAAAACTTACGGCCTAATATATTAGCTACCGCTAATAAAACGATCAGAAAGATCACCATCCCGCCGACCAGATTCAGCGCGGATTCAAATTTGAAATACATTCTATCAAGACGACTTAATAACGAATCGTCTTCAAGTACAGTGGAGGAACTAGACATAGAATTTCTCTACCTAAAAAATAATCAGATCCATCGCAATGATGGGTTATGGTCAAAAATACAGGGAAATAAGCCATTAACTGATTGTATGAACGTAAGTACTAACTAAATAGTGACATGACTATTAGTCGATCATTATCAATGGTTATAAAATTGGGCTTTAAATCTCTTATATTTTATTGTTACCGCGCTTGACGCGGCCCAGCTTAGGCTAACTTAGCTGCTATCATTCAAAAACATTCATTTTAGATTTTTATAAAAGCGCCCCTATTACAGGGGCGCATACTATCTGAACAATAAAACTATATTTTATTTGTTAAATAGTGCTGACGTGAAGTCAAACAACTCTTGAGAGTTAAAGTTTTTAGCGTTGTCTTTGATCCACTTAGTGCGAACAGACTCGGCTAATTTACTTAGCTCAGCAGTTTGCTCTGGAGTGAATGTAACAGGCTGAATACCCTTCTCTTGTAGCTTCGCTTCGTATTTACCAACAACACTACCTTCGTAGTTGTTAACGTAGTAAGCAAGAGCTTCATCTACAGAACCCAATAGAGCTTCTTTATGAGCTGGTTTTAGGCCATTTAATGCATCTGTATTAACCACTACAGGGCAGTCAGCAGAACCTAAGTTTAGGTTTGTAGTAGACCACTTGCCCGCTTCAACAGAACCGAATGCTAAGTGAGCATGCTGAGCAAATGCAACCGTATCAATTACACCTGCATCCAATGCTTGACGTACTTCACTTGCCGCAACACCGGTCTTAACAGCACCTAACTGAGACAATACACCCGCGATACCACCAGGTCCACGTAAACGCTTACCACTGAAGTCAGTTAACTTAGTTGGCTTATCACCTACACCCACGATCAAATACTGTGGTAATGGAGTCGGCATCAATAAAGTCGCATTCCAACGCGCTAAGTCACGAACAACACTTGGGTGCTTATACACTTCTTGAGCGATTTCAGCTACGCGAGCTAGAGAAACATCTTTACCGTAAGGTAATTCTGTAACAGTAATGGTTGGGTTTTTTGCTCTGTGATAGAAAGAGCAGAATTGCGCCATTTCAAAAGCACCAATGGCAATACCATCAAGGTTTTCTTTACTCTTAGAAAGACCGCCGTAAGAGATATTCAGTTTAAAGTCGCCATTTGTTTTAGCAGAAACTAATTCAGCGATTTTTTCAACATGCTCAGTAAAAGCGCGACGCTTACTCCAAAGAGAAACGTTCCACTCAGTAGCGGCTGACACATTGCTCGCAACAGTAGTTAATACAACCGCTGAGGCAAAAACCGCCTTATTCATTTTTTTCAACATAGCATCGTCTCCAAGTTCAGTTATTGTTATCGATAAAAAAACGAAATACTACAGCTACTCTTATTTCAAGAGAGTTAACACGCAGTATGTGATCTATTTAGCATATATCGTACCAGATTCTGAAAAGGCCGAGATTACGCCTTATCCACCTATGAGTCTATGTCATACTCTCGTAAAAACAAGGAATAAGAGAAAATAATTTCTCTTATTGGAGGCAAAAAAGGAAAATATTTTCTCAGCAAAGGTAGGTGAGAGCTATAATCAACATACATAGACTAAAACATCAAAACAACAATGTAATTAATTCGAGACAATACCAGAGACTAAAAACATCCCACAGCCTACGTTTAGTGACACTGCATAGTGAAATACAACCTCTAACTCAGCTGAAAAGAGGGAAATTATTTACCTACTGATAAGACCTTGGCCCAAATTATGCTGTTAATTATCTCTTATAAACAGGTAAACAAGCTCTAATTGAGTGATTCATAAACTCAAGGCCACCTTTGCAAATAATAGTAAGGCGTAAATACCTAAGGGCTAGGTAAAAGAAATACCATAGAACAAAGATAGACACCATTAAAGAATCATCACAAAAGGCCATCACAACCTTATGCGTAAGAAGCTAAGCCATCCCTTGCTCATCATCATTATCGCAATGATGTTAAGTGTCGTGTTTTATATCATTCAGCTTTTTTACGCGAGCTCGGTTAATAGTCGCTCATCACGTATTTATGAACAATCACTTGTTGCATCTATCAATCAATATGAGTACCTGCCCGCATTACTTGCAGAAGACGAAGTACTGAGACAAGTCATACTTTACCCAAATGCGGAACACTTAAGCTATAGCCAAAAACTAAAATTCATTAGTGAGCGCTCTGGCGCCGATGCGGTTTACTTAATGGATATTAACGGCGAAGTCAGAGCAACCAGTAACTATGATAGCGAGAACAATGGCTTTCTATATCGTAACTATTCATTTAGGCCTTATTTCAGTAGAGCCATTGATGAGGGTAAGAAACAATTTTACTACGCTAAAGGAGCCACCACGGGCATTCCAGGCTTCTTTATTTCATCGCCCATTATTTACAACGGGGAAACCATTGGGGTAGCCGTTGTTAAACTTGATATGCGACATTGGGAAAGAAAATGGCTTGAATCAGAAGAGAATGTGGTTGTAGCGGATGAAAACAGTGTCATTATACTCAGCTCTGCAGATCACTGGCGCTACCAAACTGTAGGCAACCTACCTGATGACGTCTTAGCCAAGATTAACCAACAGCAACAATTTTCAGGAAAAAGTCACACCAGCCTCTTTTCAAAATCGGTTAATTTAAGTTTTAGTGACAACGGAGATGTAGAAAATACAAATAAAGCATTCTGGTTGATCAACAAAAAACTTTATTTGGTGAACAATTTTGATATTTCCGAGACCGGCTGGAAGCTTTATTACTTAGTCAAACACGATTCTATTCTCAATTCTGCCATTATCTTTTTTATCGTCATTTCTATATTGTCGATTCTCGCACAATTGAACATTAAAGGTAGAAGGCGAATCATTGAGTCCAACAATAGAAACCGCCTGCTTGAAATGAAACGTCGGGAAGAATTACAAACCGTCATGGATAATATTCATATTGGTGTTGTTCTTTTCTCAGATGCGGGAACGTTATTATCAGCAAATGAACACGCTCGCCACCTTCTCATCGAAGGTGAAGACTTCAACGAAGATACGCCCATTCATATTAATCAATTGATTGATATTGACCATCAAAATTTTGATAAGATTTTACTAGAAGATATTGCTGCACCGGCTTATCACGAAACAAATGCTATACATAAGGGCAAACCTTCTATTCCAGTTATGTTCGCAATTAGTAAAGTGAGCACAATGGACAGAGAGGTCTATTTGATGACCATCGTCAACATCACTCGAAGAAAAGTGGTTGAAGACGAACTAGTCACCATTAATGAACACCTCGAAGATATTATCGAAGACCGGACAAAAGAACTACAAGAAGCTCAAAATAAATTGATCCAAAAAAACAAAGCCGCCGCATTAGGTAATATGGCAGCTACTATTGTTCATGAATTGAGTCAACCATTGACCGCCATGAAGAGTTCTATTGCCGCCATTAATGCAAAGATCAATAACAGTGACTGGAAAGGGGTTGTTGAATCGGCTGACCGCTTAGCGCCCCTGAACAACAAAATGAACAATGTAATCAAACTTTTAAAATTTTTTAGTTATCAAGACAGAAAGTCATACGAAGTTATTAATATTGTCGACACGATTAGCCAAACCATTGATACTTTGAAAGATACTCTCCAAGAAAAAAACATTATCGTTAACCTTGATTCTGACTATGAAGAACTGCTTATTAGTGCAAACCCTTTAAAAGTTGATCTTGTCATTTCAAATATTATCCAAAATGCCATTGATGCTCTTGAAAAGATTGACAACCCAAACATCAAGATTAGCATTCAAGAAAATAATCACTGGGCGAATATAACGATAGAAGATAATGCCGGTGGGGTAGATAAACATATTATGGAAAAAATGTTCAGCCCTTACTTTACCACTAAAGAAGTAGGAAAGGGCCTTGGCTTAGGATTAGCAATCACCTACGAAATCATCCAAGAATACAACGGTAATATTACAGTTAAAAACAACAATCAAGGCGCTCAATTTATCATCAGTTTGCCTTTACTCGAACCCTATACTCAAGCTTCAGCCAATTAAAAATAATAAACATGACTACTCGTATCGAAAAAGAAAACATTGCCATTATTATCATCGACGATGATGAGGATATACGCATAAACACTGCCGATTTACTCTCGACTCAATTTAAAAATATAGAACTCTATAGTTCTCCCAACAAAATAGTCGATAAAATTAGCGCAGACTTACCCGCTATTATCCTAACCGATTTACGTATGCCCGATGCCGATGGCTTTGAATTTGCCCAGAAAGTGCATGAAATAGACCCCCACCTTCCGGTTATTTTAATGACAGGTTATGGGGATATCTCTATTGCTGTCGATGCTATCAAACACGGAATTTATGACTTTATAGAAAAGCCTTTCGATATAGATCGCTTGATCGAAAGCATACATCGCGCCATTGAAAAACGTTTTCTGACCTTATCTTTAGCTGATGTCCAGCAAAAGCTGAGCGATAATAAGAAAATAGAAAACCAACTTATCGGCTATTGCCCACCGATGAAGCAACTAAAACGCGATATTATTGATTTCGCGCCTATGGACATACCCGTGATGATCTATGGCGAAACGGGTTCAGGAAAAGAATTAGCCGCGCTGTGCTTACATGAATACAGTGCTCGCAACCAACATAATTTCGTTGCCTTAAATTGTGCGGCCATACCTGAGCAACTAGCGGAGGCGGAGTTGTTTGGTTACAAGAAAGGGGCATTTACCGATGCAAAAAATTCCAGAGTGGGAAAATTAGAATACGCTAAAAATGGCACTTTATTTTTAGACGAGGTCGAGAGTTTATCATTAGCAACTCAGGCGAAATTATTACGTGCATTATCAGACAACATAATTACTCCTGTCGGCAGCAATGAAGAAATACCCATTAATTGCCGGGTCATTTCAGCGACCAAAGAAGATCTACGTAACAATGAAAACTTTCGGCAAGATTTATTTTTCAGATTACAGGTAGCAGAAATTAAAATACCTCCTCTTCGCGATCGCAATGAAGACATCATACATTTATTCGAAGTATTTTCGATGCAACATTGCGAGCGTTTAGGTACACAGTACCGTGCATTAACACCTCATACTCGAGGCCGTTTAATGGATTATTCATGGCCGGGCAATGTGCGTGAATTGATTAATGTCACTACCCGCTATGCTATTAAAAATTGTTCCGATATTGATTATGCTTTAGAAAGTACAGAGACCTTTATTGAAATGAGTAATGAACAGAAATCATTAAAAGAACTCGTAGAGCACTATGAGGCATCCGTTATTAAACTAAAACTACATGAATACAAAGGCAAAGTATCAAAGGTGCTCGATGATTTATCGATAGAACGCCGTACTTTTAACCAAAAATTAAACAAGTACGGTATCAACACCAGTGATTTTAAACAAAGTTCTCAACAATAACGCACTAATGATGTGATGCCGAAGAGTGTTCTTCATGATGCTCAGTGTGATGATGGGCCACATGATTATTCGCCAAGGTCCATACGCCAAAACTAATCATTAATACTGCCATTACTGTACGGCTTATATTGTGCTTAACCAAAGCAACCAAACGTTCTGCGAGTAGACCACTTAATAATACAGCCGGTAAAGTACCCAGAGCAAAACTCAGCATAATGAGTGCAGCTTCGCTCATTGAAGAGGCTGTAGCGGAATACGCTAAAGCGCTGTAAATCAAACCACAGGGTAACCACCCCCATACCATTCCCAATAAAAGGGCTTGGTGATTTTTTTTGACAGGAATACACGTTTTACTCAAAGGTTGAATAAAGCGCCACAGTAAAGAACCTAGTTTCTCTAAATAAACCAAACCCCTCCACCAATTCGCGATGTACAACCCCATAGCGATCAATAACAAACCCGCTACATAACGCATAATACTTAACGCAAAGTAAGACTCTACTGAATCAATTAACCAATAGAAAAGTATGGCTATGCCGACATAACTGAGTATGCGTCCGCCATTATATAACAGTAATAAGAGCCAACGACGACCAACATCATTGGCATCAACCGCCATCGTCAAAGCGCCAATAATACCGCCACACATACCAATACAGTGAGCGCCGCCTAATAAGCCCATGGAAAACCCAGCCAATAGTGCTAAAGGCTCAATCAAAATAAAATCGCCATCACACTAGGGCCCTTTACTGGCAGCGAGGGAACTAGTTCCACCTTTTTCAGGCGCCTCTTTAGATGGATGCGTACTGCCTTGTTTAGAATCGCTTTCTTCAAGGTAATCTTCCTCGAATAAAATACGCTGAGCTTCCGTATCAAGGTCATCGTATTGACCACTATTAATCGCCCAAAATAATACCTTAACCACTATGGCTAAGGTGATTAAAGCGATAGGCACTAGTAAGTACAGCATTTCCATACATTTTTTATCCAAGTTTAAACTAGATCAAATTTTATATAAGCGTAATGCATTCAATACAACGATTAACGAGCTTAAAGACATACCAATAGCGGCAAGGTACGGTGGAATATAACCCATAGCAGCCAAAGGCAAAGCTAAAAGATTATACCCTAATGCCCAAGCTATATTCTGTCGAATAATTCTTTTGGATTTATGCGCGAGCTGAACAACTAAAGGCAAGGTATTTAATTTATTATTCAATAGAACACAGTCCGCACGGGTGCGCGCAAAGTCTGTTGCCGTATCCATCGCAACCGAAATATCCGCACCGGCTAAAACCGGCACATCGTTAATGCCATCGCCCACCATCAAAACAATCTCATTGTCTTGATCGGCTTTGAGAGCATCTAATTTTTTTTCTGGGGTATACTCGGCTCGATAGCTTATGCCCAATTGATCAGCAACTAACTTTACCGAGGTTTCTCGATCACCACTCAGAATTTCTGTTTTGATATTATAGCTATGCAATTCATCAATGGCTTGCTTAGCCGAACTGCGAAGTTGATCAGACAATTCGATCCAGGCTAAAGCGTTATTATTTTTTGATAAAAGCACCCACTGCCCTATTCGTTTTTTATCTTCCTTTAAAAACTGATCAAGGCAAGCCTCATTATTAATCGCAAAATCAGGTTTACCTAAACGAAATAAATCATCTTCAACATAAGCACTAACACCTGCACCAGTGACGATATTAATATCATTGACTGTGGGTAGTATAATATCGTGCTCGTTAGCGCTGCTTTCATTAATATAGTGCTCAAATGCAAATGCTATGGGGTGACTAGAGCCCTTTTCTAAGGCAGCTGCTATCGATAATATCTTATCTTGATCAAAATTATTATCAATTATATCCACAGAGACAATAGTAGGACGACCATAAGTTAATGTGCCCGTTTTATCAAAAATCACTTTTGTAATGGCGGTCAGGGTTTCAATAACATGCCCTTTTAACACCAATAAACCTTGACGGCGCATCATAGCGACAGCAGCAGTTAAGGCTGTAGGGGTTGCTAACGATAATGCACAAGGACAAGTCACCACTAAAACCGACAGTGTTATCCAAAGTGCGGCATCAGGGTCAATTGTTCGCCAACTAAAAAATACAAGCGTAGCAACACACAAAACAACAGCAACAAAAACACTGGCTACCTTATCTGCTAATAATTGTAATGCCGGTTTATCTTGTTCCGCTTCTTCAACGAGTTGACTGATGGTTGATAAACGCGTTTGATCACCAACAGCTAACACTCTAAGCAACAAGGTGCCTTCTGTATTGACGGTACCAGCAATAACATTGTCGTCTATTGTTTTGCGTATCGGCTCAGCTTCTCCTGTTAAGACGGCTTCAATCACTGAGCTACTACCTTCAACAATCACTCCGTCAGCAGGAATTGTTTCACCGCTTGCGACTCGAATATAGTCACCTACTTTCAACTCCGCTAATGCAATCACTACATCTGAAGAAGCGGTACTTAAAAATTCGGTGTTTAAAGAATCGATAGCGCTTACCTTAGTGGCAGTCATCGGTAACAGTTGAGATACTAGCCCTGCCATTTGCTGATTACGATAACGTAAACGCAATTCAAAATAACGCCCTAGCAACAAGAAAAAAGTGAACATAGAAATAGAATCAAAATACACTTCGCCTGATTCCGTCACTGTTGCCCATGCACTGGCTAAGTAGGCCAAAATAATGGCAAGAGACACTGGCACATCCATCGTAAGATGCCCTCGCTTAAGATTGCGCCATGCACTAGACCAGAAAGGTTGGGCACTGAACAACACAATAGGAGTGGCCACTAATAAACTCGCCCACCGAAATAACTGCACCCATTGCGCATCGATACCTTGTATAGCACCTGCATATAACGAGACAGCAATCATCCCCACTACCATCATCCCAAAGCCAGCCAAACCCAAACGAAATAATAAACGACGCTGTTGTTGGCGTTGTTGCTGCTGTTGCTCTGCTTGAGTGTAGGGCTGAGGACGATACCCAATATTAAGCAACTGCTCCATAAGTTGACTAAGGGGGATTTGAGAGGGGTCGAAAGTGACAGAACATTGATGGGTAGCAGCATTCACGCTGACCTTACTGACGCCCGTTATTGCCAGTAAATATTTTTCGATTAACCAAACACAAGCAGCGCAAGTAATACCATCTAAAAGTAAATAAGCTGTTTTTTCCGGTGGGGCTGAATGAGGCTTTTCGCGTAAAGGGCTTCGAACAAAACTAGATTGAATACTGTCTTGATCATAAACCTTAAAATCAACCTTTTCTGCTTCTGGGCGTTTATTTAATTCTGAGCGATATTGATAAAATTGATCTAGCCCACCCTGATGAATAAAACCAGCAACTGCTTGGCAGCCAGCACAACAAAATACGCGCGGCTGATTTTGAATACTAGAGGAAAATAATGCGCCTGTTGTCACCGGAAGACCGCAGTGAAAGCAGTCTACATTATCCACCCCATTAGCAAGGGCATCTCCAGCAACAGGAGGGTCAGAAAGTTCAGAAGGGGCAGAGCTAGAAGGCACGTTTAACTAACCATTATTAGTCATCAATATTAAGAGTTTTTTGATTCTTCAATAAAAAGATAAGCTAGCTATCAGGCTTTAGTATAATTGAATGGCTCTTAGCAAAATCCATTTCACCTCGTAAGCGCCAAGACTGTTGTGAATCATCTTCTAGCGTGGGTAGCAAACGTAAATACCATCGGCTCAATAAAAGCTTGTCAGACAATTCGGCCTGATACTGATTCTCAGCAATACGATTCAACAGCAGGGTATGATCTAATGCCGCTTTAGCCGGATGGCTAAACTCAAGTTTAAGTTGCTCTGGTAAACCAGCAGAATCCTGTTTCAGTTGTAAAGTAAGTTCATTGATATCGATATCAAACTCAATATTCGCACTAATGTTAAGAGCACTAGCAAGTAAATCCTCCTCTAGACGTATATTAATCATACGCCCTTCTTTATAGTAATTATCTAATACTCGATCATCCGCTCCTTTAACAGCAAGAGTAATGGTAATACTCGATACAATAAACACCACAATCAGTGGCGACAATATAAACCAAGCCCAGAATTGCCGATACCAAGGTTTATTATATTGTGCTGCTTCAATCATTCTATTTTTTCAACCTAGTGTTTTATATGGCTCATTATTGCCATTATTTCGATTCAAGCTCAGGACCAATAAAGGTAGAGGACTCTTGCGCGACTACCGTTTCGTCTATTGTTGATGTGATAGTAAAAGTAATGTTTGTTTTCACTGCTTCAAGATACTTTTTGTCGACAGATATACGCACAGGAAAACTAAATATCTCATTTTTTTCTATGGGTACGGGGCGATAACGTTTAATAGTGAAAGGGTAAGGTCCATCCACCTCTAAGTTAAACTCATGCTCTACCCTATCCATATTATGGACTTTAAGCGTGTATACATTCTCCACTTTATCCGCTTGCAAACGGAACATCCGTGAACCCCGGTCCCGATCAACATCTAGTGTAATCGGTTCGCGGTTAGCGATTGTATAAACAAATACGCCAACCATCACCAACAATAAGCCAAAATAGCCAAATACCCTAGGGCGAATGTAATGCGTGCTTCCCGTTTGGAGTTGATCTTCGCTAGTAAAGCGAATGAGGCCACGAGAATAATCCATTTTATCCATAACCGCATTACATGCATCGACACAAAGACCACAATTAATACATTCATACTGAAGGCCATCACGGATATCAATATCAACGGGACAGACTTGCACACACCATGAGCAATCTATGCAATCACCTAGCCCTTTCTCTTTGTAGTCATCGTTTGATTTGCGTGGCCCTCTCGTTTCGCCGCGCTGAGTATCATAGTGAACTGCCAATGTATCTTCATCATACATCACTGATTGAAAACGGGCGTAAGGGCACATGTATTTACACACCTGCTCTCGTAAAAACCCCGCATTCATAAAAGTCATGCCGGTGAAAAACAAAGTCCAAAATATAACCGTACTATTGCCATCAAATACCACCATCCCAGCGTCATTCACACTAGGGAAAAACCCCGTAATCAAATCACCTATAGGATAAAAATACCCGACAAAAGTGGCGCCAGTAATAAAGGAAATGATAAACCACAGTAGGTACTTACCGCTCTTGCGGCTCAATTTTTCGAGTGACCAAGGGCTTTGATCGAGTTTCATTCGCTTATTGCGATCGCCTTCACAGAAATGTTCTGCCCATATAAACATTAAAGTCCACACGGTCTGCGGGCAGGTAAAGCCGCACCAAACGCGCCCTAATAACGCCGTAATCGCAAACAGACCAAACGCAGAAATAATCAGCAACCAAGCCAACAACATACCATCTTGCGGACCAAAGGTGACCCAAAGTACATAAAACTGGCGCTGCGGGAGATCAAAATAGACAGAGGGGCGGCCATCAATAATAAGCCACGGCAGTAATAAAAAACCAACTAAAAGGGGGAGGCCGGCGTAGCGTCGAAGTGACTGATAGAAACCGGTTATTTTACGAATGTAAACTTTATCGGCAGACTCATAGAGATTAACGTAACGAATTTCGTCAGCTGATTCTTTTTTATCTGGTGGTGTATCCCCCATAAACAATCTCTCCGACATTCAGGCTATAAGGGTGGGAGCTTATCGCCTACTTTGCTACTGTCTCTAAATACGGGCTCTTAATTACGGTCTCTTGCTTACGGCCCCTTATTTACGGAAAGTGGCTCGATATAAGTAAGCTCTAAACAAAAAATGTTTCTGGACGAAAAATTCATCCAGACTTACCTAGAACTTACACAAGAAGAACGGCGTTTATCGCCCTCTCCTCTTAGTATCGTATTCACTAGTTCAAGAATGCAATCAAAGTATTAATTTTCGAGAGATAAACTATAAACATAAGCGGTTAAGAGGTGAATTTTCTCTTCTTTCAAACGGTCTTTTTGAGCGGGCATGACACCGTTGCGACCTACGCGCAAGGATTGCCTAATACCGGCTGCAGAACCATCGTACAACCAAATGTCATCTGTTAAATTGGGCGCACCTACCGCTAAGCTACCTTTACCATCTGCTCCATGGCACGCGGCACAATTTTGATCAAACATCGTTTTACCGATAGCAGCTTGTTCTTGATTATGGTCACGGCCTGACATACTGAGAACATATTCAGTGACATCGGCGATGCCTTTCTCGCCAATAACACTTTGCCATGCCGGCATAGCCGCTTGGCGTCCACCCACTAGGGTTTGTTTAATCGCTTCAGGTGTGCCGCCATAAAGCCAGTCGGTATCAGTTAAGTTAGGAAAACCTAAAGCACCGCCAGCATCTGCACCATGACATACCGCACAGTTATTTGAGTAAATACGCTGAGCCATTTTCATCGCCTTCGTATCTTGAGCAAGCTCTTCTACGGGCATCGTAGAATAGAGCCCGTAACTATTCTGATAGGCGCTCTGCGCTTTAGCTTGCTGGGCCTCTAATTGGTTAATGGAAGTCCAACCTAATACACCCTTCCAGCTGCCCATACCTGGATACAGGATCAAATAGAACACAGTAAAAACAAATGTCAGGATAAACATGTAAAACCACCATTTAGGTAATGGGTTATCGAATTCTTCGATCCCATCATACACATGGCCTGTGGTTCTATTTTCAGGGTCAGCCTCGTCACTGACAGCAACCTTGCGATTTGCCAACAATACCCACAACAACAAAATTAAGTTGACTGAGGTTAAGACAATAATCCAAAGACTCCAAAACGTACTCATAATGTATCCCGCTTTTCATTTACAGAGGATGGCTAATAAACCATCCAAGGTCTGATGTATTCGTTTATATTTTGCTTACGGCTGCTTGCTTTCCGTATCATGGCTGTTCTGTGTGCGCTCATGGCTGTCTTCATCGGCAAAAGGTAAGTTAGCCGCTTCGTTAAAGCGCTCTTTGCGACGAGGAGCAAAAGCCCACCAACACACACCAATAAAAGCAATAAACACTAAAACCGTTGAAAGGCTATGTAAGTCACTAGTATCCATTTGGAAATTACCGTCGTTGTTGCAAAATAGGTAAGGTACCTAACTGCTGTAAATACACGACCAAAGCATCTATTTCAGTCACGCCTTTCACAGCCTCTTCGGCACCGGCAATATCTTCATCAGTATAAGGAACACCCACTTTACGCAAAGCGCGCATCTTATTCGCGGTGTGCTTACCATCGAGCGTATTGTCAAACAGCCAAGGAAAAGACGGCATATTTGATTCTGGCACTACGTTACGTGGGTTATACAAATGAGCCTTATGCCATGTATCACTGTAGCGTCCGCCTACCCGAGCTAAATCAGGCCCTGTTCGCTTGGAACCCCAAAGGAAGGGATGCTCATACACCGATTCACCGGCAACCGAGTAATGCCCATAACGCTCCACTTCGGCACGCAAGGGTCTCACCATTTGAGTATGGCACACGGTACAACCTTCACGAATGTAAATATCTCGACCTTCCAAGGCAACCGCACCAAAAGGTTTTAAACCCTCGATAGGCGTGGTGGTTTCTTTAATGAAAAATTGCGGAACAATTTGTACTAGGCCACCAAAACTAATAGCCACAATCACTAAGACCACCATCAGGCCAATATTTTTTTCAACTATGTCATGATTCTTCACGTTGGTATCTCCTTAAGCGACTTGCGTGCGGCCAGTAGTTAATTCTGAAGGCTCATCACCAGTATCACGAATCGTACGGTAGACGTTGTAAAGCATAATCAACATGCCCAAAAAGAATAAACCACCACCAATCGCACGTACTAAGTAACCACCGTAACTGGCTTCTACTGAATCTATAAAGCTGTAAGTGAGGGAACCATCTTGGTTGAAGGCTCGACGCATTAAACCTTGCGTAATACCATTCACCCACATCGCAGCGATATATAAAACGGTACCGGCTGTTGCCAACCAAAAATGCGTGTTAATCAAATTAACACTCCACATTTGGGTGCGCTTGTACAGCACAGGAATCAAATGATAAATAGCGCCAATGGAGATCATTGCCACCCAACCTAATGCACCAGAATGCACGTGACCAATGGTCCAATCCGTATTGTGCGATAGCGCATTCACTGTCTTAATCGCCATCATCGGGCCTTCAAAAGTAGACATACCATAGAAGGACAAAGAAACCACTAAGAAGCGTAAGGTGGGATCGGTACGCAATTTATGCCAAGCACCGGATAAAGTCATAATGCCGTTAATCATACCCCCCCAACTAGGTGCTAGTAGAATCAGGGACATCACCATCCCTAAACTTTGCGCCCAATCTGGAAGTGCTGAATAGTGTAGATGATGTGAGCCAGCCCAAATATAGAGAGAAATCAAAGCCCAAAAATGAACAATGGATAGCTGGTACGAATAAACCGGACGACCTGATTGCTTTGGCACAAAGTAATACATCATGCCCAAGAAACCAGCTGTCAAAAAGAAGCCAACGGCGTTATGCCCATACCACCATTGAACCATGGCATCTGCAGCACCTGCATAAGCAGAATAAGATTTGGTAAGAGACACTGGAATAGCGGCACTATTCACAATATGCAAAATACCCACTGTGACAATAAAGGCGCCATAGAACCAATTAGCCACATAGATATGCGAGGTTTTACGTTTAACAATAGTGCCAAAAAATACAATACCGTAAGACACCCATACTATCGCCAATAAGATATCGATAGGCCACTCTAGCTCTGCATACTCTTTAGAGGTTGTTAAACCCATTGGCAAGGTAATGGCTGCTAAAACAATAACAGCTTGCCACCCCCAGAAGGTAAAAGGCACTAACCAACCACCAAATAGTTTAGTCTGGCAGGTTCTCTGAACAACGTAGTAAGAGGTCGCAAATAAGGCACAACCACCAAAAGCAAAAATAACTGCATTGGTATGTAGAGGGCGTAAGCGTCCAAAATGGGTGTATGGTTGAAAAATGTCATTAAGTCCTGGCCATACCAGTTGAGATGCAATTAATACACCTATGCCCATTCCCACAATGCCCCAAATGACGGTCATTACAGAGAATTGACGAACTACATGGTAGTTATAAACAGGATCTTGGTCGATGTCTTGTCGATCAGTAGTGGTCGAATGACTACTCATAAAAACGTTCCCAGATTGTGTTGTTGGTACTTAAAAATTGGTACTTAAAAAATGCGAAGCCACTGTTTCAATAGCAGCTACTGTGTCGCTTTGATCAGCTAAGGCTATTAACTTGTCATAAGCACAGACTAGCTATAGTTTTAAGCAAAAACCGCAACCATAAACTATTTGCAATGGCAGCATTTTGATTAAAATCAAATATTATTAGAGTCAGTTTACACCTTGGCTCTTGAGCTATACTTCATCAAAACAAAAGTAAAACCAAAGTAAACACTAGGCTAAGTGTAGATCACTCTAATAATTTTGCGCAATTTCTTCAAAAATGAACAAAAATCACACAACACCCTAAGTGCAATGAGCATCAATAAAGGACATGCTAATCACTAATGCATTACAGGTATTCAGAGTATTAAACCGTGTTTGATAAAGCGTTAAAAAATCAAACTCGGATTGAATGTGGGCTCAATTTAAGCGCTTGTGTAGCATATGACTTGGGTTCGATAAGTCTAGATTTACAAACTTATGACCACAGCATCATGCCTTATACGACGCTGGCTTGGGTTTACAATAAACTCCGTCCCTTATTGGCTGCAATTCGCATTCTCAGAGCATTCAGTTTAATAAAGCCTTCAGCATCTTGCTGATTGTAAGCACCGGCATCATCCTCAAATGTAGCAATGCTTTCATCAAACAAACTGTCTTCAGAGCGTCGTCCAACCGCGGTGACAGAACCTTTGTAAAGTTTTACGCGAACATCACCATTGACGGTTTGCTGAGATTCATCGATAGCAGTTTGCAAAATCTTACGCTCGGGGCTCCACCAGTATCCGTTGTAAATTAACTTCGCATACTTAGGCATTAATTCATCTTTCAGGTGGGCGACCTCACGATCCAAAGTCAGAGACTCTATTGCACGGTGAGCTTTTAGCATAATAGTGCCGCCAGGTGTTTCATAACATCCTCGCGATTTCATGCCGACATAACGATTCTCAACGATATCTAAACGACCAACGCCATTTTCACCACCCACCTTATTGAGGTATTCCAACACAGTTGCAGGTGACATGGCCTTACCATCAATCGCCACAATATCGCCTTGCTTATAAGTGAGTTCTAAGTAAGTTGGCTCATCAGGTGCAGACTCTGGAGAGACGCTCCAACGCCACATATCATCTTCCGCTTCGGCCCAAGGATCTTCTAATATACCGCCTTCGTATGAGATATGGAGTAAGTTCGCATCCATAGAATACGGCGACTTTTTCTTGCTGCTCGAGTAATCAACTGAAATATTGTGCTTTTCACAATAGGCCATCAAGCTCTCGCGAGAACTCAAGTCCCACTCACGCCAAGGTGCTATCACTTCAACGCCTGGCTTTAATGCATAGGCGCCCAATTCAAAACGCACTTGATCATTACCTTTACCAGTAGCACCGTGTGAAATCGCATCAGCACCCGTTTCGTTAGCAATCTCAATCATGCGTTTGGCGATAAGAGGCCTAGCAATTGAAGTTCCTAATAAATATTCGCCTTCGTAAATAGTGTTCGCACGAAACATAGGAAAAACATAATCACGAACAAATTCCTCTCGTAGATCATCAATATAAATTTCTTTTACACCTAAAGCCTCTGCTTTAGCACGTGCAGGCTCCACTTCTTCGCCTTGACCTAAATCAGCAGTAAAAGTCACCACTTCACAATCATAGGTTTCTTGGAGCCACTTAACGATGACAGAGGTATCTAAGCCACCAGAATAGGCTAAGACGACTTTATTAACAGATGATTTTGAAGATGATTGGCTTGACGACATGCTAGAGAACTCCCAGGGCCGAATAAAGAAGGTGCCGATTGCAACGGGCGCGAATTGTAACGATTTTAATACTAAATGAACAGACTAGCTGCTAATTAAATAGCGGGAAAGACCAATTATTAAGCAAGTCGATAAAACTTTTCAAAACACTCAGGGTCAGATTTTTAGATATCGCAATTACCGTATAAGAATTGCCCACATTTTACCCAGCAATAAACGACTAAAAGACAAACATAGATGAACGATAACTCAAGTATAGATACCAACAAAACACCAGTAGATAACGACAAATCGACCAACGAAAAACGCCTTTACTGGTTAGGCCACGACACACCATCAAGTCAAGACAAGTTCTTTATTGAGGCACTAGACCCCTCACTTTGGTCACAGGGAGACAGCAATAATTGGGATACGTGTTGGTATACAGGCATGCCAGACAGCGATACATTTGAGCAGCTCGATGCCAGTAAAACCCTCAACCATATTCCTGGTAACAACGCCTTAACCATTAAAAGCTATCTCAATGAGACGCTCGTTAAAGCTCGGCAACATTCCCTAGGAACAGAAAATCAAAAGCGGTATCAATTTTTTCCTGAAACTTATTCCATGCCCGAAGATTATTATCACTTTCAGGCCGAGGCTGCATCGAACCCCGATACACTCTGGATCCAAAAGCCTAAAAATTTGTCTAGAGGAAGAGGCATCGAGGTGGTCAAACATCCCGAGACCGTACCATTTGACCCAGAATGGCTAATACAGCGCTATTTGACCGACCCACATCTATACAATGGACATAAGTACGTATTACGATTTTACGTCTTAATTACCTCAGTAGAGCCTCTACGGTTTTATTTGTATCGAGAAGGTTTCGCAAAGCTGGCCTCTGAAACCTATAACGAAACCGATTTAGACAACCTCTATCGCCACCTTACCAACCCTGACATCAACGAAGAAAACACCGAAAACGATGTTCCCGTTACTTTCTTTTCCTTTGAGCAGTATCGACAATGGCTAAAAGGAGAAGGACTGGATGATGAAGCGCTATTCGCTAACTTTAAAGACTTAATCACACTGACCGTCATTGCCGCACGTGAGAAAATGCGTCACGCCTGCCAAGCAAAAGAACGCGATACGCAAGGCTGCTATGAGCTCATTGGCCTCGATTGCATGGTCGACAACTCATTAAAACCGTGGATACTAGAGTGCAACTTAAGCCCTTCTTTGGACACCTATGCCAGCGCTGAAGACGGCGCTAATGACGAAACAACAATCAAAAGACAACTTGTTCACGATCTAGTTAATATGTTGGGCCTCAACAACAAAGACAAACTCACCGCTTGTGCAACGGCAGCACAAGAAAAAAATAAACAAGGAAATTTTGAACAACTTTTTCCAGGAACGGAACCCAACAATTACCTCTCTTGCTTTCCCGTTCCAAGAGGTAAAGACATTGAAGCATTAGGAAAAACAGAAGTTATTGACTACAGTAAAATAAATTTACAAGCCAATAGTGACAATGAATTTTTATTTTCCGACTCCCTTGCTTTATCAAGCAAACTAGCATTAAACGATATAGATAACGATGGGAATAATATCTTCTTTGAACCCGATGATATCGCCACATGGATTTGGATTAAAAACTCGGAAGGACTCTTACCTTATGAAATCGCCAATGAGTTACAGGCTTTATCGCCCTTACCTACTGGCACAGGCAAAAAAGCTCACCATGACGAACTATTAAAGGCGGTATGGGACACCTTATCAGACTGGTCACAAGCAGGTATCTTTGATCAAAAACCCTTATTAGATAAAAGTAAACGTAAGATAAGCAACGAGTGGCGAGAATCACACCATTTATTCTTTGGTGATACTATTGATGGCACTAAAGTCAAAATCAACAGCTCTTGCACAGCGGCAATGCAATCTATTAAGCCACTGTTAACTATGACGCCATTAATGCCCCAAAACACTGATTTAGTAAAAGCAAACACCGTTGATAACTGTCACTTCGATATTAGTATCATGCAAACACGCTATGGTTACAGCCTACTGTGTGGCACCGATATAGTAAAAGAAAACTTACGGCTATCGGAACTAATGCCGGCCATAATAGAAAATTACTTCACGTATAATAGCGATCACTATGAACAATGTCCTATTTTTGATGCAGATATAATTCAGGTGAAAGATGAAAAATTTTTAATCATAAGAAAAAATACAACCTTGGAACAAAATCAAAGCTTATATAGAGACCACATTAGTAGCTACAACCATTTAAACCTTCAAAAAAACCAACTATCGACAACTCTTCTACCATTAAAAAAAGAAGTAGAAACACCCAATTCAATAGTTGCAACAGAAAATGAACGCTTGTTTTATTTAGAAAAAAACATTAATAACATTGAACACTTTGCACTCAAAGGCATTTTATATCTAGAACAAGGCTCAGGTAATGAACATACACTAAGCCCTCTAAAGAAATCCACATCCTTGATAAAATTATGGCCTCATATCATTAACCACCAAACAACATCAAAACAAGACCTTGCCGCTTGGCTAGAGTCTCAAGACACCATTCAAGTCACCTTAGCTCAAGAAAACAAAACGAAAGACACTCAAAGTCGAGAATTACTAACATTACTGGAGGCTACACTGACGCAAGACAATGCGTTATCTGAGAAAACCACAGGTTAAACAAACTAAAAACCAAAAAAAAGGCTTTTTATATCACTATAAAAAGCCTTTTTTGTTATACAGAATAAAACTTAATTCTTATATTCTGCTTCCGCCTCTGCTTCAGGTTTTGCTTCTGACTTAGCTTCGGCTTTTGCCTCTGATTTTGCCTCAGAACCATACTTCTTAGCTTCCGACTTCGCTTCTGATTTTGCTTCAGAACTATACTTATAGCTCTCACCAGCTTCGGCGCTACTAATTGAAACGCCATCGATAGGAACAAAACCACTCAACACAACTGCAGGCACACCTAACGCCAATGTTTTAGTCAGTTTACTCATCAACTTCGATTTGTTCTTTTGCATCATTAATACCTGTAATAAGTTAATATATGAAAAATAAAGACCTGTTATATTTATTAAAAGCTATTCAATTGCGTTTATTAAATATGAATAAGTCCCTCTTTATTGACGTTTAAAACGGATATTAGTTCAGAGAAAGAGCAAGGTCTATTTAGGCTTCATCCGCAGCCAGTAAAAAAGAGGTAGGGAGAGGACAATCCATTGCCTGAGCAATACAGCTGACCACCTCTAATTCATTCGCTTCAACAATACCATCATGCTCAATGACCTGAATACATGCCTTTAGAAAACGGGGTTTTTCTAATGGTTTTACCTGTCTTATCTGTTGTAGCGCCTGAGTTAGAGATTGAATAGTGAGCTCTGATTCAGGGTACCATCGCAAAGACAGCGATAACTCACTATTTGATACTTTATCAAATAAAGCTTTAGCCTCGTCCTCTGCTTGTATATTTAACCTAACCAAAGCCGCCAACAACTTTGCTAGTGCTGGTTTACGCTGGCTTAGATTGAGGAAGTGTAAAGAAGCTGTATTTGATGGACGACAAAAATAATTCACTAAATTGAACAAGGCCCACTCCCTTAATTCAATTTTTTTGTCCATTTTAATCAGACGCAACATTTGCTGTTTAAATAACACATATTGATTATCCGTTAACAATTTAAGCACAGGCAAAGCTAGGTCAAGCAACATCATAGATTGATGGGGCTTCAATATTTGCAACTGCTTGAATACAGATTGTGTTTGTTTAAATAAAGGGGCACTCTGGTTTTTTTGGATATCCAGCCACTGAGCTCGCTGTAGTTTTTTTGCTTTCGCTTTAATCAAATCATCGCTAGACGCACCCTCAGTTCCCAGCCTCACCTCTTGTGTCGATGAATCATGACATCCATGACGATCCACCAACAATGCATAAACTAGAGCCCTAGCCATATAAGGCTGGTGTATTTGTTCATACAGTGTGTGATAAGCCGCTTTTAAACTCGATAATTGTCGCGCACTTTCTGCAACCTTAGCTTCTGTCAATTGTAAGTCTGCACTAAGGCCGGTGATAAGAATCTCTTTATCGACTCCACCTCCCCTTGCATGGGTATTATCGGCACCAGTGAATGAGGCACTCGTACCACCCGCCATCTTTTGCTGACTTAAATTCGATTTATACTCTGAAGAAACGCTAGCAGATGAAAGAAACGAACCATCCCACTGAGGATCAACTCGTTGAATACGCTTTTCAAGAGGGGGATGAGTCGACATAAATCGATTAAAAAAATTAAACTTTAGACCTTTAGAAAATAGCATATGACTAATTTCATTCGCATCATGCTGTTGCCAATCCGCATGAGCAGATTGGCCCCCGATTTTTTTTAAGGCACCACTAATACCTTCATGACTGCGAGTAAATTGTACCGCTGAGGCATCGGCTAAGTATTCTCTCTGTCGCGAGATCGCAGCTTTAATAATATTGCCAAAAAAAACGCCAAGATAGCCCAAAGCAACTAAGGCTAAGCCCATACCCAGAACGGCACCTCTATCACGACCTGAGCCACCACGAGAGCGACCATAACCAGAGTAATAGCTACCGCGTAATAAATAACGGCCCGCTAAAGCAATAACGATGATTCCATAAATCAAACCAATTAAACGCAGATTTAGGCGCATATCCCCATTCAAAATATGACTAAATTCATGCGCAATCACACCCTGCAACTCTTGTCTATTGAGCTGCTCTAGCGCACCGCGCGTAACACCAATAACAGCATCAGCCGGTTGGTGCCCTGCTGCAAAAGCATTAATACCAGGCTCTTCTATTAGGTAGACACTAGGTACAGGTGTCCCTGCAGCAATAGCCATTTCTTCTACAACATTGAGTAATCTTTTTTCGGCAGAATTACGAGGGCGAGTATTGAGCAAGTAACCACCTAACTGCTCAGCGATTGCTTTTCCACCAGAAGATAACTGAGACATACGAAAAAGTGCCGCAAGTGATACCACCACTAATACAGCTAAAGTGATACTACCCAGATATTGCCATTCGAAAACAGAGAGAACCACATCCCACAATGCATGCCCTGCTCCGTAGTAATTACTGGGGGAGGAGTAAAAGCCCAACATATAAGCAACAGCAGCTAATACAAATGCGGTTAACAATACCAAGGCAATCAGCGCGAGTAAAAATAGAACGAGCAAGCGCCCCGTTTGTTTGCGAGCGCGCTCTTGATGTTCATAAAAATTCATTCGGGAAGTATCGGATCAATCAAATACTAGAAATTAACTTTTGGCGCTGCTTGAATCTCTGCTGTGTCAGCAAACTCAAGCAAAGTAGCGTCTTTTGGGTGGCCAAACTTAGCAGCAAAGAAGATGGGCGGGAAACTCTGGCGATATTCATTATATTGAGTAACCGCATCATTGAACGCCTGCCTAGCAAAAGCGACCTTATTCTCTGTTGTCGTCAACTCTTCAGACACCTGCATCATATTTTCATTTGCTTTTAACTCAGGGTAAGCCTCTACAACCACATTTAGCTTACCTAAAGCAGAGCCTAACAAGCCTTCTGCTTGACTCAGCATCCCCATTGCCGATTCGTTAGAGGGATCACTAGATGCATTTTTTAAACCCGTTAACGCTTGATTACGGGCATTGACAACAGCTTCTAGGGTTTCACTCTCATGCTTTAAATACGCCTTCGCCGTATCGACTAAATTAGGGATTAGGTCATAACGGCGCTTTAACTGAACCTCTATCTGAGCAAAGGCATTTTGATAGCGGTTTTTTAAACTAACCAAGCGGTTATAAATACTGACAATATAAATTAACAGTAAAACTAAGATAACAATAACAACAATAGCCGTGGTCGACATGTCTGCCTCTCTTATTAGAATAACAAATAGTAAACTCAATGATATCAGAGTTATGATGAAGGGAGTGTGATTTAAGGTTTATTCTGAATCAAAAATAAAATAAAGTTGAGACCTTTGCACGGAAGATGATTTTGCTTTCAGGCAAAGCTTCCACTCCATGCTCACACCTCTTACCTGTGTCCATATAGGCAAGGCAAAAATGCACGGAAAGAGAGAGTTTATGCTTATACCGTCAAGCGGCGCCGAGGTAAATGACCGATTGAATACGTTTTTCCTCGATGCCCCCTTGTGGGGTAAACGCCGCATGAAAATAAAATGGCTTTCGTTCAAAGGGCTTAAAGTTATTGCTCTACTTTTACTTCTGGGGAATCCGTCGTAGGCGTTTCAGATTGAACCAAAATATTAGGCGCTTCTTTACTTAAACGAACGGTAACACGCCGATTTTTAGATCGTCCTTTTGCATTTTGATTACTGGCTACTTGATAACGCTCACCATGCCATCGAGCAACGATACGGCTTTTCTCAATTCCTTTTTCGATCAAATAGTCCATGATTTTCTCTGTACGACGTTGCGACTTTAACAAATTTTCATTACGTATGCCCTGACTATCGGTATGTCCGTCCAAGTAAAATGTTTTCACAGAAGAGTCCTCGGTAGCATACTCGACTATTTGATCCAAACGTTCTCGAACGACTTTCTTTAATTCATCGTCATCGTCGTCATAATACAAAATAGATCGCTCAACCTGCTTATAATTAACGGGCAACAAATCACCCTGACAGCCAAGATAATCCTGATGACTATGTCTAAAACCGATACTGGATAAAGTCACTTTAATAGGCTGAGGCCCACCATAAAGAGCCTGCCGCTTAAAGTCGAGTAACATGCCATTTTGCAGCTCGGCCAACATGCGTTCTGATAGCTTTCGTCCAATTTTAATCGGCGTCATGCTTTCCCTGACTGAAACCATCGAAAGCGTATTTGCGCTGTTACGTGCCGACCACGCTGGCGCACGCGCAACCAGTGCGGCTTTTCCCGTTTTCATACGTGGCATTTGCGACTTCAAGTAAAAACGGGTTGACTCACCAGCCTCTCGCTCAAAGACAGCCTCACCAAAGCCTTCAACCTCATGAGAGAGCCTGCAATAAAATTTCGAACCTTCGGACTGCCACTGGACTGACTCTGTGCGCGTAGCATATTCAATAGATGACCACGCACCCAAACTGGCACACAGAAGCAGTGCGCCCGCAAGCACCCGAAATACTGGCCAAACAATAGAGTTAACATAGAACATAATCATGTTATCGGCCGCTTTTGGCCAAGCTTTATAGCCCAATGACAAGAGGCTTTACTGTGATTAGGGCTCGTTTTTCTGTAGGATAGTGAGTTATGGGCTGATTTAACTGCATTCGCAGTATTCAGCACTACCACCTACCTCCCATTTACACTATAAACTAAGGATTCAGAGTGACTCATTTCGGATTATCGACCTGCTTAGCAGATCGTTTTAGAGGCTTTTTACCAGTTGTAGTCGATGTCGAAACGGGTGGGTTTAATGCTAAAACCGACGCTCTGCTAGAAGTTGCTGCCGCCATACTGACAATGGATGGACAAGGCATCCTGAGTATCAGTGATGTGGTGAGCTATCAAATCGAACCTTTCGCCAATGCGAATATTGAAGAATCTGCTCTCGAATTCACGGGGATTGACCTAGAAAGCGGTAACCGCGAAGCAGAACCCGAGATATCCGCAATGACGGATTTATTCCAAGTGATTCGACAGGCCGTTAAGGCCAACGATTGCACTCGGGCGGTAATGGTGGCTCACAATGCTCACTTTGACTTGGGCTTCATCAACGCCGCAAGCGAACGCTGCAAATTAAAACGCAATCCTTTCCATCCTTTTTCTTGCATGGATACGGCAACTTTAGCGGGTTTAGCCTATGGCCATACTGTTCTAGCGAAAGCCTGTGAGCTGGCAGGTATTGATTTTAACAACCGTAAAGCCCACTCGGCCGCTTATGACGCCCAAAAAACAGCAGAATTATTCTGCTTAATCGTCAATCGCTGGCAAGAATTAGGGGGATGGCCACTAGAACACTCACTTGAATAGGGTCATGTTAAGAATACCTTATTCGAGATAATGCATTCAAAATATGATATTCATACCCCCCCATGCGAACAAACTAACAGTAGAGCTTTGCTAGTCAGTTATTTTGAATACCGCTTCTATTTCTACAGCAGCATTCGAAGGTAAACTGGAGCTACCAACAGCAAATCTGACATGAGCTCCTTTTTCTTCACCTAAAACTTCCACCATAAAATCAGAAGCGCCATTAACTACTTTAGGGTGACCCGAAAAATCAGGCGCAGCATTCACAAAAGCACCTAACTTCACAAGCCTTTCTACACGATTTAAATCACCTAAAGCTGCTTTAGCTTGAGCCAACACACCAATAGCACAACGTTTTGCTGCTGACTGTCCTTCAGTCAAATCAAGCGTTTGACCTAACTTTCCTTGAATGACATTGCCGGCTTCATCTATAGAGACTTGCCCAGAAATATAAAGGTTTGAGCCCTCTATCAAATAAGGTAAAAAAGTACCCGCAGGCTTCCTTGGTTCAGGAAGTTGCACCTCAAGCTCATTAAGTTTTTTCTCTATTTCATTCATTTAATGCTGGATTCCTTTAAAAATAATTAACAGATAATAGTTTTAGTATTCATTAAAGAAAAAAACCGATATCTAGAAAGATATCGGTTTTCATTTTTAATCATATAAAAGCTTACATAAACACTAGTGCGATTATGCGAGTTTTACATTTTTTATAGATTAGTAGCGTTATCCGCTAAGTAAGATGCAACACCTTCAGGGTTTGCAGTCATACCTTTATCACCTTCTTTCCAACCCGCTGGGCAAACTTCACCGTGCTCTTGATGGAAAGCAAGTGCATCAACCATACGCAACATTTCATCAACGTTACGACCTAATGGTAAGTCATTAACAACTTGGTGACGAACCAAGCCATCTTCGTCGATCAAAAATGAACCACGAAAAGCAACGCCGCCGGCTGACTCAACGTCATAAGCTTGACAGATTTCATGCTTCATATCTGCAACTAATGTGTATTTAACTGGGCCAATACCGCCTTTGTCGGTATCAGTATTACGCCATGCATTGTGCGTCCAGTGACTATCGATAGAAACACCAATCACTTCAACACCACGCTTTTCAAAATCAGACATACGATTGTCGAACGCCAACAGCTCAGATGGACAAACAAAAGTGAAATCTAATGGGTAAAAGAAAACAACAGCTTTTTTACCTTTAGTTGCTGATGCGAAATTAAATGATTCATTAATATCACCTGAACCCATTACAGCAGGTGCAGTGAAATCAGGTGCTGGTTTACCAACAAGTACGGCCATGTTTTTCTCCTAAAAGGATGACGTTATAAATTAAGGGTTAATTTGCTTTGGGGATACCCAAAATAATCAGCTAGCTATGATAACCCGTTCTACCTAAGCCAGCGATTGAATATATTTATGGATGCGATAGTTGAAGCTTAATCGGCTTTCGTCACATTCAGATCCATCGTTGGGTAAGGGATACCAATACCAACCTCACCAAAACGCTTCTTGATTTTTTCATTTAAATCGAAAGTAACTGCCCAGTAATCAGCGCTATTTACCCAAGGGCGAAACACTAAATTCACTGATGAATCCGCCAATTCAGACACACCAATCGTCACTTTTTTATCTTTAAGAATACGCTCATCGGCTTCAGCCATGGCTTTCAATTCATTTTTGACTTGCTCGATATCCGAGTCATAACTGACACCGACAACCAAGTCTACCCGACGGGTAGCCTGAGTAGAATAATTCGTAATATTACTGTTAGTGACTGAAGAATTAGCAATAATCACTGTTTTATTATCACCAGTGGTCAATGTTGTTGTGAAAATTGATATCTCTTTCACCGAACCAGAAACACCCGACACCTCAACAAAATCACCCAATTTTATCGGTCGAAACAATATCAGCAGTACACCTGCTGCAAAATTAGACAGCGAGCCCTGCAATGCCAAGCCAATAGCCAAACCTGCCGCACCAATAATCGCAACAAAAGAAGCTGTTTGTATGCCAACCTGTCCGAGAACGGCAACAATGATGACAACCATCAACACATAATAGAGAATATTTTTAACAAATTTACTGATAGTTGGATCTACACCGCTAACGGTCATACGGTTTTCTAAAAACACAGTAATTCTTTTTGCGACCCATTTACCCACGATAAAAATAAATAGAGCAAGAACAATTTTAATACCATAAGTAATCACAAAAGCCGTTGCCTGACTCAACATTTCTGGGCTAATTAACGAATCAAGGCTAGGGACGTTCTCTAACATAATATTTCCTAATGTATGGGGTTGTAATCAATATATGCGGCTTAAGAAACCTTTGACTAACTAAATAGTAATCGGTTTATCTAGCCGCGCTTTTCTTTTAAGCTTCGAATAAGCGCCACAACACGTCGGTTTTTTGCCTTATTTTCGACCGTATCATTTGCTACTAAGGGGCGATCCTCTCCAAAGCCTACGGCGGTTACACGCAAGGCATCAATGCCAAACTTTGAAACCAATACTTTTGCAGCGGCTTGTGCGCGCTTAGCGGATAAACGTTTATTGTAAGTAGCCGCACCATCGCTATCGCTATGCCCTTCAATAATGACCCGAGTTAAAGGGTTTGCATTCATAAACAATGCTACTTGTTCTATCTCAGCATAAAATTCCGGCTTTACCACGGCAGAATCATAAGCAAAATTAATATTTAATCTCACTTCTTTCAAATCTTTCACCACAAGAGTGCAACCACGCTCATCGACTCTCGTGTTAGGTGCAGTTTTATAACATTCATCAATTTCATCAATCACACCATCGAGGTCTGAATCGACTGGCAGATTTTGTGATTTAATTTGAGCAGGCTCAACCTGATCCGCATTAGCAGAAACCATTAATGCACTATTAGCGGCCAACAATACCAACATTACTAGATACAAGGGTTTAATCATTATTCGCACCTTTTATTATCATATTTGAGTTACTAAACTTGAGCTACTATTTGAACTACTAACATGTAAGCTACTGTATTTTTGTGACAGCTTTCCTATCAATGCAGCTAACTTACCTTTTTAAATCTGCATCTTTAAGGCACAATGCAAAAGCATCAGCATCCTTCCATACCGGAAAGCGCTCACGATATTCAAATAACTTTTGCTTATCAAGCACCGTAGTAGCTAACCATTCACCTTGCTGATCTAATAATGTGTCACCAAGAAAATCCAAAACCATCGAGTCGCCTGAGTAAGATATATCGTTACCATCTACACCCACCCTATTGACGCCAACAACATAGGCTTGATTTTCAATTGCTCTTGCGGTCAACAATGTACGCCAATGATGGCGTCTTGCTTCTGGCCAATTTGCCACACAAAGCATCATGTCATAATCATTTTGGTTACGACAAAATACAGGAAAACGTAAATCATAACAGACTGTTAACAAAAGCCTCCAACCGCGATACTCAATAACGCACCGCTGATCTCCGGCTTGATAACGCCTGTGCTCACTAGCCATCCTAAACAGATGCACCTTATCGTAATGCAATAGCTTGCCGCAGGGCATAACAAACAACAAGCGATTCACAAAAACGGGGCGACCTTGTGTGGTGTTAATAGTATCCACTTGCGCACTGCCCACCAGACCATCTGACTCATCAACCGGACAAGCAAGGCTACCCACTATAGCAGCGCCTAATGTTTTGGACTGAGCCAGAAGCCAATCGACTGTTTCGCCTGTGGAACCCGATTTTTCAGGATGAGTAGTAAAACCAGAAGTAAACATTTCAGGCAATACAACTAAATCGGTTTGCCCTTTTAACTTGGCTAGCTGTTCAGACAAATGACGACGGTTAGCCTCAGGTTGATGCCAATACAAATCAGTTTGCACTGGCGTGACCCTTAACTGAGACTCATTTGTTAAATGAGGCATATCCGTCAAAAGTAAATTGACCGAGCACAGCGAGTTGATTTATTCAATTAGGCGTCACCGTCCTCAGCTGGAACAGCGGCATCAATCAAAGGCTGTAACTCACCTGAAGACTGCATCTCGGTAACGATATCACAACCGCCCACTAATTCGCCTTTAACCCAAAGCTGTGGAAAAGTCGGCCACTCGGCATACTTAGGTAAATTAGCACGGATCTCAGGATTCGTTAGCACGTCAACGTAGGCAAATTTCTTACCACAAGCCATAACGGCTTGCGACGTTTTCATAGAAAAACCACATTGTGGTGCATTAGGAGAACCCTTCATGTAAAGAATAATGGGGTTATCAGCAATTTGTTGTTTAATAGTATCCATGATATCCATGGGGAAATAGGCCTCGATTAAAATTCAGTGAAGTTAATGGGGGCTATTCTAACGGATTCAATACCTATAAGCACCAGCCCTGAATGGTTATGGCAAATAGCCTAAGCCTTACTCATAAATAATACGAACCAAGCATAAAAAGCACCCTATTCAATAGCGAAGGAAATAAACCACGAATATCATCTATTGATACATGTACCTCCTGACAACTTTTCACAATTGCCAAACACATCCACTTAAACGATAATAAGGTATTACTAGGCAGCAACCGCTGCCTTTTTTAGTTTTAAAGAATAGATTTTAGCGAATCACATTAATCGTATATAAAGGCAAAGAAAATAACGTAATGACAGCAGCATTAATGAACACTTATGGAGAGCGCGCGCTAACCTTGGTCAAAGGTGACGGATGCCGCGTGTGGGATGATCAAGGGAAAGAATACCTAGATGCGTTATCCGGTATTGCTGTCTGTGGTTTAGGGCACTGTCACCCAGCGGTAACATCGGCCATCGGGGCCCAAGCCGCCACCTTATTGCACACATCTAACTTATATAACTTACCAGTACAGCAACAAGCTGCCGACGATCTGTGTAGAGTCAGCGGAATGGAACGCACGTTTTTTTCCAACTCCGGCGCAGAAGCCAACGAAGCTGCAATTAAGATCGCACGAAAGTACGGTAACGAAAAAGGGGTCGTTGTACCTACCATCATCACAATGAACAATAGTTTCCATGGGCGCACCATGGCAACGATTACTGCAACGGCCAACCCCAAAGTCAAACACGGTTTTGCCCCTCTTTTAGAAGGGTTTTTGCATGTACCTTACAATGATATTGGCGCTATTCAAGCACTATCAGATAACCACGATATCGTGGCGATATTAGTTGAACCAGTCCAAGGGGAAGGCGGGATACAAGTACCTGATGCATCTTACCTACCCAAATTAAGAGAGCTTTGCGACCAAAATGACTGGTTATTGATGCTAGATGAAATTCAATCAGGCAATGGTCGCACAGGCCACCATTTTGCTTATCAGGCCTATGATTTTAAGCCCGATGTGCTGACGACAGCTAAAGGGCTAGGTAACGGCTTACCTGTTGGGGCCTGCCTAACACAAGGCAAAACCAATACTATTCTACAGCCGGGTAATCACGGTTCCACCTATGGTGGAAACCCACTGGCCTGCGCTGTAATCAGCAGTGTCATTAAAACCATTGAAAATGAAAAGCTCTACTCTCATGTCAAATCACTTGGACAATATTTCGCGCAAGGCTTTAAACAAGCCCTTGCCAGCAAAACAGAAGTCAAAGAATTTAGACAACAGGGCTTACTCATTGGTATAGAACTGCATAAGCCCTGCCCCGACTTAGTTAAGCAAGCCTCAGATAGAGGCCTACTTATCAATGTCACCGCGGGTAGCGTTATCCGCTTACTGCCTCCGCTTATTATGACGGAAGCTGAAGCTGACCAAGTTATCCGCATTATCTCTGACTTAATTAATTAATCCTGCAACAGCGCATCGACTTTTTATCAACAGAATTAAGCGTTATTGATTTAGATCCTTACCTATCAATAGCACGAATAGGAATACAATATTATGGCTAGACATTTTTTAACATTATTGGACTTGTCGCCAACAGAATTGAAAACTGTGATCCAACGCGCTATCGAACTAAAACAGCAACACCGCAATGAAACCGCGAAGAAAACACTCGATGGCAAAGTATTAGGGATGATTTTTGAAAAGTCATCCACTCGAACTCGAGTGTCTTTCGAAGCCGGCATTGCTCAATTAGGTGGGAGCGGTTTATTTTTATCTTCTAATGATACCCAGCTGGGGAGAGGTGAGCCCATAGAAGATTCGGCTCGGGTTATATCAAGTATGGTCGACATTGTGATGATTCGTACGTTTGGTCACGCTACAGTTGAAACCTTTGCCCAATATTCCCGCGTTCCTGTTATCAATGCATTAACCGATAGCTATCACCCCTGCCAATTACTTGCAGACATTCAAACCTACGTTGAACACCGAGGCGACCCTCAAGGTAAAACTGCTGTATGGATAGGCGACGGTAACAATATGTGCCACTCTTATATTAATGCTGCTCGCCAGTGTGATTTTACTTTGCGTATTGTTTGTCCCGATGGCTATCAACCCGACCCTGCTCTTATCGAAAAAAACAAAGACCGTATCGAACTGTTTAACCGCCCTGAAGACGCCGTTAAAGATGCCGATTGGGTTGTTACCGATACTTGGGCCTCTATGGGGCAAGAAGAGGAAAAGCAGGCAAGAATTAACGCTTTTGCCGGATACCAAGTCAATGAAGAATTAATGTCACTGGCCCACAAAGAAGCCGTCTTCATGCATTGCCTACCCGCTTATAGAGGTATGGAAGTCAATGACACGATTATGGATTCGACATACTCTGTTGTTTGGGACGAAGCAGAAAACCGCCTTCATGCGCAAAAAGCATTGATGGAGTTCTTACTCGGTAAACTCTAAATACTCCTCAATGTACAACCACTCTAATATAGACCTGCTTTTTATAGCGCTAATTTACAGCGCCAATGATGCTTCAACTTATAGAGCTAATATTAATTCGCCTGACTAAACTATAGCCGCCCAATGCTTAATAAAAAAACTCTCTTAAAAGCGGCCCAGCTATAGAAAAATAGTATAAACAAAAGATCCCTCTTCATATTTATACACAGCTCAGAGCTGCTAATGCTTGGTAGATTAGCGCTTACTCACATCTCAACTTATCCACATTTTGTTCACAGCTAGACCCCAGATTCATTGGCTTGCACTTTTATTAAAAACGCATTATCTTGTGTTGATATTCAAAACAACCCCAATATATAGGGTTGAAGCAATGAATTTAGTAATGGCTCCTAGCCTATACACAATGGTTTTTAGCATATACAGGCCTAGTCAATATTCGTTCACGCAGGCCCAAGACCCAATATGACTAAAACCGCATCGCACTTAATGCACAAGTTTACCAATCTGGGCAAGCCGATACTGAGTAAATGCTAACGGTACAGAGCAAATACTAAGTAGGTAAATACTAAGTTAAGTAAATATAAGCTAACTAATTAGCCAAGCAAGCTCGCAAAAAGACATATAAAAGAGACACAGAAAGAAGCACAGAAGAAACACATAAAACTCAAATAAAAAGCACATACCGCAAGCAATATTGAAAGAAATATACACACAAGATTACAACGAATTGACTAAATACCTGCTGTTCTAATGGAGACAACGATGCACACAGACACTGATGCAAGTCAGCAAAAAGCCCACAGCCCCACAACATCCCCTACTGATAATTCAACGATTACCGCTACAGCACCCGGAAAATTGCGTGTAATCAAACGTAATGGCACTGTTGTTCCTTTTGATGAGTCAAAAGTAGAAGTGGCGATGACTAAAGCCTTCTTAGCTGTTGAAGGGGGCGTTGCGGCGGCCTCACGTCGGGTTCACGATATCGTTAAAGTCTTATCACAACAAATCACTGACACGTTTAAAAGACGCATGCCCTCTGGCGGCACGGTTCATATCGAAGATATCCAAGACCAAGTTGAATTAGCATTAATGCGTGGGGGTGAACATAAGGTTGCACGTGACTACGTACTTTATAGAGAAGAACGAGCACGCTTGAGAGAACCCAGCATCACACCGTCTCTCTCAGCAGAAGAGTTGGCAAATTATCCCAAAATTAATGTCACCCTGGCTGATGGCTCAATCGCCCCGCTCGATATGGAGCGTTTACATACGGTGGTAACAGAAGCTTGTGATGGTTTAAAAGACGTCGATGCTAAAACGATATTAGACGAAGCCACTCGCAACCTTTATGACGGTGTCGCTCTAGATGATATCAATACTTCATTGGTGATTACGGCTCGCACACTTGTTGAGAAAGAGCCTAATTATACTTATGCAACGGCCCGTCTTTTGTTGGATAAGCTGCGAGCAGAAGCCTTAAGCTTCCTCGATGTGGCACAGCAGGCAACGCACCATGAAATGGAACACCTATACGCCAAAGCCCTACCCGCTTACATCCGAAAAGGGGTTGAGCTTGAGTTGCTGTCTCCAGACCTATTAAGCTTTGACTTGCAACAGCTAGGTGAAGCACTGGATCATGAGCGAGACAATCAATTTACCTATCTTGGCTTACAAACCTTATATGACCGCTACTTTATTCATAGTGATGAAGTACGTATTGAGCTTCCTCAAGTCTTTTTCATGCGTGTCGCCATGGGACTTGCTGCTAAAGAAGACAATCCAAACGCGCGTGCAATAGAGTTTTATCGCTTGATTAGCTCCTTCGACTACATGTGTTCAACCCCAACTCTCTTTAATGCAGGGACTTTACGACCACAATTATCATCTTGCTACTTAACCACCATCCCCGATGACCTACATGGCATCTATGGCGCAATGCAAGATAATGCCATGCTATCTAAGTGGGCCGGTGGTTTAGGTAATGACTGGACCCCCGTACGTGCACTGGGTTCTTATATCAAAGGAACCAACGGTAAATCACAAGGCGTTGTGCCTTTCTTAAAAGTGGCCAATGATACTGCCGTAGCCGTTAACCAAGGTGGCAAACGCAAAGGGGCCATGTGTGCCTATCTCGAAACATGGCACTTGGATATCGAAGAGTTTTTAGAACTACGTAAAAATACCGGTGATGACCGCCGTCGTACTCATGATATGAACACTGCCAACTGGGTGCCCGACCTGTTCATGAAGCGTGTGTTCGAAGACCAAGAATGGACTTTGTTTACCCCTAGTGAAACACCTGACTTACACGACCTTTACGGCAAAGCCTTTGAAGAGCGTTACGAAGCCTACGAGCGTATGTGTGACAGCGGTGAAATAAAAACCTTTAAGCGTGTTTCTGCTGCAGGTTTATGGCGCAAAATGCTAGGCATGCTATTCGAAACAGGTCACCCTTGGGTTACCTTTAAAGACAGCTGTAATTTACGCAGCCCTCAGCAACATGCCGGCGTGATTCATTCATCTAACTTATGTACTGAAATCACCTTAAACACAAAAGCGGATGACGAAATAGCCGTGTGTAATTTAGGGTCTATTAATTTAGCCCAACATATCGAAGACGGTGAACTCAATCAAACAAAGCTACAAGCAACTGTTAAAACGGCTGTTCGTATGCTTGATAACGTGATTGACATTAACTACTACTCGGTCGAAACCGCACGTCAATCTAACTTGCGCCACCGCCCTGTGGGTATGGGCATCATGGGCTTTCAAGATGCTCTCTATAAGCAACGTATTGCTTATGGTTCTGATGAAGCAGTTGAATTTGCCGACCGCTCAATGGAAGCCATTAGCTACTATGCGATTAGCACTTCCAGTGACCTAGCAGCAGAACGCGGTAGTTACGAAAGTTACCCCGGTTCACTTTGGAGCCAAGGTATTTTACCTTTCGACTCCATTGATATTTTGGTGAAAAATCGCGGTGAGAAATATATTGAAGTAGACCGTAGCCAAACTCTTGACTGGACGAGCCTGCGTAGCAAAGTGACGAGTCAAGGCATGCGTAACTCTAATGTCATGGCCATTGCTCCAACTGCTACCATTGCCAATATTACCGGCGTATCGCAATCGATTGAACCGACATATCAAAACCTTTACGTTAAATCGAACCTTTCCGGTGAGTTTACCGTTGTAAATCCCTACCTTGTTCACGACCTAAAAGATCGTGATTTATGGGACAACGTAATGGTTAATGACTTGAAATATTATGAAGGGTCAGCACAAAAAGTAGATCGTATACCGGATGACTTGAAAGCGCTTTACGCCACTGCATTTGAAGTAGAGCCTAAGTGGATAGTCGATGCCGCCAGTCGCCGCCAAAAATGGATAGATCAAGCCCAAAGTCTAAATCTATACATTGCGGGAGCGAATGGTAAAAAGCTGGATATTACTTATCGTATGGCATGGTATCGCGGCTTAAAGACGACATATTATTTGCGCGCCTTAGCAGCCACATCAACAGAAAAATCCACTGTTGATACAGGTAATCTCAATGCAGTTTCATCATCGAGCAATAGCGCACCGACAGCAGCTGCTGTGCCCCAAGCTTGTTCTTTAGATGATCCAGATTGTGAAGCCTGCCAGTAAAAGGTACTGAGCTTAAGAAAAGGTTAAGAATACGTTTTACAAACGCTAAGGCACTTTTGATAAAACGTATTCAACACCATGCTCAAATAAAGAAAGACCAAAGCAACAATAAGACAAACAACAAAAACGAATAGCAAAATAGACGACTAAATAGAAAGACCAAATAGAGAGTAACATTATGTTAAGTTGGGATGATTACGACGATACCCTAGAACTACCTGCAAAGGCACAAATAGCTTCCGAACCAAAAATTGAAAACCAAAAAGCACCCGCTGTACAGCAAGCAATGGCAGAGCCTGCTGCTGCCGTATCACAAATGGGCAGCAATACTGCAATTGCACAAGCAACTGCAGCAGCAGAAAAAACAAGTATACCCGTCGAGAATCCAGAAAAGACTCTCGGTAATGACCCTATTAGTCGCGCAAAAAATGCCATCAATAACATGGATACATCTGCCGGCATTGAAGAATTAGAAATGGGCGCTTCTCGTGTGCAAGTTGACCAAAAAGCGATGATTAACTGCCGCGCTGACCTCAACCAGCTAGTGCCATTCAAATATGACTGGGCGTGGCAAAAATACCTTGATGGCTGCGCCAACCACTGGATGCCACAAGAAGTTAATATGACAGCTGATATCGCGATCTGGAAAAGTAAAGATGGCCTGAGCGATGATGAGCGACGCATTGTTATGCGCTCTCTTGGCTATTTCTCAACAGCTGATTCGCTCGTAGCCAATAATTTAGTATTGGCAATTTATCGCTTAATTACGAACCCAGAATGCCGACAATATATCTTACGCCAAGCATTTGAAGAAGCCATTCATACTCATGCCTATCAGTACTGTATTGAATCACTAGGCATGGATGAAAGTGAGATATTTAATATGTACCGCGAAGTCCCTTCGGTGGCTAACAAGGCGACATGGAGTATCGATCATACTCAAGGTATCACTGACCCTAACTTCAACACCGGCACAACGGAAGCGGATCAAGAATTGTTACGTAACCTGATTGGCTTCTACGCCGTGACCGAAGGCATTTTCTTCTACTGTGGCTTTACCCAGATTTTATCCATGGGCCGCCGCAATAAAATGACGGGTGTTGCTGAGCAATTTCAATATATTTTACGCGATGAATCGATGCACCTTAACTTTGGTATCGATGTTATTAACCAAATTAAATTAGAGAACCCTCATTTGTGGTCTGCTGAATTCCAAGAAGAAGTCATACAGATGATTTTAGAAGGAACTGAACTGGAAATTGCTTATGCACGCGACACCATGCCAAGAGGTGTATTGGGCATGAATGCCGCCATGATGGAAGAATACCTCCAATTTATTGCCAACCGCCGTTTAGCTCAACTAGGCCTCAAAGAACAATACCCAGGAGCAAAAAACCCATTCCCTTGGATGAGTGAAATTATGGATCTACGTAAAGAGAAAAATTTCTTTGAAACGCGTGTTATTGAATATCAAACAGGTGGCGCACTAAACTGGGATTAAACAACGATTTTTGGGGGGAGTACAGGGGCCGCGATCAAAGGATGATCGCATTTTAAAACACTAGCACTGCCACCCAATATCATCTACGACTTTAGTCTAGACAAGTAAATAAAATCAGAGTAAAAAGCACATGAGCAATCACAAAAGTCTGAAAAATCATACTGACTGTTGTGAAAAAGGAAGTGAGAATAAGGAAGAAAAATTTGATCAGAACCAAGCCTATGATGCTCGGATGAGTATTATGAAGCTATCAAAATCAGTTAGCGAACTATCAAAAACCTTGGTTTTACTGGCTGAATTAGTCAATAGCAGGTCAGACAAACAGCGCTCATTGCTCACTCATATTGACACTGACCTTGGAACTAATCAAAGACACTCTACATCTAGATACAGCAAACTTAGATATAACAAAGACCAAGAAAAGAAGGCACTGGCCGTTAGCAACAAAATCAATACGGTGAACCGATCGACTAAAAGAGTGTCTTGTAAAAACATATATTACAAAAAAATTACAGAAAAAAGCTACCAAACGGACTTTATATTGCACTAGGCCATTTAACATCTCTCGGGGATCAGGTTATGCTTGCAGTCAAAGAACCAAAACGTGTTTATATCAAAGAACCACGCGGCACGCGTGAACAGCGTCAAATCGCCAGAATGGTGAGACACTTACGCGACCAATACCAACAACGCAATCAGCAACACGCAATGCCTTCAGACTGGCTATTGGAGCAGTTGGTTATCAACGGTGCAAAGCAATGCATACTGGTTAAAGAGAACTGGCAGCTTAAAGTTCGACTTACATTGAAAGAAATCATTCTTGATACATCTTATCCAGACTGCCAGTACATTAACAACCACAACTACATGCCACTGTTTCCTAATAGCGAACTGTATGAGCCTTGGGAAGTTCATCATGCGATGAAATTACTGTTGGATTTTTTAGATGAGTAATGAAAATTAAACCGAGACTTTACAAAAGCAAGCAAACTGTTTTTTAATACTTGCTATCAGAGGCTTGTCGTTAATGACACTCTAACTAGGATTTTATATACTGCACTTTTATTATTAAACCGTATTATTTTCTATCCATTATCAATTTCTATCATTATCAATTTCTATAGTAATACTGAATAGTCGCTTCCATTGTTGCCCCATCCTCATCTGTTATGTTTACATTACCGTTATAAGATAAGAGTCGCCTAGTTCTAAGGTCATAGCTGAGCAGGAGCGGTTTAGCAAATAGGCTAATGAAACTATTACTGGGGCGAATCAAGAATGAAACCACCTGTTCACTATAACCTTCTCGCTTAACAAGATAATTTTTATCCGTCGTTTTTGTAATAGACAAGTTAAATGTTTTCAGGTGGACTGGCGACAAAAAATCCATCTTAACTGTTTGACCAGCAATTAAATCAATCCAGCTTTGGCGTATAGCCTCATCAAAACCTGCATCGATCACAAGTGAATCAGATAGTTTTAGATCCGCCTTTTTTATATTTTCAGCATCAGGTTTTTTATATTGAACTTCAATATTCAGATGTCCATTTGCATCTCGGGACAGTAAAACTTGACGTTGCTCACCATGCCTGAAATCCTCTTGCCTTACTTGTGGCTGTAATAAGCTACCACTGTAACTCAACTTTTTTTGTGCAATTAAAGCTTGGGCAGAATCTCTATACTCGACTAAAAATTGGCGACCATTCGGCAGCTCTGGATAATGATACTCGCAATAAAGCAATGTATTATCGCTAGGGTCAAGAGCAGAACCCACAATAGTAGCGGAAGCACTTAAATTGTCATCAGAAGAAGCAATATCAGGGCATTGAGGCGCTAAGGCCATCGCCTCAGCGCTGAAGCCTATCAATGTTGATATAAGTAATGCTGGCTGTATTAAGAAATGTTTAGCGTCGCTCATAAATAATTACCCGATGATAGCATCAAGTAATTATTCGTATTCAACAGAAAAAAAGATTAGTTTACAGCGGGCAAATCAAGACATCGTGGTTTTGCCATCAACATTTGCATAGTGCCTATTGTTCGCTCTCTGAAACCACCTTCACAGTAAGCCAAGTAAAAATCCCACATGCGAATAAAAAGATCGTCATAGCCTAACGACTTAACATCAGATAGCTTATCAAAGAAGCATTGACGCCAATCTTCTAAAGTACGGGCATAATCTAAGGTGATATCTTCAATGCCCACTATTTGCATATCGGTATCATTGGCAACGTGTTTTGCCATTATCGATGGACAGGGTAAGTGACCACCGGGAAAAATATAAAGTTGAATAAAATCAGCACTATCACTGGTCTGCTGATAACGTTGGTCAGGCATCGTTATCGCTTGTATTAGCATCAAACCATCCTTCTTCAACAAGCGGCTGCAAGTTGAAAAATATGCTGGATAATATTGAGAGCCAACTGCTTCTATCATCTCAATAGAGACTAATTTATCAAACTGCCCTTCTAAATCACGGTAATCGTCCAATAAAACCGTAATCTTATCTTCTAGACCTTCGGCTTTGACTGCATTGACTGCGTGGGCGTGTTGCTCTTTAGATATGGTTGTGGTTGTCACACGACAGCCATGGTACTTTGCAGCATGTATTGCCATACCACCCCACCCTGTTCCGATTTCCAATAAATGATCAGCGGAACTGAGCTTTAAGCGTTGGCAAATATGTTCTAATTTGTAACTAGCAGCCTCTTCTAAAGACGTATCCGAACGGGGATAAATAGCGGATGAGTACATCATCGTCTTGTCTAAAAACAACGAGAAAAAGTCATTACCTAAATCATAATGCGCTGAAATATTACGGCGAGCATTTTTCTTATTATTGATACGCAAACGATGTTTTATATCAGAAAATACATGGCTCAATTTAGCCCAACCAGAATTAAAACGGTATAAAGCATCCATATTTTGACACATCACACGAATAACGCTAACTAAGTCGGGCGATGTCCAATCACCTCTCATATAGGCTTCACCGGCGCCGGTTGTACCATTAAATAATAAATCCCTGTAAACAGATATATCATGAATGACTATATGTGCTTCTAAGTAGTGTTCTTCGCTAGATGCATTTAAGCCAAAAGAATATCTATCTTTGCCATCTTCTATAACTAAGGCAGATTGCGTAAATTGCTGCAAACGACTTAAGACTATGCGCTTGGCCCAACGCTCAATCGCACTGGCTGAGCGAGAGGCTTTATTAATGCTATTACTGTTATTTTCATTATTAATATTGGTAACACTAAGGGCTTTCATTCTTAACTCCTAACACTCACTGCCTAAAAAAGAAATTGACGAGAAAACAAGAAGATGTCAATTAGACCTAAAAATTTACTACTTATTATTCGTAAGGGGATTATCACTCAGATTAGAATAAAAAGGGATTCGTTTTAACCACAGTTTTAACGCTTGCCAATAAATGGCAGCAAATACTTTTAGCGTCATCCATGGGTATCGTGAAATGACTCGGTTCATCATCTTTCCTGACATGGGGTAACGCTGCATGACTATCGTTGCATCAAACTGAGATTGTTGCTGACGCTGAACATCAATATGAACAAGTAAATCCTCACTGGGTGTCTTACCCACCCAATGGTATTGCAAATCCATAGGCTGAAAAGGTGAGACGTGCATTTCTTTATTAAAAATAAACGATTGCTTATGTGAGTCGTGATCCTCTACATTTAACACGTACTGGCAACGTTGCTTCCATGGGGTATTGGTCACTTCGGCAACGACAGTTTCTAATTTTTTACCGGTTTTATCAAAACAGTAGTAACACGTAATCGGATTAATAATAAAACCAAAATAACGTAAATTGGCCAACATACGAATTGGCCCTTCAGGGCGCCGACCATTGTGCTGCTCGACATGATCCGCAATGGCATCGTAAAGAGAGGTATCGCTATTACCATCGAAAAAGTCTTTACGCCTATATCGAGCAAGAGCAAACCACTTTTCTGACCACCAAGTACTTTGAGAAAAAACGTGATCAAGTTCTTGCAAGTCTAAGTAAACCATAAAGACCTTGTAAGTAAAATCATGCGACTTAGGAGAGAAACGTCGATGCCTTACCGTACCTTGATATATTGCACTCGCACACTCGGCTTCTTCACTGGAGCCAAAAGCTTTTTTGCCTGGACTAGTTTTTTTTTGATTTGGGCTAAGAGCTTTTTGCCCCAGGCTAAAGGCTTTCATCAAAGTGAAGCTCCAAATTTATCAGCGACTTTTAAAGCACTAACAACGCCATCTTCATGAAAACCATTTGCCCAATACGCCCCGCAAAACCACGTTCGATTCACGCCATTAATTTCTGACCATCGTTGCTGAGCCTTGATACCTTCAACTGAGAAAACGGGGTGATCATAATGATAAGTTCCCAATATCTTTTCAGGCGCAATCGCTTGAGTACGGTTTAAAGTAACACAAAAAGTAGCGTCGCTCTGTATCGATTGAAGTATATTCATATCATAGGTTAATACGGGCGGAAGCTCATGATTAGATGCACTATCATCGCCATCATCAACAATGCGATAGTTCCAGCTCGACCAAGTCGAACGTTTAGAGGGTAAAATTGAAGCATCCGTATGCAGGACAACTTCGTTTTTTTGATACGGTATTTTTGATAATACCTCCATTTCATCGGCGCTAACATCTTTTAACATAGCCAAAGCCTGATCACTATGGCTTGCGATCACAACATGATCATAATCTTGACTGTCTTGTGCTGTTTTTATTGTGACGCGATCTTCACTTCGCTCTACAGACAATACTGGGCTCGCTAGCCTTACTTTATCTTCAAAGTGTCGAATAATAGGCTCAATATAAGAACGGGACCCACCTTTAATCGTATGCCATTGCGGCCTCTCGTTAACACTTAATAAGCCGTGATTACGAAAAAAATGAACGAAGAATTGCAGAGGAAATTCTTGCATTACAGAAGTGGATGCTGACCATATCGCAGCCCCCATAGGAATCAAATACTTATCAATAAATGTTGTTGAATATTGCTTATGTTTTAAATAGTCCCCTAAGGTCATATCAAGGTATTGACCACCGCTATCAATATCAACTATGGCTTCTTTATTAAAACGTAGAATATCTCTGATCATTTGCCAGTGATTCGCTTTGAATATATTTCGTCTCTGAGCAAAGAGTGTATTCAGGTTATTGCCGCTGTACTCCAAGCCACTTAATTCGCAACTAACACTAAAACCCATTTCAGTCGGCTGGTATTCGACGTCTAACTGTTTGAGTAGCTCTTTAAAGTTAGGGTAGGTCCAATCATTAAACACAATAAAACCAGTATCAATTGCGTAATCACGCCCCTTAAAATGAATATCCTTTGTCGCAGTATGACCACCTAAACGGTCATTTGCTTCATACAAGGTAATATCGTGGTTTCGATTTAATACATAGGCCGCAGTCAGTCCAGAAATGCCTGCGCCAATAATCGCTATTTTCATTGAGAAATTAAGCCTTATTATTTATTTTGATGACGATTCATCTTCGGCCCCAGAATTCTATACCAAATACTTGGCACACTGGACAAAAGTTTTAACAAAAGGCTGAATCGTTTGGGGAAATTAACAAACAGCTTTCGCTGCTCCATTGCACTAATAGTTCTATCTGCTGCCTCCTCTGCAGACATAATAAAGGGCATAGGGAAGTCATTCACTGATGTCATGGGTGTCTTAACAAAACCAGGACGGACAATAGAAAGATCAAACTCGTCTGGATCTAAGTCCATACGTAAGGCTTTCAAAAAGTAATCAGCCGCCGCCTTAGAAGCACCATAAATTTCAGCGCGAGGAAACCCCGCTAATACTGTTAAACTGGTGACACCGACAATATACGGTTTATGCTTAGATTTTTTGAGTAAGGGCATAGCAATAGCAACAGAATTGACCAAGCCAAAGAAGTTGACGTCGAATACCTGCTGATAGCGCTTAGCATCAAAACTCAAATCGTCTTCATACTCCACTACGCCTGCCACAAATAACGCAATATCAATAGATTCAATACGCTCCGCTAGTTGTTCACGTATTTGATCCCTCTGCTCAATATCACTGACATCAAACGCTAGAGGCAGTATCTGCTGAGGAGCATTTTTGGCCACTTCCTTTAAGACCTCTAAACGACGAGCACTGATAATAACGGTACAACCCATTTTAGCCAACTTAAGGGCCAAGATTCGCCCTATTCCTGAACTGGCTCCAGTTAACCAAACCGTTTTACCTTTCCAATCAGAGTGAGGCATATTGCATTGCATCCATTTATTTTTTTTCGCTATCTTTTTGGATACGCGATTTCACTAATCTCACAGCACTTCCCAGTACCGGCAAGTGCTCATACAACATAGCGCCCATATCATAAAAGTCTTCATGCGCATCTATCTTATCGGAGTACTCGATAAAAGTAGCCCCAATTAATTTCAGGGGAGCATTGGACTTTAAGGAAGGGTGACTGTAATGCATTTCCCACTTGAAACAGGCGTTATTCTCGCCGACAACCTCGTCAATAAACTCAAATCGACAATGAGACAAATTACCGCACATGCCTTCAAAGTAACTTTTTAACACCTGCAGCCCTTGAATCATGTGTACTGGATCGGAGAAAGTGACATTTTCAGAGTAAATATCGCCAAGGAGATCGAGGGAATGTTGGTCAAATTGCTGGTAGAACCGTTTAAAAGCAACAATGGGGTCACCTTCGAGCATTTTAATATTGCTTCTTGTCTGCATCTTATGTCCCAAATTGTTATTAAATAGCGATATTACACCACTAAAATAGTTGATATGAGCAAAAATACGCCATAACCCAAGGGATAGATCACTCTATTTAGTCTTATCTAGTGAATATAAGAAAGCGATGATCTGCCCTACCCTTAGAAGCGTAAATAGCGATATAGACCAACAAATCATGTAACGACCGCATAGTAAGCCAAGGTAATTTATGATCATCACCGCTACAAAACAAGAAGATTCAGCACTTGCGGAGAATAAGTCTACTAATATCCGTGCAATTAGTGATAATAGTCGGACTATGCAATTATCTACTACCAAAAAGCCAAGCGCTGTATGGAACGGTTTCTTAATGGATGTTGGTCGTTCACAGGATCGACGGGCATTTAAAGAACTGTTTGAACATTTCGGCCCATTACTGAAAAGCTACTTTATGTCGAAGTTTCCATCTCAACATTCATTACAGATGATGGATGAACTGGTTCAAGAAGTCATGATCAAAGTGTGGCAAAAAGCGAAAACATATGACCCAGCTAAAGCTGCAGCCAGTACCTGGATATTCACCTTAGCCAGAAATACTCGTATTGATATGCTCAGGCGTCAAAATAAGTATGCCAATACGACTTCGATCGAGACCGAAGAAGTATGGGAAGATACAACCGAAAATGGACCCTACTCGCTGTTAAAGCACGACAGAGACTCAGATCAAATTCAGATATCCCTTAAACAGCTACCAGAAGAACAGGCTCTGGTTATTCGGAAAGTTTACATGGAAGCAAAATCACATAGCGAAGTCGCCGAAGAACTCGATTTACCCTTAGGCACAGTAAAATCGCGAGTGCGTCTAGCCCAAAGCAAATTACAAGCGCTGCTAAAGCGATAAACACAGATTAAACAGAGATAGTTAATAGGTAAAAATATGCCTCTCCATCACCCCAGCGAAAATTTATTAGCAGAGTTTGCAGCCGGTACTCTGCCACTAGCACAAGCCGTTGCAGTAAAAGCACACTTACATTTTTGTAGCGAATGCCAGCAAGCCGTTAAGAAAATGGAGTCGTATGGTGGGTCAATGTTAGAAAGGTTAGAACCTCAACCAACAATGGCTGGTAGCTTTGATCAACTAATGAACACCATCGATAAAACCAGCGAGGCACAACTAGCGACTACGGTAAAAGCGACACAGCCGATACTCAATAAAAGTGAAAACCAAGACAGTCACGCAGACTTACCACGGCTAGTACGAAAACTAATCAAACAAAGACCGCTAAAATGGAAAAGAGTGAATCGGAGCCTAAAAACCGCGCCATTAACTGTTGGGCAAAAGCAATATCAAGTGTCCTTACAGAAAATCGAGGCGGGCAATACAGCCCCCGAGCATGACCATAGAGGCACAGAAATTACGGTTGTATTGGAAGGCAGCTTCTCTGATAAACAAGGAATTTACCAGAAAGGCGACTTTTTAATTAAAGAGCCAGGTGATATTCATCAGCCCATCTCAGCGCGTAACCAGCACTGCTTATGCTTATCTGTTGAAGAGGCACCGGTTAAATTGACGGGACTGTGGGGCCGAATACTGAACCCCTTTATTAAATTGCATGCTGCTTGATAGAGCTGTCAAGACACACCCAGCATGAGCTAACAATATCTCACTAGCACCCCAAGAGGGTGCTTTTTTTGTTCTACATAAAGGTGAAACACCAAAACACAAGCAGTAAAAATGCGCTATGCTGTAATAATTGATTCAATTAACACTGCGCCCTGTATGCCTAAAACCGTGGTAAACAAACAAAATAAAGCTCAGACCTGCACCAACGGTGAGCCGTGCCGGCTTAACCAAGACTTTATTACCCTCAAACAAGAAGTTGAAAAACTCTCGGAACTCATTAGTACCGATACCTTGACAGGCCTACACAATTATCGCTACTTCACGGAGGTCATCTCTCAGGAACTTGAACGCTCACAGAGAACAGGACAAGCAACCACCTTAATAATGTTGGATGCGGATCATTTCAAAAATGTGAATGACCAATGGGGACACGAAACTGGCAATAAGGCATTACAGCTAATCGCACACTGTATTAAAGATAATATTCGTAAGCTTGACATCCCTTGCCGTTACGGCGGGGAAGAATTTGCCGTCATTTTACCTAGCACGGATATTGCGACCTCTATAACTGTCGCAGAGCGCATCCGTCAGGCGGTCGAAGCTTCAACAATCAAAACAGAAAACCACAATATCAAGTTGACTGTTAGTCTGGGGGTAAGCAGCTATATCGGGAATCGTACTGTCGAAAATAATAACAGTGATAACTGGCATAAACTGGTTGAAAGAGCAGACAAAGAGCTCTATAGAGCAAAAGAACAAGGCCGTAATCAAACCTGCCATTCACCCCATGAAAAAACCGAACAACAGGTTAACGAAGATGAAAAATCAGCGCTGTTTGATATATTTAAATAGCATATTGTTAAGCGCCAATGACGTCATAGGTAAGTAAAAAAGAAAAGAATTAAATATTGAATAACTCTTTAGACGCAGCTGCTTTTAATAATGCAGCAACAGAAATCGCATCTACAATTTCCTCTTCATAAACCATTGCAATCGCTTCTTTCAAGGGCAAATAACGGACGGTGATGTCCTCAGTATCTTCTAATGACATCTCTCCTTGCGTCAAACCTTGAGCTAAAAAAACAGTAGCAACTTCATCACTAACAGAATTCGATAATTGCATGTTTAACCAAGGTTGCCACTGGCTTGCATGCAAACCCGTTTCTTCTAGCAGCTCTCTTTGAGCTGTAAGTAAGAGATCTTCTCCTGCTGGAGACCCCCCCTCAGGGATCTCCCATGTTTTTTCGCCAAATGGATAACGAGACTGGCACACCAACCACGTGCCGCCAGCATCATCCACCGGTAAAATACCAACCGCATGATTTTTAAAATGAATACGGCCGTAAATACCATCTGTTCCACTAGGCGTGATTACAATGTCATGGCTTACTTGGATCCAAGGGTTATCGTAAACAATTTCACTTGTTTTCGTTTTCCAAGGAATATCTTTTTTGTCTTGTGTCATGTGATGGTGTGTGTAGTTTAGGTTTAGTATTTTAATTTAACATTGCTTAGTACTTGATATTAGTACTGCTATTAGGACTGTTTATAGCTCTGCAACAAAGTCTCTATCATATATTACGAGCATATTGTTTGAACACGCTCTTTTAAAACCGGCAAAACATCATGCTCAAACCAAGCATTCTTCTTTAACCACAATTGATTGCGAGGAGACGGATGAGGTAGGGGCAAAAGATCATTGGGCAAATAGCTATCCCACATCCTTACTGTATCAGTTAAAGACTGATTTTTTTTGTATTGAGTCACATTATTGAAATCTGAACGAGCCAAATAATAACGCTGGGCATATTGGCCAATCAATAATGTTAATTTAACATTATTGAGACGGCTTAATAAACTTTCGTGCCACTGCTCGGCACACTCTTTTCTAGGAGGTAAATCACCCGTTTTACCCGTTCCTGGGTAACAGAAACCCATTGGCATAATTGCAAGATTAGTAGCATCATAAAACTGCTCTCGGGATAAACCTAACCACATTCTAAGACGATCACCTGAAGGGTCATTCCAAGGGATACCTGTTTCATGAACCCTCCGCCCAGGTGCTTGCCCTATAATCAGTAATGACGCATTAGAGGATAGTTGTACGACTGGGCGAGGCCCAAAAGGCAAATGAGCTTCGCATATATCGCATCGTTTTACATGATCAACTAATTGGTCGAGAGATGTTGAAGCAATAAACTTATGTGTCATATGATAACCTTGCTAAACACTACGATACCTCTGAATAAGACTGATAAAAATGAACACTCACTACTTTACCGTTTTTGCAGAGCCACCGACAAATTTGGCAGAAATAAGCTCTAATGAGCTTGGGCCTAGCAAAACGATTAATGAAACACCGCCTTGCGGTACCCCTTTTTCTAAACAACTTTTATTAGAGAAGGAGGTAAGTACTGAATCTTACAATGGCAATCCAGCAGGTGTCAGGCTAGTCGAAACGTTACCGACCATTGAAGAACATCAAGCCTTACTGACATCAGATATCACCTACCCCGATATTACCATGGTATATATCAAAGCGATTACTGAACGACACTTTGCTATCCGCTGGTTTAATAGAAACAATGCCATTCAACGCTGCGGACACGGCACACTAGCAGCAGCAGCTTATATACATGACTATCGAAACAATAGTGATAACAGCAAAATACACTATCAGTTCAGCTCAGACAAAGAGACACTAGAAGTCTCAGCCAGTGAAAGTAGGTACTCTATTACTTTTCCAATAGCTGATTTACACACCTCTCAAGCCTTATCAATACCCTATCAAACAAAAATAAACGATCACGTTTGCTCCATGTCTCAAACTCAAGAAGACAATGGATATCTTATTATAGAGTTCTCGAATTCAGAACAGGTCAAACTATTTGAATGTAATCAAAACGTTATAGAATATATTGGGCAAAGAGCATTAATCATTACGGCAAAAAGTTATCTACTTAATAGCGATATCACTTTTCGTTATTTCGCACCGCAATACGGTCAAATAGAGGATAGCGCAACGGGCTCTGCAGGCAGTGTGCTGTGGCCATTTTGGAAAAAGCGTTTAGGTACAACACATAAAAGCATTTTGCGATGTGCGCAATTATCAAAGGCAGGAGGCTATTTAGAACTCACTCAAAAAAATAAAAAAGAGGTTGTCGTGTCAGGTCACGTTAAGAGACTAAAAGAATAGCAGACCATCTTAAATAAAAATATGCTGTTTAAACAGAGGTTCCTAGAGTATAAAACCAAATATATTCTTCAGCCACACCAAAATAATGTTAGCAAACCTCTAAATAATGAATACTAAAGAGTTCTTTTTCATCTATCCATGTTGATTTTAATTTAAAACCTGCCGCTAACGCTACCTGACTAAAAGTATCAACTGAGTATTTATATGAATTTTCAGTATGAATACTTTCATTTACTAAAAACTCAAATGCATTATCTGCAATGGTTACCTTCTGATCTTTATTGCTCACCAAATGCATTTCGATACGATTTTTTTCTTGATTGAAAATCGCTCTATGAGAAAAAGCGCCAATCGCAAAATCACCATCAAGCTCGCTATTAATACGACTCAATAAATTAAGGTTAAAACCAGCAGTAATGCCTTTATTATCATTATAGGCATCTTCCAATATAGCAGTATCTTTGACAAGATCAACACCTATCAGTAAACCATCACCCACTTCGAGATTATTAGCAAAACGCGCTAGAAATTGCTCCGCTTCATTCGGATGAAAATTACCGATGGTAGAACCCGGAAAGAAAATAACTCGTTTATTCACTAATGGTCTTTTAGGTAAACGTGAAAAAACAGCACCCAGCTCTTTTTCATTTAGAAAGTCAATCACAACGGGACTAATATCGATATCAGGAAACTCCATCGCCAAGTGTTGACTAGACAGAGTGAGTATTTCTTCAGAAATATCCATTGGGATAAAGCCAGCCGGTTTAAGTAATTGTGAAAACAATAGGCCTATTTTTTTAATCGACCCGGCTCCCGGCTCTATTATTAAAGCTCGCTCTCCAATTAAGTCCGCCATGTCACGAGCGTATTGTCGGTATAACGCTAATTCTGTACGTGTTACGTAGTACTCATCTGTATCACAAATTTTTTCAAATAATTGGGAACCCTGCTCATCATAAAAATACTTACACGGTAACGTTTTTTGTTGCTTCGATAAACCATCAACAACATCATTTAGAAACACCTCGTCTACATCATTTTTTTCAATCACATTATCAAGACTAGACTTCATCATTTATCCTAAGGTTATACCTAGTTTATCTTCACTCATTATTCTTAGCTAAACGTACACCAGAAAACTGCCAAGATTGTGGAGCATAAAAAAAGTTTCTATAAGTCATTCGAGCATGCCCTACTGGTGTCACGTATGAGCTACCGCGCAACACATTCTGGTTAGACATAAATTTACCATTATATTCACCCGCAAGACCTTCAAAAGGTTTAAAGCCAGGGTAAGCACTGTAACTACTCTGAGTCCATTGCCAAGCAGAGCCAAAAGCATCAGCCAATACACTGCTAGGCTTTTGTACTTCAGGGTGAGGTAAAATGCGGGACTGTTCAGGTGCGGCCACGAACTGCTGTAGAGCTGTTTCCCATTCAAACTCTGTAGGTAATCTAGCGCCACGCCACGCCGCATAAGCAGATGCTTCATAATAGTTAATATGAATGGCCGGTAAATCAGGATTTAAGGGCAATAAACCGTGTAAGGAAAACTCAAACCACTCTCCCCCCTGCTTCAACCAATACAAAGGGGCACCTTGCTCTCTAAGAGGCTTAGACTGCAACCAGCTCCAAGCATCCGCCAACCAAAATTCGGGCGATTGATAAGCACCACTCTCAAGAAATTCGAGGTACTCACCGTTACTGATCAAGGTAGAATGTAGTTGAAAGGGCAGTAAATAAACCTGATGCCTTGGCCTCTCATTATCAAAACTAAAGCCGCCTTTATCGTAGCCGATAGCATGCATACCACCATCTATATTTAGCCAAGACGATTTTTTACGATCTACACTTGCTGCAATAGCGTCAGTCTGATGACTCAGTGATATTGGCTGATAAGCGGGAAATGTTGGGTTTTGATATAGGGCGTGTTTAATATCCGTTAAAAATAATTCTTGGTGTTGTTGTTCATGCTGAATACCCAATTCAATTAAATCCAAAAAATCTTGTCTGTCAGAATGGGATTCTGCCAGCTCAAGTAATTTTGAGCTTATCACTCTCCGGTATTCCAATACTTCTTTTAAAGAAGGGCGACTAATTAAGCCTCTTTGGTGACGAGGGTATTGTTCACCGATACCATTATAATAAGAATTAAATAGATAGTTATAGCTTTCATCGAAACGTTGGTAGTGCTTATCGTATTCACATAAGATAAACGTTTCGAAGAACCATGTGGTATGCGCTAAATGCCACTTTGCTGGGCTAGCATCAGGCATAGACTGTAATTGCGCATCCGCCTCTGATAGCGGAGAAGCCAAGTGCTCAGTCTGAAGGCGCACAGAAATAAAGCGTTCGACCGTTTCATTATCGTTGTTTGGCAAACTATCTACCAAGGGATCTAACATGAAAAAACTCTTACTAGTAAATTTGTTTGAGTGAGTAATTATTGTTTAAAGACTGCTATTGTCGTTAAGGAATCAGCCACTCTAATGGTCTGTTCGAGATAATCTGTTCAAAATAAAGTCCAATCTTGAATGATGCTGTTAACTAGCCTTTTGGCTTATTCTATTTTTTAGCGTATCAATCTATTTATTTATTCTGTTTGATTACTGCATCTAATTTGGCGTACAACATTAACAACCGCTTGTATTACAACTCACCTAAGGGGTCCATCCATTCACTCTCCCAAGCTAACTAACACCCTATCATTATTAAAAATCAATGTTAAGGGCTTGTTAAAGCCAACTTACTCTTTTGGGGACGTGGTTCTATAAATGATGATTAGTCAATAAAGGCCAACTCGGCGCTACAGCCAATCTTGAATCAAGGACTTAACCGAGCTTTAAGCCGATAGTACTTTAAACACAACTCGATACTCCGAAGAATACTATTTACGGTAAGCAGTTCGCTCTACTTTCACGTATAATACCTCGCTGACAAGACAGACCTTCTTCTTTCATTTTTATTCAATCGACCGCTTCTAGGTGTACCATGCCCCTTAAGTCTATGCCCGCTCAACCAGTACTACTTTCAGACTCAATTCAAGAATTATCATATCCCCAAGCCTTCATTCGGCGCCATATCGGGCCCGACCAAAACCAGCAAGAAGCCATGCTATCGGAACTCGGCTCAACTGGACTACAGAACTTAATCAAAGATACTGTGCCGGCGTCGATCTTACAAGAAACCGCTCTCGACTTAGATGCCGCAATGGACGAGCAGCATGCTCTAGAAGCACTACAAACCATAGCAAAGAAGAACAATATCTTCACCAGCTATATCGGTATGGGGTATCACGACACCATAACACCCAATGTCATTTTGCGTAATGTACTAGAAAACCCTGGTTGGTATACCGCCTATACACCTTATCAGCCAGAAATTGCACAGGGTCGCCTAGAAGGCTTATTACATTTTCAACAAATGATTACCGACCTAAGCGGAATGGATTTGGCCAACGCCTCTATGCTCGATGAGGGCACTGCAGCGGCAGAAGCCATGTCAATGAGTAAGCGCCAACAAAAGCGCAATAGCTCTGATACTTTTATTGTTGATGAAAATACACACCCACAAACGCTGGCGGTTATTGAAACCCGCGCTAAGCATTTTGGGTTTACCGTGCTTGTCGGTAAACCAGAAGAACTTATCGATCAGCATGAATGCTTTGGCCTCTTATTACACTACCCGGGCTCGAATGGTGAAGTTAAAGATTTAACACCACTCATTGAACTAGCACACAGCAAAAAAGTATTGGTTACTGTTGTCGCTGACATCATGAGCCTAGTCCTTTTAAAATCGCCTGGGGCTATGGGCGCTGATATTGTTGTAGGCAGCAACCAACGTTTCGGTGTCCCAATGGGGTTTGGTGGCCCACACGCAGCCTTCTTCGCCTTTTCAGACCAATTTAAGCGTGCTGCTCCGGGGCGCATTATCGGCGTCTCAATTGATACCAAAGGCAAAACAGCGCTACGTATGGCAATGCAAACCCGAGAGCAACATATACGACGTGAAAAAGCGAACTCTAATATCTGTACCTCACAAGCGTTACTGGCACTAATTAGTGTTTTTTATGCTATTTATCATGGACCTGAAGGCCTTAAGCGTATTGCTAACAGGATTCATCGTTTAACTGGCATCATTGCTAAGAGCTTAAATAATGCTGGTATTAATATAGTAAATAAAACTTATTTCGATACCTTAACGATCCAAGTAAATGAACAATCTAAGGATATTATCAAACGTGCGCTTGATGCCAATATCAATTTACGTACTGACTATATTCAAGCAAAGAGTGACACCCAAGAGCTTATTGGCCTTAGCATTAGCGAAACGACTACCGTAGAAGATGTACTGGCATTAATACAAGTCATCACTGATAAAAGCGATCCTATCGATATTGCCAAACTAGACAGTGAGCTCAGCGAAAACACTCACGGTATTCCCAAAACACAATTGCGTGAGGATGACATACTACAACACGATACCTTTTCACTGTATCACTCAGAAACAGATATGCTGCGCTATTTACACCGATTGGAAGTCAAAGACCTTGCACTCAACCACGCAATGATTCCCTTAGGCTCTTGCACAATGAAACTCAATGCCACTGCCGAAATGATACCCGTGACATGGCCAGAATTTGGCCGCATTCACCCTTTTGCTCCGGCACCACAAACCCAGGGCTACTCGCAGTTATTCAGCGAATTAGAGCACATGCTTGCTGTGTGCACCGGTTATGACCAAGTCAGCTTACAACCCAACGCAGGATCACAGGGTGAATACGCAGGCCTTGTGGCCATTAAGAATTATTTTGAGCATAAAGGTGAAAGTCAGCGCCATATTTGTTTAATTCCTTCTTCAGCCCATGGAACGAATCCAGCATCCGCACAGATGGTTGGCATGAAGGTCGTTGTCATTAAATGCGATGAAAAAGGTAACGTCGATCTCAACGACTTGCAAAGCAAGATTGATGAACTAGGCAATCAAATCGCCTGCATTATGGTCACTTACCCCTCCACTCATGGCGTATTTGAAGCGGGCATTACCAGCCTCTGCGATAAGGTACACGCGATTGGAGCTCAAGTGTATGTTGATGGTGCCAATATGAATGCCCTAGTGGGAGTAGCCGCACCCGGTAATTTTGGCGGGGACGTTTCTCACCTTAACCTTCATAAAACATTTTGTATTCCTCACGGTGGCGGTGGACCCGGTATGGGACCCATTGGCGTAAAAGCGCATTTAGCGCCGTTTTTACCCGCTCACCCTGTACGCGATGTCCCTCATACCCAACTCTCTAACGGTACTATTTCCTCTGCGCCATGGGGCTCGGCCAGCATCCTGCCCATTAGCTGGATGTATATTAAAATGATGGGCAAGGAAGGTATGCGTCTCGCCACCGAAGTTGCCATATTAAACGCAAACTATATTGCCAAAAAATTAAGCCCTCATTACCCCATCCTCTACACTGGGAACAATGGCACCGTCGCTCATGAATGCTTACTCGATTTACGCCCCCTAAAAGCTGCGAGTGGTATTACTGAAGAGGATATCGCCAAACGCTTAATGGACTTTGGTTTCCATGCCCCAACCATGAGTTTCCCTGTTGCTGGCACACTGATGATCGAGCCAACAGAATCAGAATCACTTGCTGAATTAGATCGTTTCTGTGAGGCGATGGTGATTATCCGTCAAGAAATCACACAGGTAGAGAACGGCCACTATTCTAGTGACGATAACCCTCTAGTGAATGCACCCCATACACAAGACGATCTATGGAGCGAGTCATGGGAATATCGATATAGTCGTGAAATAGCCGCATTTCCTGCTCCTTGGCTAAAACAACACAAAGTGTGGCCGAGTGTTAATCGTATCGATAACGTTTATGGCGACCGCAACCTTATTTGCTCTTGCGCACCTATTGAGAGTTATCAATAAAGTAACAATTTCTACTTTCTCACATCTAGCTATCAGCACAACATTGCGCACCAAGCTGGTGCGCAATGTTGTTAGTTTAACGTCCACAAATTCTTGATTTCCTAGGCTTTTCAACTACAACTAAAAGAGAAGTATTTTCTCTTTTCAGTGTTTTTGAACTATAGGCTGTCAAACGAATTATGAAGATTCAAACAAAATTAGTGATTGGCGCTAGCGCGCTTATAGCCCTTGCCCTAGTGACTACTAGCGTTATTATCGGTTATACCTCTGCAACACAATCCAAAAAAGCACTCACCAAAGCGACGGAAAAAGAACTCGTTGCTGTTGCCGGTTTAACCGCTGAGAGTATTGAGAATTATTTTCAAGAAATTAAAGGGCAAATACAAGTCATGTCGGCTGCTCCATCAGTGGTTGAGCATACCTATGTTTTTAATCAAGCCTATTATCGCTATAAAGAAGATGCTACAGGCCTGCCTGATATCAACATCCAAAAGCAAGCTGTGACTGATTATTACCAAAATCACTTCGGTAAAAAATACCAAGATATTAACTCAAAGAACACTGATGTTAATTCTATCGTTAACCAATTGGACGAAAATAGCTTGGCGTTGCAGTATCAATACATCGCCGCTAACGAAAACCCTTTAGGTAGCAAAGAAATTTTAGATGAAGCAAAAGATGGCACCCTCTATAGCCAAACACACAAAGCACTGCATCCACACACACGTAATTTTTTAAATCACTTTGGTTTTTATGACATATTTATTGCCAACATCGAAACAGGTCATATTATTTACTCGGTATTTAAAGAGCTTGATTACGCAACCTCATTAATCGATGGCCCTTACGCCAACACTAGTATTGGTGAAGTCTTTCGCAAAGCAGCGCAAGCAACGCACACTGACGATGTCTTTTTATCTGACTTTGCACCCTACTACCCTTCTTATGAAGCAGCCGCCTCCTTTATGGCTTCTCCTATTTACTCCGGCAATGAGAAAATTGGTGTATTGATCTTTCAAATGCCTGTTGTGCATTTTAATACCTTAATGACTCACCATGAAAAATGGTCAGAAATGGGCTTAGGAAAAACAGGTGAGAGTATTATTGTTGGTCAAGATAAAAAAATACGCAGTTTAAGTCGTGGTTTTGCCGAAGATAAATCCGCCTATTTACAACAATTAAAAGACAATAACGTCGTAGACGATAGAACCTTAGCGCTAATGGATAAGCAAGACTCAAATATGTTACTACAAACGATGGATAACCCCGCCACGAACGCCGCGTTGAATGGTGAAAAAGGCAGTGCCACCTATACAAATTTCGCTGGTCGATCGGTATTGGCCGCTTATGAACCCGTTACTCTACTCGGTCAAAAATGGGCCATGGTGGCAGAAATGGATATGGAGGAAGTCACCTTAGCCTCCGGTAAACTAATCAGTCAAATCATATGGGTTTCAGTGATTGTGTCCTTAAGTGCAATTGCTATCGGTGTATTTGCAGTGATTATCTTTGCTCGTACTCTCGTTAAACCCTTAAATCAAACCATTACCGTCATGCAGGACTTAGCGCAAGGCGATGGCGATTTAACCGCACGTTTAACCAGTAACAGCGAAGACGAGATTGGTATTTTATCTCGTTACTTCAATACTTTTATTGAAAAAATTCAAGTACTGATGATTAAAGTGGAAGAACAGGCAACAACATTATCTAGCTCGGCATCGATTATGGCCGAAGCCTCAACTGACAATAAAGAAGGGGCAACAAAACAGCGGGAATCAACTCAAGCAGTGAGCCACTCAATGAGCGAGATGAGCATAGCCGCACATGAAGTCGCTGAAAGTGCAAGCAGTGCCGAACAAGCGGCCACGAGTGCCAGCGAGGCTACGATGAAAGGATCGAGCATTGTTGAAAGCACGACTGATGCCATTCAAAAACTGGCGGCTAATGTAGAGGAAGCCGTAACCATTATTAAAGCTCTCGAGGCAACAAGTGATAATATTGGCTCCGTCGTAGGCGTCATTAACAGCATTGCTGAACAGACTAATTTATTAGCGCTCAATGCGGCTATCGAAGCAGCCAGAGCAGGTGAACAAGGGAGGGGCTTTGCCGTTGTGGCTGATGAGGTGCGCGCACTCGCCAGTAGAACGCAAGAATCGACCTTAGAAATTAATAACATTATTGAGCAGTTACAACAAAATGCGAACTCTGCTGTCGGCATCATGAACCATGGGCATGAAGCCGTTATCGTATGTGTCGACGAATCTGAAAAGGCGAAGCAATCGCTACAATCCATCTCTCAACAAATTCAAGATATTACTAATATGAATTTGCGTATTGCTACCAGTGCGGAAGAGCAAAGTGCTGTAGGTAAAACGATGAATGAAAATATCACTGAGATTGATGGTCTAGCATCCAGTAATGCCAATAGCGCAGACACTGTTCTCTCTAAAAGTAATGAAATTAATGACGCTGCCAATCAACTCGACAAAGTCATTCACCAATTTAAATTACGCTAGTTAATTGTTCACATAAGCAGCTCTAATAAGAGCTGCTTCATCGAATCACACTATATCGAAGACATTATTTCACAAACTGCTTAATATCCTATAGCGTAAGCGCCCCACACAATATAAGCCAATACAACGCCTGCTCTCTTTTATCATGTTAAGCGGTATTAAAGAGAGCTAGCTGCATATCACTTGCCTCCTCAATCTCTTTAAAACGAAGCCCTAAGCCAATTAACCTGACAGGTTTTTTATAACGTCGCCACACCTGTTCCAGTAATGACTTATACTGTTCGACCGTAGGGTCTGAAAGGCCTGTTTCAAGAGTCGTTTTTTGAAAATCGAAAAAAGTTAATTTAATAAAACCCGTTTTAATCGTCTGTCGACGAGACAGTTGATTCAAACGAGAAGATAACTTGTCAAATAAAGCCGGAATATGCTCATAGCATTTATCTAGACTATGGATATCATGATCAAAGGTATTTTCCACACTGAGTGACTTGCGATAGTCGCGTGATTGTACCGGGCGAGTATCCTCCCCCATACTAAGTTGAAATAAGCGTTCACCAAACTGGCCAAACTTGCTTATCAAGTCTATTTCTCCCAGCCTCTGTAGGTCATAACAGGTCGACACCCCCAAAGACAGCAATTTTTTAGCTGATGCAGGACCAACACCCGGTATACAACTCACTGGCAAGTGCTTCAAAAAAAAACGGGTTCGACTCGGCTCAATCACGGTTAAACCATCTGGCTTTTGCCAATCACTTGCGACTTTTGCTAAAAATTTATTCCCCGCCACACCCGCTGAAACCGTAATACCCACTTCTTTTTTGATACGACGCCGTAAATCTTTTGCAATCAGAGTGGCACTACCTAAGCAATGATGACTGGCACTGACATCCAAATATGCCTCATCAAGGGATAAGGGTTCAATCGTATCCGAGTACTCCATAAATAAACGGCGCATCTCTACGGCGGCTTCACGGTATTTATTCATATTGTGCGGCAATATAATCAATTGCGGACACAAGCGCTTAGCGTAAGCCGAGGCCATAGCAGAACCCACTCCAAATGCACGGGCCTCATAATTACACGTTGAAATAACCCCTCTTTTCCCAGGATCCCCTCCAACAGCAACGGGAATACCCCGTATGTCAGGGTCGTCCCGCATTTCTAGTGCGACAAAAAAACAATCAGCATCACAATGGATAATTTTTCTCATCGGCTTAATCACCTCTAACATAACCTTCATAAAATACTGTATATAAAAACAGTATAAAATGGCTTATGCAAAAATGAAAGTATTAAATCTAAGGGGGCAACATAAAGAAAATGACAAAATTGGTCATGTTTTTTGTTGCGATCAATGAAGGTTTAACAAGTTATTAATATGAATGGCGACTAAAAATGAGTGGCTATGAGTGGCTACAAATGATCAATAATAAGAGACCATATTTTCATTTGAAAAATAAGCTTCCTTCATTTTTGAATTTACTATTGTATTGACTTTATTTCATATTAGATTCTGGCCAAAATCACCATTGATATTCATTTTAATTCGCCTTTTCAACGAAGATTATCCAATGGGTAAAAGCCTATTGTTCTAAGAATAAAAATACCGCTTTCTGAATACGATAATGACGCTCTGCACTTAATACCTTAAATCATTAGAGTAAATAGAGTGATCAATAGCGCATAGCTTTATGCTAAGTATGAAGGGATAAACAACTTATTTCAGCTTTATTTGGAACTATTCAGAGGTAATATCAATAAGTTGATGATGATAAAAAGTCGTCTTTTTTGCGTAGCAACAAAAGCCTCTGATAGAACGAAAAAAACAAAGCAAAAACTTTTTTTTCTAGTTTTTTTGAGAATTAAAGTGATTTAGAGCAAAAAAAGTGATTTTTTTTAACAAAAATGGCATTTTTACCTAAAAAAAAAGTTGCGCAATATTTATTCTGCTACTATTAACTGTATAATCGCATCCGTAAAATTAAAGCAATAAACTGAATTATTATCTTACATCGTTAACCTTTGAAGGAAATAAACCATGGCTCCACGTAAAAAAGCATCAGCAGATCCAGTACAAAAACTAGAAGCAGAATTAGCAAAACTGAAAAAAGAGTTAAGCTCTGCTCGTGGCAAGCAAGTTGCTGGCCTTAAAAAAGAAATTGCTGCTGCGTCTAAAGCAGTAACTAGTGCCGCTAGCAAAGCAAAATCAGCTAGTACTAAAGTCTCAGCTATCCGTAAGAAGAAAAAGACAGCTGCAAGTAAAAAACAGTTGGCGGCAGCAACTAAAGCAGCAAATGCAGCAAAATCTGCAGTTGCATCAGCTAAAGCAACTCTAGCCGATGCTAAAGCACGTTTAAAGCAAGCAGATACTGCGCATAAAGAAGCCATGGCAATTGAGAAATCTGAAGCTAAAGCACAGGCTGCATTAGCTAAGAAGCAAAAAGCAGCTGAAAAGAAAGCAGCAGCTAAAGCCAAAGTAGCCGAAAAGAAAGCAGCAGCTAAAGCGAAAGTAGCGGCTAAGAAAGCAGCAGCTAGAGCGAAAGTAGCGGCTAAAAAAGCGGCAGATAGAGCAAAAGCAGCAGCTAAAAAGAAAGCAGCTAAAGAAAAACTAGCCGCTAAAAAAGCAGCAGCTAAAGCCAAAGCAGCAGCTAAAAAGAAAGCAGCTAAAGAAAAGCTAGCTGCCAAGAAAGCCGCTGCTAAAGCGAAAAAAGCAGCCACTAAAAAGCCTGCGAAAAAGAAAAAAGCAGCTAAAAAGCCTGCCGCTAAGAAAAAAGCTAAAAAAGCAGCTAAAAAACCAGCCGCTAAGAAGAAAACTAAAAAAGCAGCTAAAAAGTAATTTAGTTACGCTATAAACACCCGAAAAGCCCGAAGACAATCTCTTCGGGCTTTTTTTTGCCCAAAATAAGTGCTGAAACCCATTACAAAACTACTTTATTACCTTTCGGGGCTTAATGACCACGTCGAAATAATCTAAAGCGCTGATATTGCACATTATCTTAAAATGCAATGTTTTTCTGGAGGGACTCAAGGAATCAAACAGAACAGTATAAATTAGCTGGTCAGCCTGCACTTCTGGCTCCGGAAGAGAATCACTTAAAATACTCACCTTATCGAAGCTCTTTAAGCGTTTCCGCATCTCTTTGCGACAAACAGACCAGTATTTACTTTGTTCCTTACGCCTTGCCGCTACTTTTTCTTGAAGCATTTTTGCTGATTCAGCATCTTTTAACTGTTTAACAAGGTTTTTCTTAAGTTCTTCTTCTGCTAAACGAGTCTCTTCTATTTTTCGTTTCCGCTCACCGTAAGTATTCGTCACCGCTAGAGTATTACCATCCACTTGCATAGAAAAGGTATCTCGATCCTCTGTTCTACAGCGAAAATAAAACTGCATATGATCAATAGTCGATTTTGCCTCCAATACCCTGCCACTCAAGAGTTGAAAGCAATAAGGATCATCTTTCGCTTTATCAGCAGCATCCAGTAATTTTGAATACTGTTTTTGGTAAGTCGTCGGCATCCATAAATCAACGCCTTTAAAGCGGTCACTAGCATGTAGAGGCCCTACGATGAAAAAACTAAACCATACCCAATAACGATAATTCATAAATATCAAATATAAATGGAGATATTATGAGTATAGAAGCTATAAGTACTTAACACTAATTGTCAGCTCATTGTGTACTTACAAAGGCGTGATAAGCCAGTACACTAGCGGTTAACGACATAGAGGATTCAGAAGCCCAATGAGTAAGTTTAAAGATATTAGTATTGAGGATGCACAGCACTTAATCCAAAACCAAGCGGTGACTTTGGCCGATATTAGAGATATTGAGAGTTACAATAATGGCCATATTGAGGGGGCTATTCATGTATCTAATGATAACTTACAAGACTTTATTCGAGACAGCGATTTAGACCAACCCTTAATCGTCTACTGTTTTCATGGCCACTCAAGCCAACCTGCGGCACAGTTTTTATTAGAACAAGGATTTGAAGAAGCTTATAGCCTAATAGGCGGCTACACCCTCTGGTCATCGGAAAATGAAGAATAGAGGGCTATCAGTGTAGTTTAGGTTCAAAAACCACACTATATTCAACAGCAAAATACACCTTAGATCGCAATATTAGGTTCGGGTACTCGACCTTCAGCAACAGATAAATTGCCAAATTGGTGATTCCAAGCGACTAACAGCTTAGCAAAATCAACTGATTGTTGATAAAGTGCGTGTAACTCATCCATGCCATCTTTGGGGCCACTGTAAATTTTTATTGCACGATGTTTATCGGCTAATTCGTTGTCTCGATATTTTGAGCGATACATTTCAAGCTTCCAACGAAGCGTTTGAACGGTATGACGGTAATAAATGAGTTTGGTATCCAAGGACACGATATTGAAGTTGAGTAGTTGACCAAACATACTAAAATCCGTGCCAAACACAATGGCTTCTCGGCAATTGTCATCAACTAAAACATCTGCTGTGCGAGGTGTTTTCAACAATACCGCTAGATCACCAAAAACTTCACCGGGTGTAATGTAATTAACGTGAAGGTTACGCCCATATTGATCCGGCAAAGATACAACCAGTTGACCTTTCACTAGAAAATAAGACCAACTATCCATTTGCCCTCGAGTTAGTATTTGCTCACCTGAATTAAATTGAAAAATACGAGAATATTGTAATAACTCTTGATACTGACCTTCGTTTTGCTTTTTAACGGCTTTATAAAAAGGAATCGCTTTTAATATTTTTTCAATTGTTTCCGAAGGCAATGTAGCAACGTCACGTGTATTCATAGAAGGTTTCCCGTGGTTATTTTCTCGTTATATTTAGCTATATTGATGAGCTGAACGCCATTAATTTGAGGGTAAAGCTTCACCCAAGTATTGTTGATAGAGTGCTATTTGTCGAGGCGGCTTGACAAAGAAAATCGTATTTTGTGGACTAGGTTTGATACATCATCAATAACTGTGAACTGCTTATTATTTTTATTCGTATGCTGCCTAATGAGTAGCCATAAAACACTTGTTATCGATAAACATTAAATTCAAAAACTGGCAACTGACCTTGCATCACTGTAAATTGTACACATCCTCTTATTAATCATTACATTATATGAACCCCACAAATCCAAGATCTGTATTTAACTACCCTTTTTCTCAGTCATTTTATCGTTTAGGGCCCCAGTTTTACTCAGAAACGGCAGCAACGCCACTGCAACAAACCTACTGGATTCATTACAATGATACTCTCAGTGAATGGCTAGGTATCGACAATAATAATGAAACAAATAAAATGTTATTGGACATACTCAGCGGTAATCAAGCCATCGAGCAATCGAGCCCAAAAGGGATCGAAAAACAGCCGAGTTTAGCAATGGTCTATGCGGGGCACCAGTTTGGCGGCTACTCACCTCAACTGGGCGATGGCCGAGCACTATTAATTGCCCAAATAGAAACACCGTCAGGTACGGTAGATCTACAATTAAAAGGAGCAGGCAAAACGCCCTACTCTCGTTTCGGTGATGGAAGAGCGGTATTACGCTCTTCGATTAGAGAGTACATTGCCGGTGAAGCGATGCATCATTTAGGTATCCCAAGCACTCGCGCACTTTCTTTAATAGGAAGCAAAGAGCCAGTTTTAAGAGAAGAAATAGAAACCGGCGCCATTGTGGCACGAGTTGCTCGCTCTCATATCCGTTTTGGTCATTTTGAATATTTTCATTACACCAACCAGCATGAACAACTCAAACAATTAGCAGACTATGTGATCCAACATTTCTTGTCAGAAGCCGTCCATGCCAATGATAAATACGAACAGCTTTTACAATTCACGGTAGCTCAAACAGCTAAGATGATTGCACAATGGCAAAGTGTTGGTTTTGCTCACGGTGTGATGAATACGGACAATATGTCGATTATTGGTGAGACTCTTGATTACGGTCCTTATGGTTTTTTAGATGACTACGACCCTCGGTTTATTTGCAATCATTCAGATCATACTGGCCGCTATGCTTTTGAAGAACAGCCCTCCATTGGTTTATGGAATTTAAATGCACTTGCGCATTCACTATCTTCTCTAATCGATACTAAAGCGATACAAACGATATTAAAAAACTATGAATCTATCCTGGTCGAAACCTACGCGACGCTAATGCGTAAAAAGTTAGGGCTGACAATAGAAAAGCAAGGCGATCAATCATTATGTTCAAGTCTATTAGGCATCATGGCGCAAGAAAAAGTAGACTACACACTCTTATTTCGCGGCTTGTGCGACTATAAAGTAGATGATGACAATCATCATCTAGAAACATTATTTTCGAAAACACCTTCCTCTTCTAAAAAGTGGAAAACATGGTCCGAGAGTTATACTCAACGCTTAGTACTAGAAGAGAGTAGTGATGAGGAACGACACACAGCAATGAGACGTGTTAACCCTAAATTCATTGCCCGTAACTATTTACTACAAAATGCTATTAATAAAGCTCAAAACCATCAAGACCATTCAGAAATAGAGACGCTATTTACCTTATTGCAATCACCTTTTGATGAGCACTCTGGATACGAAGATTACGCCAAAGCACCCCCAACATGGGGAAAGCACCTCTCGATAAGCTGTTCTAGCTAAATAAAGCCTCTAAGGGAAGAAATACCCCCAATCACTCAGCATAAACTGAAGACGACAAATCGTTTATAGATTAATAGCTTAGTCAATATTTTGATCTACACTATAAAGAAGAATGCCCGTAAGGCACTGATGAGTGTCTATACGTAACAATGTACGTAACAATGTACGTAACAAATAGCTGTTTACAGGCCATGATGTCTAGGCGGCTTACTTCATTACTTCTAAGAAAGGATCAATATGCAAGCCCTCTCTGCAGATATAGAGCCCATTGCACACCAGCTGGCCGAGTTTGCGAAAACCGGTAAAGTTGATGTCCCCGTATTGCCAGAAACGGCTCATCGAGTCATGATATTAACGCAAGATGACGACTCTGATGCGGCACAGCTCGCGAATATTATCCAATCAGATCCAACCATGGGTGGCCATGTGATGCGTATCGCTAACTCCGCCGCCTACACACCCAACTCAAACCTAGTCTCAATACAGCAAGCTGTCGCTCGACTAGGAATGGTTGAAATCAGTAATATTGCACTGTCTACCTCTCTTAACAGTAAAATGTTTAATGCTCCTGGATATGAAAAAAATATCGCCATTATTTGGCAGCACGCACTCGCAACTGCCTTGTGGTCAAAAGAAGTGGCGAGAAGTATGCGCAGTAATGTGGAAGCCGCTTTTTTATGTGGTTTGTTACACAGCATCGGTAAACCCGTCATTTTACAAACCATTGCGGATAAAACAAAAGCAGGGGCCGACTCGATTAATGACGAACAACTAAACCAATTATTTGAACGATTTGAAAGTGAGTACTGCCAGATCGTTGCTCAAGAGTGGGATCTACCCAAAATAGTTTCAGAAGCCATTAGCTTCTATAAAACATTCTCGAGTGCTCCCACACAACCCGAATTAGCCGCTACGATTGCCTTTGGTAGCGAATTAGCGAACATTATGTTGTATCCCGACCTCTTCGAAAAAGAAGCCGTTTTAGATTCAGCAACACTCGAATTTACTAATTTATATCCAGACGAAATTAATAATATTCTTGAAAAAGAACCCACCATAAAAGCCAATATGGATACCTTGTCACTATGAGTAATCAACCAACCTATGATTATGATGTAGTTGTTATCGGCAGTGGGCCAGCTGGGCAAAAGTCAGCTGTACAAGCAGCAAAATTAGGGAAAAAAGTCGCTCTAATCGAGCGCGATCGCTTTCTTGGGGGAGCCTGCGTCCATAGAGGGACCATACCGTCTAAAACCTTAAGAGAAAATGCCTTGCGCATTACCCATCTACGTGCAAATGCACGCTTGTCAGACGATTTGTGTTTGACCGATAATTTTGAAATGGCTATTTTAATTGACCGACTTGACGAAGTGTTAATGGCCCATGATAAATACATGGAAAAGCAAATTGCCCGCAACGACATTGACCGCATCCATGGGCGAGCTGCATTTAAAAGTGATCATCATATTACCGTTACGCCAGTAAGGGGTGAAGCAAGAGTACTAAGCTCAGAAAAAGTTGTCATTGCCACAGGCTCCTACCCCCGCACACCCAATAATATCGACATTGATCACGAACATATTTATGACAGTGATTCTATTTTATCGATGCTCTACTTGCCTAAAAGCTTAATTGTATTAGGGGGCGGAGTCATCGCAAGTGAATATGCTTCTATGTTTCAAGCACTCAATGTTGAAGTCACCATGATCGATAAATACCCTCAACCTTTAGGCTTCTTAGATAGTGACTTAACCGATAAATTTGTTCATGCTTTCGAAACAATGGGCGGTCACTGGATGGGGGGGACCGTGGTCAATAAAGCCTACTGGAACGGTCAACAAGTTGCCGTTGAACTAGACGATGGCAACACCATTTACGGTGAAAAGTTACTGTGTGCAGCCGGCCGTATCGCCAACACCAAAGATTTGCAGTTAGAAAATATAGGCCTATCGACTAACGATAGTGGCTTAATTTCTGTTGACTGGGAATTGCAAACCGATATCCCATCAGTCTACGCTGCAGGTGATGTTATTGGTCCGCCGGCCTTAGCCTCAACCTCTATGGAGCAAGGTCGTCGAGCCATACTCAATGCCTACGACCGACCACTAGGTGAAATGGGGCAAATGATCCCTACGGGTATTTATGGCATCCCCGAACTCTCCGCCGTTGGCATGACAGAAAAAGTGGCCAGAGAACATTTTGGCGATGTACTTATAGGCAAGGCCTTATTTGAAGAGATCGCTCGCGGGCAAATATCGGGTATTCAGGATGGGATGCTAAAAATTATTTGCGACCCAGAAGGAGAAAAAATACTCGGAGTCATGATTGTTGGAGAAGGCGCAACTGAGCTTATTCATATTGGACAAATGGCGATTTTATCTGGTGCCGATGTTGATATTTTTGTGGAAAGTATTTTTAATTTCCCCACTTTAGCCGAAGCTTACCGTGTTGCCGCACTTGCTATTATTGGGCAAAGAAATCAGCATAAAGAAAAATTCTAACCATAGGAATCATTCTTCCTACTGGCTGAGAACTTAATCATGCTCTGGCTTATTATCCAAAGCCCACTGGTATAAATCCCGCTTTTTCATACCTGTCAGCTTAGCTCCAATGGATGACGCTTGTTTTATTGGCAATTCTTTCACCAAAACACTCATAGTATCTATAACGGACTGGTCTAAGTTTGGCCCCTTAATAGCTTGTTTATAGCCATTCACCATTAATACAAATTCACCCCTCTGTTGATTCTTATCACTAAGCATTTTCTCAATGACATCAGCGAATGAGCCCGTGAGTACTGTCTCATATGTTTTCGTCAATTCTCTTGCGATAGCGACAGTGCGCTCGCCCCCAAAAATAATGGACATATCTTCTAAGGTGTCCAATATTCTGTGAGTAGACTCATAAAATACCAGCGTTCGATCATCTCTAACCAAGGCTTGCAGATAAGCTTTGCGTGCGCTCCCTTTAGCGGGTAAAAAACCTTCGAAGGTAAAGCGATCGGTCGGTAGCCCACAGACCGAGAGTGCAGATATTAAAGCACAGGGGCCTGGGATCGGTACGACCTCAATACCTTGTTCACGGATATGCTTAACAAGCTGGTAGCCCGGATCAGAAATAAGAGGGGTCCCAGCATCTGAAATCAACGCAACAGATTGCCCACTGCTTAAGTAATGAGAGATTTTATTGAGACGCTTCTCATCACTGTGGTCATGATAAGCCATTAACGGTGTAGTAATGTTAAGATGGGCCATCAACTTAGCGCTATGGCGGGTATCTTCAGCAGCAATATAATCCACCTTTATTAAGGTCTCGACTGCCCTTTGGGTGATATCGCCTAAGTTACCAATCGGCGTTGCAACGATATAAAGAATGCCTTTCTCACTTGCTGTAGTGGATATTGTAATGCGAGAGTTTGTAGAAGGAGCAGCTGCCATAGGAAAGATTTCGTCAGGTGTGAAATATAAGGCTTTATATTGTGGATAGTAATGAGATAATACGCTAATTAACGAGTGATTTTAATCAAACCGTCTGAAATGATGTATTGAGCCAACATTAGCCGCATAATTACGCATTAAGGTAGGCCAAGCATGAGTTACCGCTCCTTGATGAAAAGCCATTTAATTTGAGCCACTACTTTATAAACAACACGTCCATAAACAACAAGCCTATGAACAATATGTCCATAAACAATATGATGCTCCCTTTTTCAAAACACACCTTGTCTTCTGTACTAATAGTACTGTTCAGTCTAGTGCTCGTTGCTTGCTCTGGAACCGTATCAACTAGGCCTTCATCAAGTCTATCAACGAGTAATATTGATATAGAGCAAGCTATCTCTATCGCTGAACAGCAAACATCTCCAGAAAAAGAAACACGCTATATTGAATTGACTGACGAATTAAGAGAGCAGGGAGAAATAGCAAAAGCATTATCACTTATGAGCCGAATAGAGCCAACTCAACTGAGCGATACGCTTTATGCTCGCTATGCCGTAGTTGCCAGCCAATTATACAGCGCTGATCAAGCCGTTTTCCGATCAGAAAGCTTACTCAGTAATGAGCGTTTAATGCGCCTATGGCCTTCTCTCAGTATCGAAGATCAACAACAACTTCATCGAAAAAAAGCGGAAAACTATACTCAGTTAGGCAATTCCGGTGATAGCGCTAAAGAACGTGTTCTATTAAGCCGTTTACTGACTGATAGCCTCGATATTACTGAAAATAATGAGCTTTTATGGCAAGAGCTCAGTAAATTATCTTTAGAACAAATTGAAAGCCAACAGCAGCAAGCTACTGAAGCTGTGCTAAGTGGGTGGTATCAATTAGCCCTGATCAATAAAGCGAATGAGGCGAGCCTAGATACTAAACGTAGCCAAGTAAATACTTGGGTCAGCGCTAACCCCGGCCACCCTGCAAGCCTTGAGCTTCCTCTCGATTTACAATTACTTAATTCATTAATCGAACTCAGACCAAGAAAAGTGGCATTGTTGCTACCGGTAGAAGGCAAATTAGCCTTAGCAGGTAAAACTATACGCGATGGCTTTATGGCCGCTTATTATAATCACAGTCAAGAATATGCCCCCACGGTCAGTGTATACGATACCAGTCTCGAGCCAATTAACGCTATTTACGATAGAGCCGTTAATGAAGGGGCTGACTTAATCATTGGACCTCTTGAAAAAGAAAAACTGGCAGAATTACAGCGACGTCCATTATTGCCAGTGGCAGTACTTGGCCTTAATTACAATACTGATGACGTTGATAGTTCAGTTCCATCAGGCCAATCGGTTTATCAATTTGGACTTTCTCTAGAAGATGAAGCACGCCAAGCAGCTGAACGAGCATGGCTAGCAGGTCATCGGCGTGCGATGGTATTGGCGTCTAGTGCCGACTGGAGTCAACGTGCTGCTGATGCCTTTAGACAACGCTGGCAAGAACAAGGAGGGTTAGTGACTGTGACACAAACATTTGATAAAAATAGCAACTACTCCGATAGCATTAAAAACGCCCTCGATATTGACGATAGCCAAACTAGAGCACGAAAGCTAAAACGTTTATTTGGTAGAAATTTTGAATTTGAACCTCGTCGACGCAAAGATATCGATATGATTTTTTTAGTTGCGCGTTCAAGTGAAGGTCAACAACTCAAACCAACATTAGCTTTTCACTATGCTGGAAGAGTACCTGTATATGCAACAAGCCAAATTTACTCTCCGCAACAATCTATCAGTAAAAATAGCGATTTAAATGGCATTCGCTTTACTACCCTACCCTGGATACTCGAACCGGAAAAACGCGATGCTAATTTAATGAATGAAAATGTAAAAGTACCACCCAATTATGAAAGGCTTTACGCTATGGGTATTGATGCTTTCCGTTTACATGACCGCTTACAACAACTGTCCCGCAGCCCGAATACATCTATTTATGGAACTACTGGAAAACTTCGTTTGGATTTAAACAAACGTATTATTAGAGAACAGCCTTGGGCAGAAATAGTGAAAGGAGAAGCACAAGCATTACCTTATCTAACACAGGATGAAGGCGAATAATTAACGGATGGAAGCTCTGATAATCAGAGACTACTATAAAAGGAATTTATAATTGTTGAAAATTAACACTAAAAAAACGGGCCAAAATGCAGAAGAGATCGCGAAACATTATTTACTACAGCATGGTTTGCATTATGTTCGCAGTAATTTTCATAGTCGTTTTGGAGAAATAGATTTAATATTTGAAGATAAAGATACACTTGTTTTTGTCGAAGTTCGTTACCGCAACAATATTCAATATGGACATAGCTTCGAAACAATTAATCAACAAAAGCAAAATAAAATTATTAAAACCGCACAATACTACTTACAAAAACATCGACTAACAGAATCGGTTAATTGTCGGTTCGACGTTATTGGTATTGAGCCTACAAAACAACAAGCCAAGCCATCAAGAGATAAACATTCCATCAATTGGATTAAAAATGCATTTTACTGCACCTAAGACTTACACTATTTATGACTGAAGAACGCCTGTACAAAATATTCCAACAAAGTGTTGAAGCAAAAATGAGTGCTGGGGAAATTCTATTTCCTGACATTATTATCGCTGGCAACATGATGGTAGAGTGCCTGTTAAATGGAGGGAAAATACTGGTCTGCGGTAATGGGCCCTCTGCGGCACTGGCCCAAATTTTGAGCAACAATCTCATTAATCGTTTTGAACGTGAACGACCCAGCCTACCTGCTATTACCCTCGGTTGCGACTTAACTAATGTCACCTCCGTAGCCAATGAAAAAAGCTTTAATGAGGTGTTTGCCAAAGAGATCAAGGCCCTTGGCAATGAAAATGATATACTGCTTATATTATCGTCAAGCGGAAACCCTTCTAATTTAGTACAGGCAATTCAGGCCGCTCATGAAAAAAGTATGCCTGTAATTGCACTGAATGGTAGAGATGGAGGAAACATTTCATCATTATTAGACTCTAAAGATAAAGAACTACGCGTACCGTCAAACTCAAGAGGCCGCATTCATGAGATTCACTTACTGATTATTTTTTGCTTATGCGACTTTATCGACGAACAACTATTTGGACCCCTAGAACAGTGATATTGAATACTATGAATAACATCAAACAAGTCATCTTCCTTCCTCTAATCGCTCTTGCGATCTTAGCGAGTGGGTGTACCACCATTGTCGACGCGACAACGAAAGAGCCATTACAACCTGACCCTAGCCAGCGTTCATTTGGTACTTATATTGACGACAAGCGATTACAGGTTATTGTCGGGGTTAATATCAGGAAAGCGGATTCACGCCTCAGACAATCATCCAATATCAATATCACCAGCTTCAATGGGGTTGTTTTACTCACAGGACAAGTTCCCGCTCCCGAACTAAGAATCCTAGCTGGCGAAACAGCCACCAAAGTGAATGGTGTGAGACAAGTTCATAACGAGCTACAAATGCGAGGTAACCTTCCCTTCCTAGCCCGCTCAAATGACACTTGGTTAGGCACAAAGGTCAAAACTGTTCTCCTCGCTGACAAACAAGTGAAAGGCTTAAAAATAAAGGTCATTGTAGAAAACTCTGTCGTCTATCTGATGGGCCTAGCGACTCAAGAAGAAGCGAATATAGCTGCCAACTTAGCGAGTAATGTAGGTGGGATAAGGGAAGTCGTTAGAGTATTTGAATATACAAATTAATATTTTTACTTTCTTTTCCATATAAAAAAAGGCCCGCATATGCGGGCCTTTTTTTATATGGCGGGGATAGAGGGAGACTTTTCGAACCAATTAGTGAGTGTTTTTGAAGAGTGGAACAAGCTTTTAAAGGATGTTCCTATAGATGATTTAACGTCTGATATATCACCTGAATTACCATCGCCATAGTGTCTTAAACAAGACCGTTGTTTCCCAAATTATAGAGGTTGAGCTGTTAATCTTTGGGCTATGCCTAAAAACTCAGCTCAACCTAAAACCACACCGTTCACCCTGCGCCTGACAGCGGCACAACGTGCCTTGTTAGAGCGTAAGGCTGGGAAACTGCCACTGGGTGACTATATTCGGCAAACGGCTCTCTATTGCGAAACAGTGGCAATAGAGAGCGAGAACCTCTATCCCGCTAACGACAGCATTACTACTCACCAGATACTTGCCGAGCTAGGCCGTTCGCGTATTTCTGAACACCTTAATGCCTTGGCTCAATCTGCCAAGTTAGGAACATTAGTCTTAACAGAGGACGAGTCGGCGGTACTGATTGAAGCTTGCGCCGATATTGCCATGATACGGCGGCGGCTTATGCGAGCCTTGGGCCACAGGGGCGCTGCCAATGATCATTAAAGCCAGTCAACGCGGCGGCGCAAATAAGCTGGCAAAGCACTTACTGAATGCCAACGATAATGAGTATGTCGAAGTGCATGAGGTCAAAGGCTTTATCTCTGGTAATGTCAGAGGCGCGATGAATGAAACCTATGCTATCTCTCGCGGTACAAAATGTAGGCAGCCTCTCTTTTCGGTTAGCCTCAGCCCTCCAGCTAATGAATATGTACCTGTTTCAACCTTTGAAGAGGTTGCTAGCCGTATCGAAGAGAAAACAGGCTTAACAGGCCAGCCGCGCTTGATTATCCTGCATGGGAAAGAAGGCCGTAACCATGCTCATGTTATTTGGAGCAGGATTGATAGCCAGAAGATGAAAGCGATTAACCTGCCATTCTTTAAGAACAAGATGGCAGAGATTTCTAAAGCGCTTTATCTTGAGCATGGCTGGCAATTACCCAAAGGGTTTATTGATCGCAGCCAGCGCAACCCATTGAACTTCACCTTGGCAGAATGGCAACAGGCTAAAAAGCTGGGGGATCACCCAAAAGTCGCAAAAGCAGCATTACAGGAATGCTGGGCCATCTCTAAAGGCAAGCAAAGCTTTATCAAAGCATTGGATCAGCGCGGCTATTATTTGGCGCGAGGGGGTCGCCGAGGCTTCGTGGCGGTTGACTGGCGCGGTGAGGTCTATTCACTCTCACGAGTTTTAGGCCGCAAGACCAAGGCACTAAAGGAACGTTTAGGTGACACTAAGCATTTGCCTAGCGTTGAAGAAGTCAAAGCAAAAACAGACCAGCAGTTGGTTAGGAAAATCCAAGTCTTTACAGCCAATATCCAAGGTCAATATCAGCCTAAACTATCGCCATTATTGATAAATCGTGATCGCTTGAATGATAATCACCATCAAGAGCGCGAACAACTCAGCAAAGCACAAGAGAAGCGGCATATTGAGAACAGTAAAATCAGGCAAGCCCGGATCAAAAGAGGCTTACATGGCTTGTGGGATCGATTAACCGGAAAACGCAAACAGCTATTGCAGCAAAATGAGCAAGAGGCCCATGCTGATAAAGAGCAAAATACCCAAGAGCAAAATAAACTGAATATTCAACACCTTCAAGAACGGCAGTATTTGCAGAAAAATATCGAGGCTCTTCAATCTCAGGAAGAGCAAGCCCTAAAGGCCATGAGGCAAGCGGTTTTTTCCAAATTGCCAGAAAAAGACATTGCCCGTTACCGCGAACGTTATGAGCAACCAACGCCGCAAAAATCCCGTGGGCCAAGTTTACAACTATAAACTCAAATCGAGATTTTTTATGAGCAAGAAAAAACCGAAGCTGGTCTGCCCCGATGGCGTTAGCCCTTACCTGTATGCCGAGCGGGTGATGAGTGATGCAGCGCCGCCACCTCCGGCAAGTAAGAGAAAAGCGACACCGCCGCCATACCTGACCATCTGTCCGCACCACTATGACAGCATCGTATCCAAAGGCGGCTCTGTCTACGCTCAAAAACGAAAACGAAGTTATGAGCGAGAGCGGTAGCGCTATTTAGGAAAGCGCCATGCTGTCTAATTCTTATAAGGGTTACCCAATTTAATTGAGCCTAAGAGCTTTTTAAACTCATCGCGGTCAAACCCCGTCACAGTCAAAACATATATTTTATTTTTAGCCATTTTAGGATGCGTGATATAAGCTTCATAAACTGACGGCGGATTATCTTCCATGCCTTTAACTTTAACCACTACTTTTTTGTCTGCCGTATCTTCGTAGGTGAGACTTTTATAGAAAAATATATCCAAGTCATTCCTATCCACTCTATAGAGCTTATCGAAATCACCGGAAAATTCCATCCTGTCGTAAAGCCAATCGGCTGAAAGCAAGCCAATCGTTTTAATATCCTTTTCGTATTCATACTCAAAAAGTATGCCGCCAAGTAAATACTGCCCCCGCTTAAATTCAGGGTAAATATCGATGAAGAAACCGTGACCAGTGTAAAAAGGAATGCCTTTTTTTATTGGCTGTGATTTTTGAGATATTTTTTCTGCGGTATTTTTGCAAGGGCCGTTTTCACACTTTAATACCTGCTGTGAAAAAGTACCGCAAGAAACGCAGAACAAGGCTAAAAAAATAAGTATATTCTTCATGGTCTTAATACTGCGTCATGTGAACTTTAGTGGCCCAAAATGCTTTGATAAAATTACGGCATGGAATCGTAGTTTTATCAACTTCAAAAATATGGCGGTCGGCAGTCTTTTTGACCATTTTGAGGAGTTGATTTCTAAGGTATTTTAATCCGGGTTTTGTTATACCCGCAGGGCTTGGCACATAGTCCATAGCACCCCCGCAATCTCCCAGCCTTTTGATAATCTCTGCTACAATTTCGGCAAGCTTATTGTTGATTGTAAAACCATTGGCTTGATTACCGTAAAGGCTTTGTAGGAAAGCTCTAATCATGCCTTTATCTTCTTCGGTTAAAACCGCTTTTTCAGTATCTTCACTCATGAAAAATTCCCTCTTAAATTAATGTTTTGTATTGGTTGCAGTATCAAAACCTACGGCTTGGGGGGCAAGCATATTACCGTCTTCATCATACTGAATATATTTAACGCTCATGCTGGTGAAGCTGATTTTAAATATCTCTAGCGGCCTTGCATTATCATAGGCCATCATTTCAGTATCCATTTTAGAAAACAAAGCATTTTCCAGCGTGTATTCTAAAAACACATCTGCGCCATCACCCGCGCCTGTTTTTGTCATATAGATTTTAATTGTTTTGCCGCGACCACACATAGTTTCGATGAATAGATAAGGTGTTGCCTTGTCCATCCATTTGGTAAAAGTCAGGTCAGAGATAACAGCGTTAGAGCTTTCCCTGTCTCCTTGGGTTGATGTTGCAGACGTGATTGCACGACTTACACCAAATTCCACTTCTAAAGCGTCAATACAACCTTGATGGTTTTTGTCTGACGTTTCACCTTTTATATCTGGATGCTGTATGAATATGCTCATAAATTAACTTACCTGTCGGTTTATTGGTTGGAAGTGCCGAATATATCACAGCAGGAAAATAAATTCCCAGTGCTATAACGCATTGCTAGCTGCGGGTTAGGCGCTTGGTCTGTGTTAAAGCGGCATGTTATCGTTTTTATGTTGAATGTCGTGCCAGACGTGGCATTTATTTTAGAGTGCATATTGATCTCCTGCTTTTACGGGTCGGATGTCAATAGTGTTTAGATGCCTCTCATAAATTTGTGGATTCCAGATTTCGAGGTGGTGAGGTTTTGTGATGATGTGGGCGTGGCGGTTGAGCTTGGTTTTTTGACAGAGTTCAGGCGGCAGCATAATTTTATTATCGTCGTTATGAATCTGGTGCATAAAGCCCAGCATGAAACGCATCCACCTTCGTTTATAAGCCATATTCGTGCAATGATCGATGAAGTGCTGCTCGATATTTTCCCATGCAGTTTCGCTAAAAACTTTGATGCAAGGTAGTGCAATATCAATCGTTGCTAGCAACATTTCTGGCAGTGTAGCGCGGAGTTTTTTAGGCATTGCAAACCTGCCACATTGATCAAGGGGAACAATATACTCACCATAAATACTCATTCGCGCCTCCCATAAAAATAACGCCAATCCACATCGATGACCTTTTGTAGTTCGCTATAGATTTCACTTTCCCCTTTGCCATTAATGAGATCAATAATGGTTTCATCATCCTGCGCCGAGCGTGCAATCATCGCGCAATAATGGACGAAGTAACGGCGGTAAAATTCTATTTTGTGGCGGTCTATCGTCATGATGCTGCTTTCCTTATTTTTGGCCTTTTTTCTGTCTTTGCCTTTTTTACTTTTCGCGGTCTGCCAAGTTTAGAGCCGCGCAATACCGCAGCCTTGAGACCGTGAATAGTCCTAAGCGCCAAATTGCCAACTTCCCACTCTGCCATTGCTAAAGTAATGGTATAAAACAAGCGCCCATCGGGCGTGGTGGGATCAAAGCGCTGCGTGATGGATTCAAACGCTACGCCTATGCTGGTTAGCTCATCCAGTGAGCTTAAGCCTTCCACAACATCGCGGAAAGCGCGATCATAAGCGATAACAACAAGCGTATCTCCAGCTTTAAGCTGCGCCATAACTTGCCGAAAGACCGGACGATCTTTGCTCCGCGCCGATACACCATCCTCAACACAGATTTTGTCGCATTTATTTTTAAGCTCGTTAATCTGACGATCTGTGTATTGCTTGTTTTTTGAGGTGCGGACATAGCCAATTCTTGTCATGTTTTAGCAACCTCCAAAACGTGAATTATCATGCAATATCAATGCGTTGATGAAGGTGTGTAGTGTAGACAAAAACGTACGTTTTTTGTCATCGTAAAATTCAATCATTTGGCAAAACCTCTTTTACTTTAAAATCAGTGACTTACCGTTTTTGGCACCCTTGCAAAAAATGTGAATGCAAAGACTAGCAAAAACGTACGTTTTTTAAGTGCCTGTTCGGGGCGGTTTTAGCAAGTGTTTTCTTGGGCTTTGGGCCTAGTTTTGCACAGGCTGAAACTATCGGTATGCAAGCGGATTCATTGGATAATGCGAAGGCGCAAGCGCGGGATTTTATCGCGGATACTGACGGTATCGCGGTGATTGTGGAGTATGGGGCGGGCAATGATATTGCGCCTGATATGGTGGGTGAAGAGTTTGTTCATGTGATCAACCGCCGTGATGTGCCGGGACAATCTTTTACTTATTATTCCAATGATCCGGGCATCAAAATTTCCTATGCCTTTGATGATATTGTGCTTGGCCCGATGGCATTTAAAACGGCGCAATATAATATCGATAATCGCGTGATCCGCGCTAAAGCCGCCGGACGTGTGGCTAGAATCTCATTGGGTGAGCAAAAAACCTTTGATGCCACGCCGGACTATATCAAGAACTGCAAGTATGCGACTTGTGTTGGAATAGCGGGCAGCGAATGGTCGGAGAATAATCCTTTTGGTGTTGCGATCTCTGTTCGCATGGGGACGAAATCCGCCGTAACAGATGATCAAATTAAAATGGTTTTGAGCAATGATTTTAAGCATTATGGCATTGGTCAGATAAAATTCTTTTTTGAACAAAATGATACTCCAGCATCAGGTATGTATTTGCATGTCAGAGGTGGGACGGAAGGCCCATTCGATATCGGCAATGTTAGAAAAGAAGTTGGAAGTGTTGCAAGGCGAGCAAAGAATAAAAACCCGGCAACACTGCCTATCCAATAGGTTTTAAAAAATCTTGGGTAAAATTAGATCTATCATTCTGAAATTTTTCATCATGTAGCTGATCATCAACATCCAAGACGGCTGTTTTTTGCGTTTCATGCCCCTCTAGCGCTCTGGCGGTAAAGATATTTTGCTCTGAATTAGCAGCTTCTTCCATTTTTTCTAACAGCACTTGCGTTTGAGCAGCGGTAATAGCAGGTTTTTTAAGATCGTTGGCGATCACTTGCGCTGCATCACGATTATAAATTTTTTGCGCCCACTGCGCATAATCTTTTAACTCAGGATCATTTTTATATTGATCCTTGATACTGCCATCATCGTTGAGCAGTTCATCCACTAATAATTCTTCCAAACGCTCACGATAAGCCTCTATCGTTTCACCTTGTTTGCGCTCAGGGATCATATCTTCATCCAGAATTTTAAGTGCTAATTCTTCGCGCCATGCATCGCCGTATTTAGCAGTGAACGCGGCTTCCATATGTTCAATGTCTTGATTAAGGTCGTTGATCTGCTGAATGAGTGCGAAGAGCAGCGCATCTTTTGTGGCGCTGTCTTTGTTGGTATTTTCTGCATTGCGTTTTTGTAAAAGGTCGGCTTGTGCGACTGATAAAACGCTGGAGACTTGATCTTCGGTGAGATTGCCAACCGCCACAGATTTAGCCTGCATCTGCCAGTCTAAGATTTTGGATTTCTCTAAGGTATAGGCTGCGTTTATAAAATCATCGGATAAATAACTACCCATCGCGCACCTCATTTACGGGTGCGCCGCGCTTTACTACAGTAAAGCAGGAAGCAAGATTAAGGTATTTAATCTTGCTTTGATTAATACAGTGGTAATGTCCATTCCTTGACATTTAATATCCTCAATAGCGCATGGCTGACCCTGTTGTCCCTGCCGCCCAATATTTACGCGCAGCAGTTGCTTATCACGTTTACATACAATTTATAGAAAGAATCTTAATGATTGGTTAATAAAAAATATAATGCTTTTAATGATTTTTTGATGTTTCCTGTAACAGTGCCATAATTTTGATTGCAGTATCAATCGACACATCAGATAGTTTGAGATCACAAGATAAACTACCATAGCCATTTGTTTCTATTTTACCGCTGCGATAATTGCTGCCTTCTTCTGGTCTGTAAATATGATAGGTGCGGCTGGTGCTGTGGCGGTTATCGTGATAATCCCGTAAATCTGGCATAACACAGCGCAAAACATGTTCCACCTGTTCTATTTGCTCAATCCTATCTTTATATCGCTGCGCTGCTTCTTCGGCTTTAACCAGCATTTTTTCATAGTCCGGTAATAATCGCCTCTGAATATCTGCGGCAATATGGCGCGGGTTTCGAGTGGGTGAAACATTAATCGAGGGACTGGAAGATGGCAGATACGCATGGCGCTGCTGCTGCCAGCTCAAGCCATAATCAGGGCATTCACCGCTAATCGTGACTTTGCCTTTACTTCTATAACTTTGATAAAGCCTTATGGCTTTGTAATGATCGCCAAGAATACGTACTCCTTGATACTGCTTGTCAGTATCAACGGGGCGGCGGTCAACCCGCCACCCGTCAGGCATATAATGCGCTATGTATGCTGCCAACTTTAAAAGATCGTCATAATTCATCACTACCCCCTATGCTTTGGCATGTTTAAGCTGATAATCACGGCGCGTATGGGGTTTACTGCTGCCGTATTTATCGCGGATTTCATCCATGCTTAAACTGCCACGGCTGGAACTTCTCCAATCATCAGGACGAAAATACCACTGCTTTTTCTTTGAGGCGTATTTAAAACCAGCTTCTTTTAAAATCTCCTTATGGCGTTTTGTTTCACCGGATACCCACACCCAAGCCCCACAAATTTCTATATCCAAGCCCTCAAGACTAATGATTTTATTGAGGACTTCGTTCACGGCTTCGGAATAATTCTGTTCTCCTTCGCTATTATCGCTTTGATGGTCACTTGCTGGAATCTCGCCACTATAATCTTTTAACACCGCATAAGCTTCATTAATCATTTTCATCATATCGGCCCCTGCGGGATTCTTATCGGGGTGATATTTTTGGGCGGCTAATCGGTAGGCTTTTTTAATCTCGGCTGGTGTTACTGTTCCAGTAAGGTTTAATAATCGAGCTGCGTCTTTAATATTCATGGCTCTTACTCTCCCTTTGCATTGATAATAAGGGTGTTAAGAGACCAGCCGCATAGACAGACCAGCGTATCATCTATAGCATTTTTCTCTTTGTCTGTTGCCTGCTTGTATCGTTTTTTGAGCAAATCACTTTGCTTATCTCTGTTTGCATCATCGCTCCACATTTCTTCAAAAATTATTTCTATCAAGTTCATGGTCGTCACCTTTCTTTAAATCGGTTTAAGGGTTTTAAGCGAAGCGTCTTGAACGCCGCGCATGAAACTCTGTCCGACTGGCGAAGTCCGGGTGTGCAAGTGTCAAAACAGGGGGAACCGCCCGGGCTGCACAAATGACCAGCGGGAATGCGGAAGATTGGGGGATATTTTGATACGCGCTGAGGGCAGCGCCCTAAGCAAGGTAAAGTTTTTAAAGTGCGTATTTATACGCTGTGATAAATGGCAAGCGGAGCGCGGCAGGCATTAGGGTAATGTCCGTAAAGGATAGAAGAGAATTTTAAGCAATAAAATAGAGAAAACTTAAGAATACCTACCAAAGACAGCGCTCTCTACATCTTGGGATTTAATATTTTTAGCATATTTCACTTCAAGATTCTTCTTCTCAATAGCTAGTTCCGAAATTAATTTAGGAAATTCTGTACCTCTCAATACTGCGGGCATCAAAAGGAATTTTTGATGCTGTTGATAGTCACGAAGAAATCGTTCTAAATTAACTCCATCTTTTGGTGTCATCATCGTAAAGCGGATTGGAGAAGAAGTGACTTCATCTTGCCCTAAAAACTCTCTATTAGATGGGTTTGACGTTACTAAAAAATAGTAATAATTTGGGTTTTCATCGGTTAGCTTTTTAACTACAGATAAATATATTTCTTCATTTGCATCGATAGATCCAAATCTTTCTTTCCATCTTGTGAAGATTTTTCTAGCGCCTTTTTCATCATGAAAAGCAAAAGCTAAAATTGGAGGGCCTGACGGATACTGAGCAAATGCCACACCTTGCCATCGAGCTTCATTCCAACAATGGAGATCAATGACAGAATTAATATTCAAATCACGGTGATTATTGATATGAGAAAGGCTAGTACGACCTTCTTCTCTTGTTTCCGAATCTTGATTGGGAAGCTCTATTTTTTGAATTTCTTGTCGGTTATCGAAAACTTCATATTGCTTACTTGCAAAATCTTGCCAATCATTAAGGGTAGAAAAATCACTTTTAGTTAGGCGATTTCGGCTATTTGTTATTAACATAGCCATAGTTATACGGTAATGAACTGCTTCATTTTCGTATAACCCAGAAAACAACCTATCCATATCATTTACAAAACAGGTTGCACATAGTGTTTTATGGCAAATTTCAGTAATAAATGAACCTATAGTTTGTTGATGTTTATATGAATTAGGCATCAGAGATATCGGCCATTTCAACTGGGCCTTCATTTCATATTTGTCAATATCAAGGGAAGGAAAGGAAACTGTATCACTTTCGATTATTGTTATGATCAAGGACTCGGTATGAGGCGCTATACTTTTTTCTAAAGTTGTCGAGAAAAAAGCTTCTAAACAGCCAAGAACAACCTCAGCCAAAATTATTGATATGTGGCTACTCTCAAAACATACTTCGATAGTCATACCAAGAATTTTAGTTCTAAATATTTCTTTTCCCTCATTTAGAATTAAAGATCGATTCAATGCAGTAGCTACTGGTTGACTAGCTAGTAACGAGAAGAATTTTTCTATATCTTTATTAGGCTCAGTTTCAGGAAACCCTTCATCTGACTTTATAAAGTCTATTGAGTATCCAAATGCACGTAAAAGGCCAGAGCGGGAGGTAAACATACCTAATGCTTCTAGAATATCAGGTAGAGTTACAAGTTTATGAAGAGTTTGGACATCCATATTAAGAAACCAACTACTTATACCCGCATCCAATTCTATCAACCATTCCTCTATGTTAGTCTTTGATTCATCACTCAAAGGAATGGTTAGGGCAAAGTGCCCTAGTAGTTGTCTTGCCATTAAAAAATCAGGCAAGTGTCCTAACTCTAAGGAAATCCATGCCCATAGCTTCATTACAGGCATAATTACCGGAGAGATTTCGTTATTCTCTTCACCTTCAATTGTTAAGGCAGTGATTAGTGAAAGACAGCTCGCTCTAGCAGCCCATAGTAGCCCTGCGCTCTTGTACGAGAGGGTTAACAATTTTAACGCTTCAATCAGGTCATCGCTACACTCTTCTTTAGAAAGCAATAATGCAGCTTTGCCTAATAACTTAATTATTTCTAAATTTTCTGAAAAGTCTAACTTCTGTGCCTGCTTCAAAAGAACAAGAGCACCTTCTACTTCACCTGTTCTCTCTATTACAAAATCAGCGACTTGTTCAACTAACTTTTTGTATGCGGGATCATTACTGGCTATAAGACCAGCAACGTCGATCATTTGTATTAGGTTTTCCGCTCTATACTCACCTAACCCTTTTGCAGCTTCTAAAATCAAAGAAAATTCTAACCATATTTCTTCAAATTCACCTTTCTTGTCATCCAGAAAAAGCTCATGCATTTGAATAATGGCAATTGATGTTCTAGCTTCTAATGAATTATTAGGATTATCTATATCATCAGCAACTTTTTTAAGTATCTGCTTTAGCTCATGAGTTCGTGCGTCAAATTGACTATTTTCTCTTGAAAGATGTTTGTGAATTATAGAATTAAAAAGTAATGCATGGATGTTGCACAGAAGCCCTAAGTTTTTTGCCTGATCTGATCTGATTGCGAAATCCTTAAAGCTATCGTATGAGTTACACAAAAATTCTATATCATCAAACCACCAAAAAGCTGTCCAAATATGATCATATCTGGCTTCAAGTTGCTGTTTGTATACGCCATCAGCATCTGCCAATCTTACTGCTCTAAGAAATCTACCGTCAGTTTCTGTTCTTGGGCGCTCTAAATTCCTTGATAGTTTTGCAGCAACCAATGCTTCGGTTACGCGCTGCTGCTCCATTCCTATATACATATCCGGGTCTTCGATTGACTTCTCTATATCTGCTAATTGCCTAGTTCGGGAATAATCATCAGGCCCTAGTCTTAACGGGTCGCTTTTTGCTTCACCAACATGTAAATAGTTAAAAGCAATATCACGGCGATCTTTATCTATCACTTCATTGACAATCCATGACCGATCTAGAATTTCTACAGGGACACCAAATTTATCCTTAAGCTCTTGTTCTATACGACTACGATCTTTTGACCTAGTAAACCGACTTGTAATGAAAGTTATATGGTTATAGGTTCTACCAGTTTGAATTAGCCCCTCTACGTCAGATTTGACTTTTTTCGTCCAAGTTTTCTGTGCGCTTATGAGGAATGCCCATCTTTCAGTATCAGAATTTGGTTTGCCGATATAAAGTGTTGAAATGTCAGAAGCTACGGTAAAGGTTTCTGTATCCGCTTTGCTATCTCCACCACCATCAGGCCCGCTTTGTGGGCGTAAATTTGGGCAAATAACTCTCTCGCAAAGCTTCCTACAAAAAACTTCAAATTCATGAGTAAGGTTATGAGGCGTTATGGATTCTAAATAGTGCTCAAAAACGGCTGATTCTAAGTGGTAAGCAACTCTATCATCGGTATCAGAGTAACATTCTGGGCGTAAATCTCTCATAAACTCAGAGGGTGATAGCCCTTTATTCACTTTACCTTTTTTTTTCACTCTATTTTCCTAATTCAAAGTTAAAGAACGGAAGCGTCGATTGATATCCTGCTGGGGTATCAAAGTAAGGATTTCATATCTCAACAGAGCGATCTTCATTCAATGTATTTTATTACTGGCAATATCTATTGTTTAAATTTATTTATTTCACAGGAATAGAAAATGTATCAACAAATGCATCATTATTTAAACCAAACTGTCCTAGGCGTTTAGCCACTTCGGAAATATTTTCTGCAACATCAGGGTCAACAAGTTGTTTAGAAAAGTTTCGCAGATTTTCACGAAGCTTTTCTAAACCAATCATATTAATCACACGCATTCCATCAATGGGGCTTGCCCCTTGTCCAAGCACATGCTCTGGATGAATCATAATAGGTGTAGATGCGGATACTGGGTATCGTTTCGCAAACCAGTCCCTTGATTGACCAAGCTGGCCTGCATTAGCCTTTGATATTCCATTCTCTGTTGTGCACCCATTTTTGCATTCAATAATAAGAAAATGGCCATTTTGCAAAGCCCAAAGGTTATCCGGCCCTTCCCGATAATCTTTTTCGGGTCTTTGTCCCTTGATCCCAAGAAACCATGCGAGATCATTGACTGCCGCTTCAAATGTATTCGATGTATCAGGTAGGAATTGAAGATCACTACAAAGCCCGTCTGCAAATAATTTCATTTGGGTACTATCAAGGAATTTCTGTCTATGGATATCAACAAGAGAAGCTGCTTGCTGGCCTGTTGATGGTTTTAGTATTTTATATTTTGTACCAGTCATCGGTTTGGTAACTCCTGGTTCCATTCCGTGGGCTACCATTAATGTTTTTTGTGCACCTTGAGCGTCAATGTGATGTTGAAACGCTGCTTTCCGGGATAATAACCACGCTTTAATAGGTGTATCTTTGACAGAATTGATCGCTGTATCAAGTACTACAAGTGCATTATCGTGTTGATTAGCGCGAGAAAAATCAAATGCTGCACGAATAGCAAGCTTGCCTTCATCAAGCCTTAGTTCATCATCAGCTTCTAAATTAAGGAGCGCCTTTTTACTGACCTTTATCCAGTTTGGGTCACGGCTGAGACATTGAAGAATAACACTTTTAATATCGTCCAGTGATGGCTTATTGAGCCTCTTAGCAATTTGACGGGAAAGCTCAAGCTGGGCTTTAGTAGCTGGGGTCAACATCTCTTGTCCTTCCGGTGACCTAAGCCTACTCGTAAGCTTCGCTCCCATTAAAAGCACAGCACAATAGTCTTCATTTGACCTTACGCCACGCCCCATTCCTTGTTCTATACGTTCGATTTGTCTGCGCAAATTCATGGTAGTACCACTTAATACTTCACTATCTACCATATCGGTGTAAGAACTGACCTCCGGTAAATCAGCGATCACAAGGACTCGGCAAGCACCACCGGGTAGGTCAATACCATCGTATCTGTTAATTAAAATGGTAAGCCCTACATGCTCATTGCGCATTCTGTCGATACCGCCTGCAACAGCATCATTAATCAAAACTTGATCAGCATTATTCCATTCATCTGCGGCTGACTCTGAAGGAACAATCACTAATACATTAACTTGCTTTGATAATTCAGATAACAAGCCCTTAATATCAACAGTTGTTATATCAGAGTTTAACTCATGCGGCATAAGTATCATCCGCTCACCCATTGATTGAGACGATGATGGCACTATTGGCTTAGCTAAAGAATCTGGATTTGCACCAAAGTGAGTAACAATCACACTATCGTCCGCCAATGTTGCCGTCATATAAATTCGACGGGTTGCTCGACGGAATGACTGGATTGTATCTGTTGCCGGAAAGTGAGGTTCTATTTCAAGACGTTGCCCACCAATTACACAACGGCATTGACTTAAAATCTCCGCTAAAAAAGGAAAGGTGAACTGAAGCTCTTCATCTTGTTTATGCTGGTGTAAAATCTGAAGGATTTGAGGCAGTCTTTCTTCCCAAGCCCAAAATGGTACTTCAATATAACTACGCGGGTCTCCGGCTTCAATATCTAAAAAACGTGCTGGGTTATACCCTTTCAAATCCTCTGCAAGAGCACTGAATATTCCATGATACGCTTCATGAGTGTTACGAAGACTTATTCTAAATTGGTCAGTAATTGTTGAAATACAAGCATGCGCATCATCAACAACAAGGGTTCCGATATTAATCTGACTTGAACCTACCCCAAAGACAGACTTTCCATTAAAAAGCTTATATATATTTATAACACAGATCTTTTCTCCAGCAGCGTAATCTGGATCGCGTGGATCATCAGTAACATCTATGCCAAGCGCTTGAGCTTCCAACATTACTTGTCTTGCTAACTGCTTGTCTGGCGCTACAAAAAGAGCTGGGCCTTTGCCTTCATTAAGAGAACTTTGTAAAAGAAGAAGCCCAACAAGGGTTTTACCACTTCCTACATTTAGCTTGATGACATTATCCTGATTATCTCTACAGTCAAACCAACTATTAAGAACTTCTGTTTGAATATCACGAGGGAAAGAGAAATTTGATTTACGATTTAATGTAAAAAAAATGTCACGCGGATGCAGGACAACTTCATCATCACCGTCCAGCATATCGGAAAAGTCTATCGACATTATAATGATCCCCTTATCGTTTTTAGGTTTCTATCTTGCCACTCTAATATATCAACAATTTTTGCTTTAACCACATAGACCTATACTACCAAACAATTGTGCTGAATAGCGTGCCATTTGGTAATGTAAACATTTACAGTCTCCAAGGGCTTTCCTTGGTCGTCGTCCACTGGCGAAACAGTGGTCATGATTAAGCTGTGATCAGCTTACGGCATCCAATCCGCGCAGGGTTGGCCTTAATGGAATTATTGAGGGGATTGCATAAGGGGGAGCAAATATCCCCCTTTGCTACATGGTTTAGTCCAGATGGAGAGGTCATATCTCCAAACTGGTCAGGGTGTCGGGGCATGAAAGCCCTGATTAGTGATTAATCAGCTATCAGATTATGCATGGTGTGGTGCAGGTAGGAGAAGGCAACTCTCCTAAACCCTGCGAGTGATCTTAAACGGCGATACGTTTGATTGGTTCATGTCTGGCTCGATGCCAAACTGAACCACCGCCAGAGGGATGCAACGGGAGAATGCAATGATCTCCCTTGCCAAGATGGTGCTGCGTATTACAGCAGCACACATCTTGCCGCCCCTAATGCAGAGCAGGTTCAGGAAAAAATGAGGTTTGTATGACAATATTCTGGATCGGTGCAGCTAAGGATCATAGGGCGGGATGCCTCGGTGCAGAGGGTCACGCAGGTCTAATTTATGAGCAGAAACCTTGACACTATTGTACTGGCACGATGGTTATTATGATCACCATAGAATAATAGTTACTGAGCTTTATAATAAGTGGATTTTTACGCCGCGCTTTTGGTGTTTCCCGGAAATGGCGCGTGGCTGGTGTACAACAATGACATTGCTCAACACCAAACTCAGAAAGATAAGGAAATGTCAGATCAGGAGATTATCAACCAAGCCCTTGCCATACTCGAAAGCCGCCTACAAATACCCGAACATACCGCTAACGCCGCCACCGATACGGTTAATTATTTAAAACTTCAATATGCAGGGTTAGAACATGAGTCTTTTCGTGTCATGTTTCTCAACCAAAGGCATGAGTTAATTCAAACAGAAGAATTATCTCGCGGCACAATCGACAGTGCGGCTATCTATCCTCGTGAAGTGGTCAAGGCGACTTTACAGTTTAATGCGGCTGCGGTCATCCTTAGCCACAACCACCCATCCGGCAATAGTGATCCCAGTCATGCGGATAGAGATATTACACAGCACCTTGTTGACGCGCTAAACCTCATTGATGTGCGAGTGCTGGATCATATTATTATCGGCGGGGATAACAGCTATTCATTTGCGGAACATGGGTTGGTCTAGCTGCATACATCAACGTGGATAATTGATAGCATTGTCTTATAAATCATTGTCAATAGAACAAGCCGGAACACAAAAACTATGAAGAGTGAAGAGATAGAGTCAATTTTTCAATCTATTGTTCATTTGAATGAAAAGGAACGAGCTGCTGTCAAGCAGAAAAATGAATTGTCTAACCAGCGAATGAATCGACTATATATTTGGGGAGTTGGAGTACCGCTGGTATTAGCAACTACTGTAGGTATGACAAACAAGCTCACAATTCAATCCGATATACTTAATGTCGCTGCTTTATTATTGCTTGTGTTAGTTTACGTGGGCATTTTAGCGTTACCCTTCTGTGAGATTATTTCACATCGAAAAGACATCATCCGTTTTTTCAAAAATCCATTTAAACGTATGATCTTAAATATCAAAGAAAATACTGAGTCAGATACTCAATATATTTCTGTTTTTAATGAAAAATCGATAGATACTCTGCGGTTTATAAAATCGCAAATTGAGCTTGAAAAAGACACGCTAATGAAAAAACTTGGTTTGATTTTAGGAGCAGTCGAAAAAGTTGGGTTGCTACCCGGTATTCTTGCATTATTGGCAATGCTCAGTAAGCTAGAGGCTGGGCAATCTGAATGGGTGTATGCTTTAGCTTATTCAATACCCTTTTTACACATTCTAGGGCTAGCCTTACATTCTTATATTTTTCAACTAAACCGTGTTCTTTTGTCGCTAGAGCATATTATTGAAATAAAAGAAAATGAAGATAGTGAGATTTTTTAGACTATTAAAATAAAGGGAAGCATGATGCTTCCCTTTAATATCTGCGTTTATTTAATCCTTAAACTTATCGGCTAAATCAGGATGTTTAATCCTAAAATACAAATCCAGAATTTGCAGTCGCCCTAATTTTCGAGTGCGGAATTGCGGATAGTTACCCGATGGGTTGCTCGCCATAAAATACCCCAGCCACCGCATATCGGGATCATTGCCAAAGACATCATCCACAAAGGGCATATCAAACAGCTCCCCCGAGGGATGTAGCACCATGCCGTTATAATCACGAAAGGTATTTGCCAGCTCATCCAGCCAGTCACGGCGTAGCACGCCAATATTTTTAGTGGCAATCCATAAGCGGCGGTAGTAATGCTCATTCATTAACTCCGCAGAGGTGGCGACTGTGATTAGGTATTTGATATTTCGTTGCATTGATACTCTCCTTTACTCTAGCGTTACGCAATCAGTTGCAAGCTATCAATGTAAAGCACAGTCTGTGGACAGTTCTGGGAAAAAACGGGATAAAAAGTGTATTTTGAATACGATGGTATATTGAAAGTTGTTTTTATTATCAGAAAATAAAAAAAGAGAGGGCCTGAGATTAAAGCAAGCGGCCCTCTCTTCATGGTTTATGCCGCTGCTTGGTTGCTATCGGCTTTATTGTCATTGGCAGGATAGAGATAAAAATCACCGTCAATCACTTGCACACCAGAAAAGCGCACAGAGATTGCACCTTTATCTGTATTCCAACCTGCACCGATATTGGACTTGCGGCGCTTCCATCCATCACCCATACGGGTCATGCGATATTGTACTGCCACATAATCAGGGCGGTTACTGCTACTACCACCCTCTGTATTCGCAGCCGTGTTAGACGCTGTATTATAGTGCTGTGTATTTTCATTGGTCATAAAGATTTCCTCTGGGTAAACGGCTGGCATAATTGCCAACCTATAAAAGACTATAACGTGACTGACTCCAAAATCTGGGAAACAGAGACACGTTAATTGTTAGCGCTGGATGTTATGTGCTTTTTTCGGTTGATCGTTTGTATTATCTGCATGACGTATCTGCTGCTGTTTTTCCTTAAAATACGCTATGACATCGCGTTGCTGCTCTTTTAAAATATTTCGGTTAAATGTTTGTCTCAATCGTTCACCCGATAACTTGGGTTTTAATACGGGAAATGGTTTGTTAAGTGGCACAATCAGCAAACCACTGCCTGCTTCTTCGCGGCGCTGCTCTTCGGTTTTCTGCATGGCTTCCCGTTGTTTTTTAAGGTACGGATCATGCGCATTACTAAAGGGATAACTGAGCCGTGAGGCTTTACGCAACGCAACGGGCATCCCGTGGGCTAAATCAGGATGCCGTCCAGAATAACTGGTACCAACACTCATCCGTGAGCGGCGTTTAACGGGAGTAGCCATAGCCTTTACTCATGGTGGGTGCAGCTTGGTTTTGCTGTTGTTGATTATTTTTCGCGTGTTGCTCCTGCTCATAGGCTTGCATTCGCTCATCGCGCATTTCCCTGAGTACGACTTTACCATTAACAGGGATGCTATCCAGCTTGAGGTTAAAGCCTTTGCCGTCCTTATGCAGCCATGCCGCGCCGACTTGATTCCAGTGGCTTTTGCCATTCGGTGCATTATTAACATCGTATGCGCCAAGATCAGGCTTGCGGCTTACTGCCGTGTTTGTCTTATTATCATCGCTCATAAAATATGACTCCGGTAAGTAACATAAATAAAAATTGGTTAGCAGGTTATTTAGTGGTGAATGCGTCTGTCGATCATCACAACAAAGGGGCAAGTGTTAAACTCACCCCTATATTTCACAAAGCCTTTTGCGCCAAGGTAATTACAATCCAGATAATGGCGGTAATAAGGGTTGCGTTCTTCATAGGTATATTGCATACGCAAATGCGGCCCGGTGGGGGAAATAAAAAATACTGCCACCAGCAATAAAGGCCAGATAGATAGTAAACTTCCAATGGCCCGAAATAGCATGGCAATAATCCGTAAAGGGCGAATTTTATTAGGTTGATACTCTGACATCACAACATCTCCTCAAGGTTAAAAAATAGATAGCGAAATGATTAAAATTTGAGTTTGATTTTTTTCAGGAACGGCTTGCTGTGGAACGGGTTAATGCCCACGATATTGCGCCACGGTTTAATTTCGGCATAAGCAATTGGTTCAAATAAAATCGGCAGTAATTGACGCACAATTAAAATGCCATGCTTAGTACGTCGAATTTCATCAACTTTCATTAAGGGGCGAGCGGTTTCATTGGTGCTTTCGCGCCTGCCGCCACCTTGCACTCCACTGGATTCTTTTTCTGAATCGCCGGGCAGCATGACACTTTGTTCCCCCAGCATTTTTTCAATTCTTTCTAGTGTTTTTGGTGAGCGTTGCCCCGGTAAAAACTGTTTTACTTCCGTTTCGGACAGTAGCGTTTCCAGCGTTTTTTCACCGTATTCATCTTCAAAAGCAGAAAAGTCCTGAAAGATAAGATGTGCTCGCAAACCATAAGCACGCCCCCAAGTCAGCAGACTTTTAAGCCCATGAATTTTGTAATTAGTGGCTTCATCCATAATCGCATAAACAGGAACATCTTTATTTTTGTGACGTTTAATTGCCGTAAAAGCACACCACTGCATTAAACCGACAAACGCTTTATAGGATTCCATACGGCTGGAATCAGCAACGATAAAAAGCGTTGTCGGTGTATCGCCTTTTAGCTCATCCATACTAAAGGTTGAGCGCTGCATGGCTTTGGACAGACGACCAAAAGCAAACGGTGCAAGGGCTTGCTGCGCACCGGAGATAAAGGAATCAAAGGTGCGGCTCTCTTCGCCTTGCATAAGAATAAGGTTGTTATTTGCCTTGGCTCTCACCAATGCGGCAAACTCTGCAATATCTGCCGGAGAATACTGTGCTGCCCATTCAGTATGTTCAATAGGTAATGGGCCTTCAGATAAGGGCTTACCCTCAAGATCGATGCCGACAATCCAGCGCAGATGTCGCTCAAGCTGCTGGCGGTCTTCGATCATCAGCGACACACTGGCAAGGGTGGCATCAGCTTCTTCTAGTATGGCTTGCAGCAAGATGACATCGGCGATTAAACGTCTGCTGCCTTCACGAAAATAAGTATTTTCACCTTGCTTACCTTCCGGTTCGGGATAAAGCTGCATGGATAATTCCCGCAGATCGTCCGTCACATCATGTAAACCATCGGAGCGATAGAAGTCATTCACAATAATATCAATGGGCGAGTATGAGGCCGTCTTGCCAAGCTGCTCTGCCCATAAACCGCCGGGATTAAGAATAATGACATTTTCACCGCGCTCTTCCAGCGGTTTTTTTAGCACACAAGCCAGCTCACCCTTAAAGTCCGGCATGAGTTTGGACTCTCGAATGGATAGCCCGTTATTGATAACGGTATAGATGCCTTTGCCCGAACCTGCCGGGGCAATGGTGAGCGCATTGGAGGCATAATCTGAAAACAGCGCTGCTTTTTTACCGTAGGCCATGCGACCCCAAAATGGCCCTTGCTTGCTCTTGCATAATTCGTGGCGAATATCCTTAATCTCGGCCCAACGGGACGTTCCAGCCTGTCCGCTGGGGGTATGTGCACTCAACCATTCGGCAAAACTTGCCAATAGATTTAGCGCCATAATGACAAGCTGAATAACGCAGACTACCGCTAGTAACGTAATCAGAATAGGAAGAAGCTGTGGCTGTCCCATCACCGTTAATGGCCCGATATTGAGCGCGGCCCAACCAAATAGGCCAGCACCAATCATTACCGCAAAGACATTTGGCTTATCGTTTTGCATGATAGTTATCTGTGCTCTTAGCGGTGTGTGATAACAGATAGCGGATCAATCAACACCACTTGCGGGGCTTGACTGCGTTTGGCGTTGAGGCTTTGGCGCACATACGCTCCTTTATTACCCGACTCTGCGTTAATGGTGAAAGCCTTGGCATAAATATGCCCATCCACGGCAATACGGATTTCACCTTGTACGCCTTGGGGCGCAGCACCGCGATAGAGATTCACAGCAATCTGCACAGCGCGAAGATCAACTTCTGTGGTTAATTCCACCATTTCAAAGCCATTGGTTTGTGAAGGTGATTTGCGAAAATCCTTGAAATACAGCCCCTCCTTAGTACGGCTTTTACCAAAGTAAATGATCTCGGCGTTGGCAGAGGGGCGCACATATAAATCAAGGTCACAGGTGCAATCCCACGTTAGGCCGATCTCAACCGCACTGGCCTGCTGTAGCTGTTCTAGCGGTAGAGTCGCTTGCGAAAGCGGACGATCATAAATCGCTTTTTTAAGCTCACGCTGACGCAAGCGGATCATCTCAAGGCGGTCTGTCTCTTGTAGTTGATACTCGTTTTGAATAGCGGGTGCATTATGTTTTAGCTTTCTAAACACCGTCTCACGATCAGCCGTAAAGCTAACCAGCTCGCCTTGTTGTTGGGTGACATAGAGATGCCAAAAGCGGGTAATGGCATGTTCATGAGGATCACTCTGCATTTTGTGATCACCTGCCAAGGCAAAATGAATACGTGCGCCTTTGAGTAAACCTGCTTGATCGGCAAGACCAAACACAGAGATGCTGCGCGAGTGTTTAAAATGCCCATCACCGGGAATGAGGCCATCTGCCATTGAATGTGCTTTATCCTCTGGCGCGGCATAAAAAGGCGAGCCGATTACCACAACATCCAATTCTTTACCCATACCGTAATTTTGTGCGACATAGCGTAATAATTGCGGCAAGCGTACAGCCCCCTTGACTAAAGGCTGCGTATCTTTACGTTTAACCGATTGTGGCAGTTGGAATAACTTGCCCACCACCGCTTTGTTTTTCATCAGCCGTGCCTTGGGGTGCTGATAGGCTTTACCCTCTGGCACAATAAACTCACCCAAGGCTTCCAAGTGATAAGCATCCATCAACATCGCTCGATCTCCCGCATCCATGCCCGTAAGGAATTTCAATAAGGCTTTTGATTGTGCCTTATGCTCGGCCTCATCCAGATAAGGCGAGATACCGATAATCAATGGTCGATCTAATGCACCCGTTGGTGTAGCGGCTGGTGCATATTCCAGATACATAAACAGAAAAACAGCAACACATATTGATAGTAAAAGTCTCATAATATTCTCCAAGATTAAAAATGATTAAGGGCATTAAGGCGTGAACGCTCGGCGACAAAGGCGGCGGTTTTTTCGTTGATAAATGCCTGTCGTTCAGCTTTGAGTTTGGTCAGAGCGAGATGCTTTGATCGACGTTTTTCGCATAAGGACTCATGCTGAATAGCATGATCATCTCTTTTTTTTACCGCATTAAGATAGGCGATATTTTCGACATAAATATCGGGTGAATATTTGCTGTAAATATCTTGCGCGGCTAAAAACAACGCGCCGCCCACTAGAATTTCAGCAAAAAGCTGAATAAATACCAGCATTGAACCTTTACTACTGCTCTCACCTAGATCGTCCCAATCCATACCCGAAGTCGCGCCGGAATAGTTGAGCGAAAACAACACCACCCATGCAAAAAACGAAAGGCCGGTTAATAGAAAAATACCGTTGGTATAGCGTTTTTGATGACGAGGACTGTCAAAAAAATGGGAGATAAACTTCACGGCAATACTGCCAGCAGGGGCAAGTAGACTAATAAACACAGCGATCAACGGCTGCTCTATATAGATAGGATCACCCGAATTGATCAGGTTGGCATAGACATTTGCCGCAGAAATCACCAAAGCGATCATCAACGCAATACTGGCAAGCACAAAAGCGAATTGATCAAAGCTGCCCCAATTAGAAAAACTATTCTTATCCTCCTTGTCACCGCAAGATTTAATATATTGCGGGGTATTTTTTACATCATCATCCAGTTTTACCGAATATTTCTTTGATGCGAGAATATCTTCATCAAGCTCTGCTAATTCCAGCGTGAGCAATTCCTGCTCCGGCTGCGCCATATCAAAATTTAATCCAGCGTGTTCACCCACCATCACAGCGGCTTGCTCTGGATTGGGAAAGCGTAAGATATTGCGATTAAAGTCAGGCGTGGGTGATGGCGCAAGTTCACGGACGTTATCGTTAGCCGCTGCCTTCACCAGTAACTCTTGTGTTTTGTTCTTTGCTTTACTCATCATGACCTCCTTCAAGGTGTGCTGCTTGAGTGATTTAAAGTTTAATAATTTTTGATTTGAATTTTGGGAAACAGAAAAAGGCATCAAAAGCAAAAGCTCTTGATGCTTTCAGGTTTTATTTCACAATATGTTCAGCGATATGAGGCCACTTAATAGCCACATAGAGATACAGCGCTTGTAAGCGTGGGTAGGTGAGGGTTTTAGGTCTATAGCGCAGCTCACCCTCTTTCATTTCTAAGAACATCGAAATCTGGCGACCACTTTCATGGCCCATAATGCGATCCACCTCAAGGCGAGGATAGACACAGCCATTAGGCAGCAAGATTTTGCCTTTAAAGTTGATAATCGCTCGCGGTACTTCAATCACAAACTGTCTGCGTGAATGCTTCTCTGGCAGGCTTTTCAACGTCATTGCCAAACGGTTCTGAAATGACGTGCTATTTACCACTGTCATTGATGGTGCTTGGATTACTCGATCTTTATCTTTTGTTTTCATAGGATTTCTCCAGTCATAAATGGATGAAATCCCTAGGCCTAGGGTGTATTTTCATGCCTCTTAAAAGATGAAGCATGAATTAATACATAGCTTGTAATGTCGACCTGTATAAGGTAACACCCGCTATTAGCTTTGGTGACTCACGAAAAACTCATTTATTGGAAAGAGAGATTGACAATAATCGCGGAAGGAGGGAATCGTTTACTCGGTATAGCATAAACGATTAAATATTATCTTTTAAATAATTGGACTACATTACTTTCACGAGATGAAAAATATTTTTTTATTCGAGGGTGATGACTGGCTGAAAGGTCGTTAGCACCAAGTGCTACATGGTCACTAAAAATTTGTCTAATATCGCTGTCTAACATTTCTGAAGATGATAAAAATTCTTCGATGTTAGATGCATTGCCAAGGATATGATCAGAAATTGATCTGCACAATCGAACAATTTCACTGTTCATTGCTAGTAAATTTTTCTTCATAGAAGAATTTTGAAACTGCCCATGCTGCAAAGCCATTTCAAGACGAGTAATAGGAGCTGGGTGCTCTCCTGAAAAAAACATATTCCTGACAAATGGATTAATTTTTAGGTATTGTGTTGCACTTTCTTTACCAAAATCGTTTATAGCTGAAAATTGCTCGTGAATGGACATGACAACAAATGTTGCAACCGCACCAATAAGTACACATGTTGTTTTTTGAGAATCAAGATCATTGTCTGCGCAATATTTTAATACACACTGTAACCCATGAGCATCTGCTTCTTCTTCAAGAGGCTGGTTGATATGAAAATTTTCATAATTTGACACAGCGCCTTCATATTTGGCAATTTCGTCCGCAAATTTTTTGTTTATTTGATCCAAAAAATTTTTTTCCCGTAAATCAAGACCTTCTTTGTATTTATAGCGACAGTGATCATTATATACATGCGAAAATTCATGGCCTAGCAAAAATACAAAAGCTCCTCTGCATGCTAGAAACTTACCCATTTCATCATTAAAAGGATACTCAGAAGGATGCTTTAATTCTGATTGGCCACTAGTATCTTGCTTATTAATTGAACCATTTCTTTTTTTTAATATGGCATCTACTTCTTGTCGATTACATATGCCAAAAAGCCAGTCCTCATATGCACCCGGTCTAGCTATCTTTGTGGAACTTCTAGTATCAAGATACGAAGATTTAAAAAAGTAAAGGTTTGCTATTGTTTCTAAAACATTTTCAAAATTGTTTTGAGGTGTGCCGCCAGTAAACCATGCTGGCTCACATAGAGGTAACAAATACCGATAGATTATAGGTATTGTTGAAAGTAGACCATCATTTAAAAATACAACATACGTGCTTCGCTCTTCCTCAAAACAGATACCATTCATATTAAGGAATGGCAATGTAGTTACTACAACATTTTTCTTAATATTGTTTTCGCCATCGGTAAAAAAGTCATGGCACAAGGGGACAATGTTTGCGAAGCGTCCTAAAAAATTATTGTTATCGTATTTTGTTACCTGAAAAGATAACATAAACTTAAAAGATTCAAAAGATGTATCATAAATGTGCTCAGGCATTATAATATATGGCTGTTTTTTGAATTTTTTATAAAATCCTTGTAAACCATAAGACTCTTTAAATATTTTATTTGTATTTAAAATATTTTTTTCTGCAATTTCATTGATATTAGCTCCAAGCGCTAGAAAAGATTTCTCTTGTATCTTCTCTATTGTCGCTCGGAGAGAATCAGATACGGTAAAATACATAAAGAATACTCAGCATATTTTTTGATTTCAGAAAAATCATAGTGTTATTTTACAAAATAATAACTCTTATCTTACCTTTCTCCAAATAGCTGAATAACAGGTGCTTTTCTATGAAAAAAGTGCCTTTTTATTCGAGAATGGTGTTTGGCAGACAAGTCTTGCAACCCAAGTGTTAAACAATCTTTAAAGATTTCGCTTGCATCAGCATTTAAAACCTCTGAAGAGGAAAGAAATTGTTCTATAGGACTAGCATTGTTGAGAATATGTTTAGAAATAGCATCACAGATATTCACAAGAACACCATTCATATTTGACAAGAATTGATGCGCACCAGAATCTTTAAGATGTTCATGCTTTAACGCCATTTCTAAACGGGTAACTGGCGCAGGGTGTTCTCCAACAAAAAACATATTTCTAATGAGTGGATCAATTTCTAGATACTGCTTGGCACTATCCACACCAAAGTCATGTATACACGAAAACTGCTCATGTATTGACATAACAATAAAGGTTGCAATCGCTCCAACAATAACGCATGTGGTTCGCTGATCATCCAAGTCATTATCAGCACAATATTTTAATACACATTGCAGACCATGAGTGTCAGCTTCTTCTTCCAGAGGCTGGCTGATATGAAAATTTTCGTAATTTGAATCCGCCATATTATATTCTTTTATTTCATCAGGAAATGTTCTTTGCATAAAACTTAAAAAATCAGGGTTTCTTAAATCTACATCATCTATATTTTTTATTTGACAGTGGTCATCGTAAACATGGGAAAACTCATGCCCCAACAAAAAAACAAATGCACCTCGGCAAGCCAAAAATTGGGCCACTTGATCACTAAATGGATATTCCGAAGGATGTTTAAATATTAGCTCTGAATTTTGATTTTTATTGTCATTAGAACCTTTCCCTAGATTAGACATCACATGTTCAGTAAGCGCAGCCTGATACAACCATTTTTCTTTTGCATGAGGGTTGGCTATATCTCCTGATTCTCTAGAATCAACATAAGAATCTTTAAAAAAGTAGAGATTTCCTATTATGTCTATAACTTGTTGAATATCGCCTTCATTTTTTTGATTAGCAAATAATAATGGGTCGCATATAGGCAACAAATGACGATAAATAATAGGAATTGTTGAAAGTAAACCCTCATTTAAAAAGACAACATGAGAAGAATCTTCTTTGTTTCTATCAAGACAAATACCATTCATGTTAATAAATGGGAGCGTGGTAACTATGATATTTTTTTTAAGGCTGTTATCACCGCCCGTATAAAGCTCATGACACAATGGAATAATATTAGCGAACCGTTGCAAAAAAGGAGATTTGTCATATTTGGTAACGCGAAAAGATCTTGAAAATTTATAAAATTCTAGAGATGTGTCATAAATATACTCTGGAAATAATGCGTGGGGATTACGTTTAAATCGTTCATATTCTTTATGAAGTTCATCGGCAGATATAGTTAAATCAACATCATCATCAGATATTTCTTTTAAAATACGATCTATATCTGCTCCCAATATTAAAAGTGAATTGCGCTGTATTGACTCTATTGTATCGTGAACCTCATCAGAAACAGTGAAGAACATAAAAATAGCCTCGGATATAATGTAAAGTTTACAATTCCGTTATGTGTTTTTATCGGTTTTTAGAAAAATTTTTAATTGCTAACTTGGCAGGTTGTTTTTTATAAAACTTTCATAGTCAATATTTTTGACTTCCGCCTCTTGCTTTTCTTTCTTTTGCAAATATGAACCCAAGGCAGGATTGTTTCCAGAAACCCAAGCATGATGCGAAGGTAATTGACCTTTTGCATCAGGTGCAAAATATTCAAGATTGCTTGATTGCTTTAATACTTCAAAAGCAGGAACTGCATTATGAGCAGCAACTAAATGAATGGCTCTTATCTTAGTTTTTGGGTCTTCATGGTTAATATCAACACCAGCATCCACACACTCAGCAACCTCCCAATCTAGCCCATGATAGGCTGCTTTAAAGAATTTTTTTATTGTATCTTCTTCATCCATTTTTTGATCTTTCCCTGACGGCGCCATTTGTTGATAGCTTTTCCATTTATTCGCCGCACTGTTTCCTGTACCAAAAGACATAGTCTTCGTTTTGTCTTTTTGTGCGTTTTTAATGCTTACCACATTAGCATTTTTGTCATATTTAAAGCAAGGTTTCTCATAAAACCTATTAAAAATCATTGAATTAAATATTTTTTCTGAAGATCTAATATCATCTTCTTTTTCGGTTAATAGCGCCCCAGACAATTCATTGAGTGCTATTTCTTGTATTTTTCCCAATACTGATTTTATTCCAAAAATTGATAATACTTTTTGGCTTTCAGAATAAATTTGGTTATCTGACTCGGAAATATTTTTTAAAAACACTATCAACGACTCTGACTTTCTATTAGTCCATATGGCCCACCCTGATAAAACTCTAGATGAGACTAATTTTTTGTGAGGCAATTTATATAAGTTTATTTTTTTACTGACTGAATAAAAAAATTCATCAGGTGATTCAAAAAATTCCAACTCAGTATATGTTAATAATTTATCTTTTTTCTCTTCATGCTTATAATCACCTGATAAGTCTACCCTTTCTATATCTGAGTTATCTTTGTTGGAAAGGTTAAGGTAATCAATTAATGAATATATAGTATTATATATCAGCTCATTTTCTCTAAGCTCTAAAAAATTTGTTGGTAAATATAATGAATCAATAAGAAAGTCACATACAGGAATTAGTTTTTCGTCACCTGTTCCTCTAGGCTCTCTCTTTCCAGTTTCCTTATTTTTTTCTCCATTGACAAAACGAAGTAAATCTTGGGCTTGGATAGGCCAGCCTGTATCTGGTTTTGGTCGAGAAGCTTTTTTATTTGAATTTTTTCTATCCTTTTCATCTAAGATGTCTTCTTCTTCGTCTGAGGTTTCAGGAAAATTCAAATCATTAGACTTTGAACAAATAATATCCTCGGCAACACCTAACCACCCATAACCACAGATTAGTTTATACGAATTTAGCCTCATTCTCATACATTGCTTATGCCAGTACGAAAACTGCGATTTATCAGTTTTTATATTCATTTATGTTTAGTTATTTGTGATATTGCTTGAAATTTTATCACCCCAATGTAGTTTTCAGTAGCGCTTTCCCAAAATTCCCACCTACTAATGTTAAAACATCTCTTATTTCAACTAAATAGGAGATACTTTGATGAATTTAGATATAGAAGAATACCTACCCTTACTCAAAAACCACAATATCAGCCCCGAACAGAAAGAGATTATTATTCGCACAATATGGAGCTTTGCAGAGGCTATGGTGGATGAGGCTTTTAATGTACACCCCATCCAACAAGCGAAAGACTATCAATCTGCAAAGATTTTACACTTCCCCAAAAAACGAGTAGATTCAAAGAAAGCATCAGATGCTTGCCGTTTAAATCAAGCGGCGAATGATAACCACGCCACCCAAGAAGAAGGGAGAAAACATGCCTAATTCTATTCAAAAAGCGGTTACTTATTGTCGTGTATCCTCTGCCGCGCAAATGAAAAAGGGCGACGGAATAAACTCGCAAATTACGCGCTGTGAAGATTTTGCCAAACATAAAGGCTATCAGGTCTGTGAAATTTTTAAAGATGAAGCAACAACAGGCAGTATTATTGACCGCCCCGGCATGAAAGAAATGTTGCAATATCTTAAAAAACACAAACACGATAAGATTATTGTGCTTATTGACGATATCTCTCGACTTGCTCGTGACATCGAAACCCACATTCAGCTCCGCACAGCAATTAGTGCTGCATCAGGGAAGCTAGAAAGCCCATCAATAGAATTTGGGGAAGACTCTGATTCTATTCTGGTCGAAAACCTTCTTGCCAGTGTATCCCAACACCAGCGGCAGAAAAACGCCGAACAAACTTTAAACCGTATGAAGGCGCGGGTGCAAAACGGCTATTTCATTCAACCTAGAGCGCCTTTGGGATACAAATATAGCCGGGTTGCAGGACATGGAGGTAAGGTACTTGTGCGACAAGAGCCTATTGCCAGTGTTGTTGTAGAAGCCTTAGAAGGCTTTGCTTCTGGACGTTTTGAAACACAAGGTGAGGTTAAACGTTTTTTAGATGCTTCACCCCATTACCCAAAAGACAATAGCGGTGAAGTGCGCTTTCAACGCGTGACAGACCTTCTGAATAAAGTGGTCTACACAGGCCATGTTGACATGCCAAGCTGGAATGTTTCGCTGCGTAAAGGGCATCATGAGCCATTGATCAGCTTTGAAACATTCCAAAAGATACAAGAACGCTTAAACAGTAAGCCGAAAGTTCCTGTACGCGCTGATGTTTCCCAAGACTTCATATTAAGAGGCTTTATCAAATGTGGCTGTTGTGACCACCCAATGACCTCGTGCTGGTCAAAGGGGCGCAATGCAAGCTACCCATACTATATGTGCTTTAAAAAGGGCTGTAGTGATTATCGTAAATCCATTCGCCGTGAAGTCATAGAAGAAGAGTTTGATTCATTGCTTAAGGGACTTACACCCTCTGAGGACTTAATCACTATTTTGGAAAGAACCTTTAAAACATTTTGGTCTTACCGTAATGCTCATCAAAAGGAAAATAAGCAAGAACTCAAAAAGAGTTTGCAGAAACTTAATCAAAATATAGAGAAGCTTTTAGACCGTATTATGCACTCAGACAATCACACTGTGATCACAACTTACGAACAAAAACTAAGTAAGCTGGAGCATGAAAAGGCCGTGGTGAGCGAAAAAATAGCAAAATGCGGGAGTGTTTTGCCAGACTATGATAAAAGTTTTCGAACCGCTCTTTCTTTCCTCCGCAACCCCTACAAACTCTGGGCTTCCGGCAATGATGTATATCAGCAGATTACCCTGAAACTAGTGTTTTCAGACCACCTCTCATACATCAGAAATGAAGGCTTTCGAACCGCTGATTTATCCTTACCTTTCAAGCACTTAGGGGCGATAAATAGCGGAAGAAATGAAATGGCGGAGAGAGAGGGATTCGAACCCTCGATCAGGTTTCCCCGATACTCCCTTAGCAGGGGAGCGCCTTCGGCCACTCGGCCATCTCTCCGAATCATTAAGGTAAATCGTACGATCTGCCTGTCAAAATGAGCGGCGCATCATAACATATTCTCTGCGAAATCAAAGTATCGCAATGCATTTATTACAGTGATTTTCACTAGAGGAGAATAGGCTTTAATTTTTTAGTGCTATCAAAGCCATATCGAATATGCAAAGTTATAATCAGAAAATCAAAACGGCTCTGATTAATCACTAGTCAAGATGGTTTACTTTAGTCGTCAGAAGATTGAGTCTGCGCTTTTTCGCGTTGAATACGCTCATAGATTTCTTCACGATGGACAGCAATTTCTTTAGGCGCGTTAACACCAATACGAACTTGGTTACCTTTAATACCCAAAACGGTTACAGTGACATCGTCACCCACCATGAGTGTTTCACCGATACGACGTGTTAATATAAGCATTACTGCCTCCTTTTTATCCTGTAGTTGTTATATAACTCAATTAAAATATGACCGAGTATGGTCTTATCCGTTCACTTATTTAAGGCAAGTTTAAGCTATAAAGCTCAAAAACTATGCATCTAAACCAAATGCTGTGTGTAAACTGCGAACCGCTAGTTCTAAGTACCGCTCTTCTACAATCACTGAAATCTTAATCTCAGATGTCGTGATCATTTGGATGTTGATATTCTCATCTGCCAATGTTTTAAACATGTTAGCAGCAACACCGGCATGGGAACGCATTCCTACACCCACTATTGAGACTTTAGCTATACTGTCATCAGTCACAATTTTCTGTGCGCCTAAGTCTGCGGCTACTTTTTCCAAAACTGTCTGGGCTTTAGACATATCACTACGATTGACCGTAAATGTTAGATCAGTTGTATTATCAGCAGCGACATTCTGAACAATCACATCAACTTCTATATTGGCATCTCCCACGGGAGCCAGTATCTTTGATGCGACACCTGGGGTATCAGGAATACCTTGTACCGTTACTTTAGCTTCATCGCGATTAAATGCGATACCTGAAACAACAGGTTGTTCCATTGTATTCAACTCCTCATCGAGCGTAATTAATGTACCGGGGCCTTCTTGGAAACTGTGTAGCACTCGTAGAGGGACATTGTATTTACCCGCAAATTCTACCGCCCGAATCTGTAGTACCTTGGAACCGAGACTGGCCATTTCTAACATTTCTTCAAAGGTAATCTTTTCTAACCTTTGGGCATTGGCTACCACTCTAGGGTCTGTAGTGTATACCCCATCGACATCAGTGTATATTTGACATTCGTCGGCATTGAGAGCCGCAGCTAAAGCAACTGCTGTGGTATCAGAACCACCTCTACCAAGCGTAGTGATACTGCCAGACTCTTCGATGCCTTGAAAACCGGCGACGACGACGACTCGACCTTCATCTAGGTCAGAACGAATATTGTGATCATCGATTGACTGTATTCTGGCTTTAGTATGAGCACTGTCAGTGACAATGCGAACTTGGGAGCCCGTATATGAACACGCCTCACAACCTCTAGCTTTTAAGGCCATACACAATAACGCTATGGTCACCTGCTCACCCGTGGACAGTAACACATCCATTTCACGCGGGTCGGGCACAGTTTGCATTTCTGATGCTAGGCCCACCAAACGATTGGTTTCTCCACTCATAGCAGACACCACAACGACCATATCATCGCCATTTTTTCTTGCCGCAGAAACCTTGTCTGCTACTGCCTGAATACGTTCAACAGTACCTACCGAGGTACCACCGTACTTTTGAACCAATAGGCTCATCTGTTCTTCCTGTCAATTGTATTTATCGATATGTTGAATTTCGCGCCAAACGCTAGAAGGCCGGCTATTTAACACTATCTATGAACAAATGTTAATAGTCATAAGCTAATTTGCTTGATTTATCCATACTTCCGTCGCCTTGAAAGCTTCTTCGAGCTTTTCGGGCTGCGTACCGCTACCTTGTGCCATATCAGGCCTACCCCCGCCTTTACCCCCTACTATGGGAGCGACTATACGCATTAAGTCGCCGGCTTTATACTGAGCATGTAAATCTTTGGTCACACCCGTTATGAGGGCGACCTTTCCAGATTCAACAGTAGACTCAATTGCGGCCAATAAAAAGACCCCACTCTCAAATTTGGATTTCAGTGATTCCGCTAACTTTCTAAGCACTTTACCATCAACACCCTCTACACAATGAAGCAATAAAGGAATACCCGCGACCTCTTTCACGTGCTTTAACAAATCGCCACTAGCAGCACTTGCCATCTTGGATTGTAGTTCGGCCAATTGCTTTTCTTGCTGCTTTGTTTGCATGACTAGCTGTTCTAACTTATCAAGCAGGTTAGATGGATTCGCTTTTATTGTGGCAGCCGCTTGCTCTAAGCGTGTTTGTAAACGATCAAATTCCTGCAGGGCTTTTGTTCCTGTTACGGCCTCAATACGGCGTACACCGGCGGCAATGCCTGACTCGGACACAATATGGAATAAACCAATATCTCCGGTACGCTCAACGTGAGTACCGCCACACAGTTCAACAGAAAAACCATCGCCCATACTGAGCACTCTGACTTCACTGCCATACTTTTCGCCAAATAACATCATGGCACCTTTTTCTTTTGCATCATCCATGGAACAAACATCGGTCTGAACAGATGTGTTACGACGAATTTCGTCATTCACTTTCTGTTCAATAGATTTGATTTCACCCGATGTAAGCGCTTCGAAATGAGAAAAGTCAAAGCGAAGTTTTTCAGAATCAACAAGAGATCCTTTTTGCGTGACATGATCGCCTAATACCGAACGCAATGCTGCATGCATTAGATGGGTCGCAGAGTGATTTAATACTATCGCCTGCCTTAAGCCATTATCGACTTCAGCATCGACAGCATGTGCAGTTTCAATAGCACCATTCAACACACGACCAATATGCAAATGATGATCACCACTCTTTTGACAATCTCTCACTTCAAAACGGTTATCTCCCGATAAAAGGTAACCTGTATCGCCAACCTGACCACCCGATTCGGCATAGAACGGCGTTTGCTCAAGAATCACAATACCGTCTTCACCTTCGAGCAAACGATCGACAGGAGCTCCGTCTTTATAAAGTGCTGCTATTGTCGAATTATTCTGTTGTTTATCGTAACCGACAAATGCTGTCTCACCGGCTAATTCAATATTATCTGAATAATCTACCTTAAATTTACCCGCCGCTCTAGCGCGAGCACGTTGTTCGGCCATGGCGCTTTCATAGCCCGCCATATCTAGACTGTAACCACGCTCTCGAGCAATATCATTGGTTAAATCGGTAGGGAAACCATAGGTATCATGTAGAGTAAAAACAATATTGCCTGATATCTCTTTACCGGTAATGGTACTCAATTCTTTATCAAGCACACCCAACCCTTTTTCAAGGGTTTTTTCAAATTGTTGCTCTTCGGATAACAGTACCTTAGCAATTTGATCTTGATGCTTAGTTAGCTCTGGATAGGCATCACCCATTTCTTTCACTAAGGCAGGTACTAATTGATGAAAAAAAGCGGCTTTTTGCCCCAATTTATGACCATGGCGAACGGCACGGCGAATGATACGCCTCAATACATAGCCACGCCCCTCATTGGAGGGTAAAACACCATCAACAATCAAAAAGCTACAAGAACGAATATGATCGGCAATCACTCTCAAGGATTTATCTTCTTTATCAGTGGCACCTGTCGCCTCTGCGACAGCCGCTAATAAATTTTGAAACAAATCTATTTCGTAATTACTGTGGACACCTTGCATAATGGCAGCAATTCTTTCTAAACCCATACCTGTATCGACAGAGGGCTTGGGCAAAGCTTGCATGTCACCGCTAGCGCTGCGGTTAAACTGCATGAAAACCAAATTCCAGATTTCTATAAAGCGATCACCGTCTTCTTCAGGAGAACCTGGCGGGCCACCCCAAATATCATCACCATGATCGTAAAAGATTTCGGTGCAGGGACCACACGGCCCCGTATCGCCCATCGCCCAAAAATTATCAGATTGATACCTTATAGTTTTACCATCAACTCCCTTCTTATCCCCTATGCGAATAATTCGCTCTACGGGAACACCGACTTGCTTTGCCCAAATATCGTAGGCTTCGTCATCATCTTCGTAAACAGTCACAGTTAATTTTTCACTAGGAATACCTAACCATTCTTTCGACGTTAAAAATTCCCAAGCATAGACAATGGCGTCTTGTTTAAAGTAATCACCAAAACTAAAATTACCCAGCATCTCAAAGAACGTATGGTGGCGCGCGGTATAGCCCACATTTTCTAGATCGTTGTGTTTACCACCAGCACGTACACAACGTTGAGATGTTGTTGCACGTGAATAATCCCGCGGATCACTACCCAAAAACACATCTTTGAATTGAACCATGCCCGCATTTGTAAAAAGCAAGGTAGGGTCGTTCCCCGGTACTAGAGAGCTGCTCGGTAAACGTTTGTGCTGTTTAGTTTCAAAGAACTTAAGAAAAGCATTGCGTAATTCAGCGCTTTTCATAAAAGGGATTGAAGATGATACGGTCATAAGTTTAGGGCTTTTTAGTGGGCGTCAATATCTAATTGTTCGCGTAATGTGCTTGTAATGCTGTCGTAATGATAGTGTCGCTATCAATAGTGTCGTTATCAGTGGGCGGCGATTATAAACTACTGGGGCACCGTGAGGCTATTAGCAATCTATATAGCCGTAATAGAGAATAGGGAAAATAAGTGGTTTGATGCCAAAAAGAGGCTAAACCATGCCCTCTTTAAAGGTTTGACCTGCCAAGATGTGTAAATGTAAATGAAATACAGTCTGGCCAGCATTCGCGCCATTATTAACGATAACCCGAAACGCACCATCAACACCAAGCTGTCGAGCAATATCACCAACGGATAACATAAGGTGTCCCAATAAAGCTTTATCTTCTGGCGTAGCATCCACGAGGCGTGGAATCGGTTTGCGAGGTATTACAAGTACATGTGTTGGCGCTTGAGGAGCAATATCTCGGATACAGATGCAGTGCTCATCTTCATATAAGATATCCGAAGGGATATCACCATTGATAATTCGAGAAAAAATAGTCTCTTCAGCCATCGCTTTTACTTTGCCTTTTTAGTTATGGTCTGTTTTTTTATACCGTCACAGATATGTCTATTAATTCAGAAAGAAGTCGAAATAATCTATTTTACTAATAGGAACCTTTGGTTAATCTCGCCAGTGCTCTTTTTCATCTTCTGATAAAGCCCGCGCTTCATTTTCCAACATCACCGGAATATCATCTCTAATGGGGTAGGCTAAACCACTTGCAACTGAAATCAGCTCTTGCTTGTCTCTATCAAACTTTAAAGGTGATTTGGTTACTGGACACACCAATAACTTGAGTAATTTTTTATCCATAATGTCTCTGCAATCTCGTTTTTTTAATCGATAATATGGCCAAACGGCTTTATTCGTAACAAATACAATATATTTACCGCCTTTCTGGAGGGCTATCAAATAACAGTTGCGGGTCTAAGCGCTGCTCAAACCAATTCATCCTCCAATCAAGGTGGGGGCCTGTGGCACGACCTGTGGCGCCTATCTCTGCAATCAATTGCCCCTGAGTCACCTCATCACCTTCTTTTACTAGTACTTTATGCAGGTGAATAAAGGTAGATGACACACCGTGCCCATGATCAATGATCAATGTACCACCAGAGAAATACATATTATCATGCACTAAAGTCACTCTACCTGCGCTAGGAGCCACGACAGGAGACCCTTGTGGTGCCGCTATATCGACGCCATAGTGAGGACGGCGAGGCTCGCCATTATAAACACGTCGACTACCATAGACACCGGAAATAATACCTTTTGCTGGCCAGATGAAGTCACTTAAAAAGTCTTGTCGCGTGGAATGAACTTTCCTAGCTGCTCTAGTCAGACGCCCTTCCTTACGTATACGCGTTAAAGCTTCTTCAGGAACTTGTACTGTGCGCTTAGGCACACCTTCTATTCTTTGCTCTCTATATTCGCGCTGCTTAACATTGAAAACGTATTTTCTTTCAAGGCCCGAAGGCATAATTTCAACAAGTGTCACTTTTGGAGAAACGTCCCTTCCTAAACCAATGGCAAAAAAGCCTTCGCTATTGACACGAACGTCTTTTTTAAAAAAGCGAATACGGTTTTCAGCTTGAGTTTGACCTATGATTAAACCGCCTTGAATCCAAGGACTATTAATCTCAAGTGCAAAAGAGGTATTCACTAAGAAGATGGAGCTAGATAGTAATAATATAATCAATGTATTTTTCATAGTCCCTATGATACTGAATACATCACCCGACGTCTAAACAAAAACGGCGGCACGAGGCCGCCGTTTTAAATTAGTTTAGTAAGCTTAAGGATCAACATTTAAATTATTCGTTAACAAATAATCAATCATCACTTGATTATCACTTGAACCCGCAAGTGCAGCCAAGTCAACACCTTCTAGTACGACTGTACCAGAACCACCTCCAGACGCAGCACCATTATCATCAATCTCGATAGTGGTATCAGTACCATCAGAACTAATTGTTAAATAGCTATCTAGTGAAGCTGCCGTCGCAGATTCGCCTGATAATAAGTCAGAGAAATCTAAAATATCGCCTCCAGCACCGGTAGTAAAGTCTGTAATGGTATCCGTTGAGCCATCTGCATCTCCCGTTTCAAAGCGGAAGGTATCACTACCTGTACCGCCTGATAGATTATCAGAGCCGGCTTTACCAAAGATAATATCATCACCGCCTAAGCCCGTGAGCGTGTCAGCACCTTCACTCCCACCAATAAAGTCATTTCCAGCCGTAGGTGCAGTATTCAAGTTCACCGTTGCTGTAAGGCTGGTTAAACCGTCAGTATCAGTAGCACTATATTCAATTTCACGTGGGTCAGTACCTAAAGTATCGACACTGCCCAACTGTACCTCATTCAATACTTCTTGGTATTGAGAGACATCAGCCGCACCCGTCAAACTTAAAGTGCTTGTCGCGGCATCATAAGCATAACTAATACCGTAGCTATCAGCTAAAGCCTCTGTTGCATCAGACATGACCAGCTCATCACTTGCTTGACCGCTCACAATCGAAACTGTCGCCGACGCAAGTTGAGTACCATCATCAGTAACAGTTAAACGAGGGTCTATATCCGACACGTTATATGTCACGCTGTTGATTTCAACATTGAAAACAAAATCTTGTAAATCCCAGTCAGCACTACCGCCAGGCAAATCTTCAAAACCAATCGTCAATACATTTTCATCACCGGCGTCAATCCCCGAACGTGTATGTGAAAAGCCATCTGGATTAAGGTTTGAGTAAGAGGCATGGAATGTACTATTAAGCACGGTCCCAGCACCAATTGGGCTCTCTTCGGTACCTGCACTGTAATAAACTAAAACCGCTCCAGTGTCCGATGAAGTGGAAGGGTTGCCCGCACCATCTTCAAAACGAACGAAGCCTGTTCCTGACATCGAATCTTCAATTTCAGTCGGGTCAGATGAATAACCATTCTGAATCAAAAAGAAGCCTATCTCCCCTGGTGGAATATCGGTGAAGGATATTGAATCACCATCGGGAACATCATTACTGTTTGCCCACAAAATATTGGCATCACTAATATTGCCGCTGGGGTCTATTAAGTAATAACCAATAGAGTTTGAAAAACCAGCACTTTCAGATACAAAAGTTAATGTAACATTACTCGCTCTAACTAAAGTGAGATTACTATTATCTGTGCCATTGGCATCGCCAGGACCAGAAGCCGGAGTCAATGGAATATCATCACCGGTGAACTCTTGATCCAATGTTTCAGTTGAACTCGAGACAGAACCGTCTGTCGTGGTAATAACAGGGGCATCATTAACGGAAGTAACCGAGATGTCGAGATCAGCAGTAGTGCCATTATTGGTTGTATAAGTCACTGTAGGAACAGGGCCAAAATAATCAGCGGCTGGTGTAAAGGTGTAATCACCATCAGCCTCTATTTGTATCGTACCAACATCAGTAATAGTAGCCGTACTACCGGGGCTGTAACTAGTCGCATCTCCCGCGACCGTGAAACCTGTTACATCGGTTAATCCTGGCTCATCATTGGCAAGTACATTACCGGTCGCTTCAGTATCTTCTAAGGTCGTCGCTGTATCATCAGTGGGCAAAGGAAAGTCATCAACAATCGAGATATCGAGATCGGCTGAAATACTATTCACATTGCCACTACCGTCTACATCAGACTGAACAGTATAAGTAAATGAATCATCGACGCTAGAGCCACCATCATTGGCTAAAGTCGGATTAAGCAAAGTATAGGTGTAGTCACCCGCTACATTGCTGCCAAAATCAGCGGTATAGAGTACTAAAGTACCCAAATCAACCGTACCACCAGAACCATCTGGAGTAGTTGAGGTTACGGTAATAACACCGTTAGCGTCAGGTGTTACACCATTTACATCGATAATAACGTCGATATCAGACAATCCGATATCGTTAGTAAAGACATTGCCTGTCACTGAGGTAGGAGCAGCGGGGTCGCCCTCTTCATTACCGCCAGGTAAACCAGACTCAAATACTGTTTCGGAATCATCTGCTAGACTAGGTAAATCGGTATCAATAATAGTGCCCGAGCCACTGACGCTATCAACAGCAATATTATAAGTTTCTACCTGTTCATTAAAGGTATCGTCATTTGCGGGAACACTGACTGTGAATGAACTTACACCAGTAGGGACAGTAACAGTACCAATAAGCGTACCGTCAGGAGCAGTGCTCGTAATTGATAAAGTAACGCCATCACTAAATACCAAAGTACCGTAATCAGTCGCAAAGAAATCTTCATTGGTCGGAGTAATAACAAAATCAAACACTTCGTCTACACCGGAAGTCGCTGATAGCGTTACCGTATGAACTAAACTGTCACCTTCTAAAGCTTCATCGGAAGATACACTTGCAATACCAACCGTATCGTTATCAATAATGGTTGTTGTCACTTGGTTTTGATCATGAGGTCCAAACCCTTCGATAGCGCCACTATCATTGATCACACTATCAACGGTGACAATAATAGTTTCATTGCCTTCATCAAGTAGGTCATCTGTCGCAGTTACTGTAAATGTTGTTGAGCTGTTACCTGCTGTAATTTGCACACTGGCTGGAACAGTTCCGCCCGTCACTCCATAATCAACACCTGAAGGTGCTGTATCAGGCGTAGCTGTACCTGTATAGGCTAACTGAACAGTGACCAATTCACCTGGGGGAACAACCAGAGGAGATGCGCTAGCACTAGGGCCATCCATTAGCTCTACAGTATAAGTGACCGTACCTGCAGCCTCACCAATGGTGGGGGTCGATTGCGTAATACGCACATAGCCAATGTCAGGAACAGAGACCACTTCTATTGATACGGTGTCTGTATCACTTAAAGGTACACCCGCACTATCCGTAGAAACTACTGTAAGAGTATCTGTACCATTAAAGTTAAAATCACCTTGGTAAGTTAAGGTAGATAATGCTGCGTTGATCTGTGCTTCAGTACCACTTAAAGTCAAAGTATCACTATCGTTAGCACCAGCGCTGATTGTTGCACCGCCTGATAAATCGACATTCAGCACACCGTCATCAACACTCAATTGAGTCGTGGCCAAATTACCGTCGACATCTGTCACACTAATCGTATTGACACCACTAAAACTCAAGGGCGTATCTTCATCAACTGATTGAGCAGCAGGGACCGTATTAACGGGTGCATCATTGACTGGATCAACTGTGATCGTCAATGTGCCAGTATCACTTAAGGCACCATCCGTCACAGTGTAATCCACACTATCCGTGCCGTTAAAATCGGCCGGAGGGGTGTAGGTATAAGAGCCATCGGCCGCGATGGTAATACTGCCACCCGCTGTAGTGGGAAAGGTCCCCGCCACAACCGTTAAAGCATCACCATCCACATCGGTGTCATTGGCATCGAGATCGATAGTCGATGTAAAGGGAGTATCCTCTGTCACCGTAATAGCATCATCAACCGCTACTGGCGCGTCATTCACTGGATCAACGGTAATAGTTAAGGTACCCACATCACTCGCAATACCGTCTGTTACGGTGTAATCCACCGTATCCGTACCCGTAAAGTTAAGCGCTGGGGTGTAGGTATAGCTACCATCAGCGGCAATCACGATTTCTCCACCTCCTGTAGTCGGGAATGTACCGGCCACAACGCTTAAGGCATCACCGTCTAGGTCAGTATCGTTGGCGTCCAGATCCACAACAGAGGTAAAGGGAGTGTCTTCTGTCACAGTAATCGCATCATCGACGGCCACGGGGGGATCATTCGCTGGATCCACTGTGATCGTCAGTGTGCCGGTATCACTTAAGGCACCATCCGTCACAGTGTAATCCACACTATCCGTGCCGTTAAAATCGGCCGGAGGGGTGTAGGTATAAGAGCCATCGGCGGCAATGGTAATACTGCCACCCGCTGTGGTTGGGAAGGTTCCCGCCACAACCGTTAAGGCATCGCCATCCACATCGGTGTCATTAGCATCGAGATCGATAGTCGATGTAAAGGGAGTATCCTCTGTCACCGTAATAGCATCATCAACCGCTACTGGCGCGTCATTCACTGGATCAACGGTAATAGTTAAGGTACCCACATCACTCGCAATACCGTCTGTTACGGTGTAATCCACCGTATCCGTACCCGTAAAGTTAAGCGCTGGGGTGTAGGTATAGCTACCATCAGCGGCAATCACGATTTCTCCGCCACCGGTGGTTGGGAATGTCCCCGCCACAACACTTAATGCATCACCGTCTAGGTCAGTATCGTTGGCGTCCAGATCCACAACAGAGGTAAAGGGAGTGTCTTCTGTCACAGTAATCGCATCATCGACGGCCACGGGGGGATCATTCGCTGGATCCACTGTGATCGTTAGTGTGCCAGTATCACTTAAGGCACCATCCGTCACAGTGTAATCAACAGTATCAACACCGGTATAATTTAATGGCGGTGTATAACTATAAGAACCATCAGTCGCGATGGTAATACTGCCACCGGCGGTTGTTGGAAAAGTCCCCGCCACCACAGTTAAGGCATCGCCATCGACATCAGTGTCGTTGGCATCTAGATCTACTATCGAGGTAAAGGGAGTGTCTTCAGTAACCGTAATCGCGTCATCAACTGCAACTGGTGCATCATTCACAGGGTCTACAGTGATACTTAAGGTGCCTGTATCACTCCCGCCATTTCCATCAACGACGGTATAGTCTACGGTATCAATACCATTGAAATTAATCGGCGGTGTATAAGTGTAAGAGCCATCAGCTGCAACTGTAATACTGCCTCCTGCCGTAGTTGCAAACGTACCGGGAGTCACGCTTAAAGCATCGCCATCAATATCAGTATCGTTAGCATCTAAATCAATAGTAGATACTAGCGGGGTATCTTCTAATGTTGTTACCGCATCATCAACGGCAACGGGGTCATCATTGACACCGTTAATCGTTAAGGTCACTGTCGCCGGCTCACTGACGTTGCCATCATTATCGGTGGCAGTGTAAGTAAATGTCACTTGCTGGGCATCACCTTCGGACAAGGCGTCAAAATCTGACCCGGGATCAAAGGTATAGCTACCATCAGGATTGAAACTTAATGTCCCTAAGCTCGGCGAATCCCCTAAGGTATAACTGACAACCGTACCATCATCATCAGTCGCTGAAACACTGCCGTTAATAACGGTATTTTCATCAGCAGAGGCGGAAGAAGGCTGAGCAACCGGTGGGCGACTAGCGCCATTGAGTTGATTATTACTATCTAAATCACCCCCAAATTCATTGATGGGTATCTCATTGACAGCATTGAAAGTGGAGGTTTCAAAACCACTAACAGGAAGTAAGCTATCACCTGTTCTTTGATAAAAGACAACATTAGATGAACTGCCATCCTCATTGTCTTGAGCGCCAGCCGCTGTAGCGGGTAATAGATCCTCTAAGCTTTGCCCTTGAGCAATCGCTTGCTCCAAAGCTTCAACACTAATTACATCGCCTAGGGGGGCGACCTGCTCTAAGGAATCAGCTCGCTCAAAGAAAGCCTCAGTAAAAGGCAGCTGCTGGTTTTGCCCTAAAGTTAATGCCCCTTGGTCCCCCACCATGACAACTACAGCACTGTTATCGTGACTGCTAAGAATATCATTCAGGTAAATCTTAGTGCCCTGCTCAGCAACGACTTCTTCTCCAGAAGCACGTATCAGAGTGACGTCACCACGAGACTCTGCCACCTCGCCACGTACTTTTGTGAACATTTCTGGAATCGTTGAAGATACCGTACCCGAGAATGGAATGTTACCGTCGGCCATAACTACCTCTTAATGTTTAATAAGCCCTAGTCTTATTATTAGAAATAAAAAGCACAAGTACAAATACCGTTTTGCTATTAAACTGTCTATTTTATACCCAATTTATTCACTAGACCGCCTTCCGCTTGTGCAATACGGTAGAGAGAGTAAAGCTGGTCATAACTAGCATTTAAATAATTACTCTTAGCTTCGAGTAATTCATTCTCTGTATTCAACAGGTCCAATAAAGAACGCTTACCAATATTGAACTGCTTACGGTAAGCCTCTCGCGTAGATACAACAGAATCAGAATAAGTAGTCAAAAAGCTGAGTTGCTTTTGGGTATATTCATAAGCGTTCCAAGATAAACGCATACCCTCTTCTACTTGTCGCTTGGTCGTAGAGCGAATTTGCTTTGCTTCCTCTATTAGATAAGCCGTCTGTTTCTTACGTGCATTATCAGAGCCTCCGTTATAAAGGTTGTAACGGAGACGAAGTGCAATCACCCAGTCTTCATTAGTGCCTTCAATACCATCAATATCTTCGTTCCAAGTACGGTCACCCTCTAATGATAAGGTAGGATAAAGCTGGCTCTTACTGGCTCGGTACTGTGCCTCAGCGGCTTCAATATCAGCATCAGCAGACTTTAGTTGAGGATTATTGTTAAATGCTTGCGCAATAGCTTCCTCGATGGTGTTTGGAACTGAAACACCCTCTGGTTTCTCTAAGGTAGACACATCAGGAATATAACCAACTACCCCATAAAAGTTACTAACGGCATCTTGTAAGTTATTTTGGCCAGCGACAAAATTACTATTTGCCAAAGAAAGCCGAGCGGCTATCTGATCTAAATCGGAGCGACTACCCACTCCAGCATCACTTCGTAACGCCATCTGATCATAGATATTCTTATGTTCATCTAAGGAGCTTTCGAGTAACTCTAAAAGCTCAGACTGCCGCATTACTTCGATGTAAGCCTCAGCTACTCTGAGAGAGATAGTCTCTTCGGTATCCACGGTATCGAAGAGAGCGCTGTTATAACGTGCTTTTTGCCTATCCACTTCACTAGACGTCGCACTACCGTCATAAATCATTTGCCTTAGACGTAATGCGGCCTCCCTTCTTGTTAACTCAACATCTTCACCTCCAGTTGCAGGAGATTCAGTCCATTCACGTCCAATGCCTAACTCTGCATCAAGAGAGGGTAAATAGCCCCCTTTTGCCGCTCTGACTTCCTTTTCTCTCGCTAATACTTGCTGACGAGCAGCTAAAAGCTCTGGATTCGTTTTCAAAGTATGATCTACCACTTCCTGTAGCGTCAGTGCAGATGCAAAAGACCCAAGGAAAAGACACGAAGCAGATACCCCCAAAATACCTAACAACTTGAACGTTTTTTTCATAGATTACTTCCTTAACGGCAATTTTTTGTGACGCACGTCACATTTTGATGGATTTTAGTAGATTATTTTTTAAACAGCAAGAATATGTATACTCAACTTTTTTATCTTTATTTCAATTATTTATTATGGAAATCATTGACTTAAGACTAGTTTGCGCCACTAAAGGGATAACATCAAGAGACAAACGGCGACAAAAAACCGATTAGTGGCCAAGCTTATATATTTTTATCCTTTATCTTTCCCTTAACGCTAATTGTTTGGTCTTTAATATGGGCTTGAGAATATAATCTAAAACCGTTTTCTTTCCTGTGAGCACGTCCACATTTACTGTCATTCCCGGAATAATTGGCAGTGTTTCTGAATCATTTCCCAAAAAAGAAGAGTTAGTTTCTATTTGCACTAAATAAAAACTCTCACCCTCATCATCTAAAATAGTATCAGGGCTTATATTAACCACTTGGCCATCGAGGCCACCATGAATTGAAAAGTCGTAAGCAGTAAATTTAACTACTGCTTTTTGCCCTGGGTGCATAAATGCAATATCCGCAGGCCTGATTCGAGTTTCGATCAATAAACTATCTTCAGAAGGCACAATAGCCATCATATCCATTCCCGGCTGCACAACGCCACCAAGCGTTTTTACAAATAACTGCTTTATCGTACCCGTAACGGGCGATCTCACTAAACGGCGATCTACCTGATCAACTATCGCTTGGCTTGATTCATTTAAGCGCGATAGTTCGGCTTGGGCATCATTGTATTCTGCTTGCGCTTTACTCCGAAAAGCTGAGCTCGCTGCAGCCAGCTTTTGCTCTAGTTCAGCGAGAGAAGATTGGATTCGCGGTATCGATAATTTTGCTGCTTGCAGTTCGCCGGCAAGATCGTTAGTTTGCCTTTTTAACCTTAGTAACTCTACTTGTGACACTGCTCCTTGTGCAACGAGAGGCTGCGTTAAATCTAATTCATCTTTTAGCAATTGATAACTGCGCTGTAGTTGCCTAGACTTTGCTCTTAACTCCGATAACTCTTGTTGCTTTTGGGTAATTTGCTGTCGAATAATATCGTTACTGGATATTAATTCTTGCTGACGAGCAAGATACAAGTCTTTCTCAGCCTTTACCTCATTCGCGGGTAAGGTCTTTAGCAACTCTTCTTCGGGAAAAACTTGCCCTTCGGCCTCAGCTTGGAGGCGTGCAGTCTTGGCTTGCAGCTGCGATTGGTTCACTTCTGTTTCACGCAAGGAAGATGAAAAGCGCATGTCATCTAGGCGAACTAACACTTCACCACTCTTAACAAGCTGCCCTTCCCTAACAAACACTTCTGCGACAATACCACCCTCTAAATTCTGTACTAATTGTACCGAGCGTGAAGGAATCACCCTTCCATCACCGCGCGTAAACTCATCTATATCTGCATAAGCTGCCCACACAACAATCCCAATAATAAAGGCCATAATAGCCCAGAGTAACTGCTGGCCACCTCGCGGAGATTGATGCAATACTGCGGCTGCGGCTGAAGAAGCAAAAGATAAATCTTCTTCTGGAATGCGGTTTGATGCCTGATTGTTAGCTGTTGAGTTAAGGTTGAGCGACACGTAGCTGCCCCTTTTTAAGTGCATCCAATACGGGTTCTTTATCACCATCGGCAATGAGTTTACCGTTATCCAACACGATAACGCGATCGACTAAAGACAGTAATGATGTTTTATGCGTTACGAGAATAACTGTTTTTCCTTCAAGCGCCTTCAGTAGATTATCTTTTACCAAAGACTCGGTACTATTATCCATACCATTAGTTGGCTCATCCATTAAACACATCGAAGGCGAATTCAATAAGGCTCTTGCTATACCGATACTCTGGCGCTGCCCACCCGACAATGCTTGTCCACGCTCACCCACTTGACGATCAAAACCGAGCGGGTGTCGATCAACAAATTCTTTTACGCCTGATAAATTAGCAACACGAATAACATCAGCATCATCAGATTGAGGAGAACCATAGACAATATTCGACTTAACTGATCCCGAAAACAAAATCACGTCCTGCGGCACGTGGCCAATGTGTCGACGCAAATCGGCTGGGTCAATTTGCTGGCTATCGATACCATCAAACAATACACCGCCCTGATTAGGCTGATACAAACCCAACAACAGTTTTTGTATCGTCGATTTACCTGAACCAATGCGACCGATAATAGCCACTTTTTCACCCGGCTCAATTTTAAATGAAACGTTATCTAATGCGGCTTGTCTTTCATCTGGATAGTGAAAAGTCACTTTATTAAATTGAATAGCACCTTCAAAGCTAGGGCGTTTAATAAATGGTTTTTCAGGGTTACGTTCTTGGCTTTTTTCAACGATACCATCTAAGGCTGTTAGAGCTGTTTTGGTTTGGTCATAACTCACCAGCAAACTCGCCACTTGTGCAATGGGCCCCATAGCCCTACCAGCTAACATAAAGCTTGCAATCAAGGCACCCATCGTTAGTTCTCGCTCGGCGATTAAGTAGACACCAACAATAATTAACACGACACTTGCCAACTGCTGAATCAGCCCAGAAAATAAGCCCACCGACATAGACAATATTCTTACACGCTGACTCCAATGAGCCATATGTCCAACAGATTTTTCCCATAGTCGCTGCAAATAGCCTTCAGCTCCCAGTACTTTTACTGTTTCTAAACCCACCAAGGACTCCACTAAAGTCGCATTCTTTTGCGCTGAGGACATAAACGTTTGCTCAACTGCGTTTTTAATCGGTTTTTGTAGAAGCAAGCCGTAAATGAGAATAATCGGTAATGCAACAATAGGCACCCAGACTAAAGGCCCTCCGACATAGAAAATAATCAATAGAAATAACACAATAAAAGGAATATCAACCAATGCTGCTATGGTCGATGAAGTGTAAAAATTTCGAACGGTATCAAACTCACGAAACTGGCTTGCAAACGAGCCTACCGATTGAGGACGCTCACTAAAACGTGAACCTAACACGCGCTCAAATAGAAAAGAGGATAAAAGGACATCTGATTTTTTACCCGCAACTTCGATAAAATAGCCTCTAAGCGCTTTTAAAATAAGATCGAAAACATAAACAATAATGACCCCTATCGCTAGCACCCAGAGCGTTTCTATCGCTTGATTTGGTACAACTCTGTCGTAGACATTCATCACAAACAAAGGCGTAGCAATAGCAAAAAGGTTAATAAAGAAAGAGGCAAGCAATACATCTCGATATATTCGCCAAGATGATTTCATCACGGACCAAAACCAATGCTCATTTTGAGGTTTTGTATTGAGATCTTGCACTTGCTCGAAACGCTCTTCCGATTTCACATAAATAGCGTAACCAGAATATTGTTTTTTCAGCTCAGACAATAAGATATTACTTTCTTTATCACTAAGTGCATCAATTACAGTAGCCGTATTTTTAAGGGTATCAACATGCTTTAAGACAAGCGCTTGATTTTCTTCAAGCAACAATACGACGGGCAACACAATTGATGAAATATCATCCAACTCTCGCTCAACCACCCGCGCTTCTAAACCAGCTCGGCTAGCTGCACGAACAAATAACTCAGGACTTAAACGTTGATCAACTAGTGGCAGGCCCGCAACCAGCGACGTCTCCGAACAAGGAGCATCCTTCAGCCGTGTCATTATTAATAAACAAGCTAGTAACGAATCTGGTTTCTTCTGATCGCACTGTTCTGTTGTTGGCGATACCTGTGAGCCCTTGAGTGCTTGATCTTGCAAAGACTCATCCTTGGATGATTCATCATCAGGCAACTTGTTATTCGGTAATTTAGTATTAGGCAATTCAGTACTAGGCATAGAAACTCTATAATAGAAACACTACAAATAATAAGTGGTTTTTATTGATTTCAATTCGCCAAAATAGCGATTATTCATAATAATAGTTTTAACTAACCCTGATTTTAGTCTACTCTGTTATAAATACAATGCTTAAGCCTTTATTATGCTTTTAAAGTGTCACTATTTATTAATTTCATTTGCTATCGTTAACCACTCCTCACTTGTCGAACGAGGTCCTTATAATGCCTTATATTAAACGTAATGCTGACCGCAGCATTCACTCGGTAGCACAAGAAAGGGATGAGCAACATACAGAATATTTAGCAGCAACCGAAAATGACATTGTTCATTTCCTCTCAATTCAAAAAGAAGAGAGTCTATCAAAACATGTATTAGCTGAATCTGATAAAGAAATAGCGCGTGTTACAGAAGACTTAATCAACCTTCTTATTAGCAAAAACATTATTCTCTTTACTGAATTACCCTCGGCAGTACAGAAAAAGCTACTGAGCCGCGAAAAATTACGCTCTAGCTTGAATGATGTGATGGATAATTTCCTTGATGAAGATGAATTACTATAGGGTGTTCAACTTAAGATCGACTTCTGACTAAATCTAATTGATCGCACAACTGTTGGGCTCCTCGCAACAACCTAATCGTATGACGCTGCAATAGATCCGGATGGATAAAGAATAGATTTTTTTGTTTTACCGCATTAATAGTGGGCCACGCCAACCATTGATCTAACCAATCGGGACGTTCCTCCCCCATACCACTGGCCACAATTGCATCTGGGTTTCTATCCAACACAGACTCAATACTGATTTTAGGTGCAATCACTGCTGCATCTGCAAAAATATTACGGCCTCCGCATAAATGAATGACATCAGAGATAATACTATCTTTATTAATGGTTTGAAGTGGGCTATTCCAAACCTGATAAAGAACGCCTACTGCCGCCCTGCCCTTATAAGTTTCCTGTAACCTGCCTAAGTTGAATAGATACTCATTTGCTGCTACTTGTGCAGCACTATCGCGCCCTGTTAAAACACCAATATCATTAATCGATTTCGCTACGTCCTTCAGTTTTTTAGGCTCATCAAGATAAACGGGTATTCCTAAGGCTTTTAGTTTTTTATATCGATTAGATGAATGACCGGATGCCCAACCAATGACAAGATCAGGGTTCAGAGCTATGATAGCTTCGATACTCGAACCCTGTATCGCGCCTACATTCGTAATAGTTTTAGCCTCTTCAGGGTAATTAGAATAATCGACCACGCCAACTAGCAAATCTCCAGCACCTGCAGAAAACACATTTTCAACAATATGTGGCGCCATTGCGACGATGCGTTTTGCGGGACGGGGTAATACGATTTTTTCATCCGTATAATCGATAACAGAATAAGAATAAGAATAAGTAGGACCACCACTTTCAGCGCCCGTAAAAACTGAAAATAACATGACAACAATCGTGCTTGTAATACACAAAAAAACCATAAAAAAGCGTTTTACCTTATTCACTTAATACTCACTTTAAATATCATCGCTATGAAATTGAGAAAAAAATGCTTGAAATAGAGGCATATCCTGCCCCGGCAAGCCAAACCTTAACCACGCATCATTATCGTTCAGCGTATCATAACGCAATAAAATATTGGCTTTAGTTGCACGTAAATAAACATCAAGCAGTACATTTTTATCGCCAAACACCGTTGTAAACAAACCCCTCGTCGCAACATCACAAGCAGGAAAGGCTGCTCTTAATTGTGATAATAAATAGTGCTGTTGTTGTTTTATCCGTTTTATTTGGGCCAATTGCCAAGTGCTATCTGCTAAGGCTTTTGCACCGACCCACAAGGCAGGATGACTCACACTCCAAGGCATAATATCATCACGCAATTGCTCAACCAAAGAGCCACTCCCCAAAACAAAACCTAAACGCAAGCCCGCTAAACCAAAAAATTTACCCATAGAACGCAAGACGATAATATTCGCATTGGGGGCATGCTCATTAGCGCATACGAGGTCATTCGCATAACGAATAAAACTCGACTTAGGATACAAATCAATAAATGCTTCATCAATCACACAATACCCTGATGCTGGCAGTCCCTGGATGATCGACACATAATCTTCGGGTTGGTATAACTCTGCGCTGGGATTATTAGGGTTTACCATAACGACATGCTTTACTTTCCCCTGCTTAACCAAGTGCTTCAACTCAGATAAATCTCGGTAAAAAACGCATGTATGGCCAGCAGCTTGCCATGCCAGCCTATGCTCTTGATAAGCAAGATAAGGTAGCGCAACTCTTGAAGTGGTTTGAGTCTCTGCTAATAAACGCGGTAATCGTCGAATTGCATCTTGAGAGCCCGCAACAGGGGTAATCGCACTGCTTGGACAGGAATAATAAACCGCGGCCGCGGCCAATAAAACAGAGTCGTCATAAGGCAACGTTTGCCAAACAGATTCAGGAATAGCGCCAATGGGGTATACCCAAGGGCTAATGCCTGTAGAAAGGTCTAAGCAATCAGAGGCGCGGATGCCAAGCTCTTTTTCTGCACGTATTAAATCGCCACCATGTACAAGTGAACTAGCTGACATTCACATCACCTTTTGGCGATAGAGTAAATAAAGAGGTATTTAATATAATGTTATGGGTACCATTAACCGCATTATTAGCAACCCTGCTATTAAAAACTTTGCTATTAAAAACTCCGCTTGAAAATGCAGTCAAAAAACCTACTACGAACAGCAGTAAACACCACAACATAGCTGTCCTACTAACAAGCCTTAAGCTGCGAGAAATATCATTATTTTCCGGGAGCTGACCACAGCCAAATTCTGGTTTATGTTTTATTTCACCATGGTAATGAGATGGACCACCGAGAGTTAATTCTAGGGCCCCAGCACCTGCGGTCATTACCACACCAGCATTCGGACTCTCTAAGCGATGAGCCTGCTTAAACCAGCAGTGCAAAGAAGAGCGAGTAGCCCCTAATAAAGCATAACTCAAGGCCACTAAACGACTAGGAACATAATTTAGAATGTCATCCATTCGCGCAGCAAAGCGACCAAAATAATTAAAACGTAGCGTTTTATACCCCCACATCGCATCTAAAGTGTTGCTCAAACGGTAAATAATAATGGCAGGTAGACCGCCGACAACATACCAAAAGACAGGAGCAAAAATCGCATCAGAACCATTCTCTAAAATAGATTCAATAGTCGCTTGCCGAACGGCAAGCTCTTGTAAATTTTGAGTATCACGGCTGACTATTTTGGCAAGTTCTTGACGCGCAGTCACTACATCACCCACTAATAAAGGGGTCAATATGGCGAGCCCATGTTGTTTTAAACTCGTTTGCGCTATCGCTAATGTTAATACAACAGTCTCCGCAAAAAAGAGAAACAGTATTGAGTCTGGTATAGCGACTAACAAGGTGATACTGACCGTAGGTATTAACACCAGTAACAACCAAGATGATAAACCTAAGATAAATGATATGAATCGGTATTGAGGCAGCTCATAGAATCGATTGCATATTCGTTCACATCGGCTCGCAAGCGACCCAAAACCAATAAGAGGATGATAACGCTTAGGCTCACCAAAAATATAATCTAAAACAAAAGCGAGAATAACAACAATGGCTATCATCATTTGAAGACTTTACACGGGCTATAAGTAAGCAAAATACAACACCAATAGCACAAGTAATTCTGACATTTCAATTAATGCACCCGCACAATCGCCCACGAAACCACCAATACGCCTTAACCAAAAACGCCGCCATAAAAAAAACAGAAGGCTCATAGAAAGTGTGAGCGCTAAGGCGGTTAAGAACGGCAACAATAGAAATACGCTTACTGTTATCACGCCCACAATCACGTAAGCATACCCTTTACGGGCGTGTTGGGTTAAAGCAGAACCAAGCCCATTCGGGCTAACATAAGGAGTCGACGTTATCAGTAATAACACGAGTGTACGAGACAGCACCAAAGCACTAAGCAACACCACCCATAGCAGTTCTCTAAACTGCTCGATTAATTGATACACCAATAATACTTTTAACATTAAGGTCAAGACTAATGCGACTACCGCCATCGCTCCTGCGTTTGGGTCTTTAAATACGGCAAGAATACGAGTGATGTTTTCATGATTCTTATCGTTCACATCATTAGTATTAGATTCGCCTTGCTTATTGTCACTTACATGATTCAGTTCTAGACTTGGATGAATAATCAGATGATGAGAAAAAAAAGCAGCATCAACTGAGTCTGCAAGACCGTCAAGATGCAATGCACCCGTTAAAAAAACCCACAATATCACGATAAGCGCAGCTGCAATAATAGGGCTAAATGACAAAGGCAATAGGAAAAAAAATAGAAATAATAAACAAGCCAATACAAAACCCACACAAGGGTAATATAATGACGACAAACCTTGCTGCTCATTATCCCATTGACCAGAAGCCGTATATTTAGATAAAAAATAGGTCGCCGGCAAACGTGTCAGTAGTGACATGGCCATTAAAAAGGGAAATAGGCATTTCTCTTGAAATACATTAGTCCACTTCATTCCACACCTACATTGTGCATAAGTAAACGGTAATAATTTTTACCCTGATCGGTGACAACTTGAATTCTAGAAATACAGGCATAGGGAATATCAAAACGATTTAATTCTAACAAAGGCATTCCTAAACAATGCACAAGCAATACTCGCATCACACCACCGTGAGACACGAGTAAAAAGTGCTCGCCCATATAATTACTAATGGCTGCATCAAAAGCACCAAGCACTCGCTTAGCAAAAACATCTACTGCCTCACCTGATGGTGGTGGAGATGTAATAGGATTAGCAACCCAAGCTTCCACAGCTTTTGGTTGAGACGCCCATACGCTTTTAATACTTTGCCCTTCCCATTCTCCAAAGTGCATCTCCTTAAAACCAGCATCCAAAGTTAAAGGGATATTATGCTGATGAGCTAATTTTTTTGAAAAATCTAAACAACGAACCAATGGTGAAGTCACAATACTATCCCACGGTGGTTTTTGCTCGTGCCGCTCCTCTAAAAATGCAGCAATATGTTGTTCCATTTTTTGGAAACCAGAAAAACTTAAGGCAACGTCGGTAGAACCACGGTAACATTGACCATCAATACATTCACCATGTCGAAGTAAATCGATCGTTGTTATTTTGACCTCTTCACTTTCAACGCCACTGACTCTTTGCTTCTCATGATTGTTCACTGACACTAGCCTCAGCAAAAGTGGCCATATTATTGTGAAGTGATAAAGCTGAGCGCAATAGAGGAACCGCTAGAGCTGCGCCACTTCCTTCCCCCAAACGAAGCCCTAATTTCAGCAGAGCTTCTGCTTGAAAAAACTGTAAGGCCTTATGATGAGCGGCCTCTGCTGATTGATGTGAAAATAAAAGCCAATCACGTACTCTCGGGTTCATTTTAACTGCAACTAAGGCCGCTGCCGTACAGATAAAACCATCGACCAATACCGGGATCCCTTTTTGAGCACAAGCAATGTAACTGCCGACTAGGCCCGCTATTTCTAGCCCGCCCAAACACCTAAGTATTTCATATGGATCATGTAATTTTTCTTTATGACATTTTAATGCTTTCTCAATAACGGCCTGTTTACGAAGCAAACCTTCCGCATCAACACCCGTACCGACACCAACAACCTCTTTTGCAGGCAAAGATAACAGTGCAGCATAAATTGCAGATGCTGATGTTGTATTCCCTATACCCATCTCTCCGCCAACAAACAAATCTGCTTTAGTATTTGTTGTACTTGCCGTATTTGTACTTGCCTTAGCTGTACTTGACATAGTTGTACTTACCACAGCCGCCGCTGCATTTTTTTCTATGCTGTCATCAAGACCATCTTTTATAATAAAGTTGCGACCTGCATTTAACGCTAAGTCGAGCTGATTCTCCGTCATCGCCGCCACAGATGAAAAATCAGATGTGCCTTTTGCAATATCAACATTAACCAGCTGTGGATGTTGAGCATAGTCGTCAGGTATAGGGAACGCAGTACCCATATTGAGTACAGAAAAATTCGCATTCAAGTCACGACTCAACACACTGATTGCTGCACCACCCTCTAAAAAATTAGTTATCATTTGCACGGTAACCGCTTGCGGAAAAGCAGAAACACCTTGCGATGTAACACCATGATCACCTGCAAAAACGGCAACCTTGATATTATTAAGAGTAGGCTTGAGTGTAGATTGCCATGCACAAAAATCTTCGGCTATAGTTTCTAACTGACCCAGAGAACCCACAGGTTTAGTGAGTACGGCTTGGTAAGCCCGCGCTTTTTGACGCATATTTTGGTCAATTTTACTGACAGGCTCGTTGTACCATTGCTTCATATTATTACCTTGAAAATATTATTGCTTAAGCGCAAGGGGCAAACCTGCCGTGACCAAGCTTACCTGATCACAAGTGGTCGCTAGGTCTTGGTGTAACCATCCACTTTCATCTACAAACTGCCGTGATAATTCACCCATGGGAACAATACCCGAACCGACTTCATTGCTTACCATAAAAACAGACGCCTTACATGAAGTTAATGCCTGAAGAAATAATGGTTTTATTTTTTCCCAGTCCAAACCAAGTTCACCAGCCTCTTCTGCAATTAAGATATTGCTAAGCCATAGTGTTAAACAATCAATTAACACGCAATTATCTTCACTATTCAAACGATTCAGTTGAGACACTAAGTCGATGGGCTCTTCTATTAACTGCCATTGCTCTCCTCGGCGTACTTGATGCTCTTGAATTCGCAGCACCATTTCGCCATCACCTCGCGTAGCTGTCGCGACATACCATAATTGTTGCTGATGTTGATCCGCACAATGCTGCGCTTGCTGTTCTGCATAGCGGCTTTTTCCACTACGGGCACCGCCAAGAATTAGATGTTTCATTATTTTCTACTAAGCGTTTGAGACCTTTGCACGAAAGCAAAATCATCTTCCGTGCAAAGGTCTAAGTTTATTAAAAAGTTAAACGACAACGGGTTTATTTGTTACCGGGTGCTTCATCACACTCGCATCGACTTGGTAAAGTTTTTTAATTAACTCGACGGTAATCACCTCTTCCGGCGATCCTTGAGCCATCACCTCACCGCAGGATAAAGCTACTATTTTATCTGCATGATTAGCGACTAGATTGACATCATGTGCAACAATCACAATAGCAACTCCTTGATCCGCAAAGCCTCTAATAATTTTCATTAGTTGTTGCTGATGACCTAAATCTAAAGACGATGTAGGTTCATCCAACAATAATACTCGCTGATCGTTTTGCTTGCTTTCACTATCAATGTCTGAATAAACATCTTCTGAACGCCATATTTGAGTCATTACCCGAGCCAATTGTACGCGCTGTTTCTCACCGCCAGATAGTTGCGTATAAAGGCGTTGCTTTAAATGGGAGATATCAAGCGCTGCCAATGCAGCTTCAATAATATCATTATCAATCTTTACTCCTGTTTGGTGAGGAATACGTCCCAGTTGAACAACTTCATTGACGGTAAAAGGGAAATTTAAGGTATTAAGCTGTGGTAATACAGCAAGCTGTTTCGCTCGGTGCTTAGGTGACCACTGATGATAAGGACGACCACATACACTTAACTCACCGCTAACCGCCTGCCCTTTATGACCGGCATTAACAATGGTATTGATCAAACTCGTTTTACCTGCGCCATTCGGACCAATAATTGCCAATAATTCACCCGCTTCCAAATCAAGCGTCAGCTGATTAATTAATACGGCACCCCATGCATGAACGGATAAGTTGTGAATTGATAAAGCAGTCATTAGGGCCTGTTCATACTAATTAAATAATCACTGCCAGTGTCCATTTTTTGATCCAACAAGGCAGAAAGAGCGCAGTGTATTGAATATACATCAGCGATTTCTAACGCAGTTGGGTGAAAAAATGGTCTGGCCCGAAGGGTTGCGGCTAAAAAAGCGCCACTCTGTGTTGCCTGCATGGAAGCAGGTAAGGGGCGTGAGCAGGAAGCGGTAAGCTTTACTCGTCGTTTATTTGGAATGACCAAACTACTCTCCTCGCGCCTTGATTGGCACTTTTTTAGCCGCAACAGTGACTATTTAGTTAGTGTAAGCAGGCCCTAACTTAACCCGTAGACATGGCGACGAGTGAGCAAAGAAATAAAGAAAGGAACTCCTATCAATGCTGTCACTAAGCCAACAGGCAACTCTGTTGGCGCTAAGACCACTCGCGCCACGTTATCTGCAACGACTAATAAAATAGCGCCTGCTAGTGCAGACGCGGGTAATAAATAGCGATGATCAGGCCCGATCAACATACGTAAAATATGGGGCACAACCAAACCAACAAAAGCGATGGTACCCGCTAGCGCGACAGAAATACCCACTCCCGCCGCCACTAATATGATTAGCTGCTTCTTTAAGCGTTCAGTATTAATGCCTAGGTGCTTGGCTTCAGACTCGCCTAATAACAAAGCATTCAATGCAGCACTGTAACGTGGTAGTAAAACCAACATCATAAAAGCAATTATGACGGCAACTAGCATGCTTAAATAATTTGCACTTTCCAAGGAGCCCATACGCCATAAACTAATACGTCGAAGCATTTCATTATCAGCATAAAATTCCAACAAACTACTAAGGCTACTTGCTAAGGCGGTAATACCAATTCCCGCTAGTAACATTGTTGCAACAGAAGTACCGTAACCACTGGAAGACAAACGATAGACTAAGGCAACAGCAATCACACCCCCTAAAAATGCGCCAAAAGAAAGCAAGGATAAGCCAAACCAAACACTAGTATAACCTGCACTCAACACAATCATAATACTCGCACCCAAGGATGCACCTGCTGTTACACCAATCAACGATGGGTCAGCTAACGGATTACGAAATAAACCCTGCATTGCCGCACCACTTAGCGCTAATATACAACCTATGGCCGCCGCCAATAAAACGCGTGGAATCCGTATTTGTTGAATAATGGCTTCATAAGCTGGGGGCAAGGAGCCTTGAGCGGATGTAAGTAAAGAGCCCTCGGCGGGTGTAGGTAAAGGGCCTTCAATAGATGAAAACGGTAAAAAATTTAACATCGATTTTAATACATCGATAATTGGAATATTGACTGCACCAGAAGCAATAGCGATCAAAATCACGATTGGTAACAATGTGAAAAGAACGATAAAGACTATTTTTGTATCAAATCGATTCATTAATGCTCTTGTTATTATGAGGCTGAATTAGATTATTAAAAAAATCACTGTTGAGATTTTCATCTAAACAATCAGCAAGTCTATCAAGCTGTTGCTCTCTTACTTCATTTAAATTAATAGCGCCCGTCTCATTTAAACCTGCCCACGCTAGTATAGCGTTGCTTGCATCCGCACAATCAAACAAACCGTGGAAGTAAGTGCCTATAATATCGTTATCGTGACTGATAATGCCATCATAACGTCCATTACCTAAATCAATAAAGGGTTGATAGTGGGCATTGTGCTGTGTCAATCCACAATGAATCTCGTAGCCCTGAACAGCCATAGTATTTTCAATAGGTCTTTTATTTTCGCTTCCTTCGATACATCCATGTTTATTTATCAATACTCTGCCTTTTGTATTCTCTAAGATTTTTTCTGGCTCAAGCTGTGTCGTCATATTGAATAATGCCAAACCCTGAGAGCGGCCAGGCTCATCTTCGATACCCTGACTATCAATAATCTCTTCTCCTAACATTTGATAGCCGCCACAAATGCCGATAACTTTACCACCATATCGGAGGTGCTTCTTGACAGCGGTATCCCAACCATAACGCTTCATTAAATATAAGTCTTGTCGAACATTCTTTGTCCCTGGCAAAATAATTAAATCGACATTGGGAAAAGGTTCTCCAGGAGGAATAAAATTAACTCTTACCTTAGGATGAAGCTGTAAAGCATCAAAATCAGTATGGTTGCTGATACGAGAAAAAACGGGAATGGCAATATTAAATAAAGTTGCCTCTTCATTCTCTTCGCATTCTTGTAAAGTAATTGCGTCTTCAGCGTCGAGATAAAATTGTTTTAGATAGGGAATGACACCCCAAACAGGCTTATTGGTTTTTTGCTCCAGCCAGTCTAGACCCGGCTCTAATAAAGCAATATCGCCACGAAACCGATTAATCATAAAACCCGTGACACGTGATTGCTCAGAAGATGATAAACAATCAAGCGTACCCACTATATGAGCAAACACACCGCCACGATCAATATCAGCGACAATAATCACAGGGCAATCAACTGCCTCTGCAAAACCCATATTAGCAATATCATTTTCACGCAGGTTAATTTCTGCTGGGCTTCCCGCACCTTCTACAATAATAAAATCATACTGTTCTTGTAGACGCTTGTAGGACTCTAACACCGCGGCCATCGCAACTTTTTTATAATCATGGAAAGCCTCTGCCTCCATTGCATTAATCGCTTTACCATGTACGATAACTTGAGCGCCTGTATCTGACGATGGCTTAAGTAGAATAGGATTCATGTCCGTATGGGGTTCCAAACCACAGGCCTGAGCTTGCAAGGCTTGCGCACGCCCTATCTCGCCACCATCAACAGTTACAGCACTATTGAGCGCCATATTTTGAGGCTTAAAAGGAGCGACGTTTAAACCACGTCGTTTTAGTACCCGACAAATACCAGCAACCAGTACACTTTTGCCTGCATCAGATGTCGTCCCTTGTACCATTAAAGTTTGGACAGTATTCACTTTATCGGTAGTATCAATTTTATTATTCGACATAATAGATTTATTTTTATTCATTAATGCCTGTTACTAGTCTATCGCTGAATCACAAATAGCTGCTGAGATAAGACGAGCTAATGTTTCACCAAAGACAGTATGCTTGCCTACAAATTGAACTGACTGCTTAGCTTCTTTGGGACGATAATTTTGAGGAGCATCATTTTTAGAAAAGCCGCTGACAGGAAGAGACGACGGCGAAATCAGGGCAACTGAATCCGTTCCAGTGCCTGTCGCAGGTAAATCTGACACCGCACTTTTTAAATTTAATGATGTTAATGCAGCAACTTTAGCTTCTGTGGCCATCATAAGCGCTTCAATTTTTGCTGTAGGAGTCAAATATGCTGTAGTTGCAACCACAATATTAATCGTACCGATCTCATCTAGTTTCGAATAAAGCTCTCGATATTCAGCCCGATCTCCCGCACAGCGTAAATTACCTAAACCCGTTGTTACCATCACACTGATTTTATGCTCAAAAATATCGGCAACAGCAAAACGGCATGAGCGCATAGAAGCGGCCGTCATCATGCCAATAATACGACTATCACTGACATCACTTTCTTTGGATTCTATTTTTTCTGTTAGCTGTTTATCTGCTGCATCAAAGTACTCCTTAAAAACAGAAGCAATACTGCGTTTACCTATAATGCATTCTTTGGAAACATGTAAATTCACATAACGCTCAACGGCCTGAATGCCACCATTGAGTACAGATGAACTCATCGCTGAATACGCCTGAATAGGTACCGATTTTGAAGAGAGCTTGTCTGAATCCACTGCTTGGTTTGTAAAACGGATATCGACAGCAAGACTACTCACACTGGCCGAACAGGAAGGTAATAAAAAACGAGAAGGAACCTCAGTCCGATCTATCACAGCTCCACCTACCTGAACCCCATCTACCTCATTTCCACTTAAGAAAGCATCATCATTGCAAAGGCCATGGTTCGGCGCCCATAATTCTACTCGAATCAAATCGCTATGCTCGTTCAAAGGCACTGTCAAAGATTGCTCTGAACAGGCAGCTAAAGACTGTTCTGAACCAGTAGCTACAGACTCTTCTGAAAAAGCAGTCGAAGATTCTTCAGAAGAACCGGCAGGATGAGGCAATGAGGAATCAATAATCGACACCTTGTCGCGCCTTGATACCAGACTTAAAGGCATGCTTTATTTCTTTTACTTCAGAAACGGTGTCCATGCATTCTTGTAAAGCTGAGCCACCACCTCGCCCAGTGACAACCACACTTTGCTCTAAAGGACGATTAACGAGTGTATCTAAGACTTTAGCTTCATCCAAATACTTGTATGCCAGCATGTACGTTAACTCATCCAACACAACAAGATCATAGCTGGCATCGTTTAATAATGGCTCTGCCTGAGCCCAGGTTCTCTCAGCCGCTTCAATGTCACTCGTCCTATCTTGGGTGTTCCAAGTAAAACCGGTGCCCATTTGATAAAAATGAACCTCGGGGCAATGCTCTCGAATATAAATTTCTTCTCCCGATAGCTGCTGCCCTTTGATAAATTGGATCACAGCCACTTTGTGGCCATAACCCAATGCTCTCATCACCATACCAAAAGCCGAACTAGACTTCCCTTTACCATTACCCGTGAGCAATATAGAAACACCACGTTCAGTAGATGCCGCTTCAATATTGGCATCCACTTTTTCTTTTTGCTTTTCCATTGCTTTTTTGTGTTTTTGATTTTTATCTGAGGATTCCATAGTAAAAAGCCTTTGCCAAATTATTTATAAGCTATAACGAATGCCAAAATAGCTAGCCATATCTGCAGAGTTGAAATTATTAACTTCTTGATATTCCTTATCAAATAAATTTTTGATACTCATGAAAAGTGATAATTGATTGGTAATATCGTATTTAGCATTAACATCAACAACCGTATAATCATCTAACTCGACTTGCCCACTATCCACCGCATCATTAGATACTCTCAGATTAGTAGACAAAGTCAATTGATTATTAAGCCCAAAATACTCAACACCAAAATTAGCCAAATGCCTTGGCCTGCGCAAACGCGGATTACCATTTCTATCTTTAGTATCATTGTAGGTATAGTTACCATAAAGCTGCCATGAGACTGATAGTGGTAAATCTACACTTAACTCTACACCCGTCGATTCAGTCTCGCCAGTTTCTTGTAGATAACCAGAGAAAGTATCGAGGTCAAAGAAAATTTCATTTTCAATTACTTGATCAAAATAGGTGACAGAGAACATTGCACCATTGGATAGAGTAATATCAACACCGAGGTCATACCCTTCACTTGTCTCTTCTTCTAGAACTGTATTTGCCGCTTCACCAAATGCAAAGCTACTATTGTTATACGCTATTTCAGAAACACTAGGAGCACGAAATCCCGTCCCGTAACTCGTTCGATATTTGATACTATTACCCTTACCAAACTTTTGAAGATAAGCTAACGATAAACGCTCACTGGTATGCTTGCCAAAGTCATCATTATCATCTTGACGAATACCGGCACTTAGAAATACTCTTTCAGCAATACTCGCTTTATATTCAAGGTAAACTCCCAACTGATCCCTCTCTTGCGTTTCACCTGAGTTTGGAGTTACTTCTTCACTGTCTAGGTCAACACCATAAATAACCCGAGAAAAATCAAATGAATAACTACCCCAATATTCTGCACGTGAAATATCACCATTAGTCGCAAAGCTGGTCGAGCCATCTGCGAAATTTTCTCTAGCAATATCGGTATAAGCATAGGCAAAGTGCTGTTCAAGTGATTCACCCTTATAATCAAACGATAATTTACTTGTTGTTTGCTCGAAGTCACCCGTGCAGTCATCAGTTCTATCAAAACCAACAAAACAATTATCAAACTCTGTCTCACTATCAATATCGCGAATTACTAACTGTATTCTTGCCTGATCAAAAGGCTTCAAACCGAATTTTGTATGCAGAGTCGTATTGTCATAACCATCCTTATCACGAGTATCATCATCTGATCTTGTATTAAACCCTTCTGTCGAAGAATCGCCCACACTAATAAAGTAATCGAAAATCCCAGCGCCACCATAAGCATTAGCATTAACACGTTTAGTATTAAAACTACCTGCTTCAAATTTAACATTGCCCTGAGTCGGGCCAGTACCTTTTGTCGTAATAATATTAATCACACCGCCAGCATCTGCTCCATATACAAAGCCTTGGGGGCCACGAAGAATTTCTATTCGCTCAATATCACCATTTAATAATAAATGCTGAATTTGTGGGCCAACTTGTGTGCCAGTCGGATCAGACACATCGACACCATCTATCATCACCAATGTTCGATAGGACTCTTCACCGCGAATTCTAAGTGCAGTCGCTTTACCCTCACCACCTGAATTACTGACTCCGATAGCGCCCACAGTCCTTAGTAGTTCAGGAACACTGCTGTACCCAGCTGCATCTATATCTTCTTTGGTTAAGACAGTTACAGCAGTAGCCACTTCATCAATGGGTTCAGCCACCCTAGAAGAGGTAATAATAATCTGGGTAGGTTCTTCTTTAGCGAATGTAAAGGGGGATGCACTAAGTAAGATACAAAGTGGTAATAAAAAAGTTTTCATATTTCTCAATAGCCTTCTAAAGCAATACATAAATAGGCGATTGAGGGAGGAAACAAGGACGGGAATAGAGGCTAGAAACCCCAAAAGAAAAGGCACCACAACAACAAATACACTGTAGCGAACATTAATATAACCGACACCTTGGATGGTAGCCCTCCGCTCCATCGTTCGATCGCAAAGGCCGGTATCGGGCTCGCATAGACTCTATACAAGAGAATCTATACTTACCGTTGCGGGGGCAGCGCTGGCTTTACACCAGACTTCCCGTTTACCCTACACTCTGTTTATTAAGCGATTTAACACTCACTATACGGCTGCAGGCACCTTTTGCAGGCGGGATTATAGGTTTAGTCTTAATGAATGTCTATTAATGATTAGAGCAGTCAATGACGGCATTAATATGGTCTTGATAAAAACCTTTATTTTTTAAATAGCGGACTTGCTTTACTTTTTCGGTTACATCTTCAGGCGGGGATTCACCAAAACGCTTCTCTTTCAAGGCCTTAGCTTGATCAAACCAATCTATATCTAATTGATCAAATACCGCTAAGGCTAAACTATCGCAAATACCTTTAGCTCGCAGCGATATTTTAATTTTGAATGGGCCATCACCTGAATTGATACGTGAACGAATGTACATATCAGCAAAGCGCTCATCACTTTGATATGACTGAGTTTGCAAATATTCAAGCACTTCTTGTATGTCAGAAGACTGAAAACCTTTAGCAACAAGCTTCTGGTATAGCTCCAGCCTTGAATAATCTCGCCTAGCTAAATAGTTTAAAGCAATATTCTTAATCTTTTTGACACTATCACCTGTTTGACTAAATTGACCAGTGTCGCCTAGTTGAACATCTACTTGTCTATTCTCAGTCTCTGATAAGTACATTATTCTGGCACCCATTTTTAGGCATCCGTTGCAATATCGACCACATTTTCAGTTGTTTTTTCAATAGAATCTGGCAACAGCTGGGTACGAATAGCGGTTTCTATTTCTGTAGCAATTTCAGGCCTCTCTTGTAAAAATTTCACAACATTATTTTTACCTTGACCAATCTTTTCACCTTTGTAGCTATACCAAGCTCCTGCTTTATCAATCATCTCCATCTTCACGCCATAGTCAATGACTTCTCCTAAACGATTGATACCCTCTCCGTACATGATTTGGAATTCAGTCTGTTTAAAGGGAGGGGCTACTTTATTTTTTACAACCTTCACACGAGTCTCTGAACCCGTTACTTCATCGCCATCTTTTACAGCACCGATACGACGAATATCCAAACGAACAGAAGAATAGAATTTAAGTGCGTTGCCGCCAGTGGTGGTTTCAGGGTTACCAAACATAACACCAATTTTCATACGAATTTGGTTAATAAAGATAACCAAACAATTGGCATTTTTAATGTTACCGGTAATTTTACGCAAAGCTTGAGACATTAATCGCGCTTGTAAACCTACATGATGGTCACCCATATCACCTTCAATCTCGGCCTTAGGCGTCAAAGCTGCAACAGAATCAACAACCAAAACATCGACCGCACCGGAACGCACTAACATATCGGATACCTCTAGGGCCTGCTCACCGGTATCAGGTTGAGAAATTACTAGATCATCAACATTGACACCCAATTTCTCGGCATATACTGGGTCTAGTGCATGCTCAGCATCGATAAACGCACAAGTTCCACCAGCCTTTTGCGCCTCAGCTATTACTTGTAGAGTTAAGGTTGTTTTACCTGATGATTCTGGCCCATAAATTTCAACGATTCTGCCTCTGGGTAGCCCCCCTATTCCTAAAGCAACATCCAAACCTAAGGAACCAGTCGAGATAGAGGGTATTTTGACTAATTCTTTGTCGCCCATACGCATGACAGTTCCCTTACCGAACTGTCGATCGATTTGCGTTAATGCGGCTTGCAGTGCTTTATCTTTGTTGGAGTCCATGTATCACCTCAGTTATGAATGATTACTATTGATCGGTTAGCAAGGGCTTGTGTCGAATATTCTATACACTAGGTATCGGCTCATACGCTTAAGCGTAAAAGGGGTACGCCCTCGTTATTTAACAAGAACTATACAACAAGAATACTGTATGAGCAACCAGTACTAGCAATTTATACAGTATTTTTATCTAGAAGTGTAATTAAGCCTTCAAGCGCAGCGATGACCGCCTTTTCTCGTATTTTTTTACGACCATCATCGAAATGGAATAAGCGACTAAACGTTTTGCCATGGCGAATGCTCCATGCGATCCATACGGTACCGACAGGCTTTTCGCTACTACCGCCGTCAGGCCCCGCTATTCCTGTAATAGCGACGGCGACATTGGCGCCACTTTTCTTTAAAGCGCCGTCTGCCATAGCGACTGCAACAGCACCACTGACAGCACCGCTACTCTCAATAAGAATGGTTTTAACACCTAGCTGTTCATGCTTGGCTCGATTGCTATAGGTAACAAAGCCTTGCTCAAACCACTTAGAGCTCCCAGAAACAGCTGTGATCGCATGGGCTACACCACCCCCAGTACATGATTCGGCCGTTGTGACCGTCCAAGCCAATGCTGACAGGCGCTTGCCAACCTCCACTGCTAGAACAGCTAAAGAATGTCGATTTATCATATTATTATCAGTTGATTAAAACAAAGACCTAGAATAATACAAAAAGAGAATGGCTTAAGGAAGGGGATTTCAGGGAGAGGAAGACATATCTTCGTATTTATGGAGTTAAGCTTGCTAATAGATGCTTAATTACTCTTCTCTATGACAGTAGTAATCGAGTCTACCGCCTGAACACAATTGCGCCCTGAACTTTTTGATTGATAGACAGCTTGGTCCGCCGCTCTAAATAGCTTATCAAAAGAATCGATATATTCATCCAATTGAGCCACACCAAAGCTAGCCGTCACTTTCACATCTGATGGGTTGAGCGCTTGAATTTTGGCTCTCAATATCTCACTTTTATTAACCGCATAAGATAAATCACAGTGATTCATTAAAAGCAAAAACTCTTCACCACCCATACGGGCGACCACATCATCACCACGCATATTATCTTTTAACAGCAAGGCAACAGCTTTCAATACTTCATCACCTACATCATGGCCATGCTGATCATTAATTTTTTTAAAGAAGTCAATATCCAACACGACTATCGAATAAGGGGTGGCATGGCGCTGAGCATTTTTAATACTAATTTCAACTTGCTCTGCAACAAAATGGCGATTATACACCCCAGTCAATTGGTCATGCATCGCCAAATATTGCATTTCCTGCTTTTGCTTTTCTACTTTATTTAACAAGTGTTTATAACGAATCAAGTTTTCAACTCGAACCGTTAAATCCAAAGGATCAATCGGCTTAGCGATATAATCATTGGCACCCGAACGCACCAATTCATATTTACGTGTCGCATCATCTAATCCTGTCATCACCAAAATAGGAACCTGTGACCAAGGGTGGTCGCCCTGCTTAAGATGACAAACAAAATCTAACGCAGTCATTTTACCTTCGAGAAAAAAATCACAAGTAATGACATGTGGCTGGATAATATCTACCTGCTCTAATGCTTCCTCGGCTGACTTAAAGCAGAAACATTCACAAAAATTTTCTTCTAAGATGGCTTGAACTGTCATCTGCTGAGCGAGATCATCTTCGATGATAATCACTTTATTTTGGCGCGCCTCTTCAAAAGTATCACGTGCCTTTGATTGCTCAATATAGCCCTTTAATAAGTCGAATTCCTTACGTGTAAATATTTGAGTAAAGCCGCTCACGTACAAGGATTCGATATAGTCATCCTGCCCACGATCGTTGAGCAGAAGAATTAACGGGGTGGAAGAGTATCCACGCAAAGCGCGGAAACGGGAAACAAAGGTCTTTAAGTCCTTACCCAAGCTAGCACGAGAGACCAGTACTAAGTCATAGGGAGCACTACTCGTTTTAATGTGCTGCCATACATCTTGCTCTGTTGGGGCAATATCAAACTCAATATCTAAATCTTCTAAAAAACTACAAGTAATTGCCTGAGTCAGTTTAGAGCTATCGACAATTAAAGCACGAGTAATGGTCATAAATAATACTGCTGGGAAGATAGATAAGTGAATGAAGTATAGTTAAATAATTGAAATGGCACCAAATTCAACAATAAATCCCTACACCACATCACTTTTTCTTTTATCTTTAAAATTCAAATACTTAAAATAAAAAAGTATCACTTTTGTAATTAAAATACTAATGTAGCCTTTAAATTAAAGTAACCGTTTACATTATAGGCAATAAATACAAAAGCGCTCATAAAATAAAGAGTCGCTAAAGAAGATCTAAGTCACAATACCTCGTCAAATACTACTAAATGCTCAGTATAAATTGCTCAAGAGCCATACAAAGCCTTAAAATAGTCGGCTAAATACCCCATACAAGAGATTCTCCTGCTCAATGACCATTACCGCTAATGCCACTCATACACCCATGATGGTGCAATATCTTAATATTAAGTCAGAACATCCACATGAATTAGTGTTCTATCGTATGGGGGACTTCTACGAACTCTTCTTCGATGATGCAAAAAAAGTCTCTGACCTATTGGATATTACTTTAACCGCTAGAGGCAAATCAGCGGGAGAGCCCATTCCCATGGCTGGCATTCCTTATCATGCAGCCGATGGTTATCTTGCCAAACTCGTACAGGCAGGACAATCGGTGGCAATATGCGAACAAGTAGGCGATCCAAGTACCAGTAAAGGGCCAGTAGAACGCAAAGTCATGCGTATAGTGACACCAGGCACTGTCACTGATGAAGCTTTGGTTAATGCAGGCAGAGACAACCTCTTAGTTGCCATTAATCATGATGCGAAAGATGAACGGTTTGGTATCGCCTGCCTCGATGTCGGTAGCGGACGATTCTACATTATCGAGGTAACCGGAAAAGAAGCGCTTGCAGCCGAATTACAGCGCCTTAATCCTGCAGAACTATTATTGAGTCAGATCCTAGAGAACCACGACATTTCCGAGCAGTTTGCTAGTGTGCGCTACCGCGCGGAGTGGGAATTTGAATTAGAGACCGCTCAGCGTGTGCTCTGTGAACAATTTGGAACACAAAACTTACAAGCCTTTGGCTGTGATGACGCTCCACTAGGGCTCGGTGCCGCTGGCTGCGTGCTAGCTTATGTTAAAGAAACTCAACGAACTGCACTGCCTCATATCAACCGTATCCAACAGGAAGACCGCGACCACGCGGTCACTATGGATGCAGCCACACGGCGTAACTTAGAAATTGACATCAACCTAACGGGTGGTGAAAGTAATACCCTCTTACAATTATTAGACAAAGCAGCAACCTGTATGGGTAGCCGCCTACTTTGTCGCTGGCTCAATCGCCCGCTAAGGCAAAAAGAGATTCTCGAAGCGCGGCAGCAAGCCATTGCTAGCCTTCTAGATAACTATCGTTTTGAATTAATTAAAGCTCCACTGAAAATCATTGGCGACCTAGAGCGAATTCTTGGGCGTGTAGCTCTTCGCTCTGCGCGCCCGAGAGACTTATCTCGACTCTGCTTGTCTATTGCTGTTTATCCTCAACTACAAGCCTTGTTAGCCGAACATGCTTCACCGCGCTTACAACAACTAGCACAATCAATCGGCACCTTCCCTGCTACCGTCGAATTACTCAATAAAGCGATTATCGAGAACCCACCTGTGGTTATACGTGATGGAGGCGTTATTGCAGAAGGCTACGATGAGGAGCTTGACGAACTGCGCAAACTCAGCAGTAATGCCGGACAGTTTTTGATTGATCTTGAAATACAAGAAAAAGAACGTACGGGCATTAGCAATTTAAAAGTAGGATATAACCGCGTCCATGGTTACTATATTGAAATCAGCCGTGGGCAATCTGATAAGGCTCCCACTGAATATATCCGCCGCCAAACACTCAAAAATGCCGAGCGTTTTATCACGCCTGAACTAAAAGAATTTGAAGATAAAGCGCTATCGGCTAAAAGCAGAGCCCTTACTCGAGAAAAAGCGCTATATGAAGAGTTGATTGAAAAACTCAACACAGAACTCAATGCTCTACAGCGCTCATCTGAAGCCATAGCTGAACTAGATGTGCTCAATAACTTAGCCGAATGTGCCGATGCTTTGAATTTTTGTTGTCCAACCCTCAGCTCCGTAAGGGGCATTCAAATAGTCGAAGGTCGCCACCCTGTCGTTGAACAAGTCCTGAACAACAACGCCCCCTTTGTGCCCAATGATCTATTGCTTGATGATGAGCGTTCTATGCTCATCATCACCGGCCCCAATATGGGTGGTAAATCGACCTATATGCGTCAAACTGCACTCATCACTTTACTAGCGCATACTGGAAGTTATGTTCCAGCAAAAGCAGCGACTATCGGTATTGTTGATAGAATTTTCACACGTATAGGCTCATCAGATGACCTCGCAGGTGGCCGCTCCACGTTTATGGTCGAAATGACTGAAACGGCAACCATTCTGCAGAATGCAAGCAACCGCAGCTTGGTACTGATGGATGAAATTGGAAGAGGAACCAGCACTTTTGATGGACTTTCATTAGCATGGGCTTGCGCAGAGCATCTCGCTAACAATATCAATGCTCTGTGTTTATTTGCAACCCATTACTTTGAAATCACCTCATTACCAGAAAAGTGCTTAAATGCTCATAACGTGCATTTATCCGCAACCGAACATAATGATGGCATCGTATTTTTGTACCATATACAGTCTGGGCCAGCAAGCCAAAGCTATGGTTTACAGGTGGCAAAACTAGCCGGGATACCACAAGTGGTTATCGATGAAGCGCAACACCAACTTACCTTACTTGAGAGTGGCCAGCACCCCCATACATCATTCGAAACTAACACCGCATCAAATATGAACGCACCATTACAACCTCAACAAGCCGAACTATTTAACAGCACTGTTAATCCCGCTATTGAAGCGTTGGATAAAGTGGATGCTGATGACTTGAGCCCGAAACAAGCCTTAGAATTGATTTACCACCTGAAACTATTGTCAAAATGAGATTTATCACCCCCATGCTCGACGATAATTGGTACAATAACACCGGCTAACTGACTCTCGCCGTATTTAGCCCACATCATAACGACCATATTCACTAAACCTGCCACGTAACTATTTATCATGCCACAAACAAACACACCAAAAAAAACGCTCCAACAGATCCCAGACATTGATCTTGTTTACTATTTTAGGCTTTTGCTAAGGCATAAATGGTTTATCTTATTTTTCACTTTGTTGATAACAGCAATAACAGCTTATATCACTTTTCAGATAGACCCAATCTATCGTGCCAGTACCTTGATTGTTATTGATAAAAAATCAGCTAATACCCTCTCTGTAAATGATGTTATTCCAATTAGCACAAACCAGAAAGAGTACATTTCTACCGAGCTGCAGATACTAAAATCAACTGAATTAGCCGAACGAGTGGTAGGCCGCCTAAGCTTAGATACGCATCCAATATTTGACCCTCGTCAACAAGAAGAAGAATTTAGCCTAAGCGAATTCATCAAAGGTTTGATTACTTCATCTGGTGCTGAGTCGCTGGAAAACGTGGCGGGAGCGAAAACAGAGGAAGAAATCAACCAAGGTATTTTTGATGAGGTTGTGGAAGAGTTCATGACAGGTCTCAGTATATCGCCCATCAGAAATACACAAGTCGTTACCATTAATTACGAAACAACCAACCCCAAATTAGCAGTTGAAATTGCCGATACCATGGCGGATGTTTATATAGAGAGTCATTTACAAGCCAAACTAGATGCCACCACAAAAGCGACTAATTGGCTTAACGAGAAATTAGGCGGGCTAAGAACAAACTTAAAAAATTCTGAACAAGCCTTACAGGACTATCGGGATGAAGCTGGGCTAATCGACGTAAAAGGTATCAAGACCATTGATTCACAAGAGCTAACCGCTTTAACTCAACAATACGTGGCTGCAAAAGGCGAGCGTTACAGTGCCGAAACTAAATATCGGCAAGTACAACGACTTGGTGGGAACCCATCCTTGAATCAGCTAATGGGTTTACCGAGCGTATTGGAGCAACCTCTTGTACAAAGCATGAATAACAAAAAAGCCCAAGCAGATCAAAAAGTAGCGGAGCTGAATCAACTCTTTGGACCAAAGCACCCTAGTATGGTCGCTGCTGTCTCAGAAGCTCAATCAGCGGAAAGGGCGTTAAGGCAACAAGTTAATTTGGTAGTGGACAGTATTAGAGCCAATTATCGTCAAGCGCAACAAAATGAGGCATCACTACAAGCTCAAATCAATCAAACTAAAAAACGCTTTCAAACCATTAACAAACAAGAATTTAAACTTGAAGATTTAGAAAGAGAAGTAGAAACCAACAAACAAATTTATAGCCTATTCTTAACTCGCGCTAAAGAAAGCGATGATGCCGGTCAACTAAGAGTTCCCCATGCGAGAGTGATTGACTTTGCAAAAGCAACTAGAGACCCAATCAAACCTAGATGGAAACTTATCATAGCTTTAGCCCTTATACTCAGTAGCATTATCGCCATTGCATGGGTCTTCATTAGAGATATGATGGATAAATCCTTCCATACTATTTATGATATTGAAGACAAGCTTCATATGAGCGTGTTAGGAAAAGTACCTTTGATCAAGCAATTAAAAACAAAAGGAGGCCAACCTTTTAAAGGCTTTATGTCAGAGAAAGATCCTGACTTTACGGAATCCATTCGCACTCTACGCACATCATTTATCGTATCTAGTTTGGACAACCCTTATAAGACATCGATCATTACCTCCTCTGTTCCAAATGAAGGCAAATCGACTATCTCTGTTAACTTTGCAGAAGCATTAGGCCTAATGGAAAAAACTTTATTGGTTGACGTTGACTTACGTAGAGCAGAATTGACTAAGTCACTTGGTATTAATTTAACCAAACCTGGTTTAACCGATATATTAACCGGAAAAATACAATATTCTGATGCCATCGTGAGTATATCCGAGCATGTTGATTTTATTCCTGCCGGAACCAACCTTTATTATGCATTAGAAAACATTTCTTCCAATAAAATGAAAGAGTTGTTATCTAGCTTAAGTAAAAAATACGATCGTATTTTACTGGATACACCACCGGTTCATGCTGTTAGCGATGCTGTCGCCTTATCAAAGATTGTTGATTGCGTTGTTTTTGTTGTAAAAGCTGACTCAACAAAAATCAATGTTGCTAAAAGAGCGATTCAAACCTTGTTAGATATGGATGCTAATATATCCGGTGTTATTTTAAATGGTGTGGATAAGGAAAAAGAGAAGATGTACGGTGGTTATGACTCTGGCTACGGCTACGGCTATGAACAACCGGCCTTAAAATAGGCACTGGAAAAATGAAGAGGCAGCTTAAATTTAAGCTGCCTTTTTTGTTATCTTGGCAACCAGTTTTGGGCTCTGTTTGGGTTGCTGGATTGGGGCTCAACTACATTCACACCCGAACCAATCTCGATGTTATTACCTGAAGAATTAACGCTGTTTCCGAATACATAAGCAGGCAAACCAAGATTACCGTAACGGTTAACCCAGACTGCATTTTCAGCAATATTACGCAAAGTATTTGAAATAGCGTAGACACCTGTCCCACCAATCATAATACCATTATTCCAACGCCCTTCTGACACATTGCTCACCTCATTATCCTCAACCCATACATCTCTTTCTTGAGTGGGTCGATGATTATTCGATGGATCGGAGCCTCTACCACCTTCGACTGTAATTGCGGCTTGATTGTATTGAGTATATTCAAAAGAACCTGGAGAAATATCACTAATACGATTGCCCTTCACAGTCGTGTTAAATACTTCTGGCTTAACATTAACTGCCTCAGCAAAGCCGCAGTTATATATCTCGTTATTTTCAATCCACACATATGTAGTTTCATCGGGAAAGTTTTGTGTCGACCCCGTTCCTATATACACACACTCTCCCCACTGAGGATTTTGTGTACCTGTATCATGAATTTCACTATTGAGAACATCGACATAAGAAGAGTTAGTACCAATATGGACACCCGCTTGACGGCTTTGAGAGATATCAAGATTATCTAGTATTACATGATCTGAGCGTGTGACTCTTACTCCATCTAAACCGCCAGTCACACTAATATTTCTAATGGCAATGTAGCTAGAATCTTCGATATCAATGGTATATGAGCAATTACCATTAAATACAACATCGCCAAGCCCTTCGATAAGCAGCGGGGCTTGTCGTGAGTGGTTTCTGTCACTGAGATCGACACAACCATAGGTCCCTGATCGAACATAGATCACACCACCGCCAGAAGTAGAGCCTAGTGCTGAAGTCAACTCTGACGGGCTATTCACCTCTATTCTTGGTAGATCAGCGTCTAACTCAATTATTGGAGGGAGATCAACCACGGGATTACTACTATCATTGCCGTTATTATTGTTTTCATTATTATCACTGTCTGACGAATTATCATTTGGTGTACTAACATTTTCACCAGAATCAGTATACAGAGCTACTTCATCATTGTTAATCCTAAAATTCGTCACTTCTAAGTCATCATTATTGGCCTCATAAATCACCAATTGATTGGCCGTGGATATAGGTTGTGACGACCTAAATGCGGCAGATAATCTAACAGGAAAACGTTGCCCAGAAGGGTAAGTAACAAAAACATCATATAAACGAGCATTAAAGTTCACTTCCATCTCTACTTGATAGACAGCATCTACCTCGTAAGCCAACTCCATCTCTGAGGCATAGATATCACCATCTCTAGCATCGATTAAGCCATTTCTGAACATGCGGAATATTAGTGCAAGATCATCATAATCATTTGCAGGCCCATTAGTAACGGCAACAATCCCATTGATATTATTATTTCTTGCTCGAACATCAAACGTAATTGTGACCAAGCCTTGAAGCCTGTTCGCCACACGAAGGTTAGTCCACCCTTCTGCTTCCTGCCAATTAGCATCTTGCGCATTTTCAGCTTCACCAGACTCGTTGGGTAATGACTCATCAATATCAACCGAATCGTTTTGTTCGTTACTATTTGGCTGTTCACTACCACTTTCTTCTTGCTCAGAAGCTCCTCCACCTACACTTATTTCATTGGAGTCAGCTTGATTGCTGGATGAGTTGGTACCATCGCTATCATTATCACCGCAAGAAAAAAGTACTAGACAAGAAAAAGTAAGTAAGAAGCGTCGAAAATTGCTTGAGAAGGTCATGTAAATCAATCCTGATTTCATCGTGTTATGTAAAATTATCATAGACACTCAGCTCAAAAACCAGTCAAAATGTCACCTTTTAACGGTTTATTTTACAAACGAGAATTGGTTCTCACTTGGAGTATTAACGAGTACTCGTCAATATGACTAAAAATATAGTCTTACCCGTTTTTGATAACAGGTGTTACGACCACAGAAGCCAAGAAACACTGTATTTCAGGTTAAAATGATGTAAATGGAGGAAAGTTAGACTTCTTTTTTAGCAGGGTAAGGAGAAAAAATCTTAAAGCAGCTCTTTTATTTTAGTGATTATTCTAGAACAGGCGCGACCATCGCCGTAAGGGTTATTCTTTTGGCTTATTTGTTCATAATAAGCCGAATCATCGAGTAGTTTATTTGCTTCAGCCACTATTTTTTTAGTGTCTGTACCCACTAACTTTACCGTTCCAGCATCAACAGCCTCAGGGCGCTCCGTAGTATCACGCATAACTAATACAGGCTTACCTAATGAAGGAGCCTCTTCCTGGATGCCGCCAGAGTCAGTGATGATAAAATAAGACTGGCTCATTAAATAAACAAATGGCATATAGTCTAAAGGAGCAATCAGATGTATGTTTTCTGCATCACCCAATATGCGTTTAACTGGTTCTTGAACGTTGGGGTTAAGGTGGACTGGGTAAACAATTTCACAATCCCCTCTATCGCTAAGCGCTTTAAGTGCGTAACAAATATTCTCAAAGCCTTGACCAAAGTTTTCTCTTCTGTGGCCAGTGACTAAAATCAGCTTTTTACTCTGTTTAATAAAGCTGAACTGTTGCTTAAGAGGAGTAATTAACTTTTCTTCTTTCTCTAGCTCATCCACAACTAATAATAGAGAATCGATAACCGTATTGCCGGTTACACAAATATGCTGCTCATCAACACCTTCCTTTAACAGATTAGATTTTGCAAAATCAGTCGGCGCATAATGCTGGGCTGCTATCGCCCCTGTTAATTTGCGGTTCATCTCTTCAGGCCAAGGGGAATAAATATTTCCGGTTCTCAGGCCTGCCTCTACATGACCTACCGGAATTTGCTGATAATATGCCGCCAAGCTTGCAGCAAAGGTAGTCGCCGTGTCGCCGTGAACGAGGACTAAATCAGGCTTATGCTGCTCTAATATCGCTTTCATACCCGTCAAAATAGCTGTTGTGACATCTGTTAGGTCTTGGCCTTTTTTCATAATAGCCAAGTCATAATCGGGCTTTAGCTTAAATACATCTAAGACCTGATCCAGCATTTCTCGATGCTGTCCTGTCACGCATAATGAGGAATTAATTTCACCATCTTCGTTCAACGCACGCACCAGTGGGGCCATTTTTATCGCCTCAGGACGAGTACCAAAAACAGTTAATATATTCATTTAGGTTTAAATTCACTTAAAGCAGTTTGATAAATTGCTAATACTCTACTGGCGATAGAACGCCAAGAATAGTATTGCTTGTAGTAGTCAACATCGATACGGGGAAGAGAGCTTGGAGCCTCTGAAACAATATGATTAATCGTGCTAGCAAGTGCATCAGCATTGCCCTTCTCCACCAACCAACCGTTTTTATTGTGGCTGATAATCTCAGGTAAGCCACCTGTATCTGAAGCCAAGACAGGCTTACCACTACCAAAAGACTCTATAGCGAACAAGCTAATGGCTTCCATCAAGGATGGAATCACAGCGATATCGCATACTTGCATATATTTGAGTAGCTTGTCATGATCTAAATTACCTAAAAGCCTGATGTCACATTCGCTTGCTTTAGCCAATTCATTTGCTACTTGCGCTTTATAAAGCTCATAATCCGTAGACTCATTACCCGCAAAAAGAATCACTATCTTCTCTTTAACAGCAGTATCTAAACGGTTAATTGCTTGAGCAAAATAAATAATGCCTTTTGTAGGAGCCCAACGCCGCGCGCATAAAAATACGACCTTTCCATCGCAATCTAAGCTTTGTTTTAATAGCGTGTGATTCTCTGGAGAAATAGGGCTAAACTTTTCGTCATCATAACCATTTGGGATATGATGGCTATTAGAGGTATCGGGTAACAACTCTTTACTGGGTGCAATGATTTGATGAAAATGGCCTATCAGCTTTTTTTGTATGTAACGAGTCAAGAAGGACTTTTCTAAGTAGAGATATTCACCGAAATGGTTAGTAAATACCGTGGGATACTTTTTTGATAGGTGCCGGCTTAATCGAACACTGGGTAAATAATCATGCTGGTGAGCGATTTCAGGTTTTAAGTTATCAACGTAATCAAGAACCTTTTTATAATAGAAATTATAATGAATTCTTTCTAGTAGCATGACAAGCAGCCCAAATCCTTTGCCTTCATACTGCTTTAACTTTTTATACCACCAACCACCATCTTGACGAATTTGAAGCTGATGCCAAGTAATGCCATCTCGCACAACAACACTCTCTTCGTCCCGATCACTCAGCTGAAAAGTCACAATAATGGGAGTCAAACCAGCCTTGAATTGGGCCTGAGTTAAATATCGAACGTGGTACTCCACACCCCCGATATCTCCATCGTTATTCATCCTTACTATATGAACGATTTTCACAACTGCCCTTTTATTAGTCTTGTATCACTATAATCATGTTTAGGAATCATTTTACACAATCTATTATATTATTGACTGTAGTAAGAGTAAATTCCTCCTTTTTTGCACTTTTTATCATATCTCTTAATAACGCTATCTCATGCACTCCCGCATAGAAGGGATGCTCGTAAACCATTGCTAGTGACTGTTTCGATTTCAGTTGCTCTGTAAATACTGACAAAATTTCAGCATAGTCTAAACCTATCGCCCTATAGTTTTCAATAAAGCCGACATCATCTGAGTCGCTCAGGATATTCGTGGGGACGTGGAGGAGTTCATTCACCGCTTCTACTGAATCGGCTTTAGCGTCTCTTACATCTGCACATCTTGTAAAGCCTTTATCCTTCAGTACTTTTTGCAGCTCGTGCGGGGATTGCCACGCAGGTGATGCAAAGGATACAGGGCGAGGGAGACTAGCTCGCTCAAAGTGACTCAAACCGAAATCAATTTCAGATGATAGTTTTTCATAGTTCCATGAAAGAGCTTGTTTTTCCCAATGAGAATGATTTTTCCCACCATGCAGTCCTAGCTCATGTCCGGCTTCAACTGCTTGCCTCAGAATATCTGTGTATTTTGCACCAACAAAAGGGTTCATAAACGTCGCTATCAATGACTCTTTTCGACCTAACTTTGAGAACATTGATAAACTATCACTATTTTGTTTGCTATCATTGCCTCTTTTTAAAAGGCGCCCAAAAATATTTTTAATAGAATTAACACGATCGAAACCTTTACCCATATTAACAAAAAAAGTAAATACGACCCCCTCATCTTCTGCTAAAGCTAATAATTTGGGCATTCCCTTAGATAAACAGACATGGGTATCCACATCAAAACGAAAACAAATTTTCTTTTTATTTTTCATAATAAACGCTCATGCACACAATCCAAGCTATTAATGATCACGACGATGCTTCAAAAAGAGTAAACAAAGGGACCCTAGTATGCCACCCAATGTATTTAACAACAAATCCAAACCACTTGAGCTTCTTACCGGTAACCAAGATTGTGTATACTCTATTAACAAGCTAAGTAAAAAACCAAACAAGAAAACTGAAAAAAGTGAAATGATAATCGGTTTTTTATTGATAACCATAATCAGCATCAAAAGAAATCCGCTGGGTATAAAGCCTATAATGTTTATAAAAATATCAGATATTGATACATAACTAGGTTTAATATCAATTCCCGGAAACACTAGAAGCTCACGATCAAAAAAAATAGGATACTCAGGAATGACGAAATTACTTTCTCTATTGAGCATGTGACGATCAACAGCAACTGCAAGCTCTCTAGCGTCATACTCGAATATGGGTTGAAGGCCCATATTTCCATCTTTATAACTAGCAATAGACAAGTAAGAAACACCACCATTCCAACTACGTCGTAAAGAAGAATCTCCTACTTTTAGGACCAAATCACTTTTTCTAGGCAATTGTATTAGCGGACTATCAACCATATCAACCATATCACCCTGAATATATAGTTTCATTGATTGATTTAACACATCCAGTTTAATTTTCTGCCACCCCGTTTTTAGCTCTACACTTACTCTTGGTTTCTTTCTTTTATAATTATAATCTTTCCCCCAAGAAGCAATAAGCTTATTCTCCCACTGGAATATATATATTTCGCTTTTAGCATCAAATAATAATATTCGAAAGATATTACGGCTCTGTAGCGACGAGGAATAAGATTTTATGATTGCTTCTATAGAGAAACCATGATCATATGATAAATTGTTATCGTAGTTTTCAGGCTCAACATGAACAATTGCAAAACTCCCCTTTTTTAAAACAAGATTATTTTCACTATCAATTAAAGCCGTATTTCCCCAATCAATAATTCTGGGATTTAAACCGAAGTATAAGATTAAGATTATATTAAGAGCTAGGCAAAAATAAACAATAGACTTTTTTGTACAAAGATAGTCAAAAAAAGGAAGATTCACCATATCAACTCATCACTCTGAGAGCTTTTTTTGATACAACAAATCTAACTCAGAAACAGGTAGAGAGGACCAATCTGAAGGAAAATAACTACCCAATAAACCCTCTAGCTCAACTGAGAGTGATACATAGCTTAAAGAATCTCCCCCCAAGCTATCAAAAGTATCATTACCCGTTACCTGTACTCCAGATAAGGTACCATTAAACAATTCAAAAACGGAACCCCAATCATTTTCCAGCAAGCCTAATGTTCCTAGAATAAAGTCTTTCAGCCTTGATAGGAGCGATTGATTTTTCACGTCACTCTTACCTGCAGTGTTCATAATCGCTTTATAATCATATTTGCCCGTGACCATAAGCGGTATTTCATCATATTCTAGAAATGTAAAAACAGATTCTGGCAATGAGAATTTCTCAGAAAGAGATGATCTCAAAGTTAAGATAGGTATTGCATTATGGCTAAGTGCAACAACTATATGTTTATCATTACCTGTTACCGCTGAATGAGGGCAAATAGTTTTGAGCGTACTCTGAACTTCGTCCAAACTAACTCTAATACCAAATAATTTAACGAATCGCTTGGATCTTCCCGTAATATAAAATAAGCCATTCTTATCAAAATAAGCAATATCGCCTGTCAAGAGATACTCTGGGGTATCATCTCTCAACAAATCGAGTACCGACTCTGCATACCCCATCATTACATTAGGCCCACGATATACCAGCTCACCCTGTATATTTGGACTTGTTATTTCAGCTTTTTTCTCATCAACCAAGGACAAAGTTCCGCCTGGGATGGCTTGGCCAATGGAGGCTGGGTGTTGTTCTGCTAAATCATATGGCAAATAAGAAATACGTGGAGAGGCCTCTGTCTGCCCATACATAACATAAAATTTAACCCCATAACTGGCATAATTATTAGAAATGCTTCTCACCATCTCAGCCTCAAGTTTACCGCCCGCTTGAGTTACACAGGACAAACTTGGGTGATTCTCTATCGAAAAGTTGGTACGAGAAAGTGTCTCAAATGTATAAGGGACACCAGAGAAGCTTGTAACCTTATATTTATTAATATTGAGCGAAAACTTATCATCATTCACTTGGCAAGAAGTCAGAACAATAGAGGCCCCTGCCAACAAATATGAATTCAATATAGACAAACCAAAAGAATAGTGTAACTTTAAATGACAAAGGCATCTATCCGAGGTAACCATATCCAAATACTCACATATCGCACTAGCATTCGATTGAATATTTTCAGAGGATAGCTTTACAAATTTTGGCGAACCCGTCGAACCAGACGTAGACAATAAAAGACGCAAAGACGGATGAAGATTAATGGTTTTTTGGTTCTGAATATCAATTTTTTCTTCTGACAACAAAATATTAGGCTGATAATGCTCTATCAACACTTGTGTTTTATCATCTTCAAAAGAATCAAGAAGATAAACAACATGGCCACAACGTAAGCAGGCTAAGTAATTAATTACTGTCTCTATTGAATTACTTGCTTCAATAAAAATCAAACAACGCCTAGACTGGTCAATTTTTTCTACCTTTAAGGCAACATATGTTTCAAGTTGGCTGTAGCTAATTGATGCCTCAGTGTCGGCATCAATTAGAGCAGTCGCATCGCCAAAACGATTTAAATTGTTAAAAAACATTAATATCCTCTTCTGTCATACTGACAGCATATATAATTTATAAAAGTCAAGTTCGAAAGAAAAGATATTTTTCGATCCACGGTTTTATAAAAATTGAAACCATCACACACACTGCAACAACAATTGTAGACATAAATACAACCAAGCCAGCATCTACCAAAGGGCCATACGTAAAACTTAATTTATTCAAAGCCTTTAAAAAGAAAATATGCAAACAGAATATAACCAATGTGTGCTCTGACAGCACCCTCAAAAAAGAAAATCCTGATAATAACTTACAGAGAAAAAAGAGAAAAAGAATACCTAAAACTGCTATAGGGTAAAGGAAAAATGGAATCTCACCAAAGCTCGCTCTATTAACGTTTACTACTCCGTTATTCATAGCCAACACAACAAACAACCCGAATACTATCGAACAAACCATATACATGGTCATTCTGGAAGAGACAATTTTATCAATATGATCGGCATACTGTTTAAACCAAGCGCCTAGAAAAATAAAGAAAACACCTATACCCGCAATATCGATACACCAAGGCAATCTTGGGCCAGTGTAAGTAACAGAAAACAAACCATAAAATAATACTAAGGTACACTGTGCCCATACTGGCAGTTTTAGTAAAAAATAAGATATTGCCAAGGACGTGATCAAAAAAGGAAAATACCAAAGAGGGGCGTTATGATGTATTAGTAGGCGGTCAGCACCTTGAACACCATAAAAAACACCATAAGCCACCCTTCCTAATGCAGACAAAAAGTCTTCTGTTCGAGCCTCTAAGAAATACCATACAAAAAAAGCAAATATAGAAAAAAGAAGATAAATCAATACATAAGGAATAATATGGCGGAATAGAAAGCTTACAAAACTAGACTTGGCAATACTATTAAGTGATAAATATCCAGTAATAAAAACAAAAGCGGGTATATGAAAGGCATAAATCACCTGCTTTATAGAAACATCTAACAAAGAGAAATGCCCAACAACCACTAAAAAAATACTAATCGCTTTAAAATTATCAACCCAAACGACCCTTTTCATATAATTCACCAATAATTAAGCCGCAACAAAAAACTTACTTTTATCTTTAAATATTACTTTAGCAACAACAAATGCTGATAAAGATAAAAATACAATAACAATGAAAAAGATGACCAACCAAAAAAGAGCTGCCGGACCACAAAAGGCAAGGTCTAGCTTTTGAGTTACGATAGCAATAATCGCTGCAAAATAACCATGAATAAAATACAAAAAGAAACTCAGCCTAGCAAATAAGTCAAGCCATTTTACCTTACAATTCAAAAGAGTATAACAACAGGAAAAACCCACCAAAGAAAACAACAATTTAATAACAATATCGACAGAGGAGGATGCCAACTCACCGTAGAAATGATAAAAACATCCTGATATAAAAAGACCTAAAAGAAGAACAAAGGTAGAACTTTTCCCCCAGCCACTATACAAATCAGGGTTAGATTTCAAAAGCATCCCAAATAGGTATGCCGGCATAAAAAACAACAATGAAAAAAATGGGTTTTCATTATACTCGGGCCGCCCCAGATAAATAGATACAGCTAAACTAGGCAAAAAGACCAAGAACAAAGCACCATTATTTTTAGACAACAGGTAAAGAATAGGACTTAAAAAGTAAAACAAAATGATCATAGGCACAAACCAGAAAGGCCCCAAATGCGCGCCATACGACATCAAATAAAAATATTGCTCTATGATATTTAACTGCGAATAAAACCATTCCATATCTATCCACCAATGCTCAGTTTTCATTTTAAGAAGATAAAGCAAGGCTGCTGGAGTAGAAATAAAGAGATAAGGCAGCAGCACCATTAACACTTTATTTTTAAGATAACTCAAGAAATTAAAATCTTTAGAAATAACAGAAAAAAGGTAGCCAGCAACAACAACAAACAACACTGTCACATTATCTAAAATAGCATACAATATTTTGGTTAGAAAAAAGTCATGCTCAACACCTCGAAAAGCATGATTAAGAACAACAAGCAATATTGCTATTCCTCGGAAATTATTAACGAACTGTAACACCACCTGCTCCTTTTCGGCGACTATAAAGAAAATTAATGGTTGATTTTTTTAAAAAAGATAAAAAGCAAAACCATCGGGATAGATAAAAACAAAACACTTTTAGAAATGGATAACACAGCATCAAAATAACTGCTCACCGAACCACTGTTATCACCCAGAAAAATAAAATTAAGAAAAACAGAAAAAACCAAAAAACCGAGAAAAATCGTTTTTTTGCTATCCTGCTCCTTAAACACAGTCCTATGTAGCATATAAAAACATTGAATATAGTTAACTGAAAACGCCGCCACCAACAAATAGCACATCAACTCTATATCAAGATAATAAATGCCAGCCAACACGGCTGAAATTGTAACGATAGAGGAAAAAACACCACACTTAAACATTGCTTTTGTAGCGCCAAAAGCTTGAAAAACACCACCCGTTGAACTCATTACCATTTGCAAAGGTATTGATATAGCCAATATTTTCAAGAAACTGACTGCGGCAAACCACTGGTCACCAAAAAGAATAAAGACAACATCCGTTGCGTGCCAATACAAAATTGTGGCAGAAAAAAGGCCTACCAGAGCAAGTCTAAATGCAACAACTGAAAACTCTTTATAGACGATATCGGGCTGAGCCTTATACTTAGTCAATATCGGCTGCAAAGCAGGCGTGATTGCATATGTAAAGAGCTGCAACGGATATCTCATCACCTGATAAGTTTTTTCATAAACACCAAGTAAACTTGCACCGAAGAATTTCGCTATTAAGAGATTATCTAAGTTTCTAGAAAAGAAATTTAAAATATTAAAAGCAACCTGATATTTTGCATAATCATACAAAACCAATACTTGCTTGACATCACGTCCCAAACGAGGCCTACCTACAACAGTGTTTTTGGAAAAGAGGTAGTAGAAAATGAAACGCAACACAGGAACCAAAATAAACTTAAATGCGAGTGCTATAAGCCCATCAATGTAGCGACTTAAGACTATACATGCTAAAAAAGCAATTAACTCTGATAAAATCTCCGCTCTTGCAATCACTATAAATTTGGCGTCTTTCTGCAGGGAAGCAACGGGCATCATTGCCAAAGCAGAAAAGAAAACACATACCGGTAAGGCATAAAAAACAAAAATGCCTGTTTCAAACCCAAACCAATTATAAAGTGGCTTAGCTACTAATAGGAAAACAATCGCTAACAAAAAACCTAATAGACACGTAAAAGAAAAGACACCATCACGCATTGTATTCGGAACAGCCTCTTGATATACGACAGCTGGCGCCAAACCAGAAATCGCCAACATTTGAAAAAACATTAAGAACACTTGTGCAGCAGCGATAACACCAAATTGCTCAGGCGTAAATAACCGCGCCAACACCATGAGTGAGACAATTTGTACGATATATAATGAATACTTCCCCAAAAGGCTATTTATAATCGCTTTTTTTAATTCGCTAGATATGTGCAATTAGTGATAACTCCTACCAAAAAACATCTACTGCATTGTATTTGAAAAGGAATTGGCTCATAAAGATAGAACTTCTTCTATTTTATTAGCGACAGTATAATTTGTAATATTAACTGGAGCTTTAACTAATTTTTCTGCACTCAACTCCTCATAAGACACATCGGGCAAAGGCTCATCTGGGTTAATCACATCGAACTTCGGATTATTTAACTGACTGGCTATTTGTAATTGATGGTCATCGGAAAATTCAGATAAGCGTGCAACTCTAGGAATAAAAATCACTTTCTTTTTGTAACTCAGCATCTGATTAATACTACCGATACCACAATGACTAATTACAAGACTGGCTTTCCGTACATAGCTTTCCATTTCATCTCTATTAACCAAGGTAACTACTCGTCCATTTGCAGGTAAAATATCGACCTGATTGTCCCCTGCTTGAATAAGCCATTGAACCCGTTCATCGCTATACAGTGACATTTGAGAAATTGCTCGAAGCGCGCGTGGAAATGAGTATTGATTCGTCCCAATGGTAACTAAAACCAAAGGAGAATCAGTAAGCGTAATGTATTCAGGCTCTTTCACATCTTTATGCTCACCTAATATATCAAAGCACTTACCGATATAGTCAACATTATTACTTTTTGCGATCGCTTCCCATTGACTAAAAAAGGCATTATATAAATGATAACGCTTCAGTAATTTTCCAGTATTAGATAACTCAACAACGCGGGACAAAGTGTCTAGAAAAACAAATTTAATAGGTAATATTTTGCACAGCAAAGCAAACGGTAAAACGATAGGACCACCAGTACTAAATACTGCTTTAGGTCGCTCTTTTATCAAAAGGTAAAGCGCAAAAAACAAGTTAATTATATGAATAAATGCATTATGCTGAGTATCCATTATTTTGTAAGCTTTCTTAATACGAGCATCACTAAGATTAATCTTATTAGAGACTAAAATAATATTTTCGCAATTAGCGGTAGCACACATAGCTTGTGTGAGATGACCTCCTGCAGATGCAACGACCAACACTTTTTCTTTCACATTTCCTCCGAAACAGACATAAATTGAGGAGCTACAACAGATAAATAAAGATTTGCTACTGATTGACCAGTAAACATTTCAAGGTATTTTTTTTCATTCATTTGATTAATACTGTTAACCATTTCTTGGCTGTTTTCTTCTAAATTTTCAAAAGATTTTACAAGACCATCAACCGACTGACCTACAAGCTTAACGCCAACGTCATAGTCATCAAAATACCCATCAATTCCGGTGTCAGACATATACACAATCGGACAACCCACCGATAAAGCTTCAATATATGACATGCCAAAAGTTTCATTAATAGAAGGCATCAAAAATGCTTTGCTCTGGCTCATCTTTTCTCTTAGCTCTTCTTGAGAAACCTTGCCTTTTAAAAAAATTTGATTGCCAAGCTTCAGCTTGGAAATCTCTGCCTTGACACTATCTATATCAGATTGTGGACCATCACCATAAATATCGAGGCAAATATTTACTCCCTTTTCCCCTAAAACTGATATTGCATTTATCAAAGGAATTAATCCCTTCCTCTTGTACTGATGAAATGCAATGGCCGTAATGTAATTAGCACGCTTACTTACCGGCAACACTTTATCTTTTAGGTCAATAATACAAATATTGGGTAGTAAAGTAAGTGGTTTTATAGGCTTATTAAGGCAAGACTCAACGGCCTTTTTTGCCCAAGGGCTAACCCAAAATATATTGGAAGCACCGTTATATACTTTTGCAAAAAACGCTTTATGAACCGACAAACGACTCAGGTTATGCGTATCTGAACCGCCACGAACAGATAAGATATAAGGCAACTTAAGGTACCTAGATAGAAAATAAGCTATCCCCCCTTCCGTTGTCATCTTGTGTCCATGAATAAGGTCAAATTCAAGCCGATCAACATGCTTACATAAAAGCCTAGCGCTTAACCACAAAGAAAAAGTATATAAGTAAGGCAATGGAATAGACCAATATATAACGGCAAGTCCATCCTTAAAAGGCGCTACTTTTGTTTTGAAAGGATTAGATGTGCGGTTAATCGACAAAACATAGTGATCCACCTTTTTTTCCCGAGTACGACACGACTCAATTAAATTCGATACTGCCTGTGTAGAAGGGTACGGAAAATCATCGGGGTAATCTTGATGTATATGTAATATCTTCACTTTTAGCCAACAAACTCACGTAGCTCATTAACCAAAGCCAAAATACTTTCATCAAACTGCTGCGAAGAAAACTGCATTGCATTCTCACGTACAAGTACAGGATCAAAGTCCATAGCCTCAAATTTATCCACAACCTCAACAATTGACTTGGTAGACTGACTATCAAAATGTAAGCCCGAAACTTGACTCTTTACCGTTTCTAAACAACCGCCTTTGCCATAAGCTAGTACTGGAGTACCGCAGGCTTGAGCCTCAACAGGTAAAATTCCAAAATCTTCTTCCGCAGCGAATACGAAAGCTTTGGCTTTTTGCATCGTTTCTGTCAAAACTACATCGGTTTGATAACCCATTATGTCGATATTACCAAAACCCTTAGCTATATTTTTTACTTTATCTAGCTCGGGACCAGACCCTATCACCTTCAGGTTTCGATTCGGCATTTTAGTAAATGCTTCCACTATCAAATCGATTCTTTTATAGGGAACCATACGAGAAGCAGCCAAATAGTAATCTTCTTTAGGCTCATATAACTCGAATCGATCTAACTCAACGGGGGGATACACGATAATGGCATCACGTCGATAGCACTTTAATATTCTCTTCTTGATAAAACTAGAGTTAGCGACGAATGCATCAATACTATTGGCTGTTCTCACATCCCATATTCTAAATTTGTGCAGGATATAACGAGCAATAGCTGATTTAACACCAGAATCTAAATTACTTTCTTTTAAATACTGAGCCTGTAAATCCCAAGCATAGCGCGCCGGAGAATGACAATAACTTAAATGAACTTGCTCAGGCCCCGTAATGACGCCCTTAGCAACACAATAGCTAGATGAAATAATCAGGTCATAACCTGACATATCAAATTGCTCTACAGCAATAGGAAACAAAGAGAGGTAATTAGAATACTTAGACTTAGCAAAAGGTAACTTTTGAATAAAAGAAGTGGTAATTTTAGTTCCATTCAACCAAGTCCTATCCTTTTCTTCTAGAAAATCTACTAATGTGTATAAATCTGCATTGGGAAATATTGCCAACAAACGCTGTAAAACTTTCTCCGCGCCCCCGTTAACAACTAACCAATCATGAACTAAAGCTACCTTCATTAATTAACTCCTTGACTCCATTACAGTTTCAACCATTTCTTTCTCTCGCATAAAACTGCCTATACAAATCAGCAAAACTAGTAGAGACCAAATCACATGCTGGTCCCTAATCACTGAAGATTCGGTTATATTGTGGATCAGAATAATAGATGCAACCAAAAAACAAATAGGGTTTTCTGTATAGCAAACCAGTTTATATAAAATAAACATTACAAACAGACTTAATATTGACCCCAGCTGTAAAAGCAACTCAAGATAGCCATTATGAGCTGAGTTCAAAAAGCGAATATAACTCCACGTATCATCCAACGCGTAAGGGATAACGCCAGTGCCAAAGTAGGCTCCATAACCATGACCTGAGAGAAAATTGCCATAATCACTCACACCATAATACAAACTATCCCATATTATCCCTCTACCCGTTAATGTTTCAGGCTCCATTAGATATGAAACATCCCAATAATTACCCAGCCATGACGAAATTAACGGCACAAATAGAAACACAAAAGGGAGACTTACCATAACAAAAGAAAATAATATTTTTGATACTAGGTAAGGAATAAAGCTAGAAACAAGCAGCAAAATTGCAATTGCTATGGAGGTTTTACTCGCACTAGCAATCAACAATAAAAACAAGATGCCTACTTTGAACCAATATCCTGCTAACCGATCATCGTAGTAATACCTTACCAAACAAAACAACGCAATCAATGACAAAATATAAGCACCAAAATTGTTTTTGGAGTTTGCCCATGCAAATAATGCCTTACCCTGAATACCACTACCATTAATAATGGTAATAGTACAAACCAACAAGACGATATAAAATAAAGTATTAATACAAGAAACTAAGGTGTCATGCTTAACGGAATAAAAGACACCAAATATTATCGAGGATATAAAAACTGCTTGAAACACAACCCTCTTAAAGGTCAAAGCCGGAAAATCCGACCAAAGAATAGACAGAAAACACGTTGTTAATATACCCAAAAAGCCAAAAAGTAATACAAGCCTATATTGCGGGATACGTAAAGATACACCATCTCTTAACATACATACAATATAAAGAAATAGAGGCAAAAGCCAAGATAGCTGCTTAAACGTATTACTGCCTGACCTTGAGGCTGACGTCACCTCCAAATCTAAATCAGTCAATGCTGTCTTAGGTGATAAATCAGGAAACAGTAGGCCCCAACAGTTCAGCAAAACTATTAACAGGCCATACTGCTGAAACCACAGAAAAAGCTTAGGCATCATCTAACACCTCGCCCACAAAAAGCAGAACATAGTATCAAGCCACTTTCTCGTCATGACTGTGGAACTCCATTTAAAGCGGCTTGATACGTCGACTTAGTTGCTTCAGCTATAGACGACCAGTCAAGCAAACTATTGATTTTTTCATTCTCAAACCCAGTATTGGCCTTAAAAGCATCAAGAATAATATCAGCGTTTAACTCTCCAGTATAAGTGTGAATTAGCCCCGGTAGTAGCGAGCCATATTCCTTAAAGTTTTCATTCTCAGGCACTAACACAGCCGTACCAAAAGAGGCGCTCAATAGTGCGCTGCCGGAATTAAAAATATTCTTAAAAGGCAAAACAGTCAACTTAGACACCGAAAAGAAATACTGAAGATCATCATTATGAACAAAGCCTTCAAACAGCTTAATATTACTTGCAGAGCCAATTTGAGAAATTATCTTTTGCTTATATTGCGGGGAATCGAATTTACCCGCAATTAATAGTAATTTATCCTGCAAGGAAGTTTGACTGACAAATAAATCGATCAGCATTTCAATATTTTTGTAAGGTTTTAACTGACCTAGAAACAAACAGATATCAGACTCATTGTCCACTCCAAGCTTTTCAGATGACAATTCTTTGGTGGTTTTATTGACATAGACATCATTATAGAGACCATGGTAGCTAACACCATTATGAGAATCTAAAAACTCACCATGAACTTCTAAGAATCGTGCCTTATTAGCCTCAGATAAAGATAAGGTAACGTCCACCAATTTCTTGAATCTGAACCAGAACAGACGATTAAGAATAGGATGCTTTATGGCATGAGGTCTCAAGTTATGAATTGTCCACGCAATTTTTTTACCCCTTATCTTTGCCGCTGTAAGAGCTAGTAAGAATACGGCATTATTAATAAAGGCTTTTAACCAAGAAGGGTTATTCAAATACCACTCTGGCCAATGAACATGTATCAAATCATAATCGCCCACTAAAGCTTGCAAAGGAGTAAATTCACCCACTTTAACCCCTATACTCTCCATGGCACTATTCAAAAGATAGTTATAGGGGTTCGAATCGCGATTACGAAAAGCAGGAAAGGCTAAAATTTTCATACGAAAAGGTAACTTGAAAAGAGAGGGTTCCGTCAGGTCAGCAAATTATTTTTTACTCACAACTATCGCTGTTTAGACCCAGGTAGAGTAAAAACAGTCACATAGCTATCCCAAAAATGATTTGGCGCATTCTACCGGATTTACCCCCAATAATCATTCAATAAGATCGAAACTAAGCTTAGATTATCAAGATAAATCAATTACCTACATCTAATAGCCTCCTATCAGAAAAACCGTATAGTCTTATTAATAATTCCTAGGCATATTACTTTTAACGCTCCCGCAAAAACTGATAGAATGCCGCCTTTGTGCGACTAGATGGTCGTTTTGAATTGATTCAGAGGAGTTTAGGCCCACCATGACCTTTGTTGTTGGCGAAAATTGTATAAAATGTAAACATACTGACTGTGTTGAGGTGTGCCCCGTTGACTGCTTTTACGAAGGGCCTAATTTCCTAGTGATACACCCAGATGAGTGTATTGACTGCGCACTCTGCGAGCCGGAATGCCCTGTCGATGCTATCTTCTCGGAAGATGAGCTTCCAGAAGGCCAAGAAGCGTTTCTAGAACTAAACGCTGAATTAGCTGAAACATGGCCCAATATTACCGAAATGAAAGAAGCGCCAAAAGATGCCGAAGAATGGGACGGCGTTGAAGGCAAGTTACAGTACCTAGAACGATAAAAAATAAACTAAAGCCTTGTTTTGCAAGGCTTTTAATTAGCCCCTGCGACGCCAATAAATCTGCCCTCCCTTATATAACCACTTCTAGTTATATCCAACAATATCGATAAGCACTAGGATATTCACTAGGTCGGCACTATCTCTACCCAAAGCAAGCTCCCCCCGCCAAGGAGTGAGCCATCGCCCACCATGAAGCATTTATAGATACCTAGGAATAAATATGAAGCCCACACTGTTAATTGTCGAAGATTCCAGAGCAACCAGAGAAAGGCTTGAATCCGCAATCAATGAAGGCAAGTTTTTCAATCTTATTGGCTCTGCCGGCACTTACTCGGAAGGTTTGGCACTATTAGAGAACCTAAGCCCCGACATCCTACTAACCGACCTCGATTTACCCGATGGGAATGGCATCAACCTGATACGTCAACTCCAAAAACCCAACATCACCACCAAACTGGCCATTGTTATTACCATCTTTGGGGATGAAGGCCATGTTATCAACGCACTAAAAGCAGGCGCATCTGGCTATCTACTAAAAGATGACAATTTTATCGAGATCAACAACGCCATCAACCAGATGCTTGATGGCGGCTCGCCCATTAGCCCCAGTATTGCGCGCTATCTACTGTCAGAGCTTAGTCTAAATACCGCCTCCCAAGAGCCAATAGACGATCAAAAAGTACTCAGCAACCGAGAACATGAAATATTGATGCTAGTGAGCAAGGGCTACACATCCAAAGAGATTGGTGTCATGCTTGAACTGTCCTTTCATACGGTAAATGCTCACGTAAAGAACATCTATAAAAAACTATCTGTTAGTAATAAAACTGAAGCTATTTACGAAGCAACCAAGAAAGGGATACTGTAAGCACCACCATCCCAACTCGGTCGATTGCTATGAATATCACCAAGAATATTGCCCTATCAGCTTGTATTTGCTCCCTTTTAACCACGGAACCCACCGCAGCCGTGGAGGAAGACCTGTTACTAGGAGACCTCCCTATTGTGATCAGTGCGAGTCGCTTAAATCAATCCGTCCTTACCAGCCCAACAAGTGTAACCGTGATCGATAAAGCCATGATAGAAGCATCAGGGTTTATTGAGTTTGCCGACTTACTGAGATTAGTACCGGGATTTCAAGTGGCTCACGTTGATGGCAGACGCTTCGCGGTAGCCTATCATGGGCTAGGATCAGATATCGGCAACCGCCTACAAGTACTGGTCAATGGCCGGTCTACGTTCACACCAACACTATCTACTGTTGATTGGGACCTACTAGGTGTTCAATTAGCCGATATAGAGCACATAGAAGTCGTTAGAGGCTCATCCGCTTCTGCCTATGGTTCAAACTCATTTACCGCAGCAATTAATATCATTACCAAATCACCCGCTTTAGACGATACCGCCAACTACCAATATCGAAAAGGCAACAAAGGCGAAATAAACCAGACGCTAAGACTTAGCGATTCGCTAGACAATCTCAACTATCAGTTTACTGCAGCGCAAAGAAAAAATGATGGTCTCGACAATTACCGAGACTCCAGAGATTATGACCATTTTTCCTTACACACAGAATTCAACAAAAATAGCAGCCACCCCATCGACCTTCATTTAAGTTATAGCGATGGATCGACAGGCACCGAAATCAGCTCCAGCTTTTTGGAAGAAAGGGATAAAAGTGCTCGAAGCTGGTCTGCCCATTTAAAAGGACAAAATGTGTTATCACAAACACAGGACATCAAATGGAATATCTATCACAACGATGACGAAACAAATGACCTATCAGAATCATTCCTACTGTCCGAAGTACTCGGCATATCACCCGCACTATTTACCGCCGTCACCGGAGCTCCTGACCAGACCATTATAGACGGCGATGAAGCCAATGAATCAAGTAAAACGGATATAGAGGTGACTTACAACGCAATTACAGGTAACGGCTTAAAATATATGTTCGGCTCAGGGTTACGGCATGACACATTAAGAAGCAAATCCTACTTTAACGAAAAAGGAAAAGTCTCTGAAGACACCTACAGAGTCTTCGGCAATTCACAAAAAGAACTTAGCCAGAACCTTACTTTTAACATCGGAGCCATTTACGAATATACAAATAACTACAGGGGGCGAACCTCTCCAAGATCCAGCCTAAACCTGCAAATAAGCAACCTACAATCTATACGACTTTCCGCATCAAGAGGGTATAGGATACCGTCATTACTAGAGCGAAACTTTGAAAAGAATGTCTTCTTAAGCAATGGTTTTTTAATTGACACACTTTACATTTCTGACGACAACATCAAACCAGAAAAAATAGATAGTTATGACATCGGCTATTTAGGTCAACTGAAAAACTGGCCTATCACATGGGATATAAAAATATACCAAGATAAGATTTCAAACACAATTGGCTTCCCTTTGGATAATAGCGAAAATGATACTATAGGCAACAATTATCGCTTAATAAGCAACAATGGAGAGCATAAAGCTTATGGAATAGAGGGTGAAATAGGTTACAAAGACCGCAACAGCTTCATCAAATTTCATTTCAATTATGGCCGAACAAAAACACGCATCGACGAAGAAATCAATCCGACAGAAACCGAAGAATTCACGTCAACCGCACCCAATGAGAGCTACGGCTTATTGGCATCTAAAACATTAAAAAGCTGGAGATTTAACTTAGGCGTATACCACGTAGCAGAAATTGAATGGCTTAACACTGGAGATAGGATAGAAAAATACACTAGGGCAGACGCATCTATTTCGACACACTTTAAATTCGGAAAAAATAAAATCGGAGTTAAATTGGCCACACAAAACATAGGGGAAAAATACAAAGAATTTGACAACCGACGCTTCTTTGAAACTCGTCACTATATAACGCTGAATTACACCATCCCTTAAATGAAAATAACCCTTGTTTTTCTAACCTTCACACTATCACTGCTAAGCCAAGTAGCGTTCGCTTCTGTCTACATCACATACCCAGAAAAAACCGAAGCCTACAAAAAAATAGCCGAAAAAATAAAAGAAAACCTACAAAAAAACAACATAAAAGAAACATTCATATTAAAAAATGAGGAACTAAAAGAAAAGAAAATAAAAGAAAACGATTTGACTATATTTCTCGGAAATCAAAAAAAAGAAACAAGAAAAAATAAAAACCCCTCAATATTTAGCTTTACAAATTCAAAAGAAGAAAAAGAAATAAAAAATTGGTCGATAATAAGCACAAACCAAACAGCTAAAAGGTTATTATACACCGCAAGGAAAACAGTGAAAAAGGAATACAAAAAGAATATACTTTTTGTATTGTCAGAAGAAAACAAATGGGCAATAAAACAACTTAAAAACATTAACGATATAAGAATAATAATAGTTAAAAAAAATGAAATTGCAGCAAAAAAAATTGAGCCCGAACTAGACGAAACAGCAGCAATTGTTGCACTTTATGACAAAACCATATGGTCTGGAAACAGTGCTCGCTGGATACTACAAACAGCATACAACCATAAGGTCCCCATTATTGGCTATTCTAAATCTTTTTTAAAAGCCGGTGCGGTAGCATCTGTCTATTCTTCAGCAGATCAAATAATTAAAGAAATAGAAAAGCATGTTTTACAGTGGTCAAAAACAGGAAAGCTAAACAATAATATAAATTACCCTGAATATACGATAGAAGTAAACAACAATATTGCTAAAGCATTAAATTTAAGCAGTATGAAAATCATTGAACTAGGTAAAAAGCAATGATTATTAAAACGATACGCTCTCAGCTTTTATTCATCACAACCGCGCCAATTATTTTTATCGTTATCTCCGTTTCACTATTCTTTCTTATTGACAGGCTAGAAGATGCCGAACGTGATATGGATTTTCGAGGGAAAAACCTTTCTGAACAACTCACACTGCTGTCGGAGTTCTATTTTTATACCGGAAACAAAGAAGAGTTGGAGAAAATTGGGCAGCTCATCATACAATCAGAAAATGTTGATTTCATACGCTTTTCGGACAAAAACTATAATGCTCTCGTATTTTTGCAAAAAGAAGACTATCAAGACTCTAAAATATTTAACACTACAGTGTATAACAGAGGTACTAATTTAGACGACTTCACTTTAGTAGCGGAAGATGAATCAAGACAAGAAGTTCTTGGAAATATCACATTCGGTCTTTCTAAAAACGCTATATTTTCTAAAAAACAAAGAATATACAAACGTATTTTAATAGCAGCCTTTTTAGCTATTATTGGTGGCCTACTGCTTGCCTATGTATTCAGCCGTCAGTTATTGTCTGGCTTAAAATCACTTAAAACTTCAGCCTCAAAAATAGAAGCAAAACAATTTGATCAACGCTGCAATGAAAATGCGTCTGGAGAGTTATTAAAGATTCAACAAGTGTTTAATAATATGGCCGATTCCATACAACAAAATGAAAAGATACTTCAAGGTAGAATCCATTTTGCAACCAAGTCCCTCAATGAAACCATCAATGAGCTATCGGAGAAAAATATTGAGCTTGACAGAACAAGAGAACAAGCTATTTCATTAGAGCGCGCCAAAGCAATAGCAGATGAAAGAACAAGGATAATGAAAGATATGCATGACGGTATAGGCGGTCAACTTGTGGCATCTCTTGCACTCATAGAAAGAGAAGAAAACTCAGCCATCCGGGAAAACATTGCTGAGATTCTTTCTGGCTGTCTAGATGATTTTAGATTAATCATTAACTCATTAAATACTAGCGCAAACGTCTTATCTGCATTACTTGCCGACTTCAAATATCGAATGGGAAAACGTTTGGATTCGATGAACATATCTCTTAAATGGGAAATGGATGAGTCTATTGACAACCTCTATTTACAGCCTCAACAGGCCCTACATATCCTGCGAATATTACAGGAAGCGTTCTCTAATATTCTGAAACACGCCAATGCCAATAACATACATTGCAGCTCTATTCAGTCAGGGGAAAATATTGCCATTACTATCGAAGACAATGGCCATTTATTCCAACCAAAACCGGAACACTGCGGCCAAGGAATTAAAAATATCCAATGGCGCGCCGAACAATTATCTGCACAACTCACAATTACAACGACAAAAGCGGGTGGATGCAAACTAGACCTACTCATTCCTAAAAATACTTTTTCAAGTGAGAGCAGGGAATAAGTCTATAATAATCATATAGTTAACATAAGTATTCCCCTCTAAAATACCAACTTACTTATACCACTAACTAATTCTAGGTATAGCCAAGGCCTGACGCCTTATCTATCATTAATTGGATTGTTGCGTTTATGTTTTATTGCAGTCGCTACGGACAGCATAAATCAACTGCCAAAGCATAAAATCAGCTCTCATATATTAGGATGATAATATAACTTTACCTATCAATTGATTGAAAGCGGTCTGGACAACGCTGGTTTGAGGGATTCTAGACAACTAAAAGACAGGACGCTACGGCATGTAGCCTCTACAAGGAAAACATGGCAGCATAAGGAAGTGCTGCATGAAGTATTTAACAAAGGCAAGATGCCTAGCAAACATGTATACGAACAAATATATAAAAAGTCAGCACATAAAAAAACCGCTTTTCAGCGGTTTTTTTATGTGGCTATTTTGTTTAGCTTTGTTTAACAGAAACTAGCCCGCTAGACCAAATAAGCATTCACTATCAAGACCTTGCTGCATCATAATATCTCGTAAACGCTTAAGTGCTTCTACTTGTATTTGACGAACTCTCTCTCTAGTTAAGCCAATTTCTCTACCCACTTCTTCAAGCGTACTGATCTCATGCCCCCTAAGACCAAAGCGACGGCAAAGCACTTCGCGTTGTTTTTCAGTCAACTCTGTTAGCCAGCCATCAATACTTTCGCTCAAGTCACTGTTTTGTAACAATGAAACGGGGTCAGATGCTTGCTGATCAGGAATAGTATCACCTAATGTCTTATCGCCATTGTTACCAATATGAGCATCAATCGAATTCACTCTCTCATTCAGCCCTAACATGCGCTCAACATCTTCAACGGGCTTTTCTAATAAATTCGCAATCTCTTCTGCAGAAGGCTCGTGATCCAACTTTTGCGATAACTCCCTTGCCGCCCGCAAATACACATTCAACTCTTTCACTACATGAATAGGCAGACGAATGGTTCGGGTTTGATTCATAATCGCGCGCTCAATGGTTTGACGAATCCACCATGTCGCATAAGTTGAGAAGCGAAAGCCTCTCTCAGGGTCAAATTTTTCAACGGCTCGAATAAGGCCTAAATTTCCTTCTTCAATTAAATCTAGCAGGGCTAGACCTCGATTGACATAACGGCGGGCTATCTTGACGACTAAGCGCAGGTTACTTTCTATCATACGCTTACGGGCTGCCTCTTCACCTTTTAAGGCTTTACGGGCAAAGAAAACTTCTTCTTCGGCACTCAACAAGGGTGAAAAACCAATCTCATTTAAGTACAACTGTGTCGCATCTAGCGTCTTCTGTACCTTATCAACCTCAAGCGCCTCAATTTCTTCGCTTACCTCTTTTTTAACCACCGGTTCTGACATCGTAACATCAGAATCAGCAATAAGGGCTTGGGGGATTTTTTGCTCTTGGTTTTTGCGTAGTTGTTGTGTTGCCATTGTTATAATCTCTATCGTAGGTGAGTTTCATCAGGCACTTCACTCAAACACTTTATACAGCGTTTAAAACCTGATATGCATCCCTTAACTATCTATATCCAATCAACTTTATTTCTTATTGCTGTTTTTATCGAGCTGCTTTATTGACTGTTACTAGGTTATCGGACGATCTCGCAAACAGTTTAGCTTTTTCTTTAAATTTCTGTTTACCCACTATCTTTTTGGTAACAAGGGCAATGGATTGATTGGCTTACCATTCTTTCTAATCTGAAAGTGCAATCTAGGCTTACCTTTAACACCTACCCCTGTCGAACCTATATCAGCTATACGCTGACCCGACTTAACAACATCGCCTTCCTTAACACGCAATCGATTATTGTGAGCATAAGCGCTTAAGTAAGTCTCGCTATGCTTGATAATCACTAACTTCCCATAAGCTCGCAGACCACCTCCGGCATACACAACCTTGCCTGACGCTGCTGCAATGACAGACTCCCCCTTTTTCCCATCGATATCAATACCCTTTTTCGCACCACTATTGGTGTAAAAGTTAGTAATTACTTTACCTTTAGCTGGCCAACGCCAAATAATTTTACCCTTGGCTAAAGGCTTAGATGTGTTATTAACCGCCTTAGTTGGTTTTTTTTCTGGACGAGCTACCTGTACTGGTGTTTTTGTTACAACACGAGGAGGGCTGACCGCTTGCTTCTCTTTCACTTTCGGTTTAGTGCTTGAAGGAGGAGTCACTATCACCTTCTTAGGCGCAGGTAAGGCTCTCACAACCACCTCGTTTGGTGGTGATTGAACTCTCGTCTTATCCTCTAAGCGTATGATTTGTCCGGGAAAAATACCGTAACTAGAGTCAATACGATTCACTTTAGCCAAGCCCTTATAATCTAGACCATAGCGCCACGCAATAGAGTAAAGCGTGTCGCCAGGAGCAACGATATGCTCTAAGACCTTAGTAGAAGGAGGCTGAGTACGAGATGAAATGGGTGCCTGAGAATAGCCCGAACTACAAGAATGAAGCAAAAACACAGCGATCAGAATTCCGATCACCCTAAATAAGCTTGGATAGTTGTGTAAATAAACTGTGGATAAAACTGTATTCTTTTTCGAGGTCATTTTTCACTCACATTTATAACTATTAGTTATCAATTTGGGTAATTTATGCAAAATGACTCTAAATTTTTTATAAGAAAAGGCTGTTTTCATGATTGATTTGGCCTTGTTTCCGAGATCTAGTTCCGTAGTAATCTATTTAGCATCGGATTTACCTATTCGTTCTAGTAATAAAACCAACACTAAACCAAACAAAACGCACAGTAAGGCCATAGCAAATTGTGAAGGCTCGCCACTCAACTCTGCATAATGGGAGGGGCTCACATTAGCCTGTACTAATGGGATAATATCACCATGTCGATCAACCGTCGTTTCAAGCACTTCTTTCCAAGGCCAAAGAACTTTTAGCGAGCCTATCAGAAAACCTGTTAATAAAGCATACATAACTGACTCATATCGAGTTAAGAGCCAACTTAACAAGTGACTAAAACCTAATAAACCAACAATACAGCCGAGAACAAAGCTCAGTAGTAACATAATATTCAATGTCTGTAATGCTTCGATAAAGACTTTATACATCCCCATTAAAAGCAAAATAAAGCTACCAGATATACCCGGTAAAATCATAGCGCAAATGGC
>JBOEGR010000019.1:0-15539 GCA_050633525.1 Cellvibrionaceae bacterium
CTTAATTCTTCAAAGCTATTCATTCTATAGTCGCTGATATCGCCTGCTTCATGTGCAGCGCGTATAGCGCATTTGGGTTCGTTGATATGTTTGCAGTCCCGAAATTTACAGTGGCCGATGAAGGGGCGAAATTCGATGAAGCCGTAAAGGATGTCATCCAAAGACATGTGCCATAAGCCGAACTCGCGTATCCCCGGTGAGTCGATCAGGTGGCCGCCTTGAGGAAAATGAAACAGCTGTGCGGTCGTGGTGGTATGTGTGCCTTTTTGGTTAGATTCAGAAATGGCACCTACTTGTAAGTTAAGGTCGGGGATTAAACTGTTGATTAAGGATGATTTGCCTACGCCTGATTGTCCAACAAAGACGCTAGTATAATGGGTCAGAAACTCTTGCAGTTTATTCAAGCCTTCATCTTGTTTGGTTGAGGTGGAAATCACTTCATACCCTAGTTCAGTATACAAGCTGACAAACTCATTCAAGGTCTCTTTGTTTGTGTCATCAATTAAGTCCGTTTTGTTAATCACTAACACAGGCTGAATGCCGATGTTCTCTGCTGCGACTAGGTAACGATCAACTAATTGGGTGTGTGGTTTGGGGATGGGGGCGATGACAATCATGATGCGATCAATATTGGCGGCCACCGTTTTTAATGCGCCATAGGGGTCGGGGCGCGATAACTCAGACTCTCTGTTTTGTACTGCAACAACGACTCCGGTCGGTTCAGCATCTCGCCAGACGACTTTGTCGCCTGTGACTAGCGAACCTAAGTTGCTTCTGAAATGGCAGCGACGACGTTGTCGCTCTACGGGCGTTTTCTCGCTTGAGTCTTTTGTCTCTTCATTTAAGTACTCCACTTCAACTTGTGTACCATAGTGAGCAATAATAAGACCGTGTTTTTCTGCGCCTAATTCATTATGATTGCCTTCATCTAGCAGTTGTGAGTCACGCTTTTCTGCTCTGGCATTACGTTCGGCTTGTATTTTTTCAATTCGCCATGCTTGGCGCTTGGTTAATTTGCGTTTACTCATTTAGACTGTGTACTAACCTGATCAATATGAATGCTTAGAATAACCTAAAACTAGGATAAAACGACAATGAATGATGACAATCTTATCTGGATTGACCTTGAAATGACGGGTTTAGACCCGGTCAATGACGTAATTATTGAAATTGCTACGATAATCACCGACAGTGATCTCAATATATTGGCTGAGGGGCCTGTTCATGCTATCCATCAGTCAGATGCTTTGTTAGACGGTATGGATGAGTGGAATACGAACCAACACGGTAAGTCAGGCTTAACAGAGCGGGTGCGCAATAGTAACGTGAGTACCGCTCAAGGGGAGGCTGAAACGATTGATTTTCTAAAGCAGTGGGTGCCGGCCGGCCGTTCGCCAATGGCGGGTAATTCCATTTGCCAAGATCGCCGCTTTTTAGCGAATTACATGCCTGAGTTAGAGCGCTATTTTCATTATCGTAATTTAGATGTGAGCTCAGTGAAAGAATTGGCAAAACGCTGGCGCCCTGAAGCTTTAGAAGGGTTTAAAAAATCGGGTGCGCATTTGGCCTTGGATGATATTCGAGATTCTATTGCTGAATTACAGCATTACCGAACGACTTTTTTTAAATTATAATTTTTTCTGATTTAAATGCATGCAGAAGCGGGAGGCTGATTGTGGGTGTAATAACGGTATTAATGTATTTTTTTGTAGGCTTGGTCATTTTTAGCCACCTGTTATTTATGGCGATGGAAATGTTTTTTTGGGAACACCCTAAAGTACGTAAGATTTTTGCTATGACAGAAGAGCATGCGCAAGTGTGTAAATCGTTAGCGGCGAATGTTGGTTTATATAATGGCTTTTTAGCGGCAGGATTAATCTGGGGGTTGATGCTTCAGAGTCGCCATATTCTCAGTTTTTTTCTAATCTGTATTGTTGTTGCGGGTGTTGTAGGCGCTATTACCGCTAAGCGATCTATTTTGTATATACAGGGTGTACCCGCAATGCTTGCTTTGATACTGGTTAACTTATCATTTACATAAGGCTCCATAAGTATTTGCTTTATTGATTAAGATGGGCGTTTAATTTTGCGTACCCTTCTTTTTTTCGGGTTCTTGTGTTGTTCTAAAGCCCAGCTGACATGTTCTTGCACCATGCTGGAAGGAAAGTCAGCTCGTTTTTTAAGGGCTTCTGTAATGTCTGCGGTCGGTTTAGCATTGCCAAGTCCTACGGCTAGGTTGCGCAGCCAGCGTTCGTAGCCGATGCGGCGAATAGCAGAGCCTTCTGTATTTTTTAAATATTCTTCTTCGGTCCACAAAAATAAAGTGACGAGGTCTGTATCGTTTAATTCATGTCGCGGTGAAAAATCTTTTTCATTAGTCGGTTTGGCGTATTTATTCCACGGGCATATTAATTGGCAATCGTCACAGCCAAATACGCGGTTGCCCATGGCTTCTCTAAACTCAAGTGGTATTGCTTCCTTAAGTTCAATGGTTAGGTAAGAGATACACCGAGTGGCATCTAATTTGTACGGTGCAACAAAGGCATCAGTGGGGCATATTTTTAAGCAAGCCTCGCAATCGCCGCACTGATTTTTGCTTTGCTGTTGGTCAATGGGTAATGGCAGGTTGGTCATTAGCTCACCTAGAAAAAACCAACTGCCAACAGACGCGTTTAATAAGACAGTGTGCTTGCCTATCCATCCGAGCCCTGCCTTTTCTGCAAAGGCCTTTTCGAGCACGGGCGCACTGTCGACAAAGGGACGCTGATTAATTGCAGAGCTATGCTCTTTATTTTCATCGCAGGTTTGTTGTATTTTTTTGGCTAGAGTCGCTAAACGTTTTCGAATTAATTTGTGATAATCTCTGCCTAGAGCATAGCGAGAGATATACGCTTTTTCCGGCTGTTTAAGAATTTTAACTTGTTGTGTATTTTCGGGTAGGTAATCCATCCTTGCTGAGATAATGCGTATGGCCTCAGGTACTAGGGTGCTGGGGTCATTGCGCTGTGGTTGATGGGCTTTCATCCAAGCCATCTCGCCATGGTAGCCTTTGTCGAGCCACTCTTGTAAAAATTGTTTGTGTGGCCCGAGTTCAACATCAGTAATACCGATGTGTTGAAAGCCTAGCTCTTTACCCCACGTTTTGATGTCGTCAGCAAGTTGTTGGTAAAACATGGCTTGTTTAGTCGATTCGGGATGCATAAGGTTTGCGGGTGTATAGCAGGCGGTTAGTTAGCGCTATTATCGACTAAATCAACGAAGGAGTCTAAGTCTAAGGGTTTGGAAAGATAATAGCCTTGGGCATAATGACAGCCAAAGTCTCTTAAGTAGTCGAGTTGGTATTCTGTTTCGACACCTTCAGCAATCACTTTAAGGCCGTAGATTTTTGCAATCGATAGCATAACACCAATCATTTTAGTGTAATTTGACTCGCCTTTGCCCCTGCCAATTTCATTGATAAAACTGCGGTCTATTTTAATATAGTCGCCGGGGAAGTTGAGTAGTTGTGCAAAGCCAGTATAACCTGTGCCGTAGTCATCAAGAGATAAATGGAAGTTCATGTCTCTAAGGCGGTTCATTCGGTCAATAATGACATTCTCATAGGGAACCAGTTTCGTTTCAGTTATTTCCAAATGAATTTTTTGAGGGTCGATTGCTAGTGCTTCGAGTAATTTTTCTATTTGATTAATGAAACTAGAATCTAATAGTTCAGTTGATGAAATATTAATGGCGTACCATAATTTTTCAAAGTTAGGTTTGTTTTTAATTTTATTGATGTCGGTGAAAGCGGTTTCCATTACCCATAGATCAATATCTTTTATTTGGCCGCTAGCCTCGGCTACAGGAATAAATTTTTCTGGGCCGATACCTTGGAAATAATCTTCTTTACAGCGAATGAGTGCCTCTACACCAGCTATTTTGGGTGTGCCGTCGATGGCGTAAATTGGCATGTAAGCAAGGCTAAATGATTCGTTTTCTAAGGTTTTGCTAATATTGTTTTCGATATCTTTGCGGCGTTCTATTTCATCTGAAATCGTATCATCAAAGAGGTAGTAATTATTTTTGCCATTTTCCTTGGCTTTATACATTGATGAATCGGCATTATGCAGTAGCATCTCTGCACTGATGTTGCCTTCCGAGTAAACGATGCCAACACTGATGTGTACCTTAATGGTTGTGGAGGCGAGTTCAAAGGGTAGTGCGGTGTTCTCGATTAAGCGCTGTGCAATTTTTTCTGCGCCCCCCACGTCGTCGAGATCAAGAATGGCAATCACAAATTCATCGCCAGCTAAGCGTGCAAAATTATAGATTTTATGTGTCGCCATGATTAATTCACTTTGACGAATCACTTTTAAAATACGTTCGCTAAACTGTTTGAGTAATTCATCGCCTAAAGCATGGCCAAAATTATCATTCACATGTTTAAAGTCATCGATATCGATATAAAAAAGTGCAATTCTTTTGGAGGGGATTTTTTCTTCAATGACCGAATTGAGCCAAGAGTTAAACTGGCGTCGATTAGTAATGCCGGTGAGTGCATCGTAGTGGGCATCTTGTTCTAGTTGATGTTTCTGCTGTCGCATCACATAGGCATAACACATCGCTAAACCAATCGAGGTTGCCAGTGCTACAGAGTAACGAAACACCACGATCGCCTCCATGACATTAAGTGCTGCGAATAGGCAGGCTAGGCTAAAGATAATGGCCGTCACAATAGCTGCTTTATAATTCACTAAATAAAACAAGCTAGCGGTGAAGGGGAAGGCAAAAATAAGGCCTCTGTAACCATAGTGATAGCTTGTGAGGATTAGAGCGGAGCCTAGAAATAAAACAAAAATAAGCAGTAGTTGATGATTGCTCTTTTGTTTGTAGAAAAATGAGAGTGAAGCGCAAGCACTGATACAAGCGGCTAAAGTGAAGAGCCCGATGGAAGTGATATCGTTTACAAGATGATATGAGCCGTAAGCGAATGTGAGGCAAATGCCCAGTAAATGTAAGAATATGACCCCAAATCGGGGTAAAAGTGTCGATATTCGGGTAAAAATTTGAGTCACGCCCTTTTGATCCTAAAATAGAGTTGCCTTGAGCTAATGCCTTTGGCTTATTGTTTTGTTAGGGTCTATTTGTGTGTGGATTAATAATAATGCTACAGACTCTCGCCATTTGTACAGCTTTTATCCGCAATGAATCCTTTGCTTTGTGATCGAGTGTGCAAATTTCACATTCCTACCAGTATAGGAAAAAATAGGCATTTTGCATCGGATAATGCGGATATCGAGTGAGATTGCTGCTGATATCGTATTAATCTCGTCATCTTTACCGTGTTCTGCCTTATAATGCCCGCATTTTATTCTGAGTCTTATTATGTCAGCAGATCATCTTTTATTCTCCGCCTCCCAAGTAAGAGAGCTTGATCGAGTCGCGATAGAAGCCCATGGCTTGCCTGCTACCGTGTTAATGAAGCGCGCAGGCAAGGCAGCGTTTGATATTTTATTAGCCCGATGGCCTGATACTGTAGCGGTTCATGTATTTTGTGGCGGCGGCAATAATGGCGGTGATGGCTATGTTATTGCTGCTCTAGCGGCACAGAGAGGCCTTGCGGCTACCGTTTGGCAGTTATCCTCAACATCGTCTGGTGCGGCTCGCTCGGCATTGGAGTATGCCCAGCAAGAGGGCGTCTCTATACATGCTTTTGATGCGCCTAGTAGCCAGCAAGTACTTTCTGAACTCAACTCTCCCTGTGTGATTGTCGATGCCTTGTTGGGCACGGGCGCACAAGGTGCTTTAAAAGAAGAATACAGCCAAGCTATTCAGCTCATTAACGACAGTATGTTGCCTGTGTTATCTGCTGATATCCCGTCGGGTGTTGACCCAGATAGTGGCACTGTCGATAGCCAAGCGGTTAAAGCTGAGGTGACTGTGAGTTTTATCGGGCAGAAGCTGGGCAATGTAGTGGGTGATGGGCGAGTCAATAGTGGTGAGCGTCACCTTGATGATTTGTCAGTGCCGGCTGAGGTGTATGCTTCTGTTCGACAAGCGTTCGCAGAACAACTCAATCTTGAGGTCTTGCTTGCTCGTCTTCCTGAGCGCAAGGTCGATGCTCATAAGGGTGATTTTGGCCATGTGTTGGTTGTTGGCGGCAATCAAGGTTATGGCGGTGCGCCTCTTATGGCTGCGCGAATGGCAGCTCGTAGCGGAGCCGGTTTGATAGGGGTCGTTACTCAGCCGGATAATGTACAGGCCATCATAGCGAGTCAGCCCGAATTGATGGCGATGGGTGTTGTGTCCGGTCAAGAGGTCTTGCCCTTTTTAGATAAGCCGAGCGTATTCGTTGTGGGCCCCGGTTTGGGGCAAAGCGGGTGGTCTGAGCAGTTGCTTTATCATTGTTTGCAAGCGGGTAAGCCAATGGTGGTGGATGCCGATGCACTCAATTTAATTGCCCAAGCACATTTAAGTCTACCTGCTTTAGAAAAGCGCCAATGGATATCGACACCGCACCCCGGTGAAGCGGCGCGTTTACTTAATGTCAGTATCGAAGCTGTCCAGTCTGACCGTATTGCAGCGGTTCGCGCTTTACAGAAAAAGTTAGGGGGAGCTGTTGTGTTAAAAGGGGCCGGTAGTTTAGTACTCACTTCCGATCAGCGTTTGTATGTTTGCGATGCCGGTAATCCGGGTATGGCCTCCGGTGGTATGGGTGATGTGCTGAGTGGTTTATTGGGTGCTTTGCTAGGGCAAGGCCTGACAATAGATGATGCCGCGTGCTTGGGTGTTGTCTTGCATGCGAGTGCTGCGGATATGGCCGTTAGAGAGTGTGGCCAACGTGGTTTGTTAGCAACAGATTTGATTCCTTATGTTAGGCAACTGCTTAATCAGAGAGGCGACATACCTCGTGTCTGAAATACTCGAAGAGCTGTTGTTGGATGAAAGCGACACCGTTGCGGCAGGCGCAAAAATAGCCTCCTTATTGGACAAGGGTATGACGCTCTATCTCGAAGGGCAATTGGGCGCAGGTAAAACCACGCTCACTCGTGGCGTTTTATCGGCAATGGGGCATTCAGGTGCGGTTAAGAGTCCCACCTATACATTAGTCGAGCCTTATGATGAATTGCCTATCACGACTTACCATTTTGACCTCTACCGTTTGGGTGATCCTGAAGAACTGGCTTATTTAGGGATTCGCGATTACTTTCATCAAGAGGCTTTATGTATCGTTGAATGGCCAGAAAGAGGCCTAGGGTTTTTACCTGAGGCGGATATACGGTTAGAATTACACCCGCAAACCTTAGATGCTGGTTCTCTAGGTTGTGATTCCGGTACCGTGGGGCGAAAATTAACAATAACAGCCGCAACGGATAAAGGTAAAAGCGTGCTCGCGCAGTGGTAATAATGACTAAATTGAATATGTTGTGCTTGGGGGAAATCGATTTTAAAAGAATGATCGTAAGGTCATTTTTGTTGATGCTTGTGCTTTGTACATTCACATCGACGGTCTCTGCTGCTGCGATAACGCAAGTCGAAGGTGTGCGTCTATGGCGAGCACCCGACCATACGCGTGTCGTTTTTGATTTAACTGGGGCGGTTGATCATAAGTTGTTCCCGCTTAAAAGCCCTGCGCGCCTTGTTGTTGATATTAATAAAGCGAGTAACAAAGCTTCGTTGTCTGCTGTGGATTTAACCAATACGCCTATCAAACGCATCCGTAGTGCGACTCGTGAAAAAACAGATTTACGTTTTGTGTTTGACCTCAAGACCGATGTAAAGCCGCGTAGTTTCTTTTTGAAAAAACATGCCGGTAAACCAGATCGCTTGGTTATTGATTTTTATGATGAAAAGACTGTCACGGAAAAAACAATTGAGCAAGTTTCTCAGGCAGCTTCAGTGTCTACTCAGCGCGATATTCTAATTGTGATTGATGCAGGACATGGTGGTGAAGATCCGGGTGCAATTGGGCCAAGACGCATTAAAGAAAAAGACGTTGTACTGGATATCGCCAAAAAGTTAGCGACTAATATTAATCGAGTGGATGGTTATAAAGCCAAGTTAACGCGTACGAATGATTATTATGTGCCCTTAAAAAAACGCCGTGACTTTGCTCGAAAACATCGTGCCGACTTGTTTGTCTCTATCCATGCCGATGCGTTTAAAACCCCCGATGCAAAAGGTGCGTCTGTTTTTGCGCTATCGCGCCGAGGCGCAACCAGTGAAACAGCTCGCTTTTTGGCGCGTAAAGAAAATGACGCAGATTTAATTGGTGGTGTGGGTGACGTTAGTCTAAGCGATAAAGATAGTGTGTTAAAAGGTGTGTTAGTTGATTTATCGATGACAGCCACTTTAGGTGCGAGCCTCGATGCTGGTAAGCATATCTTAGATGAAATGGATACCATTGCGCGCTTGCATAAAAACTCAGTTGAACAGGCTGGTTTTTTGGTGTTGAAATCACCTGATGTTCCTTCCATTTTGGTTGAGACTGGTTTTATTTCTAACCCAAAAGAAGCTAAAAAATTGTCGACTCCGAGCTATCGAAAGAAGATGGCCGACTCCATCTTTACAGGTATTCGTGGTTTTTTTGAAAAAAACCCGCCCGCAGGAACATACATCGCATGGAAGCAGAATGGCGGCAAGGCAGAAGATATTGCGCGTCATAAGGTGGTCGGTGGTGACACGGTATCGGGCATTGCCTTACGTTATGGTTTGAGTGTGTCGGAGCTTAAGTCACTGAATAAAATGAAAACAAATATGATTAATGTTGGCCAAACATTAATCGTGAGAAAACCAAAGGCAATTGCCCGTAAAGAGCCTGTTAAAAAAGAACCTGTTAAAATAGGTGCCGGTGATAAAGATCTTGCTAAAACGCGCCAAGTGACTGTAAAGCATAAAGTGAAAAGTGGCGAAACCTTATCGGGTATTGCCTTGCGCTATGGAAGCTCTATGTCTGATATTAAAAAGCGAAATGACCTGAAAAAGAATGCGATTCGTATAGGGCAGGTGTTAACGATTAATCAAATTGTTACGCAGCCTACAGTGACAAAGCCTGTAGTTAAAAAGCCTATAGCCACTGTGATTGCAGCTACTCGAATTCATAAGGTTTCTAGCGGTGAAACCCTATCCGGTATTGCACTACGTTACAGTAGTTCGGTAACGGCGATTAAAGAGCAAAACAAGCTGAACGGCACGGCGATACGTATTGGCCAAAAATTAGTTATCCCAACAGTGGAAGGTTAGTGTTATTTTTGCATTAACAGGAATTGTTCAGACGAATTATTATCATTTTTACCATCACTTTAAACCATAACAACATGACAATATACGACCAGATAGGGGAATATAAATGAGCGATAAAAATTATAAAGGTAAGAAAGGCGTTGATGGCGATGATTATAAGCCGCTAAAGTTTTATCAAGATCATAGCTCAGGTGTTCAAGATGGTTTTGATAAGTTTTCTGAAGGTGACGAGCATTACTTTACCTATAATATTGATGGTGAAGTAGTCCTGATCAGTGAAGGCTATGCTTCTGAAAAAGGGCGTGATAATGGCATTGCTTCTGTCGATAAAAACCGTTTGATCGAAGCGCGTTATAAACGTGATGTTTACCAGTCAGACAAACACTTTTTCAATTTAGTGGCTGGTAATCACCAAGAAATTGCTACCAGTGCCTGGTTTACCTCTGCCGCGGGAATGGAAGCTGCTATTGCTCGTTTAATGGGAAGTAATACTACTCCGCTAGCGGCAGCAAGCATTGTCGGTGGTGCGGTCGCTGCAGCTGCAACAAGTTCCGTTGCGGCTGAGCCCGTGTCTGCACCGGCACCTCAGGCTGCTTACGCGGCACCAAGTGCTGAGCCAGAAGAAGAGGAAGAAGAAGGTTGTGGCTGTACATGGTTGTGGTTTTTGTTGCCTGTATTATTGGCTGCTTTAGTTTGGTATTTATTTTCACAGTGCTGCAGTAAGCCTGCTGAAGTTGCACAAGTAGCTCCTGCCGCTGCCGCGGTAACACAAGTTGTCCCAGAACCTGCCCCAGCACCTGCAGCACCAGTTGTAGCGGAAGCCAATGTGGTCGAGAAGGCTGTTGAAACAGTGCAAAATGCAGTGGGTGATTTAGGTGCTTTTGCTGCAAGTAAATTACCGGATGGTATCGAGCTGACTATTCCTGAGTTTGGTGTTGAAAATAAATTGCTTGAGTTTATTAAAGATGATGCACGCCCTGTTGATAAAACAACATGGTTTGAGTTTGATCGCATTAACTTTGCTACAGGCAGTGCCGATTTGACTCTTGATTCACGAGAGCAGATTGCAAATATTGCACAAATTATGAATGCCTACCCTGATGTAAAATTAAAAATTGGTGGTTACACTGATAGTACGGGTAGCGCTGCATTGAACCAAACTTTGTCAGAGCAACGTGCTGAAACGGTTAAAAACGCTTTAATCACTCAAGGTGTTTTCCAAGAACGTTTAGAGTCTGAAGGTTATGGTTCTCAGTTCCCTGTGGCGAGTAATGACACTGCCGAAGGCCGTGCTAAAAACCGACGTATTGCTTTAAGAGTCACTGAAAAATAAAATGATTTAGTTTTTCAGTTTTAAAAAGCCGCGATTTTCGCGGCTTTTTTTATGGGCTTAATTTAATCACCTTATTTAATAACGTTGTTAAGAGAAGGTTAAACAATATTGTTTAAGGTAGGCAAAAAAAAGAGATAAAAAAATAGCGGCTAAAGCCGCTATTTTTGTGTGGTATGTGACGCTTTATTTATGCTACAGAAGTCTCACCTGTTGGGATGCGGATTTTTTGACCCGGATAGATTAAGTTAGGGTCTTTAATGACTTCGCGGTTTGCTTCAAAGATTTTCGGGTAGTCCATCGCGTTACCCAAAAACTCTTTCGCAATCTTAGATAAAGTATCACCTGATTCGATTGTGTAGTACTGCACTTCTTCTGTCATTGCGGGTGCGTTAATACCTGATGCGTCAACATCGCTTACACCTTTAACGTTACCGGCGATAAGAACGGCTTTTTCCATGGCTTCTGCGCTTTCTGCATCGCCTGTTAGGGAGACTTTACCATTATCAAAAGTGACGCCTAGGTTACTAATCCCTGGATTACTTTCTTCGATAGCCGCTTTGATGCTGTCGGCAGCGTCATCGTCTTTGCTGAATAATTTTTTGCCCATAGATGAAACAAAATCAAATAAACCCATAATGCTATCCTCGTGGTGTGATTTACCTTGTTATTGTTGTAATGGCTAAGACTAAACGTACAAAAACAGCCATTACCACTTATTGTTAAATGCAAATGATTCAATACAATTTGCCAAGACAGTCTTTATACAGACTGCTTAAAGCATTCTGACACAGTTACCGGTAAAAAGTCACATTCAAATGCGGTGTATATAGTCGCTGTTCTTCAAGTTGTTTGTTTTTTGAGCTTGTGTTTGTGTTGTATTAAACCTTTTTATTATTTATTTTTAATAAAAATCAGCGGTTTAATCTCTGTTGTTCAAGTAGCTTGTTAAGCTTGCAGGCCTATGTGAAAAATGCCGTACGCAGCTTCAATAATATAAGAATGCCGACGAGCCAGTGCGGCCCTATCGTCGTCGTAACCACCCCCTATGACGGTTGCCACAGGAATAGCAGCTTGTTTACAGCGGTCTAGAACAAGGTGTTCTCTCTTTTGAATCCCCGCTTCTGAAATGGACAGTAAGCCAAGTGGGTCCCCAGCAAAGATATCGACACCTGCGTCGTAGATCACTAGATCCGGCTGTTGTGTACGAAGTAGGTTATCTAAGGTTGATTCAACGGTATCTAGGTAGGTTTTTTCAGTGATGTCGATCGCAAGCTCTACATCGAGATCGCTCTTGGCTTTACGTGCGGGAAAATTTTTTGCGCAGTGAATAGAGCAGGTAAATATTGTTGGATCCCTTTCTAAAATACTGGCGGTGCCATCACCTTGGTGCACATCGCAATCAAAAATTAATACCTTATTGACCTTTTTTTGTGCCACCAGTGCTTTGGCGGTAATAGCTAGATCATTCAAGATGCAAAAGCCTGACGCAAAATCGTAATGAGCATGATGCGTGCCTCCTGCCAGATGACAGGCAATACCATTTTTGAGTGCCAGTTGTGCGGTTAAAAAGGTGCCGTTAGGTGATATGAGCGTACGTTTGCGTAAGCCTTCGCTCCAAGGTAAACCCATGCGCCGAATCTCTTGCTTGGTTTGCTTATTGTCAATAAAGCGTGAGAGGTAATCACGGCAATGGGCTTGTTCTAATAGAGCCATTTTTGCTGTACCGGGGCGAAAGGTGTTTTTTTGAGTCAGCCAGCCCTTATCTCGACACAGTTGCTCAAGTAAGCCAAATTTTTCCATAGGAAAGCGATGGCTGTTCGGAAAGGTATAGCTATAGTGAGGGTTGGTGATTAGGGGTATGGGCATAAGGGCGAATAATACCGTTTTTATTCAAGTAGAGTTAATGGTATCACTGAGTAAATTAAGCGATAATTCCTTTTTCTTTTATACGCCAATTAAGTGAGTTTATGTCAACAATCGAACGTCTTAGCCCTCGCCTTGCTAACCAAATTGCTGCTGGTGAGGTAGTAGAGCGCCCTGCTTCTGTGGTGAAAGAGGTGCTAGAAAACAGTTTGGATGCAGGCGCAACGCGTATCGAAATTGATGTTGAAGAGGGCGGGGTTAAATTGATTCGTATACGGGATAACGGGCGCGGTATTGAAAAGGGTGATTTACCTTTAGCCTTGGCTCGCCATGCCACAAGCAAAATTAAAGTGCTTGATGATCTCGAAGCCGTGGCCACCTTGGGATTTCGTGGTGAAGCCTTAGCGAGTATTAGTTCTGTTTCGCGCTTGGTTCTCACCAGCAATGATACTGATACCCCCAGTGGTTGGTCGGCCAAAACGGAAGGGCGTGATATGGCCGCAGAGCTTGCGCCTGCGCCACACCCCAAAGGAACGACGGTTGAGATTCGCGATTTATTTTTTAATACGCCCGCAAGACGAAAATTTTTACGAACAGAAAAAACGGAATTTAACCGGCTCGATGATGTAGTGAAGCAACTCGCTTTATCGCACTTTGATGTTGCTTTTGAGTTACGCCATAAGCAGCGCGCGATTCACAGTTTTCGTGCCGGTACGAGTAAAGCAGAGAAGCAACGACGCGTTGCTCAAATCTGTGGACCCGCATTTATGGAAAATGCGATCGCTATTGATATCGAGCGACATGGTTTACGTTTATGGGGGTGGGTGGCCTTACCTACTTTTTCACGTAGTCAGGCCGATTTACAGCATTTTTATGTCAATGGTCGAGCCATTAAGGATCGACTAGTGAGCCATGCAGTACGTCAGGCTTATAGCGATGTTTTGTATCACGGCCGTCACCCCGCGTTTGTATTGTATCTAGAAATTGACCCCGCTACGGTGGATGTCAATGTGCACCCCACCAAACACGAAGTACGATTTCGCGACCACCGCTCAGTGCACGACTTTATTTATAGTAGCTTGCACCACGCCTTAGCGGATGTACGCCCTCAAGACCAATTGCATTCGACCGCTGGCAAACCGACGCAAGAGCAAGTGACGGGAGTAGCGGCGGGATCTATGGTTCAGTCTTCCCCCACAGTTCAGTCTTCAATGTCACTTGCGGCAAGCGCCAATAGAATTCAGCCGAGCGACTCGCAAGTCGCGCACTCGAATGTGGGTTATAACAATTATCCTCTTCAGGGTAGCTTTAATCCGGGCGCTTCTCCTCAGGGTTCTATCTCTTCTGGGAATGCACCTCAAGTAAAAGAGGCTATGCAGTTTTATGAGACCGCCGCAGTGGACGCGGATAATAAGCAAAATGAAAACGAGCAAGATATACCACCCCTAGGGTATGCAATTGCGCAATTAAAAGGTATTTATATTCTGGCTGAAAATGCCGAAGGACTCATTATGGTCGATATGCATGCCGCTCATGAACGCATTACCTATGAGCGAATGAAAATAGCCTTTGAAGAAAATGGTGTTCAATCTCAACCTTTGTTGGTGCCGCTAACGATTGCTGTGAGCGACAAAGAGGTGATGAGTTGCGAAACACACAATGCCGTTTTTGCAAAACTGGGTTTTGTCATTGAAAGCGCAGGGCCAGAAAGTTTACTGGTTCGCCAAATTCCTGTGGCTTTGCATAAAGCCAATGTGGAGCAGTTGGTGCGCGATGTATTGTCGGATATTATTCAATACGGTAGTAGCGATCGTTTGCAGCAACATATTAATGAGCTGCTCTCGACGATGGCTTGTCATGGCTCTATTCGCGCTAACCGAAAATTATCTTTACCCGAAATGAATGCACTATTAAGAGATATGGAAGCCACCGAACGCAGTGGTCAATGCAATCATGGTAGGCCTACCTTTATGCAGTTTTCTTTAGGGGAAATTGACAAGTGGTTTATGAGGGGGGAATAAATTAAGCATGTGTTACTCAAGCATAAGTCGCTGTTTGCTCTTTTACTATTAAACGATCAATCGGACTCGTTGTGCCTGCGTAATGTTGTCCAATGACGTGCGTATATATTTGTGTTGTCTTAACATCATTATGCCCAAGTAATTCTTGTACTGTTCTGAGATCCGTCCCCGCTTGCAGTAAATGTGTTGCAAATGAATGACGAAATGTATGGCAATTCACTCTTTTGTCTATACCTGCTTTGGATACTGCTTTTTTGAGCGCCTTGCGTGGTACGCTGTCGTGCAGGTGGTGTCGACACAAAACCTTTGTTAATGGATGATGACATAAATTATGTGAAGGAAAGATAAACATCCAAGCGGTTTGTCGAAAAGCATTTGGGTATTTTCGTCCCAGTGCGTTGGGTAGTGATGGCCCCACACCTTGTTTATTGTCTTCTGCTAAGCGCTTTTTTGCATTTACAATTTGTAATTTTAAAGCGTTCATACAAGATTGGCTTAATAAAGTGGTTCGATCTTTTTTGCCTTTACCGTCCCTAACGGTAAGAGACATGTTGTTAAAATCACAATCTTGTACTCTCAGGCGTAAGCATTCCGAAACCCTTAAGCCGCTACCATAAAGTAAAGAAAAAATAAGTTTATGTATTCCTTCTAATTCAGACAGTATCAGCTCTACCTCCTGAATGGATAACACCACCGGTAAATGTCGTTGTTTAGTGGCAGCACGAAATGGCAGTTCTCCTAAGGGTTGTTTTAAGTATTGATTGTATAAAAACGCAAGCGCGTTTAAAGCTACTTTTTGAGTGTTAACAGCGACATTACGCTGATGTGATAAATAACTAAGGAATTCTGTCACTTCAGTAGCCCCCATTGTCTCAGGGTGCTTTTTTTGATGGTAAACAATAAAGTAACGAATCCAATACAGGTAGGTTTTCTCGGTTCGCATACTGTAATGGCGAATACGGATTTGTTCTCGAATAGACTCTAGAAAAGGGCTTTTAGACATAGTTGCTTAACTCCATTTAAACTGTGTTTATATACAGTATATTTATTTTTTAATGAAGGCAAGCCTTTTTTAGGCAGATAGCGGGTTTCTCGTTATC
>JBOEGR010000020.1:0-184 GCA_050633525.1 Cellvibrionaceae bacterium
GATGATTACTCATGACGAGATAAACACATTATACAAAACGACATTAGTCGGCTTTTTCAATATTACGAGTAATTATGTACTGTTGAATAATCGACAATGTATTGTTCGTTACCCAATAGATAACAAGCCCAGCGGGGAACCATAAAAACATAAACGTGAAGGCGACAGGCATCCATTGCATAAT
>JBOEGR010000020.1:327-125379 GCA_050633525.1 Cellvibrionaceae bacterium
CGCAATGAACACAGGCATCTGTATAAGGATGGGTAAACAGCCCCCCATAGGGTTTACTTTTTCCTTTTTATAGAGCTTCATCATCTCTTGTGACATCTTTTGTCTATCGTCACCACAGCGATCTTTAATCTCCTTCATTTTAGGAGATACTTTGCGCATCTTTGCCATAGATCTATAGCTCATGGCGGACGGGTAGAAAAAGATTGCTTTGATAATAATTGTCAATGCAATTATTGACCATCCCCAGTTGCCAATATAACTGTGTAGAAAGTCTAATAAATGGAATAAAGGTTTAGCGATCCACCATAGGAAACCAAAGTCGATGGTTAAATCTAAATTTTCAGCAATTTCTTCTAAGTGATCAATATCCTTAGGGCCGACATAGAAGCGAGAGGTGATTTCAGCTTGTTCACCGGGCTTAACTGTTGTTTGAGGGCCGACATAACCTAACAAGTACATGTCTTGATTTCTGAGTTTCTTTAAGAAGAAGTTATTGGTTTCATCTTTGTTAGGAACCCAAGCACTAGTGAAGTAATGTTGCACCATGGCAACCCAACCGCCTTCGAGAGAAAACTCTAGCTTATCGTCAGCGAGGTCTTCAAAGTCTAACTTTTCGTATTTATCATCTTCGCGAGTGGTTGCTGCACCAACATAGGGGTTAACACCAAAGCCGGAATCGGCGGCNNGCGATAGGCTCGTGATCATCGCGTTTAATCTGACCATAAAAATTAGCCTTCCAAACATCCGTACTCTTATTGTTGATCAAGTAGGTAATGTAAACGAGGTAATCATCGTTAGTGAAGGTAAAGCGCTTAATAATATCGATGCCGTTCTGCTTGAGAGATAAATCAACGACAAGCGTATTATCATCTTCATTTGCGCTGTAGCTGGATTGAGCTGATGAAAAGAGAGGGCGACCTTCGCTGGTGTCTGTCCCATTAACGCCAATAAGTCCGCTTTGAGATACATAAGTTGTTGTTTGCGTGAGGTCTAAGATAGTAAAACCTTGCTCTCCACCCAGCTTAACTTTATGCATAGGTAAGATAGCTTGAACAATGTCGCCGCCTTGGCGATCAATTAGTACATCNNCAAGTTTGTACTAGGTAATGTACTAGTATTAACCGGTGGGCTTTCACTTGGTGTCGTTAAGGTTGTTTCTGCTGAGCTAAGTTCAGTGACTTGTTGAGCGTCTTTAAATTCATTCCACTTAAAAAGAAGAACCAATGATAGAGTAAGAATGCCGCCTATATAGGCTGTTTTTTGCCAATCCATCTTTGTTACTGCCGTTTATGTAAGTTGTTAATTAAATAGGTGTGTGATTTGTATCTGTTTTATTGTTTCGGTATTCCATTACTTCGGTACTTCATCAATACCGCCTTTATGCCAAGGATTGCATTTTACGATCCGCTTTAGCGATAAAAATGTTCCTTTAATAAAGCCCTTTTGTTGATAAGCCTCTATTGCATAATGCGAACAAGTGGGAGTAAATCGACATTGATTACCTACCCAAGGGCTGGCAACCAACTGATACCCACGTATACACTGGATAGCTAATTTACGGGGCAAAAGCATTAATCCTTTACAGGATTCTCTTTTAAAGACTTTTGCTTTTGGCAAATTTTTTTCCATAGTAGAGTCATCAAATCATGAATNNTCCTTGTTTTCAAGGGTATCCAGACCTTTTCGGGCGAGCACTATAGCATTTATTGGTGGTAGTTGGTGCTGGTGCTGGCGAAAACTTTCTCTAATGACCCGCTTAATCCTATTTCGTTCGACTGCCAAACGAATGTGTTTTTTGGCAATGATCAAGCCTAGCTTTGGGTTTGATTCATCATTGGGTCTAGAGAGGATCAGGCAATAGCGATTAGACGCACGAATGGATGCATCCGCAAATACAGCTTCAAATTGTTTTGGTTTAAGTAAACGGTGTGTCTTGGGAAAGGACAGAGGGCTAGATATCGTTGGTTTCATACCTAAAAACCTAGGCCAATTGTCTTAATCAATGATTAGGATCGATTTTTAGAAGAGGTAAACTATTAGGCTTTTTACGATATCAGTGTTAATAACACAGTTAAAAATAAAAAGCCTAAATCTAGAGAGGCACTTAGTATGAAATACCTAAGAGAGACGCTAGATNNTGCGGCCTTTAGCACGACGACGAGCTAAAATTTTACGACCGTTTTTAGTTGCCATTCTGGCGCGAAAGCCATGAGTACGCTTACGTTTTAGGACGCTGGGCTGAAAGGTTCTTTTCATGACTATATCTCGTGATAAACAGGTTAATGCATAGTGAGTGCATACATAAATAATTAGTGGCGAATGATTAACTAACCACAACATTAGTTACGCCGAAGCAGCACTTTAAAATTAAGCTTTTACGTTTAAAGCTAGAGTACTGCTAAAAAAGGAGGCGGGATTTTAAAGAATTATGCCCACAAAAGCAATCCTATTCATCGATTATTTATGCGTATTCTAGGTAATGATCTATTTATTGAGCAGGATGTTGATTTATTATCCTTATCTCAATAACTGTGGGGCTAGAGAGGGAAATGAATATCAATACCCACCATAAAATCATAGCTTTTGTACATTTTACCAACAGTTTTATCCACAGAAATTTTATTATTATTAACATGTTAGCTGTGATAGTTTTAGATAATGAATTCTTAAGTGTTTGATTTAAAACAATTTTTATTTGTTTTCGTATATTAGAAATATATATACCTTTTTTGTGGATAACCTATAGCAAAACCATCGGCACAGGAGTAGAATTCACCTCCACTTAAGCAAACGGCGGAATTAAACACTCTGTAAGCTTTGTATTAATGTCAAAAATTAGTCTCAAGTAAGACTAGGCAAGTCAGTTTAACGCTAACCAGCTAGAAAATGACTATTAGTAAAGTGGCTGTTAGTGAGTAGCTATTTAGAAAGTGGCTTTTTAAAAAGTGATTATTTAGAAAGTAACTATTTAAAAAGCAACTAGCTAATGAAAATAGGCCGGCAGCAGTAAAGGGAAAATAAAAACAAGCTGTATATCTCAAGCTCGCCCTGCCAATACCACATATATAAATTAAACCGCACTAATGAAACCAGAAGATTATTTATGGGAGAAGTATCTTTGACTGCAGCCATTTGGGATCAATGCATTCATTCACTCCAGCAAGAACTATCTGCTCAGCAATTTAATACTTGGATAAGACCATTAAAACCAGTAACTGAAGCGACAGATAATGCAGATAGTGATTTTTGTTTGCTAGCACCTAATCGTTTTGTTTTAGATTGGGTTAATGATAAATTTATGCAGAGAATCAATGAGCTTGTTTCGCATTTTTTTGCGGATGCGGCTTTAGTCCCGCCTGCATCAGTCACACTAAAAGTAGCAAGCCGACCTCTGTCAGCATTTCAGCAGGCGCAGCATACTCCGCAAGAGAGAGCTGCAGTCCAGCCCAGCTCTCTTCAGCAAACTTCGTCTCCAACAGTATTTGATAATTCACCGAGTACAGTTCAAAACGAGAGTGTTTATAGTAGGCCAGTGTCTTCAAATACGCCTGTCCCAAATGCGCCAAATCAAAGAGTACCCAGCCCGCCCACTGTACATACAACCGCTAATCGTCAACAAACGCTTGCGGAGGCTGATGTTGAGGGAGGCTTAAATCATAGAACGGGTCTTAATAAAGCCTTTACCTTCGATAGCTTTGTTGAAGGCAAGTCAAACCAAATGGGCCTAGCAGCAGCTCAGCAAGTGGTTGATAACCCTGGTGGTTCCTATAACCCTCTGTTTATTTATGGGGGGGTCGGCTTGGGTAAAACACATTTGATGCACGCGGTGGGCAATGGGATGCTAGCCCGTAACCCAAATGCAAAAATTGTTTACCTTCACTCAGAGCGTTTTGTTGCAGATATGGTGAAGGCTTTACAGCTAAATGCGATTAATGATTTTAAACGCTATTACCGTTCGGTAGATGCTTTGCTGATTGATGATATACAGTTTTTTGCAGGAAAAGATCGCTCACAGGAAGAGTTTTTCCATACCTTCAACGCTCTACTTGAAGGCAATCAACAAATCATTTTAACGTGTGACCGTTATCCAAAAGTCATATCAAATTTAGAAGAGCGCTTAAAATCACGTTTTGGCTGGGGTTTAACGGTAGAGGTTGAGCCACCGGAATTAGAAACCAGGGTGGCAATTCTGATGAAGCGTGCCGAAGAAGTGAATATGGATTTGCCTCATGATGCCGCTTTTTTTATTGCTCAAAGAATACGTTCTAATGTTCGTGAGCTTGAAGGAGCTTTAAAAAGAGTAGTGGCTAATGCTTCTTTTACTCAGCGCCCTATTTCTGTTGAGTTGGTTCGTGAAGCCTTGAAGGACTTGCTGGCCTTACAGGATAAACAAGTCAGTATCAGTAATATCCAAAGAGTGGTTGGTGAGTACTATAAAGTTAAAGTAGCGGAATTTACCTCAAAGCGTCGTAGCCGCTCTGTGGCTCGACCAAGACAAATCGCCATGGCTTTAGCCAAAGAGTTAACCAATCATAGTCTGCCTGAAATAGGGGAGGCTTTTGGTGGTAGGGACCATACCACCGTGTTACATGCTTGCCGTAAAGTAAAAGAGCTTTGTGATGGTGATGGAGAATTGCAACAAGATTGGGTAAACCTACAGCGTTTGCTGACAACTTAAGCCTACCCACCAATAAATTGAAGTGCTTTCATCTACATTATTTAGTGCCTGCTAATAGCAGTAAACCTGTTACAATTGTGGGTTGTATTATCTGTTAGTAAAGTAAGCCTATACATAGATATAAAACGGTATGTAAGCGCTTACTTTTATATATAAATATACTTAGTCCATTAAATAAAAAGAGAATAAACGAATGAAATTCACTGTAAAACGTGATGACTTGTTAGCACCATTACAATTGGTTGCGGGTGTTGTTGAACGTCGCCAAACCTTGCCTGTGTTAGCAAATATTTTGTTGGTCTTAAATGAAAATAGTCTTTCATTAACAGGTACTGACCTAGAAGTTGAGATAGTGGGGCGACTATCCGTTGAATCTGTTACAGATGCTGGCGAGATTACCGTTCCAGCACGTAAGCTGGTTGATATTTGTCGTTCTTTGCCAGATGCCTCAGTATTAGAATTTACATTAGATGAAGATCAGCGCTTACTGGTAAAGAGTGGCCGCAGCCGCTTTACTCTTTCAACCCTTCCTGCAAATGATTTTCCTGCAACTGAAGTGAATGATGGTGATATCCAGTTTTCTTGTGCCCAATCAATTATCAAGCGTTTGATTGATCGAACCGCCTTTGCCATGGCCCAGCAAGACGTTCGTTATTATTTGAATGGTATGTTGTGGGAAGCTGAAAATAGTTTGTTACGTTGTGTGGCAACAGACGGCCATCGTTTAGCGATGTGTTCTCGTGAGCTTGATATACAAGTACCTAAAAAAACACAAGCAATATTGCCTCGCAAGGGTGTAGTGGAGTTATCACGTCTTCTCAAGGAAGAAGATGCTAGCGTCAATGTTACATTCAGTAGTCACCATATGCGGGTCGAAACGATTGACTATACCTTGACCTCAAAACTCGTTGATGGAAAGTTTCCAGATTATGAAAGAGTTTTACCTAAAGGCGGTAACAATATCGTTCTTGGGAATAGAGAGGAGCTTAAACAAGCTTTTGGTAGAACTGCTATTTTGTCCAACGAAAAATACCGAGGGGTTAGGCTTACTTTAACAGAGGGCCTAGTTACTATTGTTGCAAATAACCCTGAGCAAGAAGAAGCAGAAGAGCAGGTCGTAATCGACTATGCTGGCGATGAGATAGAAATTGGTTTCAATGTTAGCTATCTTCAGGATGTTACTAATGTGCTAAACACAGAGAATATAAAGCTAACACTTTCAGATGCTAATAGTAGTGCCTTAGTAGAAGAGCCCGAAAGCGGCGATTCCGTTTATGTTGTTATGCCGATGAGGCTCTAAGAGCCTTATTAAAAACCTTCTTTTGTTTTTATATTCCCCCCTTTTGATGCCCTTTAGCCCAATACTACATTTAGTGTTGGGCTCTCCTTTAAAGAAAGCATTAAGCTAATGTCTTATCTTTCTCGCATACAGATTTCCGGTCTACGCAATTTACTTTCTGTATCACTCGAACCGTCAGCAAGCATCAACCTGCTTTATGGTGAAAACGGTAGCGGCAAGACCAGCTTCTTAGAAGCACTTTCTCTCTTGGGAAGAGGGCGCTCCTTTCGAAGCCACAAAACACGCTCTTTGATTTGTCACCATGAGCCGACTTTGACGACATTTGGTGAGATTGAGGGTCTCGGTATTAAGTGCTCTGTTGGCTTACAGAAGTCACGTAGTGGTAGTACTTTAATTCGCGTAGACGGTGAAGCAGCTTCATCCGCTGCGGTTTTGGCTCAACAATTACCTCTACAAATACTGAATGCGGATTCTTTTCAGTTGATCGAGGGTTCACCTCTTCAAAGGCGGCGGTTTTTAGATTGGATGGTGTTTCACGTGAAACCTGGTTTTATAGAGCCATGGCGTAGACTACAGAGGGTGATTAAACAGCGGAATAGTCTGCTCAGGCGTGATAAAATAAGCCGTTCAGACTTGGTACCATGGGACAAAGAATTGGTTGACCTATCGATGGCTATCCACCAAATGAGGTTGGATGTCTTCGATGAGTTCTTAACGATGTCTAGTCATCTGGTGAAAGACTTTAGTGAGCAGCTTGCCTCTGTAGAGTTACACTATTTGGCAGGTTGGGATACAGAACAAGTTTTTGAGGAGCTAATCGCGGAGACCTTTGATAAAGATGTTCGTGATGGTTATACCCACTTGGGACCACATAGAGCTGATCTTAAGTTTTGGGTAGAAGGTAAGCCCGCTGCGGACGTTTTAAGCCGGGGGCAGGAGAAGTCCTTAATTGCTGCGCTCCACATCGCTCAGGCAAAACTATATAGAGATAAAACCGAAAACCCCTGTGTTTTTCTAGTGGATGACCTTATGGCTGAGCTAGATGATAGGAATGCCTCTCGGGTTGCCGCATGGCTTAATCGCTTGGAGGGGCAGGTGTTTGTCACAGGTGTTTCTAAGGAGCAGTTGTTGGCAGCATGGTTAAAGGATGAAAATAAAGATCAGCAGGAATCAGAGATAAAGCTGTTTCACGTGAAACAGGGTGATATAAACCCTATTAACACTACAAATTAAATTACATTATTGGTTTGGATTACTATGTCAGAAGAAGATAACGACAATAAAAACTACGACTCCTCAAGTATTAAGGTTCTAAAGGGCCTTGATGCCGTTAGAAAACGCCCAGGCATGTATATCGGTGATACAGATGACGGCACTGGTTTACATCATATGGTCTTTGAGATTGTCGATAACTCTATTGATGAAGCCTTAGCAGGCCATTGCTCAGAAATAAAAGTGGTTATCCACCCAGATGAATCCATCTCTGTCAGTGATAATGGCCGCGGGATACCAACAGAGATACACGATGAAGGTGTTTCAGCCGCAGAAGTGATTATGACGGTACTGCATGCTGGGGGTAAGTTTGATGATAACTCCTATAAAGTATCTGGCGGACTCCATGGTGTAGGTGTATCAGTTGTTAATGCATTATCAACCGAATTAACACTGACTATTCGCCGAGCTGGCCATGTGCATGAGCAGGTTTACCACCATGGTGTGCCACAAGGCCCGTTAAAAATTATTGGTGATACAGAGCAGACAGGCACAAGCGTACACTTTAAGCCTTCACCAGAGACTTTTACCAATATCAAATTTTATTTTGAACAGCTAGCTAAGCGCTTAAGAGAGTTGTCTTTTCTTAACTCTGGCGTGTGTATCGTATTAAAAGATGAGCGCACAGCAAAGGAAGAAACCTACCAGTATGAGGGTGGTTTAATGGCTTTTGTAGAGTTTTTGAATACCAATAAAACGCCACTGAACAAGATTATGCATTTTTCCTCTGAAACAGAAGGGAGTGATGGAGAAGATGCGATCGGTGTTGAAGTCGCCCTACAGTGGAATGATAGTTACCAAGAAAGTATTCTGTGTTACACCAATAACATTCCTCAACGGGATGGTGGAACTCACCTTGCTGGCTTTCGTGGGGCACTGACACGTGGTCTGAATAATTACATTGAAAAAGAAGGCTTAGGTAAAAAAGACAAGGTTAATACAACTGGCGATGATGCTCGCGAAGGCTTAACAGCTATTATTTCTGTTAAAGTTCCTGACCCAAAATTCTCATCACAAACAAAAGATAAGCTCGTTTCTTCCGAAGTAAAATCTGCGGTTGAGCAGCAAATGGGCCAAGCTTTTTCTGATTATCTATTAGAAAACCCACAAGAAGCAAAATCCATTGTTACAAAAATGATTGAAGCAGCTAAAGCACGAGAAGCTGCTAGAAAAGCACGTGAAATGACACGACGCAAAGGTGCTTTGGATATAGCCGGTTTGCCAGGCAAATTAGCTGACTGCCAAGAAAAAGACCCCGCACTATCAGAGGTATACCTAGTGGAGGGTGATTCCGCAGGCGGTTCTGCCAAGCAAGGCCGCGACCGTAAAACACAGGCGATTCTACCATTGAAAGGTAAAATCCTGAATGTAGAAAAGGCACGCTTTGATAAGATGCTTTCCAGCGCGGAGGTAGGCACACTGATTACGGCTTTAGGCTGTGGTATTGGTAAAGAAGAATTTAACCCTGATAAATTGCGTTATCACAGCATTATCATCATGACAGATGCGGATGTTGATGGTTCTCACATTCGTACTCTATTACTGACATTCTTTTTCCGCCAAACTAGAGAACTAATAGAAAGAGGCCATATTTACATTGCTCAGCCACCTTTATATAAAATTAGTAAAGGGAAACAAGAGCAATACCTTAAAGACGATCCAGCTCTTACAGAATTCCTTACTAATGCGGCTTTAGAGGGTACGCAAGTATTTACTAACCCAAATGCACCCGCTATTACCGGTACGGCTTTAGAGACACTCGTAAAAGATTACAGGCAAGTGATGGCAACAATAGAACGCTTGTCTCGCTTATACCCATCAACCGTTTTAGAGGAAATGATCTATTCGCCTGAACTGGCAGTGGATGATTTAAAAGATCAATCGAAAGTAGCCGCTTGGTGTGAAAAGTTGAGCGAAGCTTTGGATGAGGGTCAGCTGAGCGGTTCAAGTCGTTATCTTGTAACGGTTAAAGAAGAGGAAGAGCGCCATCTATTCTTACCCCAAATAGAAGTGTTAGCCCATGGTTTAAGCCATGAGTACCCCTTTAATCATGACTTCTTTGCTTCGGGTGAGTACCAGTCTATCGTTGAGCTGGGCGCTAAGCTTAAGGGCTTAATCGAAGAAGGTGCCAGCATTAAACGAGGCGAAAAAGAGCAACAGGTTGATAGCTTTAAAGAAGCGCTTGAGTGGCTGATGGCGGAATCACGTAAAGGCTACAATATTCAACGCTATAAAGGTCTCGGTGAGATGAACCCAGATCAATTGTGGGAAACAACAATGGACCCGTCCACCCGTCGCATGCTCAAAGTAACGATTGAGGATGCTATTAGTGCTGATCAAATTTTCACCACATTGATGGGTGATCAAGTCGAGCCGCGACGAGAGTTTATTGAATCAAATGCGCTTTCGGTAGAAAACCTAGACGTTTAATCACGCTTGAGTCCAAGGATGGACGGTATTCCTTTGAGTTATTGCCGCGAGCGCTCTCAAATTTAGATCATTACCCTCTGTGTCAGAGAACCCCCCTTCCTGTAGCTTGTTGTCAACAGTGGGCATCTATTAATTTAAATTATCAATTCACTTAAATTAAAAAGAATAAAAACCCGCCACTTTTCAAAATCTTGCATATACTTAATAAGTCACCCGCCAATAAATAGCCGAATGAAAGTATATAAGAGACATGAGTAGCGCTGCCCCATTACAACAAATTGACATCATTAAGATTTATGAAAAGAAGCGTTGTCTCGTGGTAGATGATATTACAGAGGTACGCGCTGCTTATAAGCGTATGCTACGGTCCTTTGGTGCAACAGAGATCGATACAGCGGCAACGGGTGACCAAGCAATGCAGATGTGCGAAGCTCGTCAGTACGGCTTGGTTATCTGTGATTATAATCTGGATGAATCTAAAGATGGGCAGCAAGTGCTAGAAGAGTTGCGTCACATGCAGCTGCTCAAATACACAACACTATTCGTTATTATTACCGCTGAAACGTCTCGCGAAATGGTCTTGGGTGCTATTGAAAATCAACCCGATGATTATATTACCAAACCTATATCCCAAAAAATGATGCGCTCGCGATTAGACCGCGCCCTCCTAAAGCATGAAGAGCTCTATCAAATAAAGTCTGCCATGGACAGTAAGAGCTACGGTAGAGCCATTCGTTTATGTGATGAAAAAATTAAAGAAGGTAGTCGCTACCGTTGGGAGTGTGTGCGTTATAAAGCCCAAATTTATTGGCTAATGGGCGATATTGATGCAGCAAGAATGATTTATGAAAAAGCGCTAGAAGAGAAGGAGTTTATCTGGGCAAAAATTGGTCTAGCAAGAATGCTTATTCATACTGAGCAGTACGATAATATTGAGCCTATATTAAAAGGTATTTTACGTGACGATCATCGCTATATTGAAGCTCATGATATCTTATCAGAGTTTTACGAAAAAACACGCCAATACGCTAAAGCACAAGATTCAACAAAGACGGCAACTGAATTATCGCCTAAATCCATTCTTCGTCATCGCCGTCTAGCCGAGCTAGCCGAAGAAAATCAAGATGATGAAACCTGTTTAAAAGCGTACGAAGAAGCTATCCGTTGGAACTACAACTCCTGTCATGCAGAACCAGAAGATTATTTAAGTCTAGCTAGAAAAACGGTTAGCGTTACCAAAGGCCGAAAAGATAGAGAGGCTGTCGATAAAACAAAGAAAGCGCTTAATTTATTGGAGCGAATGACACGACGTTTTCCTGAACGAAAAAATAAAGTGAAGTCTGGTTTGATAGAATCGCAATTGCACTTTAATCAAGGTAAAGAGCATTTTGCAAAATCGGCATTAGAGTTAGCAGAAAAAGAATACGATATATTAGAGCCTAAAGACATGGACGCTCGCCTCGATTTTGCTCAATCTCACATGTTATGTGGTGATAAGAAAAAATCTTATAAAGAGTTGCATCTTATTTCAAAAGAGTGCAAAAACGATCAAAAAGTTCTTGAGAAAGTCGATAAAATTAGTGAAGAGCCGATTACAGTTGCAGGCAAACAATGTGCTGCAGATTTATCGCGTTCTGGTATCGAAGCGTATCAACGTAAAGACTTTGATCAGTCACTTATTATCTTTAAAGACGCTCTAAAAATGTTTCCTAATCATACTGGGGTTAACTTAAATATGGTACAGGTTGCTTTAGCAAAAACGGATGCAGAAGGGCAATCACAAGAACTCTATGATTGTTGTAAGCAGTGTTTAATAAGAGTCGATAGTCTAGAAGCGGGCCATAAACAATATGAGCGTTTCCAGTTTTTACATAACCAATATAAAGCCATTTACGATGGTTTTCCTCAGTAACAAATGAACCTGTTCTTTTGGTAAGTTTTAATGTTCATTGTCTAAAGACTATTGCGTAAATTATTTATCACCTTTTTAGTGCTCGGCCTTATTCCTCTCCAAATAAAAAAAGACTCTGCACCTTGGCAAACTAGCATCCCTAAACCATCACTTAGAAACTGACTACCTAATGTTTTAGCCCAAGCTAAAAAAGGAGTTAAGTCCCTTGCATACATCATGTCATAGCAATGAGTATTATTTTGAATGAGGTTATTCGGTAAAGGCGGTAAATCACCAGATAGGCTAGCAGATGTGCCGTTAATAATTAGATCAAATGTTTGCTTCTCTAACTCTGAAAACGAACACACTTTTATCTTATGAAGATCGTTAAACTCTTCCGCGAGCAAATTCGCTTTTTCAATGGTTCGATTTACAATGGTAATCGATTTTGGTTCTTGTTCGATTAATGGTTCAAGAGCACCACGTACAGCACCACCTGCCCCAACAATTAAAACATCACTATCTTTAATGGACCAAGAGAGGTTTTGAGTGATATCTGTTACTAAGCCCGCTCCATCTGTGTTATCGCCTACAATATGATTCCCTTCTAAAAAAAGTGTGTTCACTGCACCTGCTCGTTTAGCGCGAGAGCTTAATCGATTAGCGTAGTGGTAGGCATCAGTTTTGAAAGGAACAGTAATATTTAAACCTAAGCCACCCTCAGCAAAGAATTTATCTGCTGCAAGTCTAAACCTATCTTTATCTACACATTGTGCTTCATACACTAAGCTTTGTTTATTTTCATCAGCAAATGCTTTATGAAGAATGGGTGATTTAGAGTGTGATATAGGGTTACCAAAAACAGCGTAGTGATCAGTGGTAGAAGTCATTACCGCGATACCCCAAGCCAGTCTTGAGCGGGTAAGAAAGAATGTGTTAGCTCTGCTTCTGCCGAGTTTTTTTCTGGTTGATAGTCATACTCCCAACGAACAAGAGGCGGTAGAGACATTAAAATAGACTCTGTTCTGCCCCCTGTTTGTAAGCCAAACAAAGTTCCCCGATCAAAAACTAAATTAAATTCTACATAACGCCCTCGACGATAGAGTTGGAATTGCCTTTCACGTTCACTGTAGTTTTGATTTTTACGTTTTTCAACAATGGGTATATAAGCCTCGGTATAACTATTGCCAATGGCTTGCAAAAAAAGAAAACTTTCGTCAAAGCCAAGTTCATTAAAATCATCAAAAAAGAGCCCGCCGATACCCCTAGCTTCTGAACGATGTTTTAGATAAAAATAATCATCGCACCATTTTTTAAAACGAGGATAGTAGTCAGGGTTAAAGTTATCACAGGCATCTTTTGCTATTTGGTGCCAGTGAATACAATCCTCTCTATTACCGTAGTAAGGCGTTAAATCATAACCGCCACCAAACCACCAAACAGGCTCTTCGCCTTCTTTCTCTGCAATAAAAAACCTGACGTTCATATGGCTAGTGGGGATAAATGGATTGTTTGGGTGAATAACAAGCGAAACCCCCATTGCTTCAAAGCGTCGCCCGGCTAATTCGGGGCGATGAGCGGTAGCTGATGCTGGCATTTCTGCACCATAAACGTGAGAAAAGTTAACACCGCCTTTTTCAATAAGCGCACCATCAACCAAGACTCGAGATCGGCCGCCACCACCCTCTGGTCGTTCCCACGAATCTTCAACGAAGGTATTTTTTCCGTCAGCGTCTTCAAGTTTTTTACAAATAGAATCTTGTAGCGAGAGGAGATAATCTTTTACAGTTTGTTTATTGGGTTTATTCATAGAGTGGCGGGTTGTGTAAATATTTAAAAAATAGTTTTTGTGAAAAGGTCTCAGTATAAATGAATCTATCTACAATGTTTTGTTCTCGATCAATACTTTCAAAAAACAAAGCATATTAGCGGATAAAGTATGGCTTAAGATCTCACTATAGACTCTGATAGTAAATCAATAATATCAGAAGGTCGATTCCGTTTGCCGACCGTTCCTTTGGTGACAAAACTAAGCTCTTCAGATCGGCCAAAGTAGCGCTCAACTTGCCAACGTGTTTTAGCTGCAGGTTTTCCTTGAGGATTAGCAGAGGTAGACACAATGGGGCCACCATAAGCATGACACAATGCCTGCACTAAAGGGTGGTTACTCACTCGAACAGCAACTCCAGCATGGTGACCACTAATCGAATAAGGAACATATTTATTTTTAGGTACAATCCACGTCGTGGGGCCAGGCCATGTTTTTCTCATGCGAGCAATTTGATTTTCTGGTAGGTCTTTGAGCACAAATGCCAGTTGAGATAATTCACTCGCAATTAAAATAAGCCCTTTATCTATAGATCGATTTTTAAGTGTAAGAATCTTGTTAACTGCTTCCGGATTAAAAGGGTCACAGCCCAAACCCCAAACAGCTTCCGTAGGGTAAGCTATAACCTCTCCGCGAAAGAGTGCTCTAAGAGCAAGGGAGATCGTTGGTGTGAGTGACCAATAGTCGCGCATGTTAAGTTAGAGCCTGGAGATTGAGATGTTTTAGTTATACGGCTTCGTGAACAGCTTCGTATCCCCAGCTTGAATGTTTTACGACACCTTTTAACTCGAGGTTAAGTAGAGTAGCCGTTACTTCAGCGCTAGTGAAACCTGTACGCTCAATTAACTGATCTATGGCAACGGTATCATAGCCAATATGTTCGAGTAATTGTCTCTCATGGTCTGTTAATGCTGACTGTTTAGGTACAGGTTTTTTTGAGCTAATAGTGGCTTGGTTTGGGCTTGCGTCTACTGCCAGATCTTCTCGCTCTCGGGCTGCTTGCTCTGTAGCCTTATCTTGCTCCGTTGAGCGGTTGTCTTCTTGTTGGTCGGCAAAGTAGCGTATGAGCCCAGCAAGCTGTTTTATAATATCTTCACCAGATTCAACCAATTGGGCACCGTCTCTAATAAGAGCATGGCAACCTTTTGATTGGGGGTTGTGAATAGAACCAGGAACGGCGAACACTTCGCGGTTCTGTTCTAGGGCGTAACGTGCGGTGATAAGTGAGCCACTTTTAACCGCAGCTTCCATGACCAATGTACCTAAGCTTAAGCCGCTAATAATACGATTGCGCTGAGGAAAATGTGCCGCGTGAGGTTGGGTGCCAGGAATGAATTCGCTAACTAATAAGCCGCCTTTATCCAAAATGGCATCGGCAAGTCGCTGATGTCGCTGAGGATATACTTGGTCTATGCCCGTTGCCATCACTGCTATTGTTTTACCGCCGTTTTTGACGGCTGCTTCATGTGCATAGCCATCTATGCCTAAAGCGAGCCCGCTTGTAATGGTAAAGCCGCCATTGGCAAGATAACGAGAAAAGGCACGGGTGTTGTCGATACCCGTATTAGTGGGGTTACGTGTGCCTACAACGGCAATTTGGGGTAAAGATAATAATTCGGAATTGCCCTTTACAAATAATAACGGCGGTGGCCGAGAAATTTGCCCTAACAAGCCAGGGTAATCTTTATGTTGGTGGGTGATAATGCGCGCTCGATTTCTCTGCACTTCTTCAAGTACTTCGTAACCTTGGCAGGCAAGCGGGCTCATTTCACCTTGTTGCTGAAACTCTCGTAATACCTGTCTGGCCTTTGGGTTTATTTTAGGGAGAGAGTCAGCTTGTGCGAGCAATACACTTTCGGGGGTTTTATGTATATCAATCCATGACCAGTAGCGGCTAGGACCGACACCCGGCAGAAGCGAGAGCAATAATGTATAAAAGCTTGAATGTTTCATAATAGTTCATCCTTGAACAGCGATTGAAAGGTTTAGGGTTGACGGGCGTAATCACCAACTTTGATGCCCCTATCGGCTTTCAATACCAAGGCAAGGCTCATCTTATCAAAAGTTTGGAAGATCATCATCATTCCTGCACGTTCATCGGGCAAATAAACGGTGCGATCTTTACGTTTTTTAGCATAAGGGTCTCTTACAACCTCTCCGCGCTTGTAAATTGACAGTACATTCCCTGCTTGTAAGCCTTCTCGCTCACCCTTATTGATAGCAATTACATCTAGCATGCCCACTTGGGTTACACCGCCCTCAACACCAATAATTTTACCTTTAATTTCTTGTTCGGGTTCAGATGGAAAGAAGGTAGGTTCAATAACGCGTTCAGCTGTGGGTAAAATGCTATCGCCAATGCGAACATCTCCGGTAGATCGTGTTACCGAAAGAGTGGCAACATCTTTATTTAGTGCCCGCATATTAGCACCGCCTAGATCTATTGCCTGTACGCCAAGGACTTCTTTCGTATCAGGATCAATATAGTTGGTACCTTTACGATAAACACCGTAGCTTGGAATATTGCTAGCAAACTGCCCGCGAGCATAGAGACGGTCACCTGCACCTAAGATAAGACGTTTTTCTTGACCCGCAATAACATAGGGTGATGCCTCTAAAAGGCCCGGTTCAACAACACGATTACGTAGTAACCAGCTATTAATTTGGTCTAACGGTATGGCGGGAATAGCATCGTCTAAAGAGGAAACGCGAATTTGCGGCGTCAAGCGGTCAGTCCCTGAAGGTGTTAGGCGTGTGGTTCGGTTAACGGTTAGCCTAGGTTGACCATCAATATAAACGAGGCTAATCACATCCCCGGGGAAGATTAAGTGTGGGTTTTCAATTTGAGAATTAGCATGCCAGATTTCGGGCCATAACCAAGGAGATCTCAAGAATTTCGACGAAATTCCCCACAAAGTATCACCTTTTTGAACAATATAACGCTCGGGAAAATCGTCGCGAAAGCGCTCATCAGCAGCATGACTCGGCAGTATACAAATTACACTCAATAGTAGAGCGGCAACAATACCGGAGGCGTTTATTTTCATGGAATTGATCCTGTTCTATGCGATGATCGCGCTGTTATAATAGACACTTATATTACAGTGACACACTCGAGCCTTTTTGGTGCTATTCGCCGACATCGCTTACGACTGTTTTTATTAAGATAAAACTACTCTCTATTTATAGCATCAAATCCTGTATGATCATAGTCTTAGCAGTGATTGTTCGCTTTTTACTAGAAGTTTGTCACAATCGTCCCCATTTGCAACACTAATTTTTAACACAATAAGCAAGGCTTTTTACCTATCAGGTGATTCCACCATGACACAGTTGGATATTCTCGAATTTCCCGATCCCCGCTTGCGAACAAAAGCAAAGCCCGTTATCCATGTTGACGACTCAATAGCAACTATAGTCGATAATATGTTTGAAACCATGTATGCCGCTAAAGGTATTGGCTTAGCAGCGACACAAGTCAATATTCATCAGCGCATCCTCGTGATTGATGTATCCGAAGATAGAGATGAGCCGCAGGTGTTTATTAACCCAGAAATAACCATTCTCGATGATGAACCCGATAGCTACGACGAAGGCTGCCTATCGGTCCCCGGTTTTTACGAAACGGTTGAGAGGCCCAAGCGAGTCAAAGTAGATGCTTTAGATAAAGCGGGCAAGACCTTTAGTATTGAGCCTGAAGGTTTGTTGGCGGTGTGTATTCAACATGAGATCGATCATTTAGATGGTAAGCTGTTTGTTGATTATATCTCCCCTATGAAGCGTAATCGTATCCGTAAGAAGCTTGAAAAGCAGCACCGAGCACAGGCCTAAGCCCTAATGACAAGCACCAACTCTACCGCATCAAGCGGATTGCGTTTGATTTTCGCGGGAACCCCCGATTTTGCCGCTCACCACCTAAAAGCCTTAATTGAGGATGGGCGGCATCAAATAGTAGCTGTTTATACACAACCAGATAGGCCTGCTGGGCGTGGCAAAAAGCTAAAGCCCAGCCCAGTTAAACAGCTTGCCTTAGAGAATGAGCTGGCTGTTTTTCAGCCTCAGACATTAAAAAGTGAAGAAGTGCAAAAAGAGCTGCTAGAACATCAGTCAGACCTGATGATAGTGGTCGCCTATGGTTTGATTCTTCCGCAGGCGGTACTCGATACCCCGCGCTTTGGTTGCTTTAACGTGCACGGCTCATTATTACCACGTTGGCGGGGAGCGGCGCCTATCCAGCGAGCGATAGCGGCGGGAGATAAAACCAGTGGCGTTACTATTATGCAAATGGATAGGGGGTTAGATACGGGTGATATGCTTTACAAGCAAAGCTGTGACATCGAACTAGATGAAACCTCGGAAAGTTTACATGATAAATTGATGGGCTTAGGTGCCGAGGCTCTATTGACAACATTAGAGCAACTTCAGCATCAGAATTTAAAACCAGAAGTTCAAGACGATACTTTGGCGAATTACGCAGAAAAGATTACTAAAGAAGAAGCCAGAATTGTATGGACTGAATCGGCAGAAAGAATAGAAACTAAGATACGCGCATATAACCCCTTTCCTATTGCCTATACTTTTTTGAATGAGGCGCGAATAAAAATTTATCAAGCGCGTGTTGTATCAACGCCCCTAGAAAACAATACTCCCACTCTTAGTAAAGCCAGTGATGAAGTGAAAGAAGAAGGAAAAATACTATCAGTAAGTGATGCGGGCTTATTAGTGCTGTGTGGAGAGAAGCAACTACTGATTGAAGAATGTCAGTTGCCAAATAAAAAGCGAATGTCTGTTGCTGAGATAATAAATGGTAATAGTCGCGTTTTTACAGCAGGCCATTATTTTGAATAACTCAAATCAACCCTTAGTAAAAAAAGAGTCTTCAATTAAAAGTAAGCCCTTAGCAAATAAGGAGCNNAGCCTTCAGCCAAAAGCAAGCCTTCAGCTAAAAAGAGCACATCGAAAAAAAAAGGCGTAAAAAAAGCCCCAAATAAAAAAACAACCCCGAGAATTGCGGCTACCTTAATCATAAATCAATTGTTAAAACAGCAAGGTTCACTTGCCAGCTTATTACCTGAATATACGGCAGAGTTTTCACCCCAAGAAAAAAGCTTTATTAAGGAGTGCTGTTACGGCTGCTGCCGTTGGTATGTGCAGCTAGATAGCGCTTTATCTGCTTTATTAAAACAGCCACTTAAGAAAAAAGAATCAGATATAAAGGCCGTTTTATTATTGGGCTTATATCAACTGCAATTTATGCGGATTGCTGAGCATGCGGCTATTAATGAAAGCGTCAATGCGGCAAGCTACTTCAAAAAACCTTGGGCAAAAAAATTAATCAATGCTGTTTTACGCTCCTATCAGCGTGAAAATAAAACAGAAGATAATAATGCGCCCACTTTTTTTGAAAAAATTATAGCAGATAGTCCGTCCGCCCATCCTCAATGGCTTGAGCAAAAAATAAAGCGAGCGTGGCCTGAGCAGGCATCAAGTATTTTTTCTGCTAATAACCAACATCCCCCTTTAAGCCTGAGAATAAATCAACAGAAGGTGGTAAGGGATGAATACCTAGATTTATTAAAAGAAAACGATATTAAAGCTAAAGCCGCACAGTTTAGTAAAGACGGTATTTATCTTGATTCCCCCCATGCCGTTAACCAACTCCCCTTATTTGAGCAAGGCGCTGTTAGTGTGCAGGATGAGGCGGCTCAGCTTGCTGCAAGCTTGTTAGAACTAAAGCCAGGTTTACATGTGCTCGATGCCTGTTGTGCTCCCGGCGGAAAAACGTGTCATATTGGTGAAATGGAGCCCCGACTTGCCTCGCTCACGGCGGTTGATATTGAAGAGCGGCGGCTTAAAAAAGTAAGGGAAAATATTGAGCGTTTAGGTGTTGATGCTAATGTTATTTGTGGTGATGCAGCAAATACAGATGCTTGGCTAGTAAAAACTAAGATGGATGGTGGTTGTTTTGATCGCATCCTTTTAGATGCTCCCTGTTCGGCTACAGGCATTATTCGTCGCCAACCGGATGTTAAATTACTGCGACAACCTGAACACATAGAGCCGCTTGTTGCACTACAATTAAAGTTGCTTACAGCACTTTGGCCCTTACTCGCTGATGGGGGTATACTGTTATATGCTACTTGTTCTATCTTACCAGAAGAAAATACAGATCTGATACAGCACTTTTTGGGTCAACACAAAGAGGCTAAGCATCAAATCATCGAAGCCGATTGGGGCTTGAAACAAACTTATGGTAGACAACTGTTTCCGGTAGACAAAGAGACGGGCGCTATCGGACATGATGGCTTTTACTATGCCAAGCTAGTTAAGCAAGAGACGACCTAGTCAAACGTAAGCCATACTGTAAAAGTACTTCACTAAATATAAGAATAGCAATAGGAATCATGGTGACATGAAAATAATTATTCTCGGGGCAGGACAGGTTGGCGCGACTATCGCGGAGCACCTCGCCAGAGAAAAAAATGATATCACGGTTGTCGATCATTCCACGGAGCGTTTAAGAGAGCTTCGTGATCGCTTGGATATTCGTGTCATTACTGGTCACGCGTCTCACCCAGATGTATTAGAGCAGGCCAATATTGAAGATGCTGATTTATTGATTGCGGTGACGGCGAATGATGAAGTTAATATGGTTGCTTGTCAGATTGCTTATAGTCTCTACCGTACCCCCACAAAGATCGCTCGTATTCGAGCCTCCGCTTTTTCTAATTTCAAAGAAAAACTTTTCCGTGACGAACACTCGCCGGTTGACGTTATTATTAGCCCGGAACAATTGGTATCGGAATATATTTTTCGCCTGATTGAAAACCCTGGTGCTTTACAAGTATTAGATTTCGCCGAAGGTGCTATTCGCCTAGTGGCTGTTAAGGCTTATCACGGTGGCCCTTTAGTCGGTCAAGAGTTGCGTTATATGCGCCAACATATGCCGAATATTGATACGAGAGTAGCCGCGATTTATCGCCGTGGCCAAGCAATCATGCCAGAAGGGCAAACGGTTGTAGAGGCGGATGATGAAGTGTTTTTTATTGCCGCCCGTGCAAATATTCGTGCCGTGATGAGTGAGATGCGACGCTCAGAAAAGCCTTACAAGCGTATTATGATTGCAGGAGGCGGTAATATTGGTTTACGTTTGGCAAAAAAAATTGAAAGCCGTTACTCCATCAAAATTTTTGAGCTTGATCCCGTTCGTAGTAAGGCCTTAAGTGAAGAGCTAAATTATACGGTTGTATTGCAAGGCAGCGCCTCGGATCAGGATTTATTATTAGAAGAGAATATTGAAGAAACGGATATTTTTATTGCTGTGACCAATGATGATGAAGCTAATATCATGGCTTCTTTGTTAGCGAAACGCTTGGGCGCTAGAAAAGTGATGGCCTTAATTAATAATGCAGCTTATGTTGATTTGATTCAAGGCGGCGAAATTGATGTGGCTATTTCGCCGCAACAAGCTACGGTGGGTAGTTTATTATCCCATGTTCGTAGTGGTGATATGGTGAATGTTCATTCCTTACGCCGAAGCGCAGCGGAAGCAATAGAGGTTATTGCTCATGGTGATGAAAACAGTTCAAAAGTTGTTGGCAAATCAATAGAAGAAGTCGACCTACCCGATGGTGCAACGATAGGTGCTATTTTGCGTGAAGATGATAAAGGCGAAAAGCAGGTTCTGATTGCTCACGATAGTACTGTGATTGAGAATGGTGATCACGTGATTGTTTTTCTTGTGGATAAGCGCCACACAAAATACGTTGAAAAACTATTTCAAGTTGGCTTTTCTTTTTTCTAGCTACTTCTTAGCCTTAATAGAGACAATTAAGTAAATGCATTACGCAATTATATTTAGAGTATTGGGCTTATTGTTAATGTTATTTAGCATTACTCTATTGCCACCTGCTATTGTTGCGCTCATCTATCAAGAGCAGTCGCTCAATGCTTTTGTGATTTCTTTTTGTATTATTCTTGTGGCAGGTATCGCGGTTTGGTTACCTGTTTATAATAATAAGCAAGACCTACGAACGCGGGACGGTTTTTTGATAACGGCTTTGTTTTGGGCTGTGCTCGGTCTTGCGGGCTCTCTTCCTTTTATTATTGATACCAATACGCAGCTTAGTTTTGTCGATGCCGTTTTTGAATCAGTTTCTGGGTTAACGACAACGGGTGCGACGGTTATCGTCGGTATAGATGAGTTACCTCGTTCTATTTTATTTTATCGACAGCAACTACAGTGGTTAGGCGGTATAGGTATTATTGTGATTGCAGTGGCTATTTTGCCTATGTTAGGTATAGGCGGTATGCAGCTTTATCGAGCTGAAACCCCTGGACCTGTCAAAGATTCTAAGCTCACTCCTCGTATCACTCAAACAGCTAAGGCGCTATTTTTAATCTATTTAAGCTTAACTCTTGCTTGTGGTTTAAGTTATTGGCTAGCGGGTATGAGTGCGTTTGATGCAATAGGCCATGCTTTCTCTACGGTAGCCATTGGCGGATTTTCGACACATGATGCTAGCATGGCTTCTTTTGAAAGCTCCGCTATTTTAATTATCGCTATTGTCTTTATGATTCTCTCGGGAATTAATTTTGCCTTGCATTTTGTTGCATGGCGTTCTCTAGGGGTTCTGCATTTTTTTAAAGACCCTGAATGTAAGTTTTATTTATGGTGTTTACTTATTGGTACATTAATTACTGTTCCCTATCTGTATTTCAGTCAAGTTTATAACCTTAACCAAAGCATTTTATTTGGCACTTTTGAATTGGTCTCCATTCTAACGACGACAGGCTTTGGTGTGGCTGACTATAGCCAGTGGCCTACTTTTTTACCCTTTATGTTGTTTATGTTCGCCTTTATGGGCGGCTGTGGTGGTTCTACCGCAGGTGGTATAAAAGTGATGCGTGTTATGTTGATTTGTAAACAGGGTATTCGAGAGATTTATCGCTTAATACATCCGAATGCCATTATTCCCGTTAAGGTTGGTAATAAGCCCGTTCAGGATCGAGTAATAGAAGCTGTATGGGGTTTCTTTGCAGTTTATGTCATTAGTTTTATGGTGATGTTTTTAGTGTTGTTAGCGACAGGCCTAGACTTTATTACAGCCTTTTCTGCTATCGGCGCCTGTATTAATAACCTAGGCCCAGGAATGGGTGATGTTTCACTTCACTACGGCGCTATTAATTCCACTGCGAAATGGGTACTGTGTTTTGCGATGTTGCTAGGCCGTTTAGAAGTGTTTACCTTGTTAGTTTTGCTTACACCGGCTTTTTGGCGGCGTTAATAATACTTAGGGAACCTCTTAGCGTTTATATTGCGTAGGACAATAAGCGCGATTCACATCCGGAGAACGTAGCGACAAGTGTTTGGTTTTTCTGTTGCTAACCCGCGTTCGCCATATTTTAAAAGATCGAGCCTTTAGTTTTTCTCTCATCAAGCTAATAGTGTCCTTTTCTTTAAGACCGTATAAGCCTTCAATAGCTTCAAATGGGGTACGATCTTCCCATGCCATTTCGATAATACGGGAAAGGTCAGGTTCGTTAAAATGAGGTTTGTTTTTTTTGGACATGCAAACACCTATATGATCATATAGGTATTTACGTGATGAATGTGAAAATGTATTACGATGAGCTAACGTTTACCATTTAAAGACCAGTCATACTTGTTAAATTTAACCGAAAATTCATTATTCGCCAACGCAGCTTTGAGTGATTCATCTTTAACGAATGAGGCGATGTATTGGTTAAGAGAGTCTGCCTCTAATAAGAAATCTTCTTTAAACCATTTAAAAATAGATGATAAATTAGATCGCTTTTTTTCTGCATCAAAGCTATTTTTGTCTTTGTTATTAATAAAAGTAATTGCTTGGTCGTTTAATTGCTCGTCGAGTATGTTAGCTCGATATGCTTCGCTTCTAAGAGGAGGGCAAGACGCCGCAGCGCAGACTAAAGCAAAGTGAACGCGTGCTTCCTTCAATGGTCGAATAACTTTGTGTTCGAGAGTATCGAGATTCATCTCGGTACCGGCTACAGTGTATTTATTCCCCTTGAAGAAAGTGTAGCGGCTCAATAGTGAGTGTGGCCCGTCTCCATCCACTATTCCTTTGACCGCCAAAATATTGTAGGCATTGAGGTAAAAGGCGAGCGTCTTTTCATCTCCTTTTATATCAATTTTATAGTCCGCAACAGCGGCAACCAAAGTATCTAATTTATTTTTATCAATAAGGTCATAGCGGACAAAGCCATCTTTAATTTGAGGGCTAAGGACTTCATCAAATAAATCAGCTACATTAGCGTTAGCATTGGCTAATGTAGTGAGTGTGATCAAGATGGAAAGAAAAAAAAGTGAAAATAAGCGATAAAGCATAAAAATACCCTAGTAAATAACCATTCTTTGTCTATGACAACAATGATTGAATAATTATCCTGATATTTTATGGGAAAAGTATTTAGTTGGGTTTAGTAAACCTTACTTTCTCCAGGGGGTACTCTTCTAAAGCGTTTGTATTCCCATTGATATTGCTCTGGTATTTCTCGGGCATAGCGCTCCACTAGGTTATTCATTGCGCTAGCGGAGGCAATATTGTCTTCACTGTAGATGGCATCGCCTACGGGGTAGAAGATAATACTAAATCCCCCTGCTACTCTTTTTGCCGCAGCGCCAATAATAATGGAGCCCGTGCGTTGATGCAGCTGGTTAACAAGTGTCATGGTGTAAGTTGGTTTGCCAAAAAAAGGTGCAAAGACACCACTACGATCTTTATGATTTGGGACTTGGTCTGGAAGGATACAAGTGGTCCCGCCTTTCCTAAGGTGTTTAAGTAAGGAGGCAACCCCTCGAGCATTAGTAGGAACGAGCTTACCTCCTGTTTTTTCGCGGCTTTTTTTAATGAGTATTTCTAGCTCTGGCAAGCGTGGGGGCTCATATAAGCCCATTCCATCGCTGACAGCGGGGATGTAGCGAGAAAAAACTTCCCAGTTGCCTACATGGGGTAAGAGAATAATAACGCCCTTCTTTTGTTCTTGTTCAAATAACTCGACATTCTCTATTGCAACAATCTTTTTTTCTAGCCAAGAGTAGGGTTGGTGCCATATGGCAGCCATTTCAAAAACCAACATCCCAGTATGCTGTAGGCTTTTAAAAACGAGTTTTTGTTGTTCACCTTTAGATAATTCAGGAAAGCAGAACGCTATATTAGTTTTTGTCGTACTTCGGCTACGATTAGGTATTAACCATAAAGCCAAGCCGATAATACGACCCAGCAGGCGACACAATGATAGGGGTAAGCGGCCAGTGAGAGATAAAAACCATACAACTATTTGGCCTTGACTTATTTTCATATAAAAAGTGCTGTAGTGTTAACAAAGGGAATATAGGCCACCTTAATTTTTCAGCAAGCCATTGACGATAAGCTCTTATTTTACAGTATTCTTATTCTGTTCACATTTTGTTTATCTTTTTCGTTTATTCTAGTCGTTTAGTGGCGATTAAGGCCTACACTGACTAACTAGGAAGCTCTCATTACTTTTGTTTAATAAGAGCTTCTTATTATAGCCGTCATCAACTGAACATCTGTTTTATATCAATACTAAGCTTACGCCGCTATAATTTGTGACAATCTTCGTTAGCTTTAGCGATGGCTCTTATGTTTGAGAGTTTATCTTTTTAAGGAATGCATTTTTGAAAGCTCTTATACAAAAATTGATCAACCCGGGAGAGTCTTTACGCTGGCGAACCATACAAGGTAGCGCGCTAATGGTGTTTACGGAGGGTTATACCCAAGGAATACGGTTAGCGGGCAACCTCATTATGACTCGCTTGTTGTATCCCGAAGCCTTCGGGATTATGTTAATTGTCAACTTAGTCATGATTGCGCTAGAACAGTTTTCGGATGCCGGTGTAAAGCCCGCTGTTTATCTTCATAGTCAAGGTAGAGAAGAAAAATACCTGAATACTGCTTGGGTCATTATGAGTTGCAGAGGGCTTCTTCTGACGCTGATTGCCCTTGTCAGTGCTTGGCCACTCTCGATCATTTATGGCACACCTGAGCTATTTGGTGTACTTATTATTGCTAGTTTTAGTGCACTGATAACAGGCTTTGAATCACCGCAACAAATTATCAATGAGCGTGATGTTAAGCGCTTTAAGATTATGCTACTCGATATTATTCCTCCGACTATCGCAATAGTGACAGGGATTATTCTCTTGTTGTTTTACCCTAGCCTATGGGTGTTAGCGGCGATTTCAGTGATTGCAGCAACTGTAAAAACAGCACTGTCTTTCCTTTTATTTCCCTCGATTAATTTGAGGTTTAAAGTCGATAAAGATATTTTTTGGGAAATAATGCACTTTGGTAAATGGATTTTAGTCGCGACAGCCGTAACGTATCTAGCTGCGGAAGGCGATAAATTCATTGTGAGCGGCTTTTTGACGATAGAGCAACTGGGTATTTTCAGTATTGCGATTACTTTGGCGAAATTGGTCGAAGTGATTAGCGGGAAACTGTCCTTCTTACTTTTGATGCCGGTTTATATTGAGATAGATAAACAGGACGATAAGTTAGCTGCTAGAAGAAAAGTGAAAAAAATAAAACTTGGCTTTTTTGCTTTAATGGCACCTTTGGTGATTATTTTATCTTTGTTTGGGTCGTTTATTGTCGAGTTGCTCTATGACGAACGCTATCAGGAAGCGGGTTGGATGCTACAGGTCATGGCTTTGGGTGGCTTGTTCTCCATGGTTAGCAATGGCTTTAACGCCTTTATTCTGTCAAAGGCTGACAGTTATGCGTACTCAAAGTTAAATCTATATCGCCTTATCGTATCAGTGATGATTTTATCCGCAGGCGGTTATTGGTTTGGCACGGTGGGTATTGTGTACGCCATTGCAATTGCCCCTATTGCCTCTTACTTTATTCTCAGTATGCATGTTCGTCAGTACAACATTGGCCAGATGAAGGTTGACCTTATGCTTTTTTCCGCCATCTTAGCCTTGGTCTTTACGGTGTGGTATTATTACGGGTGGCCAGGCCTGTCCAAATATTGATGATTCAGCTCAGCGAATCCCCGCGTACCAATTTGCTCCTGACCCCGCTATAATCCCCGCCTTGATTTTTTGCCGGAGACAGGCGTGGCAACAGCGAACAGTGAGACTTTTCAGGGCCTTATTCTTGCCCTACAGCAATTTTGGGCCAAACAAGGCTGTGTAATCCTACAACCATTAGATATGGAAGTGGGTGCGGGCACCTTTCACCCAGCAACTTTTTTACGTGCCATTGGCCCTGAGACGTGGAACAGTGCCTATGTACAGCCCTGTCGTCGACCAACCGATGGGCGTTATGGTGAGAACCCTAATCGTCTACAGCACTACTATCAGTTTCAAGTAGTGCTCAAACCATCTCCTGATAATATTCAAGAGCTTTATTTGGAATCACTGCGTGAACTGGGTATTGATACCACTGTTCATGATGTCCGCTTTGTTGAAGATAACTGGGAATCGCCAACCTTAGGTGCTTGGGGCTTAGGTTGGGAGGTGTGGTTGAACGGCATGGAGGTGACCCAGTTTACCTATTTCCAGCAAGTCGGCGGCCTTGAATGCTTTCCAGTGACCGGTGAAATTACTTATGGCCTTGAGCGTATCGCGATGTATTTGCAAGGCGTTGACTCCATCTTTGACCTAACATGGACGCTTGATCCCGACGGTAATAAGGTTAGTTATGGTGATGTTTTCCATCAAAATGAAGTGGAAATGTCACACTATAATTTTGAGCAAGCGGATGTTGATTTTTTGTTTCAAAGCTTCGATGTTTGTGAGCGTGAGAGTAAGCGTCTAATTGAGGCTGGTTTGCCCTTACCTGCTTATGAACAAGTGATGAAAGCGTCTCATGCTTTTAACCTTCTCGATGCTCGTCACGCTATTTCCGTTACTGAGCGCCAGCGCTTTATTTTACGAGTGCGTACTCTCTCCCGTGAAGTTGCACAGGCTTACTTTGATGCCCGCCAAAAATTGGGTTTCCCCTTGGCGCCACCTGAATTGCAAGCACAGTTTGCCGCTAAGAGTACCGAGGAAGATAAAGCATGAGCCAAGATTTTTTAGTTGAATTAGGTACAGAAGAGTTACCACCAAAGGCCTTGTTGGGTTTATCAAGCGCATTTACTCAAGGTATCGAAGCCGGCCTGCGTGATTTAAATTTACAGTTCGAAACCGTTAAGCCTTATGCAGCGCCGCGTCGCTTAGCGGTATTAGTGTCTGGTTTAGATGAGGCTACACCTGTTGAAGACCTTACTGTGTGGGGGCCTCCTGTCAGAATTGCTTATGATGCTGAGGGTAAGCCGAGCAAAGCAGCCACGGCCTTTGCTGCAAAAAATGGTATCGAGGTCAGTGCGCTTGAAAGTGAAAATGACGGTAAAATTGATAAGTTGGTTTTTCGCACTAAAGCGGGTGGTGATGCAACCGTTGGATCCTTAGAAAGTATTGTTAAGCAATCTCTCGCTAAACTGCCTATTCCAAAGCGTATGCGCTGGGGCGCTAACCGTCACGAATTTGTTCGACCGGTTCAGTGGTTAGTGATGCTTTTTGGTGACGAAATTGTTGAAGCGAATATCTTAGGTCACCATGCTAATCGTGCGACCCGTGGCCATCGTTTTCATTACAACCAAGAGTTAGACTTACAGTCAGCCGGAGACTATGCACAAGAGCTAAAGCGAGTAGCTTATGTATTGGCTGATTTTGAAGAGCGTAAAGCACTTATTCGAGAGCAAGTCGAAGCTGAAGCCAAAAAACACAATGGCCAAGCCGTTATTGATGAAGATCTCTTAAATGAAGTGACAGCTTTGGTTGAGTGGCCAATGGCTCTAACGGGTCGTTTTGAAGAACGGTTTTTGAGTGTTCCTGCGGAAGCGCTGATATCCTCAATGAAAGAACATCAAAAGTATTTTCATATGGTGGACGAGAATCAAGGCCTCCTGCCTTATTTTATTACCGTTGCCAACATAGAAAGTACGGACCCCAGCCAAGTGATCGATGGCAATGAGCGCGTTATACGACCTCGCCTTTCGGATGCTGTTTTCTTTTTTGAAACGGATAAAAAAACGTCTCTCTCCGAAAAGCGTGATGCGCTAAAGAAAGTTATTTTTCAGGCTAAGTTGGGCACACTTTATGAAAAAACAGAGCGTATTGCTGAACTGGCTAAAGCGATTGCGGAAAAACTGAATACAGATACAAGCATGGCTGTACGAGCAGGAGAGTTATGTAAATCTGATTTAGTCAGTGAAATGGTGTTAGAGTTTTCAGACATGCAAGGCGTTGCAGGCTACTATTATGCGGATCACGATGGTGAACCCGCAGATGTTGCTATGGCGATGAATGAACATTACATGCCGCGTTTTGCAAAAGACACATTACCCACGACAACAACGGGTGCCATTGTTGCTTTAGCCGACCGTTTGGATACTTTAGTCGGCATCTTTGGTATAGGTGAGCAACCAACAGGATCAAAAGATCCCTTCGCTTTACGCCGTGCTAGTGTCGCAGTGTTGCGTATTTTAGTTGAAGGAAAATATGATTTAGATTTACGTGAGTTACTCACTTTGACTCTAAAGCAATATTCAGATTTGCCGCAAAAAGAAGTGGTTGTAGAGCAGGTATTAAGTTACATGCTTGAGCGTTTTAGAGCTTGGTATGAAGAGCAACATATTCCCGTTGCAGTTTTTCAATCTGTAAGCGCAAAGCAATTGTCTCATCCATTGGATATTGATGTACGAGTACAGGCGGTAAATCATTTTCGACAGCTGGCTGAAGCAGATGCATTAGCGGCTGCAAATAAACGTGTTGCCAACATTCTTGCCAAAGTCGATGGTGTCATTGCAGATACGGTAGATGATGACCTGTTACAGGAAGATGCTGAAAAAGCCCTAGCTGCAGCGATAGAAAGTAAACAAAAGGATGTGCAGCCTTTATTTCATCAGCGAGATTATAAAGAAGCGTTAACGTCTTTGGCCACTTTAAGGGAAGTCGTCGACACTTTCTTTGATGACGTCATGGTGATGTCAGATGACGAAAAGCTAAAAAATAATCGCTTGGCTTTGCTGCAACAATTAAGAGCTTTATTTTTTGAAGTGGCCGATATTTCTTACTTAGCCGCGACAAAATAAAATGAAACTAGCCTTGATAGGAAGAGATGGCGTAATCAACACCGCGGTGGTTGGAGGTGTTAACCATCGCACACAGTTGAATATTATAGACGGTAGCATTGATGCTATCGTAGCGCTATCTGATGCTGGTTTTACCAATATTATTGTGACGCACCAGCCCGGCATTAGTCGAGGCTTGTTTGATCTTGATGAGCTTGAAGCAATACATAGCGATATTATTAATCGTGTTGAAAATGCAGGTGGTACCATAGAAGCGATTTTTTATTGCCCTCATGATGAGCAAGATCGTTGTCATTGTCGACCGCCAGAAACAGGCTTGCTCGATGCGATTGAAATGGAGTTCGATTGCAACACAACAGATGCTTTTTTCTTTTTTTCTAATAAAGCAGAAAAAATTCTTTCAGACAATAAAGGTTGCCAAGGTTTTGAGTGCGATGACACACGCCCCTTTCAGCAGATAGTAGATAATCTTTTGAATAAAAAAGATTAAACCAATGTTTTTATTCCTTTTAATTAACTGTTAAAACCTAATGTTACAAAAAGTACGCTCCATTTTATTTTATATTCTTTATGCACCTTTAACGATCATGTTTGGGTTGCTTTCTATATTGTTAATTTTATTGCCTAAGTCATGGTCTGCTGCCGCTATTGTCTATTGGAATCCAGTTGCTCTGTTTTTACTGCGAGTTTGTTGTGATATTCGTTATGAGGTAAAGGGCAATGTTGAAAATATAACGACACCATGCGTTGTTGTTGCCAATCATCAATGTCCATGGGAAACACTGTTTTTACAGTGGTACTTTAGGCCGGTTTCAGCTGTATTAAAAAAACAACTGCTCTCGATTCCCTTTTTTGGTTGGGGCCTGAAAATGACGCAACCTATAGGCATTGACCGTAATCATCCAACACAAGCAATTAAACAAATTAAATCTTTGGGTATCGAACGCCTAAAATCAGGAAGGCATGTACTGATTTTTCCTGAAGGAACAAGAATGGAGCCGGATAAACTGGGTAACTATATGCGCAGTGCAGCTGATGTCGCTAAACAAGCGAATGTGCCACTGATTCCAGTTGCTCATAATGCGGGAAGATTTTGGCTAAATAAAAAATTTATTAAAAATCCTGGCGTGATTCAAGTCATTGTTGGTGAGCCGATTGATCTAAGTGATAAGAATACTAAAGCCGTAATGAAAGAGGTCCATGCATGGACTCAGCAACAGATGGACCTAATGGCGGATAATGAACAAAGTTAATAATCATAAAACGTAATAACATTATCGTTTAATAAATGCGAACAACGGTTTAACTATATCACTATAAACGCTGGTGAACGTTGTTTTCTTTTGGGCATCATTGATTAAATGATACAATTTTCGAGGCAATAGAACGCCGTATTTTTTCAGTAACTTCAACTGATCAATTGATAGCTGTTTGAGAAAAGATAAATACCAACCACGTATACACGATTGTTTGCAATGTGAGGCGAATTTTAATAAACGCAATAAATTTATCCTATTGCTCAAACGGCAACGCAGGCCCGTTTTCCAATAAACCTCTTTTGCTAACTTATGTAGTGAAAAAATAGCACTTTCGTTAAAGGTCAGTGTGGTCATTCTTGTATCCTGGATTGTATAGTTGGAGCGCAAAGCGATAATGTTCAAATAAGTCTAGAAGCTTTTTATGTTTTGTCGGCCGACATTCGAGGCAATAAAGCATTTTATTCTTTAATTGTGATCTATGTCGCATTAACTTACCCATAATATTGAGATCTATTCTATGTTAACGATTTTCACAACAGGCGGTACTTTCGATAAGGTGTATTTTGATGCCAATAGTGAGTTTTCAATCGGTGACCCTCAGGTAGAGCCTATGCTAAAAGAAGCTAATATTTCTTTGGATTACCAGATAGAGCCATTATTAAAAAAAGACAGTTTGGATATGACGGACCAAGATCGTCAGCTCATAGTTGATAAAGTAGCTGTGAGCGATAGCCGCCATATTGTGATTACACATGGTACTGACGGCATGGCAGCAAGCGCTCAGGCGATTGCAAAATCAGGCTCAGGTTTGAAGACTATTGTTTTAGTCGGCGCTATGCAGCCAGCCAGAATGAGGTATAGCGATGCCGCCTTTAACCTTGGTTTTGCCATGGCCAGTGTTCAGCTTTTGCCAGCGGGTATTTACATCGCCATGAATGGTCGAGTCTTTCCTCATGACAATGTAGTCAAAAATTTGGCTGAAGCGCGTTTTGAGCACAGAAAATAAGTTGAATCTTGCTTGCTTATAACAAGCTTGCTGATAAATAAGGCCTTTCATTCGTAATAATTTATTAAAAAACTCAGACCTGCTAAAAACAAGCGCCTATACTCAAAAGAGTGATGAAACGCAGTAGCTGTGTAGTTAGTTGCGACATCCAAATATTCGTTGCCAAGTGAAAGGAGAGTATTTAAGTGAGTGAGTCTTTTAGTGTTGTTCAGCCTGAAGATTTTATGAAGATTGGTGGTGATAAACCTAGCCATCTTTTGATAGAAGAAACATTAATAAAAATGGGTGGTGGTGGCACCACTGGAGGCACTTTTAAAAAGGAAGTGCTAAAAATGGCCGGATGGACGGGAGGCCCCCTAACAACTTATGCATCGCGTTCGCAAGTTGCTGCGGAGGCTTTCAACCGAGTGAGAGAACTACTGGCAACAGCTTCAAGTGCCGATGAATTAAAATCGCAGCTAGTGCATTGATTGTAAGGGGCCTTTCTGACCCCTGTCATGTATTTACCAAGTACCGCTATTTTCCATTGATGCCCAAGGTTCCTGAGGGTCTAGGGCATCGCCTTCCTGTAGCAATTCTATTGAAATATTATCTGGTGAGCGAATAAATGCCATGTGTCCATCACGAGGTGGGCGGTTGATCGTGACTCCCTTCTCCATTAACGATCGGCAAAGAGCATAAATATCATCAACACGATAGGCTAGATGACCAAAATTACGGCCTCCGGAATAATCCTCTGCATCCCAGTTGTACGTTAGTTCTACCAGTGGAGCTTTATCTTCTTTGGCGCGTTTTATATCATTTGGCGCAGCCAAAAACACTAGTGTGAAGCGGCCCTTTTCATTTTCATAACGTTTAGTTTCAACTAAACCCAGTTGGTCGCAGTAAAAATTAAGGGAGGCATCTAGGTCTTTTACCCGTACCATTGTATGGAGATATTGCATAAGTAAGTGGCCTGTTTGTAATCGTTTACTAAAGATATTTTAAAGGACGCAAGAACCTAGATACGAGTGAAAAAGTACAAAAGGATTAAATAAAATACTTGCAGATAGAATAAAAAAAGTTATTATGTGATTGAGTTCACGATATCTATCCCCTAATCAGTGGCGATTTTGGTGATCATAAAGCTAAAATTGCAAAGGGAAAAATAATTAAAACAAGGAGGTATGCCATGTTGGCACCCATCTTTACGCTTATCAAAAATAAAACCTTTTTAATCTCTTCGACTCTCTCAGTTTCTTTAGCTGCGTCAGTTTGGGTATATCATAATTCAGGCAAAGGTGTCGGTGATGTTTCAAAAAATATATCCCAGCCGGAAGCGGAAAAGGTAATCCAGTCTGCTGAGGTAGCTCAAAGTGCTAATACGTATTCACAAGAACAGCGTGAGTCTACAAGCCATGCTAGTCAGGTAAGTGCGTCTACAATATCGGCAAAGTATGATGTTATTTCTCAGTCTGATTTGCCCAAAAATTGGCCCGAACAAGTAAAAGCAACAACAGCAAAATTTAATCACCCAGACAGTCAGTATTGGCGCGATCAAGTGACAGCACATGAAGCGCAGCCTAGGACACCAGGTTGGTTAAAGTTTGAAGCTTACACGCTTGCTAACGAAAGAGACGTATTGGCGACACCGACATTTAAGCAAATGGCTTCAGCCCCGCGAGCGGAAAATCACTTAATTGTTAAGTTAAAAGCCGGTTCGGATACGGCAGCTGTAAAGGATCTTGGACTTAGCCATGACAAAAACTTAGGCGGCAAGCTGATTAATGACTTACACCGTTATAGCATTGATGCCACGAGTGATTTTGAACAGTTGTTAGAGTCTGCAAATGCTCACCCTGCTGTTGTCTATTCGGAGCCTGATTACACTATACAAGAGGCGCTTGTTCCCAATGATCCTAATATTACCGCAACAGATTGGTGGCTTGATCAGATCAATGCTTATGAAGCTTGGGATATTTCTACGGACGCAACTGCGATTGGGCCGATCGGAATATTTGATAATGGTATATTAAAAACACATGAAGATTTAGTTGATAATCTATGGGTTAATCCTGATGAGATCGACGGTAATGGTATCGATGATGATGGTAATGGTTATGTAGATGACATTAACGGCATTACGGTAACTGCAGGTAGTACCGGTCATGGTACACCTGTTTCTGGTACGGTTTGTGGTCAAGGTGATAATGCGATTGGTTACGTAGGTAGCGCATGGGATTGTCAGCTGATGGAATTACGTTCCGGTCTTACATTTTCAGGAACAGTCAGTGATTTTTCTATTGCGATGCCTTATGCCATTGCAGAAGGCTCAAGAATTTCTAATCATAGCTGGCGGATTTTCACTTTTTCCCAGCAGCTAGCGGATGTAGTTACAGCTGCCGAAGCTGAAGGGCATTTATTTGTTGCTGCAGCCGGTAATGAAAACAATGATATCGATGCAGCTGGAGTTAATTACCCCGCCCGCTTACCTAATGACAACGTGTTAACAATTGCGGCATCTACTCTAGACGAGACAAGAATTTCTTATTCAAGTTACGGCTTAACGTCTGTCGATCTTGCGGCACCTACTGAGTTTATAACGGCCGCATCAAACGGTGGTTACGCAGGCTTTAGTGGCACATCGCAAGCAACGCCAGTTGTTGCTGGAGCAGTCGCTTTAGCATGGTCACAAAACCCTTCCCTGACATATCTAGAAATAAAACAACTAACAATGGACAGTGCCCGCCCAGTTGCAGCATGGACAGGCTTAACTGTTACTGGCGGTATTTTGGATATGGAAGCATTGATGCTGTCTATCAATATTGATACAGATGGTGATGGCATCTTAGATGACGCTGATATTGATGATGACAATGACGGTGTCGAAGATGAGTTTGATGCATTTCCACGGGATCCAACTGAGACCACAGATAGTGATGGTGATGGTGTTGGCGATAATGCCGATGTTTTCCCAACAGATCCAACCGAAACAGCAGATAGTGATTTAGATGGTGTGGGTGATAATGCCGATGCATTTCCTAATGATGCCACAGAAACGGCAGATACTGATGGCGATGGTGTTGGTGATAATGCTGATGCATTTCCGAATGATGCATCTGAAACACTTGATTCTGATGGCGATGGTACAGGTGATAATGCGGATATCGATCGTGATAATGATGGTATTAGAGATGCCAGCGAGACGCCTGTTCCAGCTGCGCCATTGACCACAGTGCCGTTTCAAATTTTAGAAACGGGCGGCACAATTTTTCAAGCAATTGATCTATCAGCTTTAAATATTGAATTAGGTTCAGAAGTTAGCGTTGCCGTGATGGCCCGGGGTGACTTAGGGGCATCAACTGAGTATTTCACTCTAAACTTTAATGATTTATTTACTTCTGGTCAGCTAACAACAGGTGTGGAGTGCGGAGCTTCTCTTGTGCCCTTGGTCCCCGCTTTTGACGAGTTGATAGAAGTCTTTGATATAGGTGATGGTGATGGCATTCCAGGTTTTAGAGTAGAGACCTCTGCTAGCTCCGCTGTTAATAATATTTGTGATGGTACGACTCGCCTTGCCCTTGAGTATCAGTTCATTATTTCTGTTGATCCTAATGTTGATCCCGATCGAGATGGTATTACCAATGATCTTGATTTAGACAGTGACAATGATGGTGTATTGGATATCGTTGAGGCTGGTTTACTTGATACAGATAACAATGGCCTAGTGGATAGTTTATCTGATCAGGGCTCTGCGCGTGGTGCGCCTGACAATGATAATGATGGTATACCAAATCACTTAGACCTAGAGTCAAATAACCCTTTAAACGATGGGACAGCTTATGATATTGAGTTTTCAGGTTATGCCGGTCTTGATACCAATAGAGATGGTCGGATTAATGGCCTAGATACTAATGGGGGTGAAGATACCAACAATAACGGTATTGATGATTTAATCGAGGCGACCCCTGCTGATTATGACGCGGATAATGACGGTTTGCGTGATGATCGAGAGTTTCGACGTGTCGAGATAAGAGACTGGGTGAATGCTTCTCCTACGGTAACCTCTGATGGTAATAGTATTACCGGATTTGGTGATGGCGTAGGTTATAACAACCAAATTAATTCTGTTCCGTTCTCAACATATGGCTTTAGTGATAATTATACCGTTAGTTGGGTTCATCCATTTGATGGTTCTAATTTCCCTGAATTTGTAAGCCAAGCTATTGGTCTGGGAATTTCTGAGACAGGCCCTTCTGAACTGGATATTGATTATGGTTTTGAAATTGTTGAGGGCGCTCAGCGTGCACGTATCTTAGAGTCTGGAAGGGTTCTTACATTTGGCCCAGGAAGTGGCGATATTATTTGGCGAGTTGATGTTGTAGGTGGTGACCTTCGGCTCTTAGCCAACGATCGAATCATTCGTTCAACGACTTATTCTGATTCACCCGATTTCTATATCGACTCGTCATTCTTTACAGTATCAGGTTACACCACTAGAGATTTTGAAATAGTGGATCTAGTGGGCGATGATGATGGTGAAGGCCTCAGAAATTATGTAGACCTAGACTCAGATAATGACGGTATTTTTGATGTCGTTGAGATTGGTTTAACAGATACTAATAATGACGGACAGGTCGATAGTGATAGTTTGCAAGGTTCTATTATTAACCCGCCGGATAGTGATGGAGATCATATTCCTGACTTCCTAGATTTAGAGTCCACTAATCCACTCAACGATGGTACAGCTTACGATATTAATATTGCTGGCTATGGTGCTCTAGATACCAACGGTGATGGTCGAGTCAACTCGCTTGATAATGGTGGGGGTGTCGATGCCAACAATAACGGTATTGATGATTTAATAGAAGCGACAACGCCTGACCCAGATAGTGATAGTGATGGTGTACCTGATAGTGAAGATGCCTTTCCGAATGATCCTACAGAAACTCTAGACTCAGATGGTGACGGTATTGGTGATAACGCAGACCCAACACCTTTCGGGAGTGCTTATCTTCAGTTCGACGGTCAAGGTTACGTAAGCCTGCCAGAGTGGACTGCCACAAATGATTTCCGTATTGCCTTTAGCTTTACCTATCGTGATGGCATTGAAGTGACATTAGGCAGCATTAGCAATACCCAAAATTTTGTGGGAGCGGTGGTCAACGGTCGTATACGAGCGAGAGTGGCAGGGTTAACGCTGGACGTTGAACCCGTTCTAGCGTCGGGCGATCGTGTTGACGTTGTGCTAGAGCGTGCGGGCAGTACTGTTACATGGACGGCGAACGGTGTAAGCACCACAGGTGATACAACGGCCGCCTTTGTTCTGAACAATATCAGTGGTTACGACAGCAGCCGTCGCTTCCCTTATAGCGGTCGATTACTCAGTAACATTGCAATGGATAATGATATTGAACAGCGACTTTATAATATTGATCAGCCTGTGGGCAGTGTTGTTTTGCCGGATACGAGCAGTGGCCGTGATGGAGACTTAGTCAGTTTTGGTTCATCAGGTGGTTTTGCGGAGATAGCGCCACCACCAGTTGATAGTGATGGTGATGGCGTTCCTGATAGCGAAGATGCCTTCCCCAATGATCCTACAGAGACGCGAGACTCGGATGGTGATGGTATTGGTGATAATGCAGACCCAACACCTTTCGGCGAGCCGGGTGACTTCAATAGTTACTTACAATTCGATGGTCAAGGTTATGTCACCTTGCCAGAGTGGAGTGCGACAAGTGATTTCCGTATTGCCTTTAGCTTTACCTATCGCGACGGCATAGAAGTGACACTGGGTAGCAGCAGTGATACTCAGAACTTCGTCGGCGCTGTGGTCAATGGACGCATTCGTGCGCGAGTGGCAGGTTTAACCCTTGATGTTGAACCGGTTCTGGCTTCGGGTGATCGTGTTGATGTGGTGTTGGAACGTACAGGTGGCTCAGTTACGTGGACAGCGAACGGTGTAAGCGCCACAGGTGATACAACGGCCGCCTTTGTTTTAAATAATATTAGTGGTTATGACAGTAGCCGTCGCTTCCCTTATGCGGGTCAATTGCTCAGTGACATTGAAATGGATAATGGTGTCGAGACCCGCTTATACGATGTCGATCAGGCCGAAGGTAGTTCTGTGTTGGTAGAAACTACCAATGGTCAAAATGGTACTTTGGTTGGCTTTGGCTCGTCGGGTGGCTTTATTGAGATAGCTTCACCGCCAGCTGATAGCGATGGTGATGGCGTCCCTGATAGCGAAGATGCCTTCCCGAATGATCCTACGGAAACGCGAGATTCGGATGGTGATGGTATTGGTGATAATGCAGACCCAACACCTTTCGGAGAGCCAGGCGACTTCAATAGTTACCTACAGTTTGATGGTCAAGGTTATGTCACCTTACCAGAGTGGACTGCCACAAATGATTTCCGTATTGCCTTTAGCTTTACCTATCGCGACAGCATAGAAGTGACATTGGGTAGCAGCAGTGATACTCAAAACTTTGTAGGTGCTGTGGTCAATGGGCGCATTCGTGCGCGTGTGGCTGGCTTAACCCTTGATGTTGAACCAGTTCTGATTTCAGGTGATCGTGTTGATGTGGTATTGGAGCGTACAGGCAGCACAGTCATGTGGACGGCGAACGGTGCAAGTGCCACAGGCGATACAACGGCTACCTTTGTCTTAAACAATATCAGTGGTTACGACGGTAGTCGTCGCTTCCCGTACACAGGTCAATTACTCAGTGACATTGAAATGGACAATGGCATTGAATCTCGCTTGTATGATATAGGTCAAGCTGAAGGAAGCGCGGTGCTGGTGGAAACTAGCAGTGGTCAAAATGGTACTTTGGTTGACTTTGGTTCATCAGGTGGTTTTATTGAGATAGTGCCACCACCAGTCGATAGTGATGGTGATGGCGTTCCCGATAGTGAAGACGTTTTCCCAAATGATCCTACAGAATCAGCTGATAGCGATGGTGATGGTGTAGGTGATAATGCAGACGCATTCCCAGAAGATGCTTCCGAAACGATCGATAGCGACGGAGACGGTGTTGGCGATAATTCGGATGCCTTCCCTAATGACGGATCTGAAGTTGCTGACTCAGACCGCGATGGTGTAGGGGATGTAGCGGACCTTTATCCAAACGACTCAGCCTGCTGGTTGATCGAACATGATAATGGCGAGGGGCAGTGTGACTATGGTTCAACAGTGCCGCAGTTTGTACCAGATGCCATTGTCAGTAATGCTGATGGGACTATTTACTTATTTTCACAAGAGAATCGGAAAATTTATCGTTGGTCTGTCGTTAATCAAGACTATATGAATCCAATTTTTATTGCTGACGGTGACAATGCATCTGACTCTCCGCAAAAGGTGATTTACTCGTCTGCCCATAACCGCTTGTATATTGGTTATGATTCTGGAGAGATAACCTTTGTTGATTTATCTGGAGAGTTAATTGAACAAGTTTTTGCATCGACACCCTTAGCTGTTGATGGTCTTGTTTCAGTTGGTGAATTTATTCTTAGCCAAGACAGTACAGGCCGTTGGAATACACATTATATTTTTGATGTTGATGGCCAGCTTACAGACAGTGCAGATTTGAATCGCTATTCCGTCGAGTATGCTTGGAATGAATTCAATAATAGAGTTTATTTTTTCCGTAATGGCTTTAGCCCCAATGACTTACACTATGAAGAAATAAATCAACTGACTGGTGAAATAAGTAGTGCGGGCGAAACGCCTTATCATGGAGACTATGCTATTTTGCCTCCCATTAGAGTCTCTAACGATGGGGTTTATGTTTTGTTAGGTTCTGGTGACTTATATGATGCCACTGATTTAACATGGCAGGGCTCTGTCGGTAGTATCGATGATGGTATGTGGCTTACTACAGGTGATTTTATCTCTATCAACCAAGAGTTGGATCAATTTTCTCTTACTCGTAGAGATAGCTTTTTTAATGTTGTTGAGCAGCTTATTTTTTCTGGTATACACTTAAAGACCCTTCAAGTAGGGGCCCAAGTCGTTACGATTAGCGAACAGGATGGAGCCTTTGTTTTTAACTTATATTCGGCTAATGACGATAGTGATGGAGATGGCGTTGATAATACGGTGGACCATTTTCCACTAGACCCAGCTGCATCATTGGACAGTGATAATGATGGTTATCCAGATACATGGAATACAGGTTACGGTGAAAGTGATTCTACAACAGGCCTCGTACTCGATAGCTTCCCAGTTGATGCTGCTTGTTGGTTAGCTGAGCATGGTGATGGCAATGGCCAGTGTGACTTCACTGCTACCATGCCCGTATTTATACCTGTTTCCACAATAGTTGATGAGGCAGGAACCCTATATTTGTTTTCACCTGAGAATTACAGAGTATATAGGTGGTCTTCCGTATCAGAGAGTTATATAAACCCTATTCATATAGGTTCTGAAAGAGGTATAGCGCCAAATTCACCTGATGAAATGGTTTACTCTGCGGAGCATAATCGTTTGTATTTCGCATACGACTCAGGGGAAATAACTTATGTGAACTTGACGGAAACTAGCGGTGAAAATGCATTTGCTAGAATTCCCTTGGCAGTAGGTGGCCTTGCAGCGGTAGGCAATTATATATTGGCACAAGATGCCAGTGGGGCTTGGGATACCCACTATATTTTCGATAGAGATGGCGTGTTAACCGACAGTGCTGATTGGAATTATCGTTCAATCGAGTATGCGTGGAATGAATTCAATAATAGGGTGTATTTCTTTCGTAATGGCACCAGCCCCAATGATTTACACTATGAAGAAATAAACCAGCTGACAGGTGAGATAAGCAGTGCAGGAGAAACACCTTATCATGGACGCTATTCCATTCTGCCTCCTATTAAAATTTCAAGTGATGGAGGTTTAGTATTGCTTGGTTCGGGTGATATTTATAATGCAACAAGCTTGGCTTGGCAGCAAAATATTGGAGTTTTAGGTGATGCACTGTGGTTATCTGATGGAGGAGTGATAACGGTTAATCAAATTGGTGCTAACTTTAATGTTGATAGGCTTGATAGTAGCTTTATATCCCTATCAACAACTCAGTACTCAGGTAATTTTTTAGGTCTATATCAAGTGGATTCAGGTGTATTGATACTCAGTGAACAAGGTGGTGAATTAATATATACCCCATATTCTCTTTGAGTTGATGTGGTGAAACACTAAAGTATTTGGCGCTTTAGTGTTTCCTTCATACTCATAGTTAAAAGTGTAATTTTATATATGGCCCTTAAGAAATAGTATTTAATGAGAGCCCGTAATATTTGAAAACAGTTGGATAATAATAACGCCACAAACGATCAAAGCCATCCCTAAAATAGCAGCTAAGTCGATAGTTTGTTTGAGGAAGATTACGCTTGCTAAGGCAACCAACAACACACCGCAACCTGTCCATATGGCATACACCACACTGACGGGAAGTGTTTTTATCACAACCGATAGGCAGTAAAATGCAGCCCCATAGCCAATAATGACCACAATGCTAGGCAATGGCTTGGTAAAACCTTCCGCTGCTTTTAAAAAACAGGTGGCAATCACTTCGGCGATAATTGCAATACAGAGATACCAGTAAACGCCCATACTTTTTCCTTTTTTATGATTAAGTTAGTTGTTCTGAATTAGTTGCTCTATTCGTTTGTTTAAAAGTGTGTGGCCTGTCGTGGACAATACTTCAACATGCCGATATTATTTCTATTGCTGCGTGTTTTGGTGAATGCAGCAGAACGCTTATGATAACCGACTCAGGAGGATAAAGGATGTTAACAAATTTATTTAGACGCGCATTGTCGACTACCAGTTTATTTTTACTTGCGATCACTTTTTTGGTCAGTTCGTTTGCCACTCAAGCGGCATTATTGCCAAAAATGATTGAACCCCAAGAAGGCCAAACCTATTACACTCGCTATAACTTTATGTTTGAGAAGGGGCGCCATGTAACAACCAATTACTGGCGTGGAGAATTGGTTCCCTTTAACACTAAAGTGACTCTAGTTTCCCTAGGCGGCAAAAAAATGGTTTTGGATATGGATGGAGTCCAAATTACTTTCGTGAATGTACAGAAGTTTACCAAGCGTGGTATTGAAAAAATTGCATCTGAACTGCTTTCACCTAGAAAAATCTCGTTAAAAGGTGTTTCTGGTGAGCTAAGAGATGATATGGAAGCGGGTATTATGCGCTTAGGTATGACAAAAGAGCAGGTGTTAATGACTCGTGGTTATCCACCTCGCCACAAAACACCATCGACTAAAGCCAATACTTGGCGCTATTGGAGCAGCAAGTTTATACAGCGTTCACTCGTTTTTCAAAAGGGTAAGCTGGCGCGAGGTAGAGGTTTATATTAATCGTAGCGCTTTAATTCATAGCTAAACTCATTACCTGCCGCTAGTCGGTAGGTAATGCATAGAGTAAAAATAAACTATGTTTGATCTAGGAATGAGTTTTTTAGGTCAACGTAGTTTTGAGAAGAGTAAGTAAAAAATGCTTTTTCTGACTCCTTTAGAGGTCTTATTTCTTTGTATGGGCTACCCATATACATAAAGCCGCTTTTCAGCACCTTCCCTGGTGGTACTAAGGTTCCGGCACCAATGACCACATCATCTTCAACAATAGCGCCATCTAAAATGGTTGAGCCAATACCGATGAGTACACGGCTTCCTATTTGACAACCGTGTAGGTTAACGGAATGACCAATAGTGACATCATCACCAATGATGAGGGGCCAGCCTTCAGGCGTAAATTTTCCAGCATGGGTTATATGTAGTACAGAGCCGTCTTGAACACTGGTACGTGAGCCAATGCGGATGCGGTGCATATCCCCACGAATAACCGCGCAGGGCCAAACGGAGCAATCATCACCCAATACCACATCGCCTATGACCACCGCTGCAGGATCAACAAAGACTTTTTTGCCTAAACTTGGGCTATGCTCCTTATAAGGTCGAATGGCAGGGGAATTATTGGTTTCAAATGTGGACATAGTAAAGCGCTCTTGCGTATTTGTAGTATGATTCTAACTGTTAAATCTCGGTCGATCTAGAGTGACAATTAATCGCTTAGTTTGGACGCTCAGTTAGAAGCGGCCTAGATAACTATTCGCTTATATAGGCAGGTGCTTATATATAGACAAGGGCTTAAATTTCGACCTCAACCTATACCTAAACAATCAATTTTTGATCAGCAATCACTTATGAATAATGTACTTCTTGAACAACATAAACTGCCCCCTTTTCGTTCTATCAACGTTGAGCATATAAAACCTGCCATTCAGGCTCGCATAGATCAGGTGTGGTCAGTACTTAAACAGCAGTTGGCCCTTATAGAGAAAGGCGAGGATCCCTCTTGGGAAAATCTTGTTGCGCCATTCGAGGAAGCGTCCGACTTGCTCAACCAGGCTTGGTCGCCGGTAAGCCACCTTAATGGCGTTCAAAACAGTGATGAACTCAGAGATGTTTATGCTGAGTGTGTACAGTTATTAACGGAGTTTGGTACCGCTATTGATCAGCACGAACCTTTATACAAAGCCTACAAAACTTTAGAGGCAAGCGAGGGGTTTCATCGTTTAAGTCAGGCTCAACAGAAGGTGATACAAGATGCGCTGCGTGATTTTACCCTGTCAGGTATCGCGTTACCTGAAGAAAAGAAACAGCGCTACGGAGCAATAAAACAACGTTTATCTACCCTAGCGACGGAATTTTCTAATAATGTATTAGATTCAACCCAAGCGTGGGAAATGCAGTTTGATAATGACAGTGCCCTAGCAGGTTTGCCAGAGAGTGCATTAGCTGGTGCTAAGCAGGTTGCACAACAAAAAGGTAGAGAAGGGTATGTTATTACTCTAGACGCACCCTCTTATATTGCTGTTGTTACCTATGCTGATGATCGAGATTTACGAGAAACGATTTATACCGCATTCGCGACTCGTGCAACTCAAACAACAAAAGAGCATGATTGGAATAATGGCCCTCTGATAGAAGAAACGTTAGCCTTAAGGCACGAGCTCGCATTACTACTTGGTTTTCATAATTATGCGGAACTGTCGCTGGCGACAAAGATGGCTGAGTCTCCTGAACAAGTCATTCAGTTTTTAAATGAGTTAGCAGAAAAGTCACTGCCAATAGCAAAAAATGATTTAAGAGCTTTACAAGCATTTGCAAAAAGTGAACACGGCATTGAAGATTTAGCCGCATGGGATGTGGCTTACTATAGCGAGAAACTTCGTCAGAGAGATTATTCCTTAGCACAGGAAACATTACGTCCTTATTTTCCCGCAGAGAAAGTAATGGAAGGAATGTTCTTGGTCGTGAATAAATTATTTGATATTGAAATAGAAACTGTAAACGATGTGGACCTGTATCACGAAGATGTAAAGTTTTTCTGTATTAAAAAAAGCGGTAATGTAATTGCTTATTTTTATTTTGATATCTATGCCCGAGATAAAAAGCGTGGGGGTGCATGGATGGCCGATTGTCGTACACGTCGTATTAGTAATGGACAACTTCAGTTGCCCGTAGCTTACCTTACTTGTAATTTTACGCCGCCTGTTGGCGATAAGCCTTCGCTGTTAACTCATCAAGAAGTCACAACGCTTTTTCACGAATTTGGTCATGGCTTGCATCATATGTTAACGCAAATGACAGAAGCGGCTGTCAGCGGAATCAGTGGGGTTGCATGGGATGCGGTTGAGCTACCCAGCCAATTTTTAGAAAATTGGTGTTGGGAAAAAGACGTTATACCCTTAATTTCAGGGCATTATGAATCAGGTGAGCCTCTCCCAGAAGATTTGCTCGATAAAATGTTAGCGGCTAAAAACTTCCAGTCAGGGATGCAAATGGTAAGGCAAATAGAATTTTCTTTATTCGATATTCTACTGCATTCCGAATACAATCCTGATACACCTAAGCCTGTTCAACTTGTTTTAGATGAAGTGAGAGCAAAGGTTGCTGTGATGAAGCCTCCTGCATTTAATCAATTTCAAAATAGCTTTAGTCATATTTTCGCAGGCGGCTATGCAGCAGGTTATTACAGTTATAAATGGGCCGAGGTTTTATCTGCGGATGCCTTTTCTCTATTCGAAGAGAAAGGTATTTTTGATAAGGCGACAGGCGAATCGTTTTTAGATACGGTATTGGCGAATGGTGGCTCTAAGGAGCCAATGGAGTTGTTCAAAGCATTTCGAGGCCGCGAACCGAATACAGATGCTTTGCTAAGGCATAGCGGAATAGCCTAATTCTAATGACTAAAATTATCAATATCGCCATGTTGCTGGCTTTAGTTTTATTGGTGGTTTCTTTTTCAAAACGAAATGACTTTCCTGATACGGTTGATGCAGTTAGAGAGTTGGCTAATGAACCTCAACAAACACAAATCAATGTTTCAGCTTTTGAGGCTCGCTATGGTGATGTGAGTTATCAGGTTGCACCAGAGTATGAGTATGAACTATATGGTTTAGTGGTTTCTTATCGCCATCATAGTGGTGACAGCATGTTGCATAAGTTATGGAATGATCATCTTAATATGACGGATGTCTGTGTGGTTTGGGGTAAAACGGCTTTAAGTGCTTACCTCAACCAATTCGATTTTTGGAATGGGCAGTTCACTTGCAACTTTAGCACTCGTAGCGATATTGCTTGGAATAGCTTCGATCAATATCAGATTTCTAATAATCATTTGATTTCTGATGACGAAGTATTACGTAAAAAAATACAAAAACTCAATGTGGGCGATCAAATAAGAGTGGCTGGATTTTTGTCATCTTATGGTCAAGACGGTGGCGGGAAGCGTGGTACCAGTACGGTTAGAACAGATACAGGTAATGGTGCTTGTGAAACTATTTTTGTAAAAGAGTTTGATATTGTAAAGCAAGCCAGTAACCCTTGGCGTACAACAATGATGTTATCGCTATTCAGTTTAATCTCATTGGTGTTCATTTATTTTATCGCGCCATTTCGAGCACATTCATAAAATATAAATAGATAAAGAGTATGGTAAACAAAATTAAAAAACGATTTATAGCGGGCGCTGTTTGTCCAAGGTGTTCAGCAATGGACAAGCTGATGATGTACAAAGAAGAAGGGAAAGACTTTCGGGAATGTGTGAGTTGTGGTTTTAAAGACGAAATGCGTTTTAAGCAGCAAGCACGTGAATTAGAAACTCGTGTTAATATCCCAGAGCAAGTTAAAAAATCAGAGACACAAGTGTTAACCTTAGATCCAAATGGTAATAAAGGTAAGCATTAAGCTGTTAATCAAAACACGTTAATATCAATGGGTTAGATTTGTAAATTAATGGCGCAGTCTTTTGTAAAACAAGGCCAACGCTTATTGACTTCTTCCCAGCCTTTAAGACGGCGTTTTTCTAAAAACTGCCTAACGCTTCGTTTTTCAAATATATTCGTATCAACAGGTGTTGTTTCTATCGTTAGTAAAACGAGGTGATCGAGTTGGTTTGCTAGTTCATCCCCAATCAGTGAGTGGCTAACAATGTTCGCCATGCTCATATCCATTGGTGCTAAAGCTGCACCGCCACTCAGAGTCATGATTTTGTCATTCAGCTCTTCCATCAAGCGATGCGCTAGATAGGCTTTGTGAAGCAGTCCTTGTAGCCCTCGATAAGGTTCGAGTATATCGGGCGGGTTGATAAAGTAGGTACAAGATAAATCTAAAAAGGCTTGTACATACTCACTTAGCTCAGCCTCTTTGGCTAGGCTGTTAAGGGCCTGGATATGTTGTGGAGTTGTGTCTACGTAATCTTCCACAAAGCTCATTAGAGCTTTAGCGGGCGATGGCGAGCTAATCGCAATGGAGCCATGCAATGAAGGTAGGTTTTCTTCGATATAGCTTGCCATGGTGCCAAGTTGATGTTCTTCTTGTTTGGCATCAGCAATGGTTTGTGTGAGTATCGTTAAAGTGGTGTCCATATAAACGTCTAGTGGCTCGGTCTTATTTGCGATTCTCTTCTTAAATCAATGTTCATTTTTAGTGCGTAACCCAAGCATAGTCTAAATTACAGTAGTTTGACGAAATTATTTCAATTTGTAAGCTTGGTTAGATTATGAACGATATTCCGGTCAAGTTCGCTTAAGTCCCTTATAATTCGGTAAAAAACCGTCTAATTTACATCCAAAGGATTGACATTTTTTGTTGTCTGTGGCCCCCTATGCACCTGAGGTTGAGACACCCGAAGCAGTTGTTTGTAGGCCCACCTGGTACTTGAGCAGTTTGCAGTAAAACCCTTTAACAAGAATAAAATGATGTGCTTGTACTCGCTATAGGCCTCAGCATGGGTGTCGTTATAATTCGATTTAATAAAAAGTAGTACGAATTATTTCAAAACTGGTTTTTAAGTTTAGGCTGTAGCATTCCCAACCGCTAACGGCATAAGCTCAATAAGTAGATTTTGATTGAAGTATCAGCCTTTAGCGTTACACATAAAAATTACATACAAACGTTTAGTAAGATCTAAGATAAGTCCGAACATCACAATAATTATTACGGAGACATTTGGGCAATGTTAAACAAAGTAAACCGGCTTATGGCTTGGTCACTCAGTGCTGTATTGCTATTAGCCAGTCACTACTCAATGGCGGAAGAATCTGTTCGCTCATCCATTAATATGCCGAAAGGGGTTACCCCGATCAGTAAAGATGTCTATGGCTTGCACATGGATATTTTCTGGTGGTGCGTGGCAATCGGTGTTGTTGTTTTTGGCGTTATGTTTTATTCCATGATTGTCCATCGTAAATCAAATGACTACGAGGCCAAAAACTTTCACGAAAGTACTAGCTTAGAAATTGCTTGGACGATCATCCCCTTCGTTATTTTAATCATAATGGCCTACCCAGCCACAAAGAGCTTGATTAAACTTTATGATACTTCGGAAGCTGATATCGACATAGTGGTAACGGGCTATCAGTGGTATTGGGGTTACGAATACCTTGATAAAGACGTCAGTTTCTTTAGTCGTTTGACGACACCACAAGAGCAAATTTATAACCAAGCTCCTAAAGGTGAAAACTACTTACTCGAAGTTGATGAACCATTGGTTATTCCTACTAACAAAAAAGTACGCTTCCTAGTGACAGCCAATGATGTGATTCATGCGTGGTGGGTACCTGATCTAGCCGTTAAGCGTGACGCTATTCCCGGTTATATCAACGAGTCATGGACCTATATTGAAGAGCCCGGTGTTTACCGAGGTGTGTGCGCGGAGCTGTGCGGTAAAGACCACGGCTTTATGCCCATTGTGGTTAAAGCGGTGCCCGAGGAAGAATACGGTGTTTGGCTGGCAGATCGCCAAGAGCAGGCCAAAAAGCTTAAAGCGCTAGCTAACAAAACATTCACCTATGATGAGCTAATGGCTCAGGGTGAGACAGTGTACGGTAAGGCCTGTTTGGCCTGTCACGGTGCCCAGGGTGAAGGGGGTGTCGGCAAGGCTATTGCCGGTAGCCCCATCGCAACGGGTGATATAGCGGCGCACTTAGATATGGTTGTAAACGGTAGCCGTAACAATCCTGCTATGGCAGCTTACAAAGACACTCTTTCCGAAGTCGATACCGCAGCCGTCATTACGTATCAGCGTAATGCATTCGGTAACTCAACGGGCGACATCGTTCAGCCTATCGACATACTCAAATACAAGCAAGGCAACTAAGCTAGGAGAATCATTATGGCCCACGGTCCTGCTAAAGGTTTTACTCGGTGGCTTTACACCACCAATCACAAAGATATCGGCTCAATGTATCTTTGGTTCAGTTTCGCCATGTTTTTACTTGGCGGTGTATTCGCGTTAGTGATTCGCGCAGAATTGTTTGAGCCCGGCCTACAAATTGTAGAGCCTGAATTCTTCAACCAAATGACCACCATGCACGGTTTAATTATGGTGTTTGGTGCAGTTATGCCAGCCTTTGTTGGTTTGGCTAACTGGATGATTCCCATGATGGTGGGTGCGCCAGATATGGCTCTGCCGAGAATGAACAACTGGAGCTTTTGGATTCTGCCTTTTGCTTTTGCCATGTTGGTTTCCACTTTATTTATGGAAGGCGGTGGTCCTAACTTCGGTTGGACTTTCTATGCGCCGCTATCAACTACTTATGCGCCGCCCAGCGTGACCTTCTTTATCTTTGCCGTCCATATTATGGGTGCTAGTTCGATTATGGGTTCGATCAATATCATCGCAACCATTTTGAATATGCGCGCACCGGGTATGACCTTGATGAAAATGCCTTTGTTCGTATGGACTTGGTTGATTACGGCTTACCTTCTTATTGCGGTGATGCCAGTACTTGCGGGTGTGGTTACCATGATGTTGATGGATATCCACTTTGGTACCAGCTTCTTCGACGCTGCCGGTGGTGGTGATCCCGTATTATTCCAGCATGTATTTTGGTTTTTTGGTCACCCTGAAGTGTACATTATGATCTTGCCTGCATTTGGTATTGTCAGTGCGATCATACCTACTTTTGCGCGTAAGCCCTTGTTTGGTTATTCATCTATGGTGTATGCGACAGCTTCCATTGCATTCCTAAGCTTTATTGTTTGGGCTCACCATATGTTTACCGTGGGCATGCCGCTTGCGGGCGAACTCTTCTTTATGTACGCCACGATGTTGATTGCCGTGCCGACAGGTGTGAAGGTGTTCAACTGGGTGACAACCATGTTCCAAGGGTCGATGACTTTTGAAACGCCCATGTTGTTCTCTATTGCGTTTGTAATCTTATTTACGATTGGCGGCTTCTCAGGTTTGATGCTTGCTATTGCACCTGCTGATTTTCAATATCACGATACCTATTTTGTTGTGGCTCATTTCCATTATGTACTTGTACCAGGAGCCATCTTTTCTATTACCGCTGGCGTGTACTATTGGTTGCCAAAATGGTGCGGTAATATGTACAACGAAACCATGGGTAAACTACAGTTTTGGATGGCATTTATTGGTTTGAATTTAACTTTCTTCCCAATGCACTTTGTTGGTCTAGCGGGTATGCAGCGACGTGTGCCTGACTACAACCAATTCTTTGCCGACTTTAATCAGATTTCGAGTGTGGGTGCCTTCTTGTTTGGTGCGGCTCAAATCCTATTGTTGTATAACGTTATCTCAACTATTGTCGGCGGCAAGAAAGCGACAGATGAAGTGTGGGAAGACCCAGAAGGCTTAGAGTGGACCGTTGCGTCTCCAGCGCCTTACCATACCTTTACTACACCGCCAGAAATTAAGTAGGTAAAAGAAAAAATGGGGTCAGAGTAAACTTTTCGCGCTATTCTGACTAAGGCTGAAATAAGCTATGAAAAATTTACTCTGACCCCATTTTTTCCATTTTTTATTTGTACTAACCTAAAGTGTAAAGCATGATAAAAAATTTTTGGAAAGATAATTCAACCGCAAAATTGTGTGCCAAACTTGGTATTACTGTTGTGATGATGTTTATCTTTGCTGTTTTTATTATGCCTCCGTTATACGACCTTTTTTGTGATGTAACGGGGCTGAATGGTAAAACAAAAGGCCAGTTCACCGGCAGTGTTAATGAGTTAGGTGTAGATACATCTAGAAAAATTAAAATACAGTTTATTGCTAATAATAATGAAAACATGCCTTGGGAGTTCCGCCCCACGATTAAAACGATAGAAGTGCACCCGGGCGAAGCGACAGTCATTAAATATTTTGCTCGCAATACCACCGCTTATGACATGGTGGCGCAAGCCGTGCCCAGTTTAGTTCCTTATAAGGCAGTCAGTTATTTTCATAAGACGGAGTGTTTTTGTTTTAACCAGCAACCTTTAGAAGCGGGTGAAAGTGCAGAGCTAGGTTTAAGTTTTATTGTCGATATTGATGTGCCTAAGCAGGTCAATACGATTACCTTGTCTTACACTTTATTTGACATTACAAAACAAGAGACAGAACAGAAAAATAGCATGCTAGGCAATGACATAGTCAATATTGCTTTAGCAGCTTCAAACTAACTATTTGAATCAATAAAGATAAGAATAACGGAGAGTAATATGGCGAGCGAAGGCACTTACTACGTTCCAGAGCAAAGTAAGTTACCGATTTTTGCATCACTGGGTTTGTTTCTAACGGTATTTGGTGCAGCGAATTGGATTAACGGCAGTACTTCATTGGGTTTTAGTGGGCCGATTATCTTTATGGTGGGCAGCTTAGTGATGGCCATTGTGTTGTGGAGTTGGTTTGGTGCGGTTATCAATGAAAATATGGCTGGCCTAAATGACGCTCAGCTAAAACGTTCATACGTGTGGGGAATGGGTTGGTTTATCTTCAGTGAAGTGATGTTCTTCGCCGCGTTCTTTGGTGCACTTTATTATATCCGTAATATTTCACTGCCGGAGCTAGGTGGCGACAATACAACGAACCAAGTTTTGTGGTCCGGTTTTACAGACGCATGGCCCTTGATGACAACACCAGATATGGCGGTAAATGGTGCTGCAGCGAAAGTAGTTGGCCCTGATATTAATATGAGTATCACAACGGCTGAATCTATTTGGACTTGGTTGCCATTTTGGAACACAGCGGTACTATTAACGTCTAGTGTAACGGTTCATTTTGCGCATACAGCCCTTAAAAATGACAACAAAAAGAAATTTAATGTTTGGTTAGGTATTACAGTTGCATTAGGTATTATTTTCTTATTTTTACAAGCGTGGGAATATATTCATGCGTACAATGAAAATTTAAAAATTGATACAGGTGCTTATGGTACAACCTTCTTTATGCTGACAGGCTTTCACGGTGCTCATGTCACCTTGGGTACGTTTATGTTGCTCATTATGTGGTTGCGTTCGATCTTAAAAAATCATTTTAATCATGAAGATTGTTTTGGCTTTGAATCAGCCAGTTGGTATTGGCACTTTGTTGACGTGGTTTGGGTGGGTTTGTTTATTTTCGTTTATATCCTTGGCTAAACAAAAAAAGTAGAGCCTATAGTAAGTAAAAGTAGTAAACGAATGGGGCTTATGCCCCATTTTTAGCCTTGCCTTATTTTAGAATATAGGAACTTCTGGGTAAGTCTGAGTTAGATTTTAGCCGAGGAATAATCAGTCAAGTTTGTTCAGAGGCTCCACACTATTGCTTGGACTCGATTTGCGCTTTTGTTGGTTTTGCATCCCAAGGTGCTCCACTGCCTAGCTGGCCTGTATATAAACCGTAAAATATGGTTGCCATCAATAAAACAGCCAGTGTAATACGAGTGCCTAGCGCATATAGTGCTCGTTTTTTAGGTGATTCTATATCTTTTAACAAAAAGACTAAGCTGCTAGTTAAGCTAACAACGACGCCTATAAATAAAATAACCACTAAGATTTTTAATGCCATCATGTGTCCTCGTGTAGAGACATACCAGTAATTTTCGAGTGCCTAGTTTTGTCCAATTTTTTTTCACAGCATATCAAACAGCACTGGAAAATATCGCTGCTCGTGTTATTGTTTCTGCCTCTGCTAGTGCGCCTTGGTTTTTGGCAATTAGATAGAGCGAATGAAAAGCAGCAAGAACTGACAGTGTACCAACAACGGCAAGACTTACCAGCAATTCCTGTCGGTGAGTTAAAGCAAAGTGCTGCAGCAAAATACAGAGCTGTAAGCCTGCAAGGTCGGTATGACCGTGAGCATTATTGGCTCCTCGATAATCAGCCAAGAGCGGGTAAAGCTGGCTATGAAGTTATCATGCCTTTTATAAGTCAAGAGGGTGTGTTGTTGGTTAATCGTGGCTGGGTAGAAGCATCGCCCCGCCGTGATGTATTGCCAGCAATAAAGACGCCTGCTGGTGAAGTGTTGATAACAGGCTATCTTAGCCCAAGTCAGGAAAACGCTATTTTCAACAATACAATAAGTGACTTGGCTATTGAGTGGCCCAAGCGGGTATTACAAGTGAATGTGACAGAATCACTTGAGGCGCTTAAACAAAATAAAGGCGATTTAACGTTTTTACTGAACGATAACAGCGCTGGTATTGAAAAAAATACTATTGAACATCGCAACGCAGAATTACTATTGCGTATCGATACAGGAAGTCCCGGTGCACTGTTAACAGAGTGGCCTTTGGTAAATACTAAACCAGAAAAGCATAAGGGCTACGCGGTTCAATGGTTTTCAATGGCTTTAGCTTTGCTGATGTTATATCTTTGGTTTTTATATCGTAGTGCATCTATCTCAACGAAAAATCGAAGTGGATAAAGTAGATGACGTAGATAGATATACGATATAAAAGAAATATTAATAAAAGTAGTAATCAAAACATGACCCAAGAAGTAAACCCTTCCATTAAAAAGCGCAACAAGTTTTATGGTCTATTGATCATAGCGGCTATTGTTTTGCCTATGCTGCTGGCTTACCTTATTTTTACAACAGGCATTGGTTTTCCTTCTGGCACAACCAACAAAGGGCAATTGTTAATTCCACCCCAGCCGATACAAAATCTCAGCTTAATAAGTGATAGTGACGTTTTGAGTTTATTGTATTCTGATAATAGCAGTACAGATAAACCAGTAGTCAAAAAACGTTGGCGCCTATTGGTTCCCGTAACTAAAAATTGTAATGAGCAGTGTCAAGGTTACTTATATTTAACTCGACAGGTGCATATTCGTTTGGCCGAAAAAGCGTATCGTGTGGAGCGTATGTTGCTCTTACTAGATACCTTTTCAGAGGCAGAAAAAGAAACGTTAAAACAAGAACACCCCGAGACCTTGTTTGTAGAATCTACCCCGCAAAATTTGCAGGAATGGTTAGCTCAAGCAACGTTACCATTAGCGCCTAACAACTTTTTTTATTTAGTTGATCAGGAAGGTTTTGCAATGATGCGTTATGACGAAAGTCACAGTGGCCAAGACTTACTAGATGATATTAAAAAGTTATTAAAGTTTACCTACGATAAATAAGTAGTTGATGTATGTTAACAAGAAAAGATATAGAACATAAAACACTATTTAAATTAGCATTAAGTGCTTTTGTATTAGCTATTTTTGTCGTTATTCTCGGCGCGTTTACGCGTTTAGTCGATGCAGGTTTAGGTTGCCCCGACTGGCCCGGTTGCTATGGCCACTTACTCTGGCCCAATGAAAGTCACGAAATTATAAAAGCAGAAAAGGCCTTTCCCGATGCTCCCGTTGAGTTAGAAAAAACATGGCCAGAAATGGTACATCGATATTTTGCTGGGACCTTGGGTCTATTTATTTTAGCGATTGTGATCATGTCAATCCGCTATTCAACTCAACAGAAAAAGTTGCTTCAGCCAAGTGGCCAAGCTAGCAGTGCATTAGCTTCTGTTCCTGTTAAATTACCGCTGTTTCTTTTAGCCTTGGTTATTTTGCAGGCCGCGTTTGGGATGTGGACGGTGACCTTAAAGTTATGGCCTAAAGTGGTTACGGCACATTTACTGGGCGGTTTTGCGACCTTGTCTTTATTGTGGCTGTTAGTACAGCGCCTGGGGCTGAAGCAATGGCAAGTGAGCGAAGTGCAATATCACGCACTGCGATTCACTAGGCCATTGATTGTATTTTCCTTAGTCGTGGTCATTATTCAAATTGCCTTAGGTGGGTGGGTAAGCTCCAACTATGCCGCACTTGCTTGCCCTGATCTACCACAATGCCTTGGTCAGTGGTTGCCACCTACTGATTTCAAAGCAGGCTTTAATGTATGGCAAGATATTGGCCCGAACTATTTAGGCGGGCAGTTAGATAACCATGCCCGCACAGCGATTCATCTAACTCACCGTATTGGTGCGCTAATAGTAACCTTTACATTACTTATTTTAGGGTTTCGATTGCTTAGCATAAGGTCTGCACAAGTAAAATCTTGGGTGTGGTGGCTTTGGGGAGTACTTGCAGTTCAAGTCTCTCTTGGTCTCGCTAACATTTTATTCGCGCTTCCATTAGCAATAGCAGTTGCGCATAATGCCGTCGGTGCAGTATTGTTACTCACTATGGTGACGATCACATACCGAAGTTTTAAGCCTGTTCGCTCATAGCCTTCTTTAATTGATCGAACTCAGATAATTAACAAAACAAATAAAAACAAACATAAAAAATAGCTATGTCAAATTCAATGATCTCTTCTGCTAAGCATCGCCCCTTATGGCGCGACTATTTAGAACTCTGTAAACCCCGTGTGGTTGCTTTGATGCTGCTGACATCCTTAATTGGTATGTTGCTCGCGACTCCCGGTTTTGTGCCTTTGGATATTATTGTATTAGGTAATTTAGGTATCGCCCTTTGTGCCGGTAGCGCCGCTACCATTAACCATCTTGTTGATCGTCGTATCGATTTAAAAATGCAGCGTACTCATAATCGCCCTATTGCAAAAGGCCGTGTTGAACCTCAACAAGCGCTATGGTTTGCTTTGGCAACTGGCTTGCTTGGTATGGCTATTTTATTATTTTTTATCAATGCTTTAACGGCATGGTTAACCTTGGCCTCCTTGTTGGGTTATGCGCTTATTTACACTTTATTTCTAAAGCGCGCTACGCCACAAAATATTGTTATCGGTGGTTTAGCTGGCGCGGCTCCACCATTACTTGGTTGGACAGCAGTGACCAATAGTTTAGACGGTCATGGTTTGTTATTGGTGTTGATTATCTTTGCTTGGACACCGCCTCATTTTTGGGCCTTAGCCGTTCATCGAAAAGACGACTACGCCAAAGCAGATATCCCTATGCTCCCAGTCACGCATGGTGAAAGATACACTAAGCTACATATCTTGCTTTACACTATTATTTTATGTGTTGTGACCTTATTGCCGTACTTAACGGGCATGTTTAATTGGTTGTATCTCTTGGGTGCTGTGGTGTTAGGCGCGGGCTTTATTTATTGGAGTCTTGTGATGTTGTTGGGCAAGAATCCCGAGTCGGCAATGGAGACATTTAAGTATTCTATTATTTATTTAATGGCTTTATTTATTGTTATGTTGCTGGATCATTATTTATTACCACTGAACCCAATATTATCGTAAAAAATAAAACTGATGGAAACCCAACAAAAAAATATTATCAAGACAGTACTGATCATTGTTGCATTAATGGCCAGTATTCTATTGTTGTTTTTAAATAAAATAACAACGGCTCGCTATTTGTCTGACGTTGAGTTAAAGATTAATGGTTTGATATTACTTGATCCTCCGCAAACAATGGAGATGACTCAACATAATGCGAAATGGGTTTTAGTGGCAAATACGCAAGAACAAAAAAAGCTGCTTGATGAGTTTTATCCTTCACTAAGGAAGTCGGCAAAAGCTATTACTGACATTACACTTGCTCCTATCAGTTTACAGTCACAAATTAATAAACAGTTGCCTGAGTATTCACGCTATATTAGTGTGATCAATACCGATAAAAAATTAATGGCTTATTTTAAACCGCCGTTCGATCAGCATAAAATGCTCTTAACCTACTCTTCTATCGTTGCACACCGCTAATATTTCATGAAGTTTTCATTACCGTTTTTTATTTTATTATTATTTACTTTTCCTGCTCAGGCTCATGAGGGTGGTGCTGTAGGAGGTTTTGTTACGGGTTTGCTACATCCGGTATTAGGTTTTGACCATCTTCTTGCCATGGTTAGTGTTGGTATTTTAAGTGGTCAGTTAGGCGGCAAAGCAATCTGGACTGTGCCCTTTGCATTCGTATTAATGATGTTGATGGGCGGATTAATCGGTATGCAAGAAATAGCGCTACCTTTAGTTGAAATAGCCATTGGTGCCTCTGTGCTATGTTTAGGTATTGCCATTGCTGCGTATAAAAAATTTCCTTTTTTATTAATGATGATATTTGTGGGCTTTTTTGCCATTTTTCATGGCCATGCCCATGGTACCGAGATGCCCTATATCTCGGATGCTGTCTTTTACTCTTTAGGTTTTGTTGTGGGCACCACATTTATCCACATAGTAGGCCTTGCGATATCTTGGTTGATAACCAAATTGCCGTCTGGTAAGAACCTGCTTCGCTATTTTGGCGCGGGTATAGCGGGTGTGGGTTTTGCAATACTATTTATTAAATAGTATTGGCTTCGATCAAGAAAGGTTTCTCGGTATTTGCGAAGAATGGTGATGCAAAATAGGTTTGTCTAAACTGAGGTTTATTACAAAAGTAAATCGTGAAGGAAAAGCCAGCAAAGCCCCATCAACTAAAAACTTAAAAGAATAAATGCCCGTTACAATATAATTCTCTTCGGTAATATTTTGGCAGCCAATGGTGTTGTCATGTAATTCAACTTCAAGCCCTTCTCTTGACGCCAGACGATCGAAATAGCTTTGTAAGCCATCGGCCGTATTAACCACTGTAGGTGAAAAGGTAGGTGTGAGTACAAAATCCTCATTGTAAAGGTCGAGTACACCATTTAGATTGCCATTATTAACGTATCCTCCCCACAGGCTAGGGAAGTTAAGAGCAGATGTTTTATTATTCATATAATTAATCTTTCTGTTTTAATTTATTGTTTGTATTGTCTATTATCCGTTACGTTTACGGCAAAGCGTGAATAAAAACAATAAGCTGGCGCTCGCAACAATAGAAGGCCCTGCAGGTGTGTCCCAAAAAAACGAAGCAGCCAAGCCACCACTGACAGCAAGACAACCTAGAAAGGCTGCGCATAGTACCATTTGTTCGGGTGTGCGTGAAAGGTAGCGAGCACTTGCCGCTGGAATAATTAACAGCGCGGTAATAAGCAATACGCCCACAATTTTGATTGCAACCGCAATGGTTAAGGCTAGCATAAAGAGCAATAATAATTTAACTCGCTTAACAGGTATTCCTTCAACGCTTGCCATTGCTTCGTTAACGGTAATCGCTAGTAAGGGTTTCCAAAAGCACCAAACTAGGCAGCAGATGATTGTTGCGACAAGTAATATAATATATAAGTCATTGAGGTTGACTGACAAAATATCGCCCAATAAATATTGAGTCAGGTCTAAACGGCCTGTATCAAATACGCTCACTAAAATTAAACCAAAAGCCAATGATGAATGGGAGATGATACCCAGTAGGGTATCAGTAGGCAGTTGCCGTTGTGTTTGCCACAGTGTCAGCAATATTGCGACTAATAAACAGCTAGCAATAATGGCTGCTTGGATACTGATGGATAGTAATAAACCGAACGCGACGCCCAGCAAAGCGGAGTGGGCCAAAGTGTCACCAAAATAAGCTAGACGTTGCCACACAATAAATGAACCGAGAGGGGCGGCAATTAAAGCAACGCCACAGCCGGCTAACAGCGCTAATAATAAAAAGTCCATTAATGTTCACCATGCTTACAATCACCGTGATCTGACTCGGTGCAAGTTAATACTTCCCCGTGTAAATCATGATCGTGATCGTGGTGGTGAGTATAAGTGGCTAAGTTATTGGCAGTGCGCCCAAACAATTCTAAATAGGCGGGGTGATTCGACACGCTTTCTGGATGGCCATGACAACACACATGTTGGTTTAAACAGATAACATGATCGGTCGCTGCCATCACTAAGTGCAAATCATGTGACACCATTAATACACCGCAACTGAGCTCGTCTCGTAATTCTTTTATCAATTGGTAAAGCTTATTTTGGCCCCCAATATCAACACCTTGAACGGGTTCATCTAAGACGAGTAGGTTAGGTTTGCGCAATAAGGCTCTGGCCAATAATACTCGTTGTATTTCACCTCCAGATAAATTAGTCATATCCTTGGAGCTTAAATGACCAACGCCTGTACGAGTTAAGGCACTCTGTATATCAGTAGGTGTGATACTGGTTTTGGTATTCGCAAGTAATAGAAAGCGCTCAACGGTTAATGGTAGTTGAGGGTTTAATTGTAAGCGCTGAGGCATGTAACCTACTTGTAAATCAGCGGCCCGTTCTATCTTGCCGCTGGAGGCTTGGCGTAAACCCAATAATATATTCAACAGTGTCGTCTTCCCTGCACCATTGGGACCGATTAAGGTAATAATTTCACCACGATGAATAGACAGATTAATGTCGCGTAATAAAACTTGCTCGCCATCACTAAGCGCTATATTTTCCGCCTTTATCAATACTTTGTTTTTATCCATTTTTTATTTGCAGTCTCTACATAAGCCAGTGACTTCCAGCCACTGTTGCTGAGAGACAAAATCAAAATGCTGGCCAGCCTCACTAATGGCCTTTCCTAAGGATGTATCGATTACTTCTTGTGAGTTGTGGCATTGACTACAAATAAAAAAATAGTTTGTTGCAGCGGGTGAAGAGCCATGGTGGGATTGGGGGCTGATGCAACCAATATAAGCATTCAATGAATTAATGCGGTGAATGAGTTCAAGTTCCAGTAAAAACTCAAGAGCTCGGTAGACAGTGGGCGGTGCAACACGTCGTTGCTCGCTTTCTGCCAACATATCAATCAGTGTATATGCACCTAAGGGTTTATGGCTTTGCCAAATCAGTAGCAAAACTTGTTTGCGTAGCGGTGTTAGTTTGGCCCCCTGCTCTTGGCAGATAGCTTCGGCTGTTGCCAAGGCATCATCGATGCAATGTTGATGATTATGTTCATGACCTACTCGGTTTTCTATTTTACTTTGGCTCATATAGGGACATTTATTCGCAAATAAGGTGGAAATCAACAAGTGTTATAATATAACATTAAACAATTGCTGTGGTTATATTTTATAAACCCATTTTAAGATTAATTAAGTCCAGATGATGTATAGGAATGATGAAAGCCTCATAAGTGGTTTCAGGCCTAGTACCTAATCTTGGTTAAGGTGCCTTTGAGTATGTCAATGTTTCGCTTTTCTATATCGCTTTATTTATGTATAGGTCTTACCTTGGTCAGTTTTTCGGGGGTTATTCACGCCAGTACGACTGATGTGAAGCAAGACAGCCTTGTAAAAACATCGCAAGCCTCCTCACAAGGTTCTTTAAAGGATCCCCTAAATCATTCCCTAAAACGCCCTCTAAAGATAGTAACGAGTATTAGGCCCTTGGCGCTGTTAGCTAAGGAATTGGTTGGGCCTGAAGATAAGGTCATTCAATTGTTAACCGCTGACCGCTCCCCACACCACTATCAACTCACTGTTTCAGATAGACAGAAAATGGAACAAGCTGAGCTCATTGTCTGGGTGGGACCTGATCTAGAAACGTTTCTGCAAAAGCCGCTACGTTCCTATCAAGGCAGCTTGCTTACAGCTGCCGAGCTTAAGGGTATTAACTGGCCAGAAGATGATCATGAGCATCACGCTGAAACTAAAAAAGATGCTCATAATCATCATAGGGACCCACATCTATGGTTAGACCCTTACAATTTAGGCCTGATAGCAAGTGCATTAAGCGATGCTTTGATTAGCTTGAGGCCCCAAAATAAAGACGTTTATCTAGAAAGGAAAGATGATGTGTTGAGGGATTTAGCCGCATTGGATAAGCGCCTGCAAGCAGAGCTTCCTGCTATTGCAGATACGCCTTTTATTGTTATGCACCCGGCCTATGGGCATTTTGTTGAGCGTTATGCGCTCAATCAGCAAGACTATATTGTGACTACCCCTGAGCGAGGCATCGGCGCTAAGCACCTGTATGAATTAAAGAGTTTGTCGGCTGCCTGTGTATTCGGCGAAGAGGGTGAAAATGATAAGCTAGCAAAGAAAGTAGCGCAGTATTCTAAATCGGGGATGGCCTTATTGGACCCACTGGGTTTGACCTTAGATGATACGGCTTCTGCTGGTGATATTATCAATCAGTTAGCGGAAGACTTAATCTCGTGTTTATCGAACAGCCAATCGACTAAATAGACTCGTTATCAAAGAAAATGCCCACCTGAAAACCCATTACCGATTTTTCAGGTGGATGGTGAGCAAGCTTACATTGCCGCTCTATGTTCAGTCATCGCATGCATCTTATCGTAAAGCACTTCTGGCAGCATCAGGCCTCTGCCCTGTAAATAAGTGCGTTGTTCTATATCCAGCTCATTTGTAAAACGTCCGAAGTAGCGAAATATGTTTGCATCGGGCGAGGTAGAGCTATATCGCAATAGTGAAATAACGGATTTTGGATCAGATAGGCGATGACGAACGCCAGTTTTATCACGTACAGCTTTGGATAGCTGCTGCAATTGGTATACAGCGGTTTGAGAAAAGACCAAGGATTGCATTTATAGCCCCCAAAAAGGATAAAGTGTTGTTACAGACAAAGTGTAATGTGGGATTCGTACAGACTAGGTACAGAAAAACCAGTACTTAAGAATAAGTGTAGAGACTATTTAGAAATTTGCTGTGATTTATAACGACAAAGTGTGCGACTTTAGTCACAAAATGAACAATGAGAAAGGATTGGCTTAGAGGCGGATAAAAAAGCCTGCACTGAAAGAATAAAAGGGAGGAGAGAGGTATTCAGTACAGGCTAAGAAGGCTACATCAAAACTTAGGAGGCATTAATGTTACTTCGTGTATTAAAGATAGCAAAGCTTTTGCTGCGCCGCAACATATTTTTGTTTGTTTTCCATAGTTTTCTTTAGTCCAAGCTCTCTCTGTAGGTGGCCATAGCGCGACCTTCAGCTTTGCTTTATCCTTACGCACGATTCGCTCAGGCTGACATAAGTTCAGCTCTACCCTAGGTGTTTCGACTGTCAATACGGGTACAATGCGCCCCTTAATCAGCTTAGAGAACAGAATATGACTAACTCAACAGCTCAGCCCTTGGTACTGGTTGATGGCTCTTCTTATTTATATCGTGCTTTTCACGCCATGTTCAAAGCCGACTTGCGCAACTCCAAAGGCGAGCCGACCGGAGCGATTAGGACAGTAACAAGTATGCTGCGCCGCCTCCAAAAAGATTACCAAGGTAGCGTGATAGCGGTCATTTTTGATGCTAAAGGTAAAACGTTTCGGGATGACATCTATTCTGACTACAAAGCCAATCGTCCCCCTATGCCAGATGATCTACGATCACAGGTTGAACCAATACACCAGATTATACGAGCGATGGGTTTGCCCTTAATCGTGATTGAGGGAGTTGAGGCCGACGATGTTATTGGCACTTTTGCTCATCAAGCGACTGAGCAAGGCTTGGATGTGGTCGTATCGACAGGTGATAAAGATATGGCGCAGTTAGTGAATCAACATGTCACCTTAGTTAACACAATGACAGAAACCGTATTGGATGTTGAGGGGGTAAAAGAAAAATTTGGTATTCCTCCTGAGCTCATTATCGATTTATTGGCCTTGTTAGGTGATAAAGTCGATAACATCCCTGGTGTACCAGGTGTTGGTGAGAAAACAGCCTTGGCTCTATTGCAAAATGTAGGCAGCATTGATGCTATTTATCAAAACTTGGAATCTATCCGTGAGTTAGATTTTCGGGGCGCAAAGAAAATGCCTGAAAAACTGTCCGAACACGAAGAGCTGGCGCGCCTCTCTTATTTGCTTGCCACGATTAAAACGGATGTCGCTCTGGATACCCCTATCAATGAATTACAGCAGGGCGACGTTGATAAAGAAGCCCTTGAAAAACTTTATGGGGAGTACGAATTTAAAACATGGGTAGAAGAGTTAAAAAGGGAAGAGTTAACATCGGGCACTAATGAAGGTGTAGAGAGTGCTAAGAGTAGTGTATCTGCTGATTATGAAACCATACTGACACAAGAGCAGTTGGACCTATGGATAGAAGCCTTAAAAGCCGCAGAACTATTTGCTTTTGATACAGAGACCACCAGCCTTGATTATATGCAGGCCAATATTGTTGGAGTCTCTTTTGCTATTGAAGACAAAGTATCAAATACCATTAAAGCCGCCTATGTTCCCTGCGCTCATGATTACCTCGATGCGCCAGAGCAGCTCCCACTAGACCAAGTCTTAAAGCAACTTAAGCCGATACTAGAAGGTGAAAACTACCCTAAAGTGGGTCAAAATCTTAAATATGATCGAAGTGTCTTATTAAATTACGATATCGAACTGCGCGGTATTGCCTTTGATACCATGCTGGAGTCCTATGTTCTCAACGCAACAGCAAGCCGTCATGATATGGACAGTTTGGCTCGGTTTTACTTAGATAAAGAAACCATACATTTTGAAGATATTGCAGGTAAAGGCGCAAAACAACTGACGTTTAATCAGATTGCCTTAGAGGAAGCGGCACCCTACGCGGCAGAAGATGCAGATATTACGCTTCAGCTGCATCAAACACTTTCGCCTCAGTTGGAGAAAGTGCCTGAACTAAATACAGTCTTAGACGATATCGAGATGCCCTTAGTGTCAATATTATCGGATATCGAGCGTAACGGCGCCTTGGTGGATGCCAAATTGCTGGGCGAGCACAGCATTGAACTAGGTGAGCGCTTAAATGGGCTCCAGCAACAAGCCTTTGATTTAGCCGGAGAAGAATTTAACCTCAGCTCGCCTAAACAGCTAGGTGCTATCTTATTTGAAAAGCTAGAATTGCCCGTTATTAAGAAAACACCCAAAGGAGCGCCCTCAACAGCAGAGGAAGTACTGCAAGAACTGGCTTTAGACTACCCCTTACCAAAGATACTAATAGAACACAGAGGCTTATCGAAGCTTAAGTCGACTTATACCGATAAATTACCGCAAATGATTAACCCAACAACGGGTCGTATTCATACCTCTTATCATCAAGCGGTGACGGCGACAGGGCGCTTATCCTCATCAGACCCCAACCTACAAAATATCCCTATTCGCAATGCTGAAGGCCGCCGTATTCGCCAAGCCTTTATTGCGCCTGAAGGTTATACCATTGTCGCGGCAGATTATTCCCAAATTGAATTGCGCATTATGGCCCATTTATCAAATGACGCAGGCCTAATGGATGCCTTTAATCAAAACTTAGATGTTCACCGTGCAACCGCCTCAGAGGTATTTGATACTGAGCTAGATAACGTCACAGATGAGCAGCGTCGTAGCGCCAAGGCCATTAACTTTGGTTTAATCTACGGTATGTCTGCTTTTGGCCTAGCCAAACAGCTAGGCTTAGGCCGTAATGACGCGCAACAATATATTGATCGCTATTTTGAACGCTACCCCGGCGTAAAGGACTATATGGAGCGCACGCGCAGTATTGCTGCGGAGCAAGGTTACGTAGAGACATTATATGGTCGTCGCCTATATCTCCCCGAAATTAACGCTAGCAATGGTATGCGCCGCCAAGCCGCCGAACGTGCAGCCATCAATGCACCCATGCAAGGTACGGCAGCTGATATCATCAAACGAGCGATGGTGAATGTTGATGCATGGCTAAAAACAGAAGCCCTAGATGCACGTATTATTATGCAAGTGCATGATGAATTGGTATTAGAAGTAAAATCTGAGCTAGTTGAAGCTCTTAAGCCTACCTTATGTGAGAAAATGTCTGATGCTGGGGCACTTTCTGTGCCTCTATTAGTCGAAGCCGGCATGGGCGCCAATTGGGATGAAGCGCATTAAGCCTTAAAATAATTGGAGTCAGTATAATAATTGGGGTCAGAGTAAATTTTTCACTCACGACTTCCGTCTGACTAAGCTGATCAAAGAAAAGTTTACTCTGACCCCAATTATTAATTATTCAATTATCAGCCAGCCTAAGCTCTAAATATCGATCAAAAAACAACCTGTTCGCGGTTGTTTTCCAATTAAATGAAAAAAAATTAAATTTTTTGTAACTTTTTTCAATTTTTGTGGAACTTTCTGTTTTTAGCCTAGTCACACTATTGCCCCTGAAATTTGCACTCTAGATATGAAGCAAATTATTTAGCCCTAAAGACCTCCTAAGGCTCCCCGGATCCGTCCGGGGTTTATTTTTTAACCATATTGCCTCCCCTAGCAAAAGGTTGAAAAATGATCAGATCGGTCAGATAGTAACCTATATTTGCGGCTATTTGCGCCGCTTTCCCTGTTTCTGAAAAATAATTTGACTTCTACCCCCCAGCCATTTATAAAAAGCGCTCTTCATATCTTAACCAATAATACTTAGGGGGCAAAACAATGAAGAAAACTATACTAGCAGCAGCTCTAGTTGCAGCAGCGGCATCTGCTCAAGCAGATACTAAATTTTACGGCCATGTAGCCTACAATGTAGTATTCGGAGATGAAAGCAGTATTCCTGAAAGTCGTGATTACGAATTTAATCGCCATGGTTTTTCTGAGACACGTTTCGGCGTTAACTTCAGTAAAAAAGCAGGCGGTATTAAGTGGTTGGCGCTACAAGAATACGGTGTGGCTGAGGGCGAAGGCGCTTTAGATTCACGTCGTCAAGCGTTTGGTATCTCTGGCGGCTTTGGTAAAATCCTATTCGGTCAATACAATGACGTAGGTGATGGTGTGCTTCACGCTGACTTAGCGGGTACAGCTTTAGCTGATCCAATGGCTTCTGCGAGTGCTGGTGTTGTCGGTCGAATCACTGACTTTGGTGATACTGACATTACTACTGACAACAGATCTTTCAATGTGAACGGTTTCGATCCTGGTCGTGGAGAAGCTCTTCGTTACTACACTCCAAAATTAGGTGGCGTAGTTACATTTGGTGCTCAATTACAAGAGAATGAAGGCTTCGAAGTAGCAATGAAGTTAAACGCTGCTGGCTTCCGCTTATACGGTTTCTATGAAGATGGTGGAGACGAAGATGGTGGTGCAACCTATGAGTACGCTGCGGGCGCGTTGGTAGGTTATAAATTTGCATTTGGCCTAAGTTTAACTGCTGTTGCTTCAACTCGAGAAGATTTAGCCGGAGATACTATCGATCACTCTGCATTTAAAATCGGTTATGCCTTTGGCAAGCACAAACTTAGCTATAAGTTCCAAACAGCTGATGGTGTAAACTTTGAGGGCGCGGGTAATGAAGATAATCGCGAAGATGAGCCAGTAACCAGTTCAGTTGCTTGGGTATATGCCCCAGCTAAAGGTGTAAGCCTTTATGCGGCAGTAAAAGCTGCTACTGATGATTCCGACGCTGATAATGATTCAGGTACAGCGTTTGGTGTAGGTGGCCGTGTTAAGTTCTAATCTTTGTTAAAAGATTGAATTTATTGGAAAAGCACCTGTCTTACAGGTGCTTTTTTCGTTTTAACTAGAAATATTAATTATGATGATTTTACGCTTTGTTTCTTTTTTGCTTGTTTGTGTTTTGATTTCAGCCTGCTCTACTCAAGAAGCAACAGAGGATGAGTATCTAGATGGTGCTGATAGCCATACACCCGGCCCCGGCATTTTCTCAGGTGACAAGGGAGGCTTTACCTTTAGCGATATATTTGGCAGTGATGATGAAAAGCGTAAGAAAGGCACTGGTGGATCAGCGTATGCGACTTCCTCGGATATCAACCTCCCCGCTATAGATGAAGAGAGCTTTGAGGATTTCGAAAACTTTAAAGCATGGCGTCGTGCTCAACAGCCGGGCTCTGCAAGCTATCAAGAATACCAAGATTGGCGCGCTTATCAGCAATACCGTCGTTTAAAAATTCAGCAAGAGCAAAATAAGCCGGCTAATTAACGGTTTATAGAAAGATTGCTTTCTTACGAATAGAGGTGGTTTTTCTTAACACTGCCTCTAGCTCCAAGGCTCTGTCATACCCCCCCATCTTTTTAAATTCACTCCTTTGTAACAAAACTGTCATCTAATCTGGCTATCATTTGCGCATTCTATATAATGCGCACACCAAGTTGAAACAGCATGGCAGTATTCACGATAACGCCTCTGTTTTTATTTCTCCTTGTCGCTGATTAATTGTGGTTTAGTCTATGAATCTTTCTACCTTATTACTGGTTATTTTGGTGGGCGTTGCTGTTGCTTATGTCTTTAGCCGCAGCCGTTCCATGAAAATCGCGGGTAATCTCGGCGGTATCAGCCACCTTCACTCTTTACCCTTTTACTATGGTGCTCAGGCCGCTTTGTGGTGTGGTATTCCCTGCTTAATCATGTTGGCCTTATGGATGGCTTTTGACGACAGTATTATCCGCCAGATGGTAATTGATTCTTTATCTGCCGAACAGCGTGATTTGCCTCCTCAAGAACTCTCTTTGTTGCTCAACACGATTGAAAGTATTGCCAGTGGCGTGACTTCTTTGGGCGGTAGCCCAGAGGTGATGGCTGCCGCTGAGCGTGTTGCAAACTTAAGGCTGATCAGCCAGTCCTTATTAACGGTAGTGATCTTCTGTGCATTGATTTTATTAGGCACTTGGGCTTGGAAAAGAGTGAGCCCGGAGTTTCGAGCTCGTAATACGGTCGAGCGTATTTTTAAAGTCTTTTTGTTGGTTTGTTCAACCCTCGCTATTTTTACCACCGTCGGCATCGTGTTCTCGGTACTGTTTGAGTCCATTCGCTTTTTCGGTCAAGTGCCCATAACAGAGTTTTTGTTTAGCACTCATTGGAGCCCGCAAATGGCGATCCGAGCTGACCAAGTGGGAAGCTCCGGTGCTTTTGGTGCGGTGCCATTGTTTACGGGAACATTACTCATCTCGGCAATCGCTATGATTGTTGCTGTACCTACTGGTTTGATGACGGCGATTTATTTGTCCGAATACGCCAATAACAAGGTTCGGGCGATAGTAAAACCTCTATTAGAAATCTTGGCCGGCATACCAACCGTGGTATACGGTTTCTTTGCTGCACTCACAGTCGCCCCCATGATTAAAAACCTTTTGGATGGCCTAGAAATTCCTTTGCTGGCTTTTTCTATTGGTCCCCTAGATGTATCAGGCGAAAGTGCATTGGCAGCTGGTTTGGTCATGGGGGTGATGATTATTCCTTTCGTATCTTCCCTGTCCGATGATGTTATTAACGCGGTGCCACAGTCTTTAAGAGATGGCTCTTATGGTTTAGGTTCCACTCAATCTGAAACCGTAAAAAAAGTGATTATCCCCGCTGCCTTACCCGGTATCGTGGGGGCAATATTACTTGCTGTGTCGCGAGCTATCGGTGAAACCATGATTGTGGTCATGGCGGTAGGTACTGCTGCAAAGCTAACAGCCAACCCTTTCGAGTCGGTCACAACAGTAACCGTGCAAATGACAACATTGTTAATTGGCGATCATGAATTTGATAGTGCAAAAACCCTCGCTGCCTTTGCGCTGGGCTTGGTGTTGTTTGTGATTACGCTTGTCCTCAATTTTTATGCGCTACGCATCGTTAAGAAATACCGTGAGCAATATGACTAATACTATTTCATCTTCCACTGAAACTTCGTCTAAAGTGAAAACGATAGACTTAGTCAATAAGAATCTAAGCAAACGCTACCGTGCAGAAAAGCGATTTCGTGCCTATGGTATAGCATCTATTTGCTTTGGTTTGTTGTGTTTATTGTTCTTGTTTACCAATATTTTGGGTAAAGGCACGCGCGGCTTTTTTTATCATTATGTGCCCATGGAAGTCACTTTAAATGCTGATGATTTAGGCATTACAGATGTTAATGACCTTGATCAGATATTGGCGGCTAATTATTCTGGGGCGGTTAAGGCCTCTGCCTATAAATTATTTAACGCTAACTCACGTAAAGAAAAGCGCTGGGCTAGAGATATCATAGCGATTGACGCAACAGGCTATAAAATCCAAGCGTTATTTAAAACAGATGCCAGCGCTTTAATTAACACTACTATCGAAATAGAAGCCTTAGTCGATGACAAGGTAGATTTTTACCTGAAGCGTTTAGGTGAAGCCGGTGATCCGGGAAAAGAATACTTTGATGAAGAGCAGTTGGTCTGGATTGATCAACTTAAGCAAGATGGCAAAGTGAATAAGCAATTGAATACGGCTTTTTTCACCTCTGGTGATTCTGCCCAGTCTGAAGAAGCGGGCATTTTAAGTGCGGTCATGGGTTCATTTTATTTATTGCTAGTCACGCTTTGCTTATCATTTCCTATCGGAATAGCCGCCGCGATTTATCTTGAAGAGTACGCCCCTAAAAATAAATGGACAGATTTGATTGAAATTAATATCAATAATTTAGCGGCTGTTCCATCTATTATATTTGGCTTGTTGGGCTTGGCCATCTTTCTCAGTTTTTTTGGGCTACCTCGCTCGACTCCTTTGGTCGGAGGCTTTGTATTAACCTTAATGACCTTGCCTACCATTATTATTTCAAGTCGTGCAGCGATTAAAGCCGTGCCGCCCTCAATAAGAGAAGCAGCCTACGGTATTGGCGCGTCAAAAATGCAGGTGACTATTCATCATGTATTGCCTTTAGCTATGCCCGGAATGTTAACGGGAACGATTATTGGTTTAGCGCAAGCTCTAGGTGAAAGTGCGCCTTTGTTAATGATCGGTATGGCCGCCTTTATTCCCGATGTACCCGGTGGAGTACTGGATCAGGCGACGGCCTTACCCATGCAAATTTTCCAGTGGTTTAGAAACGCGGATGCAGGCTTTAATGAAAAGGCCTCAGCAGCGATTGTAGTACTGATTTTATTTTTGATTACGATGAATGCCTTGGCTGTATGGGCACGTAAGCGACTTGAGCGACGCTGGTAACAGCTAAAATAGTGACCCATAAGACCTCACTTAAAAGAGATGCTATGATGAATGATGTAACAGTTTTAGATGCAGAGTTAGCAGATATGGAAGATAAAAAAGTAGCCGTAGAACCCGTAGTTGCCGCAGTGACAGGAAAAGTGTCAGACGGCAGTGAAATTGGTGAAACCGTCGGGCTACCTTATTGCGATAATCCAAAAATGTCGATGCGTAATGTCGACGTATTTTACGGTGAAAAACAAGCCATCTTTGATGTAGGTCTTGATATTGGCGTTAATGAAGTTATCGCTATGATTGGCCCTTCGGGCTGCGGTAAGTCTACCTTTTTGCGTTGTTTAAATCGTATGAACGATACTATTGATATCTGTAAAGTGACTGGGCACTTAAAGCTAGAAGGCCAAGATATTTATGACCCCAAACTGGACGTTGTACCGCTTCGCGCACGCGTGGGCATGGTATTTCAGAAGCCGAATCCCTTCCCTAAGTCGATTTACGATAACGTGGCTTATGGCCCACGTATTCACGGCTTAGCAGAGCGGCGTTCAGATTTAGATGAAATCGTTGAAACGAGCTTACGTAGATCTAGTTTGTGGGATGAAGTGAAAGATCGCTTACACCAACCGGGCACGGGCTTGTCAGGCGGACAACAGCAGCGCCTGTGTATCGCGCGCACTATCGCAGTTAGCCCAGAAGTGATTCTGATGGATGAGCCTTGTTCGGCATTGGATCCTATTGCGACAGCTAAAATTGAAGAACTAATCGATGAGTTAAGTGAAAACTTTACTATCGCTATTGTGACGCACTCAATGCAGCAAGCGGCACGTGTCTCTAATCGCACAGCTTACTTTCATTTGGGTAAATTAGTTGAAGTCAATGAAACAGAAAAGGTATTTACTAACCCTGATCATGAATTGACAGAGTCGTATATTACCGGACGTTTCGGGTAAATATTTCTAAGCCATTTTTCAAATTATCTCAGCGGAGATTATCGTGGATAAATTACATATCGATCAGCATATTTCTCAACAGTACAATGCTGTGCTTGATGACTTAAAAACCGAATTTTTAGAAATGGGCGGTGTCGTTGAGCAACAAATTAATGATGCTGTGCAGGCGATTGCAACATTAGATGCTGAGCTTGCTGAAAAAGTATTAAGAGTTGAAAAAGAAGTAGATGAGCGGGAAATGGCGCTGGATGATTTGTGTATTCAAATTATTGCCCGTCGTCAGCCAACTGCATCTGACTTACGTTTAGTCATGTCGATTTCTAAAGCGACACGTGACTTAGAGCGTATGGGTGATGAGGCCAAAAAAATTGCTAAAATGGCAATAGCTATCTCTGAAGAAGACGAAGTGCCTCATGGCTTTGGGGAGTTGCGTAACCTAGGACGTCGCGTACAACAAGTGGTTAACGACACTTTAACGGCTTTTGCGCGCTATGATGTTGATACTGCTTTGCAAGTAGCCCATGAAGATAAAGCAATCGACCAAGAATATGATACGGCAATGCGCGCACTAATAACCTATATGATGGAAGATCCGCGTAATATTTCACGCTCAATGAATATTACTTGGGCTTTGCGTGCATTGGAGCGAATCGGTGATCATTCAGCGAATATTGCGGAACATATTATCTACCTAGTAAAGGGTTTAGATGTTCGCCATAAAAGCGCCAGTGAAATGCAAGAAGAAGTTAACCAATAACGATGTTTACGTATCGTATAGAAATAAAAAAGGCACATTAATATGTGCCTTTTTTATTGGTCTTTAAAAATTTTTTGTTAATTAACGTATCCCTAAACGTTGCAAGCGTCCGCTAGCTTCCTTCCCATACTTCCCTCCCCCTTGAGCAGCTTGTCGATAATAATTAATCGCTTTATCTCGTTGCTTATTACGTTGTGCGATCTCCCCTAAATAAAAAGCAGCAACTTGTGTTTGTAATGTTTTATAGCTGGCGGATAAATCGGCCTCGGCACGAGTGTAATTTTTAAGTTCGTTATATACTAATCCACGATACAGTCGAGGAATAAAAAAGCTTGGCTCTAATTTAATGGCTTTAGAAAAAGCGGATATGGCAGATTTATTCTGTTTGGCACGATTATGCAAACGCCCTTTGGTGATTTGAAAGCGCGCTTCTCGTGGCTGAATTCTTATAGCTTGGTTGGTTCTTGTCATAGCCGTTTTCCAGTCTTTTTTACCTGCAGCTGCAAGCGCTTCTTGATGCTTTTTGTAGGCCGGTTGGTCGCGGCGTATTTGCCGAGTGGCGTTTAAATAAGCCTGTCGATTACGCACGCCTTTGGGAAAACGTTTAACACGATTTTGATTTTTGGCTACACGTTCCTCAGAAGGTGGGTGGCTGGCAAAAAAATTGCTGAAAGCATCATTCTGTCGACCACTTTTTTTAGCAAGTGCAACAAAAGTTTGTTGTAATTCGACGGCGCCATTAACGTCATAACCAGCGGCTGACATAATCTCCATACCATACTTGTCCGCTTCTAATTCATTGTCTCTTCCATAGCGCGCCGTTGCGCCCATAGCGAGTGCGCCGGCAGCCTGTCGATAAAGCTGATTATCACTGAATGCGGAAGCTAAAACGGCACCACCTTGCCAAAGCGTTCCAGTCGCATGTTGCTCTGCTCCATGCCGTGCTGCCGCATGCACGACTTCGTGCCCCAATACAGCGGCAAGTTGGGCTTCGTCTTCCAGCAAGACCAATAAACCTCGGTTGATAGCAATTTTACCGCCCGGCAAGGCCCAAGCGTTTGGAACATCATTGTTAATGACTACAAACTCGTAGGGCAGGTTAGGTTGTGCGCTTTTTTTCGCCAACTTTTGTCCTATACGATTGATATAAGCATTCAGTGATTTGTCGATTAAGTAAGAACCCCCTTGTGATTGAAGGCTAGGCGAATACTGTTGCTCGCCGATGGCAAGTTCTTGCTCAGGACTCATCAAGGTGAGCTGGCTTTTACCCGTGACTGGATTAGTGCCGCAGGCGGTAATAGATAAGATTAATGTCAAAATGATGGTTATTTTATACATGCTTGAACCCTGTTTTACGTATAATTATTTTAGACCTGTGCTGGTATATAGAAAGCCACACAAAAATGAGCAATTAGGCTATTACTACCCACAAATTACTGAAGAGGTGAAACCCGTGTTAATTGTTATATCGCCAGCTAAAACGCTTGACTATGAAACACCACCCACGACAAAGAAGTCAAGTCAGCCGGCTTTATTGGAGGACTCTCAAGAATTGATTAATGGCCTAAAAAAATTAGCGCCTCAGGATATCGCTAAACTCATGAAATTGAGCGATAAATTGGGTGCTCTTAACTATGATCGTTATCAGCAATGGCAGCAGCCTTTTACCAAAGAGAATGCAAAGCAAGCCTTGTTGGCTTTTAAGGGTGATGTCTACACCGGCTTGGATGCGGAGTCCTTCAATCAAGATGAGCTGGCCTTTGCGCAAAAGCACTTACGCATTCTTTCAGGTTTATATGGTGTGCTAAAACCTTTGGATTTAATGCAGGCTTACCGTTTAGAAATGGGAACAAAGCTAAATAATGCCCGAGGTAAAGACTTATATGAGTTTTGGGGCGAACGCATTACCACCTTGCTTAACAAACAGCTTAAAAGTCTTAAAAGTGATGTGCTCGTTAACCTAGCCTCTAATGAATATTTTAAAGCGGTTAAAAAAGAGCAGCTCAATGCAACGATCATTACTCCCGTATTTAAAGATAAGAAGAATGGCCAATATAAAATCATCAGCTTCTATGCGAAGAAAGCGAGAGGTTTGATGAGTGCCTACGCGATTGAAAAAGGCATTACTGATGTCGCTAAGCTGAAGCGTTTTAACAAGGAGGGTTACAAATATGCCAAGGAGCTGAGTGATGACAGTGAGTGGGTATTCACTCGCGAAGAACAATAGATTAGACGAGCCTGAGATTAGGCAAGCTTCGCACTGTTATGGTGCAACGCTTGTCAGCATCTAAAAAGTGGGGTAAAAAGTGGGGTCAGATCAAACNNGTTTGATCTGACCCCACTTTTTGCTTTTTCCATTGGGGTTAAGGTTGAACCGCTTTGGCCTGATTTTCGATCCATTGCTTGTATTCCGCTTCCCATTGCTTGTACTCCGCATAGGTCTGGCCGCTGGGGTCATTGGCTTTGCGCCATTGGCGATACTGCTCAAAAGTAGCGGGTTGAGAGCCTTTGGTTACCGTAGATTGAGAACCTTCAGATGCGCTAGATCGAAAGCTATTCTTCGCTTCTGGGGCAGGCGTAGCGGCATCTACTCCTTCACCAGTATCAATGGATAAGTCATCATAAACAAACTTACTTTTAGAGGAAGAACAGCCCGAAATGGCTATTATTAGAACTGACAATGCAAGAATGCGGAACATCTGTTGACTCAGTGTTAAATAGTTAAAAGGGGTAATAAAGCGTATTTGGGATAGTAATCATCCCTGCCACCGCTGTAAAGGGATAGGGCGACTTATCACTCAATAATCCGTTCACATTGTCATCTTACTGTCACATTGGCGCTCTATTATCACCTCGATCTCGGGAGACAGTGAATAGGACTCCCACTATATCGTTCTTAATCTTTAAATAATGAATACCCCTTGGGAGGCTTTCAGTGAAAAAATTAACGTTAACTACAGTGAGCACTGCAATTGCAGCAGCAGCGGCATTGAGCATCAGCGTTTCAGCGTCTGCTCGTGACAGCATCAGTATTGTTGGTTCATCAACAGTGTATCCTTTTGCTACTGTTGTGGCAGAAAAGTTCGGTAAAACCACACAATTCAAAACACCAACTATTGAATCAACGGGTTCTGGTGGTGGTGCTAAGCTATTTTGTTCTGGCGTTGGTGTGACTCATCCAGACGTGACCAATGCTTCGCGTCGTATGAAAAAGTCTGAGTTTGAAAAATGTACAGCGAATGGCGTTAAGGTAACAGAAGTGCTTATCGGCTTCGACGGAATCGCGGTTGCTAACTCTAAGAAGGCATCTCAGTACGAGTTGACTCGTAAAGACTTATTCTTAGCATTAGCGAAAGACGTGCCTGCAAAAGACGGTTCTGAAAAGCTAGTTGCTAACCCATATAAAACATGGAAAGACGTTAACCCAGCTCTTCCTAATGTTGCTATCGAAGTATTAGGTCCTCCTCCAACTTCAGGTACTCGTGACGCGTTCGCTGAGCTTGCAATGGAAGGTGGTTGTAAGAAATTTGCATGGATTAAAGCCATGAAGAAAAAAGACAAAAAAGCCTATAAGTCAGTTTGTCACACTATTCGTGAAGACGGTGCTTATGTAGAAGCGGGTGAAAACGATAACTTGATCGTACAGAAGCTTCAAAAGAACCCTGATGCTTTAGGCATTTTCGGCTACAGCTTCTTGGAAGAAAACTCATCGAAAGTGCAAGCGTCTAAAGTTGAAGGTGTTGAGCCAAACTTTGAGACAATTGCTGATAAGAGCTACACCATTTCTCGTCCATTGTACTTCTACGTTAAAAATAACCACGTAGGTGTTGTGCCGGGTATTGCTGAATACATAGCTGAGTTCACTAAAGAGTCAACTTGGGGCCCAGAAGGTTACCTAGCTGAGCGTGGCATGATCCCACTATCAGACGACTTACGTGCTAAGTTTGCAGCTAACGGTAAAAACTTAAAAGCATTAGAGTTATCTGACTTCTAAGATTGCTTTTACGACTGTTTAGTCTTTAGAGGGCCTGCTGTAAACGGATATTATTCGCAGGAAATCCAAGGATAGGATGCATCAAGGAAGAGTGACCAAAAATAGGATAGAAGCCCAGCTTATGCTGGGCTTTTTTATGCCCTCCAGGGATGGAGGGTACATCCAAAATGCAGGAGCAATTTTGGAGTGCTCAGGATGAACGGGCCGGTAAATGCTCCTGCATGACCGGCACTTCCTCCATCTTTGGCGGTCGCATAGTACCTATACGGATATAGGTACTTTCTTATTGCTTCCTTTTAAATCAAATAGTACAGTCCATAGTCATCACTCCATAACAGACTATGTGTTCGGACGGTACGTGCTAAAACCCTTCTCGCAAGCGTGTGAAAATAACGCGCCATCCATCCTCGCTCATTTACAGCGTATTCTGGCTCATTCGGATTCATTATTAGAAGTCGGTAGTGGAACCGGTCAGCATGCGGTCATTTTTGGTAAGGGTCTACCTCATTTACACTGGCAAACCAGTGATTTACTAGAAAACCATGAGGGTATCTGTCTTTGGTTAGATGAGGCCTCCCTTAACAATGTTTCGCCTCCAATAGAATTTGATGTGGCAGAGGAATGCGAGAAAGATGAAAAATACGATGCGATCTTTATGTCCAATACGCTGCATATCTTTAGTTGGGCGGAAGTGGAGCAGTGCCTTGCTCAAATAGCTAGCTTGTTAAACCCTAATGGTACTCTCATTATTTATGGCCCTTTTAACTACGGTGGTTGTTTTACTAGTGAGAGTAATATGCGTTTTGACCAATGGTTAAAAGCAGCAAACCCTCAGCGTGGTATTCGTGATTTCGAACGAGTGGATAAAGTGGCTACTGATCTTGGTTTTTTATTTGAAGAAGATAATGTGATGCCGGCTAACAATCGTTTATTGGTGTGGCGTTTAAGCTAGCTCTGAGGGTTTCGCTTTTAGAGTTCAGCTTTAAAAGGTAAGCGTTTACTGGCTTCTTTAATATAAGCTTTAATTTCTTTTTCTTCGGTGCGTACAAAACGGTCGATAGCATGATGAAATTGGGGGTGGTTAATCCAATGATAGGAATAAGTTTCTATTGGCGTAAAACCCCTTTGAATTTTATGTTCGCCTTGCGCGCCAGGGTCAAATTTTTGTAGTTTCTGTTTAATCGCGTATTCAATCCCTTGATAATAACAGGCTTCAAAGTGAAGTTGATCGTATTCTTCTTTGCACCCCCAATATCGTCCGTAGAGTGTATGACTGTCTTTAAAATAAAGTGCTGCAGCGATTACCTCGTCATCTTTAATCGCTTGTACCATCATCAGTTTTTCTTTGAGCGTAGAGGCGAGTAAAGGAAAAAATGCTTCTGTTAAATATCCTTGGCGACCACTGCGTTTAAAATAAGTCATATGATAAAAAAGAAAAAAGTGTTGCCAGTCTTCTTCATTAATGGAGTCAGCTTCTTTAACAACTAACTCAATATTTTGTTCTTTTACTTTTTGGCGCTCTTTTTTTAGATTTTTACGTTTACGAGAACTGAAGTGAGAGAGGAAGTCATCAAAATTACAATAGCCATCATTTAGCCAATGATATTGACTGCCAGTTCGCTTACAGTAAGAGTGTTGCTGAAAACAGCTTTGATCATTTTTTATTTTTAATAAGTCTAAAAATAAAAAATGAGATGAAGAATAGTGCTTTGCCTTTACTTCTTGCTCTATTGTTTCTAAGGCAAAAAGTAAAGTTTGTTGCGTATTATCTGAGTTTACGATTCCCCAGCGTGGCCCCGTAGCAGGCGTAAAAGGAATCGCATTCAGTAGTTTAGGGTAGTACTGTTCACCGTGCCGGTGAAACGCATCGGCCCAAGACCAATCAAAAACATATTCGCCATAAGAGTGATGCTTTAAGAATAGCGGCATCACTAGCAATACTCGCTCGTCGTCTTCTACTATCAGATGATGCGCTTGCCAGCCTGTCTCGCGTGTTGTGCTTTTGCTATCTTCTAGCGCGGCGAAGAATTCGTGTCGTAAAAAAGGGTAGTCTAGGCCACATAGTTGATTCCATGTGTCAGAAGAGATGAGATGAATACTGTCTATAAAACGCGCGCGCATACTGAGGGAGGCTAAAATGGTTTCTATTACTTGTAAACCTTAGCATACGCGGCTGTTTAGTCTTTGTCTTTATTTTTTCTTAGCACGGTATTCGTCGTGGCATCCTTTACATGACTTGCCTAATGCGCCGAAAGCAGGTTTGATAGTGTCTAAGTTGTTCGACTTTGCCGCTACCACTAGTTTGTCAGAAGCATCGACAAAGGCCTGCATTTTTTTATCAAAATCAGCTTTGTTTTTCCATATATTGGCTTTAGAGCGTGAGTTTTCTGCTGGGCTTTCGGTCAGGAAGCCGTTCTCAGCTAAATGGCTTAATGAAGCCATTGCACCAGCATGACTTGAAAAGGCCGCGGCATCATAGGCGACTTTGCCTTTCACCATGCCTGCCATAGGTCCCATATGCCATTTAACCATTTTAAAGGTAGATTGCCGGTAATCGACAGAGGCCGCTTTTGCTTTCTCATCTGCGGATATTCCTTGTGTCGTTAACAGCATCATCGAGGTGACAACAAGAGGTTTAAAAAATAAAGATAGTCTTTTGTTCATTATTAATCTCCGGGTGGGTGTGGGATACAGTATTCAACAAATTAAATATTAAAATGCTCTGGTTCTTGCTTAAAGGTGGTCGTTATTTGTTCAGGTTTACTTACTTTGTTGCAGTCGAAACTGCCGAGGCGTTAAACCAACGATGCGTTTAAATAATAATGAAAAATGATTACGGCTATCATAACCAACTTCAGCCGCTATTCTGTCTATTGTAAAGTGTTGTGTCCTCAATAAGGTTTTAGCGCATTCAATTCGATATTGTGTGACATATTGATGCGGCGCTAAACCAATATATCGCTTAAAGCTATGCGCAAAATGAAAAGGGCTCATAGCAGCAACGGCAGCTAAGTCGTGCAGCGATATATTCTGATTAAAATGACAGCGTATATACTCGATCACCTTACGTAGTTTCTGTAAGGGTAAATCGCGATAGTGATGTTGTAGTTTTCCATATCCGCAATAGTAACGAACGATATGTACACTGAGTAAGTGTGCCATTGTTTCCAAATAAAGAGGACTTGCTTCGTAATGATAAGCCTCATTCGTTACGCTGAGAAGTGCATTCTGCATTTCAATATCGTAGACATTTAAGTGATGAGTCAGTTCCACATTGTCATCGTTGAGTTCGAACACTTCTCGTGCGGTACTCTGTAATAGTGTGTCGGGTATATGTATTTTCGTACAGACCACAGGTTCAGAACGTTTGCATGTGGCGTGCCACTGCCATTGAATGGCATTCTCATAAGCTCTGGTGATAGACCATTCATGACGCATCAACCCCGCTTTTTGCCAAGTGTCGCTATTATATCGATAGCGGCCTTGAATGCTGCCTGAGTTAACAAAGGTCAGTACGTGGTCTTTTGTGGCGGGTAACAAGTTTCCGTCAATAGCACGAGGATAATGATAAGAGGAAAATAAAACAGGCTCCAAGGTAGGCTTTTGTATTGGGTCAGAAAATGTATGGAGGTTGACTTGGGCTGACTGGTTTAATTTACCAGCGACATAAGCAGCATAGTTGACGCTGTCCGTTACACGAGGCTTTGAGTTACAGGGCTGCGGATTACAGGGCTGTGGTTTACAGGATCTTGAACTACAGAACCTTGAATGATGCTTAGGTAACTTACACTGTGACATTGTTTGTCGCGCACTCGTTTTTTGAAAACCATCTTTTAAAACTATGAACGTCTTTTTAGTCTAAGGCAAGTTGAATATTATTGTTTAATTAAACGGCTGCTTGGGAAAATACAAGAAAAGGTGCTGCCTTGATTGTATATGCTATCAATTTGTAATCTGGCGTCATGGCGCAATAGAATATGTTTTACAATTGCCAAGCCTAGTCCCGTTCCGCCGGTCTGAATAGAACGGCTAGAGTCAATGCGATAGAAGCGCTCAGTTAAACGACTAATATGCTCTTGTTCGATCCCAATGCCCTCATCTTTGACTTGTACAACTAAATTGCCAGCAAGGTTAATGGTGACAGAGATATTGATTGTTTTTTCTGGTGCTGAATACTTAATAGCATTAGTAACAAGGTTCGAGAAGGCACTATGCAGTTCACGGTCGTTACCGAGTAAAGTGATAGTGTCGTTACAGCTGAGTTGAATGGTTTGATTTCTTTCACCGCTAATTGTGCGTGAATCATTGCAGATCATGTCGAGCAGAGGTTTTAGTACGACCTCGCTTTCATTATCTTTACCACTGGGGTCGGTTTCTAACTTGGATAGCATGGTGAGGTCATTGATGAGTGTGGTCATCCGTGCGGCTTGTTGCTGCATCTGTTTCATGGCCTTTTGCCAATGCGGGCTCGATTCTAAAGATGGGTCACGGCTATCTTCTAAAGTCTCTAGATAACCTCTAATGACGGTCAAGGGCGTGCGCAGTTCATGGCTGACGTTAGCCACAAAGTCTTTACGCATCTGTTCTAATTTGTATATGCGAGTAATATCTCTAACAACCACAAGCGCTTCTTCTTGACCAAAGCGTGTGATTTGAAATTCGAGTTGGCGTTCATTATTTCTGGGCGACGGAAGCGTCAGCGGTATACTGTAGTCCCCTTTTTCTAGGTAGGAGACAAATTTAGGGTTGCGAATAAAGTTGATAATAGAGCTACCACTATCGCCTTTCTTTAAATCTAATAGGCTTTCAGTGGCTTTGTTCCACCAACTAAGGTCACTCCCTTTGAGTAGAATAACAGCATCGTTTAACGCCGCTGTAGTGGCATCAACACGATTGATCACGCCTTTCAGTTTATTTTTTTCTCTAATCTCGCGTCGTTTTAAGCGGCTAAGGTGATCAAAGACTTGGCCCCACAAACCACTGGCATCAGGAATCGTTTTTAATCTGCGCCCTTGTAAACACTTGAGTAAGCGGCGTATGTTGTGAAGATGGTAGCCGATGTAAAGTAAGGCGCCGGCCGAAAGTGCAATGGTAATACTGCCTAACAGTAGGCCAATAATAATACAAATGATTGAGAGGCCGACAATGCGTCGGAGCTCAGAGGTAATTCCATAATATGGCAAAACAACAGCCCTTATTTTAGGTGGTCGGCTATTCTATGCTTTTAATGCTAGTTTCGTCGAGAACCTATAGCCGGTTCCTCGAACGGTTTGAATCAAGCGGTCGTGTCCGTCGACATTTAAGACTTTTCGCAAGCGACGAATATGCACATCAACAGTACGTTCTTCAACGTAGACATTGCCACCCCAAACATGGTCAAGCAACTGGCTACGGGTATAGACACGATCTTGGTGGGTTAAGAAGAACTCAAGTAAACGGTATTCCGTTGGCCCCATTTGTAATGCTTGTTCGTTGATGGTCACCACATGGCTGACAGGGTCGAGGCACAGGCCTTCCGCATGAATAGGGCCAAGCAAAGAGGCTGTTTCTGTGCGCCGCAGTACGGCTTTAAGTCTAGCAACCAGCTCACGGGGTGAGAAAGGTTTAGTGATGTAATCGTCGGCGCCAATTTCTAGCCCTTGAATTTTATTATCTTCTTCCCCTTTAGCGGTAAGCATAATAATGGGGATGGTATTTGTCAGTTCGTCTTTTTTCAGTCTTCGAGCCAGTTCTATGCCACTGGTGCCGGGCAGCATCCAGTCTAAAAGGATTAAATTTGGTTTTTCGTCGACGATAATGGCGTGCGCTTGTTGAGCATCTTCGGCTTCAAGGCAGCGATAATCTGCCATTTCTAAGGCGACACGCAACATATCCCGTATGGGTGCTTCGTCGTCAACGATCAGTATTGTTTTATCCTGGTTCATTCTGGCCTCAGCTTATTCAGCGTAGGGTATAGGTCGCTTGCGGTATTTTGGCGACCCAACGATATTCATTTAGAAGAACATTAAATAGGGGAGATATTACAATTATATGACAATCGCTTGGAATCTGCTCTGAGCTAATGGTTGTTTCGTGCTTGCCTATGCTTTAGCCCAAGGCAATCCCAACAAAAATAGCCATGCCCACCCAATGATTATTGATAAAGGCTTTAAAGTAGAGATCGGGCTGACGCTGATTGATCAACCATTGTTGGTAAGCCATGAGCCCAGCTGCAACAAAGAGGGATAGAAAATAGAGGCCACCTAGCTCAAAACGTTGACCAATTAAATAAAACCCTATCAGGGTAATGCACTGTAAGCTGCCAGTGATAATGGCCTCACTTCCTTCAAATAAGATAGCGGTTGATTTAACGCCAATTTTTTTATCGTATTCTCTATCGGTCATGCCGTAGTAGGTATCGTAGACCACAGTCCACAATAAGTTGGTAACATAAATCAACACAACCGTTGCGGTTAAATGGCCTGTTTGTGCGGCAAAGGCCATAGGGATACTCATAGAAAAAGCCGCTCCCAGTACGACTTGAGGAAGGTGGGTATAGCGTTTCATAAAGGGGTAGATAACGGCTAAGGCCACGGCTGCAAAGGAAAGATAGATAGTCAGATGATTGGTGAGTAGGACGAGAAATAGGGCGATAACCAGAAGAGCGATAAATGCCAATTTAGCTTGCCTTAAGCTCAGCTTGCCCGCGGCCAGAGGCCGCTGTTGCGTACGTGAAACGTGCTTATCAATATTTTCATCTGCAATGTCATTAATGACACAGCCTGCGGCACGCATCACGATGACACCTAGAGTAAAGATAATCAGCAGTGAGATATCGGGCACGCCATCGGCCGCTAACCATAAAGCCCACCATGTCGGCCACAGTAATAATAATATGCCAATTGGCCGATCAAAACGCATTAATTCCCAATAGGCTTGTACTTGTTTTAGATCAATTTTTGGTGTCATACCTTTGGGCCACTGTTTTTTATCATGTGGAGTTCAGATTGCCACAAGAGGTGAGTGGGTTTCAAGGTGCTTTCAATACCTTGCTATGCCTTGAGCGAGATCAGCTCTTCTAAAAAAATCTCCCCAACGAGCAAGGGTTTATCTTTTAGGATAAATAATGAGCGTCTGCCCCAGAGTGGTTGTACCCCCTTGGCTTTAGTGGGTAGGTGCTGTGCTGAGACACTAGCAATTTCAACTGTCTTGCGGCGCATGGACGGATCTGCGAATAGGGCACCACCCAAAGGGCGGCTACCCAAATAATGTAAGCGCCTCAATTTTCCTTTCAGGGTAGATAACGGAATAATCGTACGGGCATAGACCCAAGGCGTATCATTGCCATAAAGCATGACTTCACGTATTACTGCCCAACGCCGATTATTTAATTTCAAGGCGCGATACTCTGAAAATTGAGCGCGTTCAATTTTTTGTTGGAGCACTTGAACTCGGAATTGTTTATTGGAAAGAGTGATTAACTTTTGTGTAAGAGAGCCCTGATCGAATAGCCAGAATTTTAACGTCGGGTCTAATGTGTAATGGCGATAAGAGGTTTTACGCCAGAGGGGTTCTCGATTTGAGGGAGTGGTCAAAGTAATGCCTTGCTATTGTGGTCACACTAGCAAGGCATTCTATAGGATTAGAAGAGCTTTTTTGTAGAATTAATACAGGCTAATCGATATTGCCATTCTTTAGGGGCATATTGAGCGGGCGCTAAAAGCCCCTTATTAATGGCTAAAGGCTTCTTTATTGACGCTAAAGGCTTATTCGCCACTCATTTGTTTAGAGATGACTTGTAGCTCTTCGCTTGAGTCCATAAGAGTATCAATGGCTTCGTTTGCCATTTTAGGGTCAAGTTGTAAGCGTTTGTAGACGTTCTTATCGATAGGTTCACTCGATGCTCCCATCACTAGCCCGCGCTCTTGTAGCAGTTTATTGGCTAAGTAGAGTAACGATGAATATTCCGAATCCTCGCCATCGTAAGAGGGGTCGCTTTGGTGACGTAAGGCGGTACAGATAGTCTCTGGCATATGCCAATAACCCATTAGCCAGCTCGCTAATTGGTTGCGGTCTACACCGATAATGTGTTGCTCAACCGACTGTACAGATGCGTGTGGGTTCGCATCGATATGACGGCAAATGGCTTGGAACTGGCTATTGAAGACTTCTGCAATCACGAGGTAACCAAAGTTATTCAATAAGCCGGCGAGATAAGCGGTACCAAAACTAGGTCGGCTTTCACGAGGGATACAGGTCACCAAAGCCTCGGTGGCGGCTGCCACATAAACCGATTGTTGAAAGTAAGGCATACAACCGTGAGGACCATTTTTAGGCATTTTTAGGGTGTTACCTAAGGCGAGCCCTAGCGCTAAATTAAGCACCATATCGAAACCCAAAACACGCACAATTGCATCGTGAATCGATTTGATTGCACCTGGTGCAGAGTAATAGGGCGATGCTGCCCAGCTGACTACTTGTGCTGATAAGCTGGCATCTAGCTCGACAATGTCAGTAAGATCGCTGATATCAGCATGAGGGTTAACGCGAAGCCGAATAATCTTGTCGGCAGTTGCTGGTAGGGGTGGAAATTCGAGAGTTTCTTCTAAGCGCTGCTTGATGCGCATTTCTGTAAATAGGCTAACACTTTTCTCAATATTACTTGGATCGTCAGCTGGGTTTTTAGGCTCTTCTAACGATGTCAGTGTCGCGACAATGTTATTGACTTTGGCATCACCGATTAGCTGTTGAAAATGGGCTTGTTCCAGTTGTATGTATTGGGTACCGACCCCGATATCAAGGTAAACGGTTTCGTAGCCTAGTAGGCCTTCATCGACGATAGTAGGTAAGTTATTTAATGCAGGTAGTGCGGGAATCGCACTTACGCCGCATTGCTGCATAAATGCATCCAAGGCTTTTCCGGTTAAGGGGTCGTGCTCACCCCCAAAAATATCATTGACCTTTTGAATATCCAGCAAGGTATTGTTGCGTGTAATGGCAATGACTTTTTCATTATTGCCATTCTTCAGCACAATGGCCCTTGCTGCGTTGTAGGTCTTTAGCTCGACGACCTGATTGGTTGCTTTAGGGTCCATTGTCGCCGCTTCAGTAACTGAATAAGGGACTTTGTAACCGTCGAGCAAGCGCTCGATATTTGAAGGGACTGACACGAATTGAACTCCTGAAAGATAAAAGCATGAAAAAAAAGAGACTTCTTTCAGTGTAGTTCAAAAATAGAAAAGGTCGCGTATATAGTGGTAATCAAGTCAAAATGCCCTATATCAATTCGCTTTACAGGGATTGCTGGCTCGTCTTTTTAGCTATAAGTCTTTGGTTTAAGCTTGGGCAAATTGCTCACTGTGCCCTATCCAGCGCTCGATGAGTTGTTCGGCCAGTTGAGGGTCTTGAGATAGTATTTGTTTTGCCTGTTCGTGTATGGAGGGCATCAAGCCCAAGTCTCGTTGCAGGTCAGCCATTTTAAACGCGATATCACCGGTTTGGCGGGTGCCTAATACTTCTCCTGGGCCGCGAAGTTCGAGATCGATTTCTGCAATTTTAAAACCGTCGCTTGTCGAGCGCATCGCTTGTAGGCGTGCTTTACTGTGTTGTGAAAGGGATTCTCCATATAGGAGTACGCAGTGGCTGGCAACACTGCCTCGGCCCACACGTCCTCTGAGCTGGTGTAATTGAGCCAAGCCTAAACGCTCGGGGTTCTCTATCACCATTAGGCTGGCATTGGGAACATCTACGCCGACTTCGATCACCGTGGTTGCTACCAAAAGTTGGATATTGCCCGCTTTAAAGTCTGCCATCACCCCTTCTTTTTCTTTCGGCTTTAGGCGCCCATGCACTAAGCCTACCTTGATATTGGGCAGTTGCTCTATTAATACTGCTGCCGTATCTTTAGCGGCTTCGGCCGATAAGCTTTCTGATTGCTCAATAAGAGTGCAGACCCAGTAGGTCTGTCTACCTTGTTGGCAGGCGTGAAAAATACGCTCAATAATGTCTTCTCGTCGCTTTTGACTAATGACAACGGTTTCAACAGGCTGCCTGCCTTTAGGTAGCTCATCTATAACGGAGTATTCCAAATCAGCATAAGCACTCATGGCTAAGGTACGAGGGATGGGAGTTGCTGTCATAATGAGCTGGTGAGGTGTTTGGCTTTCTTCAGCATCAACTTGGACACCTTTATCTCTCAGTGAGAGGCGTTGGTGCACACCAAAGCGGTGCTGTTCATCGATAATCACTAAGGCTAAATCATGGAAACGAACATCATCTTGAAATAGTGCATGGGTGCCGACCACCAGCTGCGCTCGCCCTTCGGCGATGGCAGCAGATTGTTCTCGCCGCTCTTTTACCCTCTGCTTGCCGCTTAGCCATCCGACTTGAATCCCCAGTGGTTCAAACCAAGTGTTAAAGCTAGCTCGATGTTGCTCGGCTAGGATGTCAGTTGGTGCCATTAAGGCAACTTGTTTACCTGATGCAATGGCATGCAGTGCGGCAATCGCTGCAACGACGGTTTTGCCTGAACCCACATCACCTTGTAAGAGCCTCATCATTGGCGTGCTTTGTCTGATGTCTTGAGCAACATCTTGGCAAACACGCTGTTGCGCGCCAGTGAGTTCAAAGGCGAGGGATTGGGTAAAACTAGAGACTAAATCCGCGCCCTTGGTTAATGCTGGGGCTTGTTGTTGTAAACGCTTCTCTCGCAACCTGAGCAAGCTGAGTTGATAAGCAGTGAGTTCCTCGACAATGAGTTGTTCTTGATAGGGGTGCTCACCCTCTAAGAGCGCATCCAGTGAGGCGTTTTGAGGGGGGAAATGTAGATAGTGCAAACGCTGAAGTAGCGAGATGTCATGGTCGCCAGTATTGGGGGATAAGTTTGGCAGCATCGTATCGCTTGCCATTTGAAAGGCTTGCTCGATCAAGCTGCGCAATCGAGGTTGGCTGATACCCTCGGTGGTGTGATAGGCCGGTGTGAGGGTTTGTTCTAAGGCTGGGGGTGAATCAGCGCTGTAAACTTGGTACTCGGGGTGGTACATCTCCAGACCTGAGGCCCCAGGTCGTACCTCGCCATAGCAGCGTAATCGCCCCCCATTACCCCCACCTTCGAGAGCCTGTTTTTGGCTTGCATTAAAATGATAAAAGCGGAGGCTGATGGTGCCAGTCCCATCTTTTAGGCGACACACGAGACTACGACGTTTGCCAAAGACAACACTAGCGCCGCTGATATCGCCTTCTATTACGGCTGTTTGATGGGGTATTAGCTGGCCAATGGGGGTGACCTTGGTTCTATCGACGTAGCGGTAGGGTAGGTGAAACAGGAGGTCTTGTAGTGTAAACAGCCCTAGTTTTTCTAAACGTAGAGCAAGCTGTTTACCCACGCCTTTGAGTTTGGTTAAAGCTTGTTGCTGCAGTAAGATGGGTTTAGCCTTTACCGTCTTTACTCCAGCAGCGCTTATTTCATTTCTACCCATTCCAAATTACCCATTCAAAGCCTTAGCTCTTACGGCTTTTCAAAATGGCGTCACGTAGAACATCGATCGCTTTATGACGGGGAAAGCTCGCTCGCCAAGCGAGGGCGACATCACGTGTGGCTTGAGTATCTGCAAGAGGCCGAGTGACGAGAGCATCGTTCTCATAACGACTGGTCGCTGCTGACTCTGGCAATATCGTAATACCAATACCGGATGCAACCATGTGTCTCAAGGTTTCTAAAGAGCTACCTTCTGTTGCTGTTCGAATGGCGGTGGCATTGTCAGCTGATGCGCTTTGGATATTAGGACAAGCTTCTAGTATTTGATCTCTAAAGCAGTGGCCGGGGCCCAGTAATAATACATTTTCATCGGCAAGCTGCTCGGCTTTGATGCTTTCATTGGCAGCGAGAGGGTGATTGGCTGGAAGCGATACGACGAAAGGCTCTTCGTATAGTTTTTGTGTAACCACATCTGCTTCCGTAAATGGCAATGCCACGATGATGACGTCTAAGTCGCCTTTACGCAGGCGTTGCCTGAGGGTGGCAGTGAAGCCTTCCTCAACATAGAGTGGCATTTTAGGTGCAATTTCTTGCAGTTTAGGAATAAATTTAGGGAAAAGGTAAGGACCGATAGTAAAGATGGCGCCTACTTTTAAAGGGCTGCTGAGCTGATCTTTACCCATGCTAGCAATATCTTTGATAGCCGAAGTTTGCTCAAGTACTTTTTGTGCCTGAGTGACGATGAGTTCTCCCATCGGTGTTGGGCTGACTCGTGTTTTAGAGCGCTCGAATAAAGCGACGCCCAGCTCTTCTTCTAATTTTTTTACCGCAACGCTGAGAGTAGGTTGTGATACGTGGCAACGCTCTGCTGCGCGCCCAAAATGTTCTTCTTGTGATAGTGTCACTATATAGCGCAATTCCGTTAGGGTCATAATTGATCTGTCCAGGCTGATAAAATTTGTCAATAGTAAAGCAGATTATGAAATCGGCAACAAGAGAGCGTGTGCAAAAACATTAACGCCGTCACAGCTTCTTTAGTAATTTAATCGCTTGCAGACTTATCTTAAATAGCTACACTGCCTGATCTTTTGCGAATCGGCGCAAACCCTAAATAATACACCTTCTCTCATAGGTTTTACTTTACCCCCTTATGCACAGCAGCCTCGATATATTAAAAACGACTTTTGGTTACGATGCATTTCGTGGTCAGCAGGCAGCCATTATTGAATCGGTGATTGAAGGCGATGATGCACTGGTGATTATGCCAACAGGTGGGGGTAAGTCGCTTTGTTATCAAATCCCTTCGATTGTACGGCCGGGCTGTGGTGTCGTCATCTCTCCTTTGATTGCACTGATGCAAGATCAAGTCGATGCACTAAAAGAATTAGGTATTAAAAGTCATTACCTAAACTCAACACAAAGTGCTGAAGAGGCACGAAATATAGAACAGGCATTGATCGATGGTGAGTGCGACCTGCTCTATATTGCACCAGAACGTTTAATACAGGCGCGTACCTTGTCCCTATTGCAGCGAGCAAATATTGCTCTATTTGCAATTGACGAGGCACATTGTGTGTCGCAATGGGGACATGACTTCCGCTCAGATTATTTGCAATTACGTTTATTGGCTGAACAGTTTCCAGATGTGCCACGTATTGCATTAACTGCGACCGCAGATTCTCGAACACAAGAAGAAATATCAGAACGCCTGTCGCTTGCTCAAGCCGAAAAATTTCTAGCGGGTTTTGATCGCCCCAATATTTGCTATCGAATTGCTTTAAAAAATCAACCCAAGCAGCAGCTATTACGCTTTTTAAAAAATGAGCATGCCAATGACTCTGGTATTGTATATTGCCTATCGCGCAAGAAAACAGAAACAACAGCAGAGTGGTTATCTGCCCAAGGTTTTACCGCCTTACCTTATCATGCGGGTTTATCCCACGAACTAAGAGAGCGCCATCAAAAACGTTTTTTACGTGAAGACAATATTATTATTGTTGCCACTATAGCGTTTGGGATGGGAATCGATAAACCGGATGTGCGTTTTGTTGCCCATCTTGATTTGCCTAAAAGCATTGAAGCTTACTATCAAGAAACGGGTCGAGCGGGGCGTGATGGTGAACCGGCGAACGCATGGATGGTGTACGGTTTAGAGGACGTTATCAAATTACGCGAAATGATGGCGCAAGGCGAAGTGACGCAAAGTAATGCTGAATATAAGCGTATTGAACAGCAAAAGCTGGAAGCAATGTTGGGCTTGTGTGAAATTACTTCTTGCCGCCGACACGCACTCTTACATTACTTTGGCGACGATTCGGTAGAGCAGTGCGGTAATTGCGATATGTGCATTAAGCCTGCGGAAGTCTGGGATGGTACAGAAGCCGCGCGCAAGGCGATTAGTTGTGCTTATCGCACAGAGCAGCGTTTTGGCGTGAGTCATTTAGTGGATGTATTGCGTGGCGCAGAAACAGAAAAGATACAACAGTTTAACCACCATCACTTAAGCGTATACGGTATTGGTAAAGATCTTGACAAACAGCAATGGCGATCGGTTTATCGACAGTTAATTGCACGTGGTTTATTGCATATAGACTTTAATCATTACAATGCCGTTCGGTTAGCAGAAACTTGCCGCTCTTTGTTGCAGGGAAAAACCACTATTGCTTTGCGCAAAGATTCTATTGATAAAAGTGTTGCAGGAAAAAGTAATCTGCGTCAAAAAAAATCACAAGCGCAACAACAGTATGGTGCGATATGGGATGCATTAAAGTCTTGCCGTGCGACATTGGCCAAGTCACAAGGAGTGCCACCTTATGTCATTTTCCATGATAGTACTTTAATGGAAATGGCAGAGGTCCGCCCGGAGACTAGCGAGCAATTTGCGAAGCTCAGTGGTGTCGGCGCTAAAAAACAAGAGAAATATGCAGCTGATTTTTTAGCAGTTATTCAACAATATGATAAGGATATAGTCGATGCGGTTTTATCTGACACTGTGATGGCTAGTTTTGCACTGTTTCAACAAGACAAGATGGCAGATGTAATTGCTGAAGAGCGATCCCTTTCGGTGAGTACTGTTTATTCTCATGCTTCTCAATTAATAAAAGAAGGTAAGCTTAGTTTAGGTGATGTGATTGAGCTTAGCGAAAAAGAATTAAGTTTAATTGAAGGCTGCTTAGCTGAGCACAACTTAACAGAAGAAGGCGGCAGGTTAAAACCTGTTTATGACGAACTGGCAGAGGTTTATAGTTATGATATCTTGCGTTGTGTTTATATGAATTTTTTACGCAAACTTTCGATTAGTTAGTATATTAAATGAATATACCATTTTCTCCTAAAACAATTGCCTTAATCGGTTTGGCATTGACCAATTTATTTTGGGCGGGTAATGCGGTAATTGCACGTTTTGTCGTTGACGATATACCCCCGCTGACTTTAGTCTTTGGTCGATGGCTATTCGCGTTCTTATTGTTACTTCCTTTCGCATTGCCCTATTGGAAAGTCAGTTTACCGATTATCCGTGAACGTTGGTTTGTTATTATTGTGCTAGGTATTATGGGCATTGCTACCTATAACTCGGTTTTGTATTTGGCCGCTCACTCTACCACAGCGATTAATATCACTCTGGTCAGCTCCGCTTTACCCTTGGTTGCACTGCTGGCAAGTTGGTTGTTGTTGCAAGTACGCCCTAGCAACTGGCAACTACTCGGCATTCTTGTTTCTTTAGCAGGCGTATTTATCGTTATCAGTCGCGGGCAAATTTCATTATTATATGACGTGTTTGGGGCGGGCTTTAATCAGGGTGACCTTATGATCTTTGGGTTGGCTGTGCTCTGGGCTCTTTATTCAGTTATATTGCGTAAGTATCCGATTGACTTAAATCCTATTGTGTTATTAACAGTATTGATCGCTGCGGGTTTGCCTTTGTCAGCGGTTTTATTTTTAGTCGAACTTATACAGTTGCCTTCGTTTTCTTTACGTTTCGATTCGGCTCCTATTTTTATTTATATTGCCATTTTTCCTTCCATTTTAGCTTATGTGTTTTGGAATCACGGTGTCAAAATAGTCGGGCCAAGTGTATCTGCTTTATCGTGCTACTTAATGCCCTTATTTGCTGCCCTTATTGCGGTGCCTGTCTTAAGTGAAACTTTGTATTGGTATCATTTTCTTGGTGGTATACTGATTCTAATTGGCCTTTATTTTGGGAGTGTTTTTAAAAACGCATGATGAGTGAAAAAATATTATTACTTGGCTTTGGCGATATTGCTCAGCGCTTATCAAAAGCCTTTGCGTTAGATTCCTCGCTTAATTATGCCATTACAGGTATTAGGCGCTCGCAAGTAACAAGCGACTACGCAGATATGATCCAAGCTGACCTTTGTGATCAATCCGCAATGAATAAGGTTTTAGCGAATCAGTTTGATGTGATTGTGATGACAATGACGCCGAGTGAAATGAGTGATGAAGGTTACAGGCAAGCCTATGTCGAGACGAGCGCAACCCTGCTAGCCTCTCTGTCCAAGCAGTCTCATCAACCACGCTTAATCATTTTTGTATCGAGTACCGGTGTCTACGGCCAAAAAAATGCCGAATGGGTCGATGAAGAATCGGTGACAGAGCCATCTTCTTATAGTGGTAAACGTCTATTGGAAGCAGAACAATTATTTACTGAATACTTTTTAACAAGCAGGGTTCCTTGTTGTATTGTTCGATTCTCTGGCATTTATGGGCCCGGTCGCCAACGTTTAATTGAACAAGTAGAAGATGGTCACGGAGCTGCTAAAGAGCCGATACTCTATAGCAATCGGATTCATGCAGATGATTGTGCCGGTGTGTTAAAGCACCTTATTGAAACACAAAAAACATCAGCTATTGAGTCGCATTACTTGGCAAGTGATTGCGAACCAAGCCCATTATACGATGTGAAACAATGGTTAGCGGAACAATTGTTATTACCTAAAGACCATCTGCAGCCAAAGCCGCTGGGCAGAACATTACGCAGCAGTAAACGCTGTAGTAATCGTCGCTTACTCGCTAGTGGTTATGAGTTTACTTATCCGACTTTTAAAGAGGGTTATCGCTCTGTGTTAGAACAATACCAGGCTAATAAAAACGATCAGCGTTTAGATACCTCTAAACCAAAAATCTTAGTGGTGTATGACAAGCAATGCCCTGCTTGTCATTTTTATTGCAATATTATTCGTATTAGAGAAAGTGTGGGCGAGCTTGTCTTAGTCGATGCCAGAGAAAATTCCGAGGTGATGGAAGAAATTACCGAAAAAGGTTTAGATATCGATCAAGGCATGGTGGTAAAAGTTGATGATCAATTATATTACGGCTCAGAAGCGATACATATATTAACTTCGATGGGCAGTGAATCGTCTTGGCTGAACCGCTTTAATTATTGGCTTTTTCGCTCCAAAGCGCGAGCAGAGTTTTTATATCCTAAATTACGCTTTATAAGAAATTGCTTGTTAAAGCTATTAGGAAAATCAAAAATTAATAATTTAGATTTGGATAATAACCACAAGTTTTAGGCGTGACTATTAAGCAAATATTTTAAGCATTAAGATTGCTTATAAATGGCATCATTCGTTAATACGCTGGTGGATGTCATCAGTCCTTTTTTATAATAGGCAATGCTTTTTTCCGTTTCGCCCATATAATCTAACATTCTAGCCAGTTCTGCATAGGCATCAGCGCGAGGTTGAAGTGCGATACTGTTTTTAAAAAAGTCAACTGCGCGCCCCCATTGTTGATTCTGTACACACAAACGCCCTAGCGCTAATAATAAATTTGGACTATTTGAATATTCCTTAAGCCATTTTTCTGCCGTTTTAAGCGGCTTAGTTGTGTTTTCACAAAGTAATAAACCATAAAGGTCTATCCATTGGCCATGCCATTGTTTTTGTAAGCCCGAAGCTAATAGTGTTTCAGCTGTATCGTGCTCGCCAAATGCCATTAACTGGCTAGCGTAAAGAGATAAAATAGATTCTTCGTGTTGCAGATGATTAGGGATGTCACTCCATATTGCGGCTAAGTTCGATTTCTTTTCATCTTCATTAAGGGATCGTTGTTTTTCGATTTGTTCATTGAGTTTTTCTTTGTGTAATTGTAATTCTAGTTGGTGTCGTTCAGCCGTCGAACCTATATCGTTTTTGTTGAGTTGTGGGAGTAAAGCTTTTAATGCTGACCAGTCTTTCAGTGCAGTATAAACTTCTTGTCTCAAGCTTAGTACAAGCGGGTGCTCTGGCCGAATGGCGCTGGCTCTTTCTAATGTCGCTAAAGCTTGTTCATATTGTTTGTTTGCCAATTGCATTCTGGCTTGTGTAATGGCTACCGCAAGGCCACCACGTTCATTACTAGTTTCTGCTTTATGCAGTAATTCTAGCGCGCCTTGTTCATCACCTAGTTCGTAGGCACTGCGAGCCGCAGCGAGATAGTTAATAATGGGTGCCTGCACTTTGCCGGCTGAACGTGTAAGTTTTCTTAAGGCTAGTGGCCAATTCTCTTCGATAAAATCAATTAAACCATCGACTGTTTTTGCTTGGGCTTTTTCATCTCCATAGCCAAATACCTTACGCTTGGCAGCAATAACACCACGTAAACTACCGCTACACAAAGCCCAAATAAACCAAGCGCTAAATAGAATGATAATAAGTGCAAAAATAGCAAACCAGATACTCATTTCGATACTGGTTTTACCCCATACGATTAAGATATAGCCACTGCCTTGTGATATAAGCTGATACAGAAAGGAGCCAACAACAAGAAATAAAACAAATAATAAAAAGCCACGAATCATGATTGTGGCTCCTCAACAGGAGAGTCGGCGTTAGCGGGTATTGTATCTGTAGTGACCTCAGTGTTTGTTTTGGGTTCTGGTGCAGGAGTGGGTGCGGTGCTTGTGTTTGATGCTTCTGCTGTGTTGAGTTTATGAAAGCGCTCAATATAATCTGTCAGTAATTCAGAAGAGCGGCTAATGTCGGGCAGGACTTGTATCACATTTACTTGCTGTAATTCTCTCATTTCACTTCGAAGTACTTCGTACTCATTATAGTGAGAGTAATAATTAGTCCACCAATTAATCGCTTCTTCCAAGCTGTTTCTGTAAATCATTTCCTCTTCATGCAGTAAAGCGAATTGGGCTTGCTCAAACATCAGCATTAAATGATTAATCGTTTGGAGTTGCTGAGCTTCGCTTATGAGTAATTCGGGTGCTTCATCATGATCACGAATTTGAACAAAGCGATCGAGATTACCAAAAGTATGTTTAATACTATTCCATATCGCATAATACCAAGGGTTATCTTCGTTTGTTTCTAGCGTGGTGCTTGTGTCATCAGCAGTACCGATGCTTTGTTCATTATCTTGAGTTCGAAAAGGGATAAGCGGTAAGGCTTGTATTTGTTGCTTGAGCGCACTCAGTCGCAGATAAAGCCCTTGGCGATCAACCGTTTTGGCCAGCTTAAGTGCAATGACTTCATTGGCAATAGCGCTGCGTACGGGCATGACACCAGAATCATCGACTGATTGCAAAATATTATCGGCGGATTCTAATAGTGCGCGTGCGCCGTCAGTACCACGTTCAACTAATAGTCGCTGGTTGGCTAAGCGCAATAAATAACGGGCTTCTGCCAGTAGCCAGTCATCACGGCTCGTGCCGGCTAAGGCGCGTATGCGTTGAGTGTGACTATCTAAACGTTGCTGGATCGCTTCTTGGCTTGATTTAATCGCATTGAATAATTCGCCTTGGTCTTGGCTTTGCTCATTTTGTTGTGCAGATAGCGTTTCAACCTGACTGCTCTGTTTTGCAGCCACACTTTCTAAGGCTTGAATGCGCTGTTCTTGCTTAGACGAATATTCATTCCAATATTGCCAAGCAAAATAGCCTCCAGCGGTAAGAGCAGCAAGTATAATAAACAGTAAAATCAGTACCAATAATGAACCGCCTTTTTTATTGGCAGCGGTTTTTTTTACAGGTTTTTTCTCTGTGGCTTTTTCAACGACAGGTGATGGTTTAGCATCCTTGTTTGTCTCGCTTTTTTGATCCGTGTTTTTATCTGCTGGATTATTATTTTGTGTTTTGTTTTTGTCGCCAGTCATTGAGTGCCCCTATCATGCTCTCGTGGGTCGCATTCTCTGCGATAATCAGTGTGTTAAAACCCAGTGTTTTCGCAATATTCGCTACTCGATCACCGGGTATTAATAATGCTTGTTGTTTGATCCACTCTAATTGCGTGGTCTCTACTGCCTCACATAAATTGTGTAAAGTTTCTCCACTGTGAACAGCCACCACAGTCGACAATGTACTCGTGCACAGCGTGTTTATTTTGTGTGTGTCTATTTGCTTGGGGAGAACGCGAGCATATAGCTCACAATAATCTACCAAAGCGCTTCTTGCTTCAAGTGATTTCCCTAAGTGGGTGCGGCCACCTTGTCCACGAAAAATTAAAATATTGTCGCCTTTTACGTCCTGTAATTCATTTAGCTCTAATAGTGCTTCACTGTTCATGGCGTGTTTTGCGGCGCATACGCTAGCACCTAAGTACTCTAGTTTAGCGCTTAAAAGATGCGCTGTTGTTTCGCCTACAGCAAAAAAAGCCAGCCGTGTGGGTAACTGAGGCCAAAATTCATCGATCCATTCAACACCGTATTCCACAGCATTTTGACTCACGAAAATGGCTTTTTGGTACTTATCGAGGTTCAATAAACGGTTTTTAATGGCTTGGTTATCTTTGTCTTGAGTCAAAGCTTCGATGGCTAGCATGGGTTGAACCACGGTTCTTGCCCCAAGCGCATTGAGTTGCGCTGCCCATGGCAATGCTTGTGCCTCGGGGCGGGTCACTAGAATATGTAAGCCGCTTAAGTTGGGTTTAGACATGCCCTTATGTTTTGTCTCGGCCATATACCGCATCCAATATCCTACCTGCACCGGCACTGAGTAAGCTCTCCGCGAGTTCAACCCCCATGAATTCAGCTTCACTGACATCGCCATTAATCTCTTTGCTGATAAGCTCGCTGCCGTCAGGGTTGCCCACTAGCCCGCGTAGCCACAAGCCTTTATCAGTATGGATGGCATAGCATGCGATAGGCACTTGGCAGCCGCCCTCTAAGCGTCGATTCATAGCGCGTTCGGCGGTCACACACTCCGTGGTTTGGGTATGCTGTAGGCATGCTAATAAGGCAATCGTCGTGCTGTCATCGCTTCGGCATTCGATGCCGACGGCACCTTGACCACCGGCTGGCAAACAGGTTTCAGGTGTCAGAGTGTCAGTAATACGCTCGCCCATGCCGAGGCGAATAAGACCCGCACTGGCAAGAATAATGGCATCGTATTCGCCCGCATCCAGCTTAGCGAGGCGAGTGTTCACGTTACCGCGTAGGAATCGGATATCGAGATCAGGTCGCTGGGCGAGCAGCTGGCATTGCCTGCGTAAGCTGGAAGTGCCCACGATGGCCCCTTTGGGTAAGTCATCAAATGAGGCAAAGGTATTGGATACCATGGCATCGCGCGGGTCTTCGCGTTCGCAGATAACGGGTAAACCTAGGCCTTCAGGAAACTCCATGGGCACGTCTTTCATGGAATGTACGGCAATGTCGGCCTCATTATTTAATAAGGCGTGTTCCAGCTCCTTAACAAATAAGCCTTTGCCACCTACTTTAGCCAGTGGCACATCCAATATCTTATCCCCCCGACTGGTCATAGGTAGTAGTTCGACGTGTAGCTCAGGGTGGTGCTTTTCTAGTTCTGCTTTTACAAACTCCGCTTGCCACAATGCTAGAGCGCTTTTGCGCGTTGCTATGGTCAATGTTTGTTGGTTTTCCTTTGGGCGGGGTGATTCTGAATTATGCATGTTGCTCAAGGCGCCTTGAATTGGAATAGAAAACAGCATCATAGCAAAACCGGCTTATAGACTCAGCTATTGGGCTGAAATAAGCAGATAAAGCTACTTTTGTTGACGAACCGTCATTTTTATTGGTTTTGTTGTTGACGGATCGTCATAAAAGGAGTTTAATCGCTCCCTATTCAGGCCTCTAGCATTTGGCTATACCGCCTAAGCACGCAAATGGCACTCTCTTACAATGGCACTTTCTTAAATGGCACCTCGTTATATTGATCAAGCAGCTCTAGATGCTCGTGAAGACAGCATTCTTGATGGTGCCTTGGATATTATTTCTAAGCAGGGCATCGTGGCCTTAACGATGGATAAGTTAGTTTCCGAGATTTCTTATTCAAAAGGTACGCTCTATAACCATTTCTCCTCAAAAGAGGATGTGCTCGCCGGCTTATGCAATCGCAATATGCGCAGCGTGAAAGATTTATTTTTACGCGCAGCGGCTATCGAAGAAAGTGCGCGCGACAAAATGACTGCGATTGGTTTCGCTTATATGCTCTCTGTTTTGTTATCGCCACAACATTTTGCTTTGGTCATGAATGCCAAAACAGAATTGTTTGAAAAGGCCTCGCCAAAGCGCAGAGAAGAGCATGACCTACTCGATGAAAAATTATTTAGTGTGATGCACAGTATTATTCAAGAAGCGATATCAAAAAAAGAACTCGTTTTAAAAGAGGGTGTTGATGCCCAGCAGGTTTCGTTTTCGACTTGGGCAATGGCTTTTGGAACGATTGGCTTGCTGCTTAATGGCGAAAAAGCGTGCAGTACTATGACAGGAATGATTTTAGAGGACCGTGTTATTGCGCACAGTAATATTGTAATGGATGGTTTAGGCTGGCAGGCCTCCGCAAGAGAGCAAAAAGAATTTCTTTGTTGGTTAAAGAGTGACGTCTTTGCTGGTGAAGTTGATGTGCTAGAGCAGCAAGGTATTTTTTTGCGCGCTGCCTAGGAGAGGTAAATAGATGGAAGAGGTAAATATAACAATAACGCATTGCGTTATTTTTTTGTGTTATTTGGTGACGATTCGTCAATAAAGTAGAGACCCTTGTACAGAAGATAATTTTTTCAAGCAAAGGTCTCGTTAAAAAAAATCAACGAGGACAGGGGAACATGAGCACAGCAAAAGAAGCGTTGTTTGCATTAATGATACGACGGCCATTTTTAGTCATTTTGGTGACTTTGCTAGCCGTAATGGGAGTGGCATATGGTGGTTCAAAGCTGACCTTTAAATCGGATTATCGTGTATTTTTTGGTAAAGAAAACCCTCAGTTGACTGCATTTGAAAATATGCAGGCAACCTTTACTAAAAATGATAATGTGGCTTTTATTATTGCGCCTAAAGACGGTGTTGTTTTTAAAGAAGAAACATTAGCGGCCATTCATAAACTCACCAATGATGCATGGCAAATTCCCTACACAAGCCGAGTTGATTCCGTTACCAATTATCAGCACACCACTGCCGAGGGTGATGACCTGCTCGTAGAAGACTTAGTGCTAGAGCCAGAGTTGCTGCCGAACATTGATATGGACAAAATAAAAAATATTGTCCTTAATGAACCTGTTCTCCATAAAAAACTCATTTCAGAAGATGCCTCAGTGACGGTAGTCAATGCAACGGTGCAGTTACCCGGGATTGACCCCGTAACAGAATTACCTGAAGTGGTTGTTAAAGTCAGAGAAATTCAACAAGAATTGATTGATGCTCATCCCGAACTGGATATTTATTTATCCGGTATGACTATCATGAACAATACTTTCAGTGAATCTGCATTAAATGATAACGCAACCCTAGTACCGATTATGTTTGGCGTGGTTGCGCTGGCTATGATTCTTCTCTTAAGAACCATTAGTGGCAGCATTGCAACAATTTTTGTTGTTATGTTTTCAATCTTATCGACCATGGGTTTAGCAGGTTGGTTGGGTTTTTATTTGACTGGCCCCTCTGCCAGTGCGCCAACTGTAATACTGACCTTGGCAGTAGCGGACTGTATTCATATCTTGACCACCATGCTCTATGAGATGCGGCAAGGTAAAGAGAAAAAAATTGCCATCCTAGAGAGTTTGCGCGCTAATTTTCAGCCGATCTTATTGACCAGTGTCACGACGGCGATTGGCTTCTTAAGTATGAACTTTTCTGATTCGCCGCCTTTTAATGATTTAGGTAATTTAGTGGCAATGGGTGTGATGTTAGCCTTTTTGTTTTCAATTACAGTTTTTCCTGCTTTGCTCACAGTATTGCCGGTTAGAGTCAAACTCAAAGTAGAAGATAAAAATGACTTTTTGGATAACATCGCTGAATTTGTTATTACAAAACGAAAAATATTATTGCCTACCTTTGCGTTCATTATTATTGGCTTGGCCGTGTTTGTTCCGCAAAATGAATTAAATGATAATTTTGTTGAATACTTTGACGAGTCAGTTCCCTTTCGTCAGTCGACAGATTTTATGCAAGAGCGTATGTCAGGTTTGATGACGCAAGAGATTGAGGTGAATACTAAGGAATCAAGTGGTATTAATAAGCCTGAATACCTTGGAACCTTAGCCAAGTTTAGTGACTGGTTAAGAGAGCAACCAGAAACAGATAACGTGAGTATATTGTCTGATGTGCTTAGGCGTTTAAATAAAAATATGCACGGCGACGACCCTAGTTATTACCGTTTGCCAGAAGATCGAGAATTATCGGCACAATATTTATTGCTTTATGAGTTGTCTTTACCTTATGGCTTGGATCTCAATAACCAAATCGACGTAGATAAAGCCGCAAGCCGTATTGTGATTACTACAAAAAATTTAACCAGCACCGAGAATATCGCTTTTGAAAAACGCATGAAGGTGTGGTTTATCGAAAATGCTGATGACTACACCGTGCATATTGCGAGCCCGACTTTGATGTTTGCTCATATCGGGCAGCGTAATATTCAGTCCATGTTAATTGGTACAAGTTTAGCCTTAATGTTGATTTCGCTGTTATTGGGTATTGCATTGCGTTCTATCAAATTTGGCGCCATTAGTTTAATACCTAACTTAGTGCCGGCAGCAATGGGTTTTGGGCTTTGGTACTTTATCGATGGACAAATTGGTTTAGCGCTTTCAGTCGTGACTGGTATGACTTTAGGAATTGTAGTTGATGATACGGTTCACTTTTTAAGTAAATATTTGCGTGCAAAACGCGATAAAAATAAAACCACAGAAGAAGCCGTGCGTTATGCCTTTGCTAGTGTTGGCCGTGCCTTGTGGATTACCACATTGGTACTGATTGCCGGCTTTATGGTTCTGGCTCAATCAAGCTTTAAATTAAATGCCGATATGGGTTTGCTAACAGCGATTACTATTGGGATCGCACTCATTATCGATTTCTTGTTCTTGCCGCCTTTATTGATGGCCATCGAAAAAGATATGAAGCAAACACAAACGAATACAGCAGAAACCACAAAAGGAGACAATCAACATGCTACCGCTTAAAACAGTGATGACACTAAAGCCTGTTAGTTTCAATAGCAAAAGCTTCAATATAAAAGGATTGAGTATGATGAATAGTAAGAAAATTGGCTTGGCCGTATTGGCGCTGAGTTTATTGGGTGTTAATGCTTCAGCTTCCGCAGCAACAGACGCAGAAGTGAAGGGTTTGGCAATCGCAACTGAATCGAAGCAGCGCGATATTGGTTGGGGTGATAGCCAAAGTAGTTTAAAAATGGTGTTACGTAATGCGGCTGGCCAAGAGAGTACCCGAGAAATTCGCGCAAAAACTTTAGAAGTGCAGGGGGATGGTGACAAAAGTTTGAATATTTTTGATCACCCTAGAGACGTCAAAGGCACCGCCTTTCTTAGCTTTTCTCATCCCGTAGGCGCAGATGATCAATGGCTTTATTTGCCTGCACTAAAGCGAGTCAAGCGTATTGCTTCACGCAATAAGTCGGGTCCATTTATGGGGTCGGAATTTGCGTACGAAGACTTAGCGTCATTTGAGGTAGAAAAGTATACCTATAAGTTTTTACGTGAAGAAGCGTGTGAAGCTGGCACCTGTTTTGTTGTTGAGCAGTACCCAGTTGATAAATATTCTGGTTATACCCGCCGCGTTGCTTGGATCGATAAAGAAGAGTACCGCAATTGGAAAACCGAATTCTATGATCGTCGAGATAGTTTGTTAAAAACGTTGACAGTCACCAGCTATAAACAATACCTCGATAAGTATTGGCGTGCAGAAGGTATGAAAATGGTCAATCATCAAACTAAAAAGACTACTGACTTAGTGTGGGAAGAGTACCAATTTCAAACCGGATTGAGCGACAGTGATTTTAATAAAAATACACTTAAGCGCGCTAAATAAAGATTGATATGAAAAAAGTACGTTCACCCTTATTAGCGCTATTATTTGCGTCGGCACCGACTCTCTGTTTCAGCCCCTTGCTTTATGCAGTAGAAATATCGGGTAAGTTAGATTTTGAGGCAACAGTCTATGCTGACGAAGGGCAGTTTGAAGGGCAAGATTACCGCAGCAATATTTCAGTTGCCGCCGAGCCCGAGTTCTATTGGGAGTTGGGTTCGGGTGATGATAGCGTTACCTTTAAACCTTTTGTCCGTGTTGATGAGCGTGATGAAGAACGCACCCATGGCGATATTCGTGAACTCTCTTGGTTGCATGTGAATGGTAACTGGGAGTTTCATACGGGTATTCGTAAAGTGTTTTGGGGCGTTACCGAATTCAACCACCTAGTCGATGTTATTAATCAAACCGATGCTGTGGACTCTTTTGATGGCGAAGAAAAATTAGGCCAGCCAATGCTAAGCGTCTCTCGTGTGACGGATAGCGGCATTATTGATTTCTTTGTGTTGGCAGGTTTTCGAGAGCGTACCTTTGCTGGCGAAGATGGCCGCTTACGCAGTGGGCTTGTCGTCGATACGGATAATGCGACTTATGAATCCGATAAAGAAGAGAAGCATATCGACTTTGCTTTGCGTTGGTCTCACTCCTTAGGTTTATTTGATATCGGAACTTATTGGTTCGAAGGCACGGATCGTGAACCATTACTACAAGTATCACTAGTGGATGGTAACCCCGTTTTAAGACCTTATTATCAGCAGGTGTCGCAATTCGGTATTGACGTACAAGCGACGATTGATAGTTGGTTATTTAAATTAGAGGCTCTCTATAAAGACAGCGACCTTGATGAATACGCAGCGACCCAAGCGGGTTTTGAATATACTTTATACGGCTTGAATCAATCGGCTACTGACGTAGGTTTATTGCTAGAATACGGGTGGGATGAGCGCGGACAAGAAGCGAATGCTATTGCGCAAAATGATATTTATGCAGGTGCGCGTTTAACCTTAAACGACAGCAATGATACAGCCGTCTTAGTGGGCTTGAGTTACGATGCGGACTATTACACAAAGAGCTTTTTAATCGAAGCCTCCCGCCGTATAAATGATAACTGGACAGTGGCGTTAGAGGGCCTGCTATTTGATGCAAAAAACAGTAGTGACCCCGCCAGTGCTGTTGATAAAGATGACCGCTTACAGCTCACGCTAGAACGGTATTTTTAATCCTTCTATAAAATATCTCAAAATACTATTGGGCCAAAGCCAGTAGTGTTTCTATCGGGTGAGGCTCGGTGGGCCTCACAACCCTTTCCATTTCTTGTCCCGATTTTAATAGAATAAGAGTAGGCCATAGACGTACACCGAAGTGACGCCCTAAACGTTTGCCCTTGCCATCAAAGATTTTAATATGGGGCATCTCCGTTTGAGATAAAACTTTTTCTATAGCCGGCGCGGCGGCCCGACAGTGCCCGCACCATGGTGCGCCAAATTCAAGAACAGCATAACCGTCTAGATCTTTTATGTCCTCAAGGTTTGGGGCGTCTTCGTAGTAAGTGGGATTGAAACCAGTGGTAAGTGCTTTCATATTTGTGCGACAACAAGGCTAACGATATGGAGTGCGATATAAGTAATCACAGTCGAAATTAAAGCGATCAACACGCTGACAATATAACTTGCTCTAAGGATAAGTTTGTAAGCTAAGCCTGCTACTAAGAAACTATAAGCGTAACCCAGCACTTCATTACTCATTGCTCCAGGAAGAAAGGGAACAATAATACTGGAAAATAGTGTTGCCACTAATATAGCAATAATACAATCCAGAAGATCCGCCTTCTCGGCACCCAGTTTTCTTGCCGTAAACATGACCGGAAAAATACAAAAAATGACTACAAATAAGCCGGCGATAATAATTCCCATTAAAAATCCTATATTTTAATTAACATTCAAGTGAAGAGTCATTCAACTTTGTAATTCAGGGCATGCCTTTACTTTTTCAGGCGCCATTTTTGATAGCTGGTTAATAAACTGATCAGCTATTTTTTCAGCTTCTGATTTATTATTAATGCCGGGTACTAATGTGACGATTCTGTCGTAAGCTGTATTTTGTTGCCCCAAAAACTCCGAACTTTTTCCAATGATCAATAAAGCCGGAACGACAACTTCTACATTTTCTCCACCGTATTCTACGGCCAATTCAGCGTTTTGCTTTGCGCTATAAAAATCACAGTTAATAAAGGCTTGTGTGGCTAATTCTTTTTCTTCTTTCCCTGATTTATTACTACAAGCAATTAGAGAGGATAATAACATTACATAAATTATAATTTTCAATGTACGTCCTTGGTTTTGTTAAATGGGTAATATTTTAGGGGTTCTATAGTTTGATAATAACAATCAATGAGTGCGGGTGCTATATAAGGTTTATGTAAGAATAAAGGTGTAGTAGTGAATTATTTGTGAATGATGTTAATTAGCTCAAAAAACGGCCAATAAAAATCATCCTGACCCGATCGGTTAACTCAAGCCGTATTCTATACGCTAATCAGTCCTAGTAAGCGTATTACACTAAAAAGGGTACAGATTGCTGAAATCCAAAACCATAACGTTTACTATTGCCATGTAAAGAGCGGACAAGTTTGCTCAATAATTGTGAGCTGTGTCACGTTAAGTGGTGTTTAAAGAGATGACGGTGTAATAAAGTCATTAACTGAAAACTCTTATCTGAACCTAATTATAAGTGTGATTTAACTTGTTAAATGATTTCCTCATTTTTAATTATCGGTTTTAAATCTTTATAGTCAGAACGATAGTATAAATAAATTACTACAAATACTGTCGCAATAAAAAAATAGAGTGACTCTTTTGGAAATTGCCAATATGAGCTAGCAAAACCAAACAGTCCGCCCAGAACAATAAAAAACAAAAACCGAGTAAAAATTGAGATTTTTTTGGATTTAGACCGCAGTTTAGGAAATATTAGTTTTTGTCGCTTATATTCTTTTCCATTCTTACTTAGTGTACATACAAATGGCCCCTTAAATATATTCTCTACTCTCATGTTTGTTGAGTATTCATTATAGCCTATGCTGAATTTATTAGTGGAGTCAGTAGACAAGTTTCTTTGAGAAGAAACAAGCTCTCCGTTTATATACACTCTTTCTAAGCCTGTAAGTGCACTAAACCAAGCTTGAATATCCTTTCCCTCATCTTTGAAGGAAAATGTATATCCTTTTATTAGACTAAATGCTTGTTTTTTTCCCATAAATGTTTACCGTTTAACGCCTTACTAAGGGGCGCATGAAGCAATGCGTAGTGCGTCCCACGGAAATCACATGTTTTTGTGACCAGAGTAAACTGAGCAATTTGTTATAAATTGATTACTTAATTTGTGCAATAGCCAACTTAACATAGCCAAATACCTTAGCAAGCTCTTTTTTATTTTTGTATCGTAATTCTATCCAAGGTGAAGCTTTAGACCTTTTAGGATGATTAATAGAGTCACTTGGATGAAGAACACCTTCATTGACTATGACTTGTTTGGTTAGTCGTAGATCAAGTTCATTATCATTATGAAAATGAGCAAACTCTTTATTTTTATACACAAATGAAGAAAATTCACCATCCTTACCTTCATACGTTTGGATAGTAACATCGGACAAATCTAATATTTTTTTCTCTAACTCTTTTTTCAAAATACTCATAAGTATTTCACGAGTGATTTATGACCCTTTTACTTTCAATCGAGTCTGACCCTTTTGCTTCATTACTTTCAATCGAGTCTGACCCTTTTGCTTCACCCTTTTGCTTTCTGTAATGGGCCGGAGTGTAGTTGGTTATTTTTTGTGGTAACTACCACAAAAAAGCGCCAACGGAACGGAGGTCCCTATTGACAGCCTTGTTATTGGTTTATTCGGTTAATGCCATTGAGTTAAGGTTAAACGAGTAATATCTGTATCTCTTGTTATTGTATTCTAAGGTGATCGTAATCTCAGCAGTCCCATTTTCATACTCCGCTGGAACGAGATACCTTACTAATACTTGTTTTCCGTTCGAGGCAGTAACTGAAGATGATACCGTTTGAAACTGAGGCACACCTAAACTCTGCAATTCTCCCATTTTTGAAAGAAATTTCATTACTTTATTGAAATCTTCTGAGCTGAAGGACTTTTGTGCTTCTTCCGAAAAATAGTTGATCGATTTATTAGCATCCCATGTCGAAATAACTGGAACGGTTTCTTCTATATAAGGTATGGCAATCTTATTATGCTTTTGCTGGGAGGAAAAAAGCCAAAATACTAATATGCCTATGAGCAGAAAAACGCTTCCAATTACAATTCCTATCCACTTTAATACTTTTTTCATTCTCTTCCTTCGATTACCAATAACGCCGCCATAAAAGGCGAGCAACTTGTTGCGAGTCCAGGCCGTGTAACGGCCGATTTTTGATGGCTTTGTTAGGCATTTTGCTTCCTATATTTTGCCATGCCCCACAATTTAAAAACTATACCAATATACGCTACTGTCATAACAATGTGGAGTAGCGGCTTTTCCCAGAACGAGCCAACTATTAGAGAAATAATTGGTATGACGGCAAAAACTAAGGCAATAGCTTTTAAACCAATTGGTGCAATGAAAGTAGAATTTCCTTTTGGGTTTATAAAAAGCAAACGCAGTGATAGATAGAAAACCCACAAACTGCCAGCCAAAAATATACTACCAAGTGAGACAGTTAGAACACTTGGTGGGACATTAGGAGCAAGAATGAGCGTGGAAGAACCAATAACACATAAAAAAGTGAAAGGAACAAAAAAAATGCCTAAGGGAAAGGTCACCCACCTCGGCAGTGGTTTTGGTTCAACTTGATCGTATTCTTCCATATTTATTGATGCCTAACGCCTTTGTAATGGGCCGCGTTGCTGCGAAGCAGCGCTTTTAGCGGTCCAGCCCGATGGGCGACCATTAACAAACTTGTTATGAGTTTTAGAGTTAATGGTCATTAAGAGTTCCCTCTGGATTTAGATGAGGGAATTCTTTTCCCAGCTCATCAAGAATATCGAAACTTAAAGCCATCATCTGAGCTAATTTTTCTAAGTGCAGCTTATATAATTCTGGAGCATACTTCCCCTTCATTTCACCAATAAGCAAGCTGTACTGTCTATTGGATAAAATAATTGCATCGCTTAATCTTGTAGATATATCTTCATCCATCAGAATTTCTCTATTGACTCATAACGCCTTACACAGCGGAAACGACTAGCGCCAGCGAGTTGATTTTCCGATGATGTAACTTGTTAGCTTATTTAATTTTGTACTTGAGATAAAGCAATACCGAACCCAATAAAAATACCACCAGTGATCCTATGGAAAACTGTCACTATAGTTTTATTTTTAAACCAGTATTTTGCTGACTTTGCGACAAACCCGTATGTCATTAAACTTAAAAAAGATATGCTCATAAATGTTAGTGTCATAACCATAAATTGAGGAAAAGCAGGTAAGCTTGTATCCATGAATATAGGGAAAAAAGCTATAAAGAATAAAATTGCCTTCGGGTTAGTAATTGCGATGAGAAAAGCTTCTTTAAATTTTTTGGAATAGTCAATTTTTTCAACTATTTCCGTTGTATCTTCAGTAAAAAAGGTATCAGTGCTCCTGAATTTTTTGATACCTAAATATATTAAATAACCAGCACCGATAAACTTTAATATCGTAAATAAAACCACTGATGTTTGAAGTATTAGACCTAAACCAAACATTGATACAGCCGAGAGAATAAATAATCCTGCGGTATTCCCAATTGATGATGCCATTACTGCTTTAGATCCTGATAAAACACCATTAGATATTGCAAGCATAATAGCAGGGCCTGGGCTTATAATATTTAGAAACGCCGCAGCTGAAAACATTACCCACACTTCAAACGTCATGATTGATCCTCTTTTATGAAGCTAACAGTGTGATATAGAGGAACAATTCCTCTATATCATTATTCAGAGGATTCCTCATATTTTTGCAAGAAAAAATTTAAGAATCTTCTGTAGTTTATTGAATTTAAAGCTCAAATTGGCTTTTTTCTATTTTTTCCTTAAAAAAAACAGTGGATTGAATCCTCTTATTTAGTTAATCTTGACATCGGCTATGGACAGTGTCAATCAAAAGGAGTTGATATGTATAAATCACCATTTCTTAACGCTATTCGCGATTTTATGCTTGCTAAGCATTACAGTAAGCGGACTATTTCTACCTATATTATTTGGATTAAAGCGTATATTCATTTTAATGAAAAACGCCATCCTCAGGATATGGGTGAAGCGGAGGTATTGCGCTTTCTTAATCATTTAGCGATTAATCGTAATGTTTCACCCAGTACTCAAAGCACTGCTTTGAATGCACTCGCCTTTCTTTACAACAAATATTTAAATATGCCTTTGGGTGAGATGGCGGAATTTAAGCGCGCTAGAAGGCAAAGTAAATTACCCGTTGTTTTAACCTTGCACGAAATAAAAGCCTTATTTTCTAATTTGGAACCGCGTTACAAGTTGCCAGTAGCTTTGCTCTATGGTTCTGGCTTACGGCGTATGGAGTGCTTGCGATTGCGTGTTGGCGACGTTGATTTCGATTTTAATCAATTGCGGATATGGCAAGGCAAGGGAAATAAGCATCGTTTAACCACCTTAGCACCTGAATTGGACTCAGTTCTCAAAAACCAAATTCAGCATGTTCGGCAATTATTAGAATATGATTTATCTAATGAAGAGTATGCAGGTGTATGGCTTCCCAATGCATTGGCGCGTAAATATTCTAATGCAAATAAAAGCTTATATTGGCAATATTTATTTCCATCTGATCGTCTAAGTGTTGATCCCGAGTCGGGTTTAATCCGGCGTCATCATATGGATGAAAGCGCATTAAATAAGGGGATTAAACGTGCGTCAAATAAAGCAGATATAAGTAAGCCTGTCACTTCACATACGCTCAGACATTCTTTTGCGACTCATTTATTACAGTCAGGCGCCGATATCAGAACGGTTCAGCAACAGTTAGGACATAGCGATGTTAAAACCACAGAAATTTATACACATGTATTAAAACAAGGTGCGCAGGGTGTTAAAAGCCCTTTAAGTGACTTACTGTCAAAACGGTAACAGTTCGTTACTTATCTTGAGCTAAATCAATATTATCGTTCCCCCATCATTTTATACTGATAAAAATAATGCATGGTATCGTGATGACGGCTGAAAAAACTACCTTAAAACGTTCCCTCTCTTTGAGTGCCATGGTCTTTTATGGTTTGGGTACGATTATTGGTGCGGGCATTTATGTTTTAATCGGTGAGATTGCGGGTTTAGCCGGTGCATGGATGCCGCTTTCTTTTTTAATTGCCGCATTGATTGCTAGTTTTACCGGTTTATCTTATGCAGAGTTGGTGGGCCGTTATCCACGTAGTGCCGGTGAAGCGGTTTATGTTGATGCCGCATTTCAGCAGCGATGGTTAACGCAGCTCATTGGTTGGTCGGTTGTGTTTACTGGGCTGGTGTCTGCATCCACTTTGTTAAAAGGTTTTAGTGGTTATTACACGAACTTATTGGGTGGTGATGCTGCTCTTATTATTTGCATTGCTGTTTGTTTGATGTGTTTGTTGGCTATCAGCGGTGTGAAGCAGTCAGTCGGTGCGGCTGTTTTTGTCACGGTATTAGAGTTGTCGGGTTTAGGGCTTGTCGTTTTGGCATCCATTGAAGCGTTGAGTGTCGAGGCCAACTGGCAACGTTGGGAACATAGCTTGGCAGATGTGTCTTTTAGTGGGGTGGCTGCTGCCGCTTTTCTTGCCTTTTATGCTTTTATTGGCTTTGAAGATATGGTCAACATGGCCGAAGAGGTTAAAGATGCAGAGCGGGCCCTACCTAGAGCCATTATTATTGCGGTGCTTGTTTCTACGTTTGTGTATATTGTGGTTGCTATTGTTGCGGTTGTGGCTATTCCGCTAAGCGAGTTAGCGACTAGCCCAGCACCTATGGCCATCATTGTGAGTCAGTCTTCTTGGTTTCCTGTTGTTTTGTTATCGCTTATTAGCGTGGTGGCTATTTTGAATGGCGCCATCGTGCAATTGTTAATGGCATCACGCGTTATTTATGGTTTATGTCGGCAGTCGCCGCACTTATATTTTCTGGCGTCCGTAAACGCTAAAACAAAAACCCCTATCATTGCTACTTTGGTGGTCAGTGTATTTATTATCGTATTTAGTTTGTCTTTGCCTTTGGCGCGCTTGGCTCAAATAACAAGTGCGATGATTTTAATCATTTTTATATTGGTGAATCTTTCTTTGATCATCATTAAAAAAAGAGAGAAGACGCTGACGTTTGAGGTGCCTTACTGGGTGCCAGTTTTAGGCTTGTTGACATCTTGCTTATTATTTGGGTTTCAGTTTTTTATTGAATAGACTGCCCTTAGAAACATGGGCTAAAAAGCGGGTAAATCAAACTTTAGCGTCGAATCATTAAATAAATGCCGCCTAACATGATCATACCCGCGATAATAATTAATAAGCTCAGTGTTTCTTGCAAGAATAATAAACCACCGATAGCCGCAATAACGGGCACAAGTAATTGTGAGCTCGCTGCTTGAGCAGTGGTAATGAGTGGTAGGGCGGCATACCAAATCGCATAACCCAGTCCAGAAGCCAGTGCGCCGGATGCAATTGCTGCTAATACTCCTGTGGGCGTTATGATTAGGCCGATATCGAAAGAGATAAGCAGTAAAGCGCAAATGGGTATAGCCAATACACTTGCGATGATAAAGTTAATGCTTGTATCGTTGAGTGCTTTGTCGCTGTCTTTACCTTTGAGGGTATAAAAAGCCCAAGCAATGCCTGCCACCACCATGAGTACCAAACCACCTAACGAAGGAGTGCTGACGTAGGGGAGGGTCAGCAATAGAAAGCCGATAATCGTAATGGTAAAACCTAGCCATTCTCGTTTTGTCAGGCTTTGCCCTTTTATAAAAGCATGGCCTAGCATGCATAGTTGCACAACGCCAAATAAAATGAGCGCGCCTGTCGCAGTATCGAGTGTGATATAAGCAAAAGAAAAAGTGATTGCGTAAATAAATAGATAAGCCGCATTGACGGCTCTTTTTTTTACGCTAAGGGCTACTGTCTTTAAGCTGACGGCTCTTGCCTTTGGGCTAAAGGTTTCACTCCCTTTTGTGAAAAGAGTATTTTTATTTTGTCTTGACGTGATGACTAATAACAATGCCAGCATAGCTGCACCTGATATCAAGCGTATGAGTGTAAAACTAATAGGGTCAATATTGCTGTCGCCTAAAGCGTAGCGGCACAATATAGAGTTGGCTGCAAAGGCGGTTAATGCACAGGTAACCAAGAAAAGGGTTTTAGTCATAGTGTATGGGGTAGAAATTTTTAGCTGTATTTTTTAGTGCTAGTACTTAACGATAATGTTTTTCGCTTATCTAAAGTAGTTAGTAATAGTGTTTAAATACAGTCGGATTGATGGTCTATAAATGTTGACAATATTGTATTTAAAAATCGCTGGCCAAGATCTGAAGCTTTTAGCTTATTGTCTGTATATTCGAGTAAACCTTTCTGAATAAGTTCATTTAAAGGTTTATTTATTACCGTAAGACTAAGGCCTGTGCGCTCGATAAAGTATTCGCTCGGTACACCGTCATTTAATCTCAGGGCATTCATTAAAAACTCTAAAGGTAGTTCCGTATTATCAACCAATGTCTCTTTAAATGACGGCGCGCCTTCACTGTTTAAGTAATGCTCTGGTAAACGTGTCTTTTGTCGCCTAATAATGGCTTGTTTTTTGAGATCAGTCACCTTGCCGTGTGCACCAGCGCCGATACCTATATAGTCACCAAATGACCAGTAGTTTACATTGTGTTGCGAGACGGTTTGGTCTCGACAAAAGGCAGATACCTCGTATTGCTTGTATCCGTGTTGTGCTAATAACTGTAAGCCAGCGTCTTGTATGTCCGCCAAAGTATCATCTGCGGGCAGTGGAGGTGGTTGTCGATAAAAAACAGTATTAGGCTCAATGGTGAGTTGATACCAAGAGAGGTGAGTGGGCTCTAAGGCAATGGCAGTTTTTAAGTCGTCTAGCGCTTCATCAACAGATTGTTCAGGCAATCCATGCATTAAATCAATATTGATATTATCGAACCCCACTTTTTTGGCGGCAGATATGGCTTTGGTCGCTTCTTGGCTACTATGAATTCGCCCTAGTTTGTTTAAGTGCTTTTCTTGAAAGCTTTGCACTCCAATGGATAAACGATTGATACCTGCTTGACGATAATCGCTAAATTTTTCTTGTTCGAAGGTGCCGGGGTTGGCTTCTAGTGTGATTTCGATGTCGGGTTCAAAACCAATAACTTGTTCGGCATATTCCAGTATGCCGCCAATCGTTTTAGCGGCAACTAAACTAGGTGTGCCTCCACCAAAAAAGATACTACGTAATTTGCGCCCCTGAGCCCAATGTTTATCCTGTATTAAGTCCTGTTTTAAAGCATTGAGATATTCTGCCTCAGGTGGACTTTTTTGTTGTGAGTTTTCGTGAGAATTAAAATCGCAATAAGGGCACTTTTTAACACACCAAGGAATATGGATATAAAGAGATAAGGGCGGTAAAACTAATGGCAAAGTAGTCAGTGGCGGGGAGTGAGTGGTATTAGAAGCAAAAGTGTTGTTTGCATTTTTTTTCTGGCTCACAGGGTGTACTTTTCTTTTAAGGCTGCAAGTAGCAATTGCAAGGCTTTCCCACGATGGCTCAAGCTATTTTTTGTTTCTTTGGATAACTCTGCTGAACTGCATTCGTGTTCCGGCACCCAAAAAAGTGGGTCGTAGCCAAAACCATTCACGCCACGCTCTTCTTCTAAAATAAATCCTTCCCAGCTTGCTTGGCAAATTAATGGAGTGGGATCGTCTGCATGACGCATAAAAGCGAGAACGCATTGAAAACGTGCAGTACGCTTTTCTTGTTCTAAGCCAGTTAATTGTTCGAGGACGAGTTGGTTGTGAGCACGATCATTACCGTGTTCTCCTGAGTAGCGAGCGGAGTAAATGCCAGGGGCGCCTTTTAAGAAGTCGACTTCTAATCCTGAGTCATCCGCTATGGCGGGTAGACTTGTTTCTTTACAGGCATGGCGTGCTTTTATAATAGCGTTTTCGACAAAACTTAAGCCGTCTTCAATGGCATCCTCTACATCAAACTCTCCTTGAGGAATGATATGAATGTCAGTATCGGCAAACATATCGTTAAATTCGCGTAGCTTGCCTTTGTTGTTACTCGCAAGCACTATTTTTGAAAAGTCATTTGGTTTTTTACTGTTCATATTTTATTGGGTGTAGCTTTATTACTATAGTTTTGTGAGTAGGTTTGCTGGTGATGCTATTTTTTATTAGCGTTAGTCTTTGTACAATTTCTTGGTAATAGTAAAAGAACCAGTATCGCTATTGTCTAAACTGGTAGCGGTAATGTCGATGTGTAATATTTCTTCGTTATTAAAACGAATGGGCGCTAAGTAATAAGTCGCTGTTGCTTCTTTGATCTCAATAAATTCTAAGGGTATTTTTTGTTGCATTAGATTGCGATGTGACCCGGTGATGTTGGCCGCGATACCATTGCCTCCGCTTTTTTTTACAAGCGCAACGTTGACATAAACGCGATCTTTGGCCCGCACTAAGTTATAGGCTTGAGCAACTTCAGCAGGGATAATCGTGCTATTAAATACATTGTAGTAGATGATATGTTCATCGATTTCATAAGAGGTATTATTTTGAGCTAGGGTGACTGTGCTAATACTAAAGAGCAAGAGCATGCTCAAAAGCATTTTAATTGGGGCGGTAAAATGGGCAGAGTTCATACTGAGTTACGGTCTTGGTTGGGCTCTAACTAGTTGTTAGCGCCGAGTTAAGTGATAGATAGCAGTTTCACTAAATAAATTTGGGTGTGCTTGGCCTAGCAATTTTCCAACTAATCCACCTGCCACCATATCACGATTGAGGATGGTGATATTTTTTTCACGGCATAAGTTTTCAAAATCTTTTACCGTGCAAAAATGAATGTTGGGTGTGTCATACCATTGATAAGGTAGCAAGTCTGATACGGGCATTCTACCGTGCAATGCTAAATGCCAGCGTGCTTTCCAGTGGCCAAAATTAGGAAAGGTAACGATACATTCTTGGCCAATACGGAGCATTTCGTCCAGTACATGGTCTGGGCGCTGCATGGCTTGTAGTGCTAGCGTCATGACGACGGTGTCGTAGCTTTTATCATCAAAGTGGCTTAAGCCTGTATTTAAGTCTTGCTCTACGACCGAAATGTTTTTTTGGATGCATTCGGTGATTTTTTCAGCATCATTCTCAAGCCCAACACCACTGATATTTTTTTGGTCGCGTAGGTGCGCGAGTAATGTGCCGTCACCGCAGCCGAGGTCGAGCACATGGCCACCTTGCTTGATGTACGACAGTATCACATCTAAATCGACTCTCATGGCGCCTACCATTATGTTATGTCTCCGACGATATTTTTCATATACGCAGAAAAAACCTGATGGTAGCGCTCGCTAGGAATTAAGAAGGCATCATGCCCGTAAGCAGAGTCAATTTCTGCATAACTTACGGATTTTTTTGCATGTAGTAAGGCGCGCACAATCTCCTGTGAGCGAGCAGGAGAGAAGCGCCAATCGGTTGTAAATGAGATAATCAAAAATTTGCACTGTGCGCGACTAAATGCAGCAACTGCATCATCATTATATTCCCGGGCTAAATCAAAGTAGTCGAGTGCGCGAGTCATTAGGATATAAGTGTTCGCATCAAAACTGTGTGAAAAATTGGCACCCTGATGACGTAGATAGCTTTCTATTTCAAATTCCAATGGTTCATCAATGCCTTGAGCAAAACTGCCAGAGCGTAGTTCGCGACCAAATTTTTTGCCCATGCCATCATCAGAAAGGTAAGTGATATGACCAATCATACGTGCAACAGCTAAGCCATCTTTAGGCAAGCTTTGTTCGTCTAAATAACGGCCTTCAAAAAATTGTGGGTCGGCCATAATGGCTTGGCGAGCAGTTTCATTAAAGGCAATGTTTTGAGCAGTTAATTTCATTGCTGAAGCAATGGCAATGCAATGACCAACACGCTCTGGGTGCTCTAACGCCCAACGCATCGCCTGCATTCCTCCCAAACTGCCACCAACAACTGCGGCCCACTTATGGATGCCTAATAAATCCGCTAAACGCTTTTGTGTTTCGACCCAATCACGCACGCGCAGCGTCGGGAAGTCGGCCCCCCATGCTTGTTTTGTGTCAGGGTTAATGCTGGTGGGGCCGGTTGAACCGTGACAGCCACCTAAATTATTTAAACTGACAACAAAAAAGTGATTGGTGTCGATAGCTTTGCCGGGGCCAATATAATGATCCCACCAGCCGGGACGCTTATCGTCTTCAGCATATTTTCCAGCGGCATGATGGTGGCCTGACAAAGCATGGCAAATTAATACGGCATTAGAATGATCACTGTTTAGCGTACCGTAAGTTTCGTATGTAATATCGTAAGGCGATAGAGTGCGCCCACTGGCTAATGCAAGTGGCTCATCAAAAGTATGCGATTGTGCTTGGACGATACCAACACTGTCGGTAGGAAATATATTTTCCATAAATTTTACTAGACGAGAATATTAACGAGCGTTAGGTTGTAATTGTTTGTTGTATTAGAGAATTTGTCCCAGAGCCTGACGAATGCCTCTAAAAATTGCTAGGTTGTCTAGCACAGTCATTACTATCCATAGACCTAAGCCTGCAAAAAAGATAGAAAAGTCCATTCCGCCAAAAGGGGGTATTAACCGTCTAATCGGTCTTAACACAGGCTCTACAATACTTTGGGCAATTTCTGCCGCAGGGTTTTGAGCGTGCGGTGCTACCCAGCTAACTATCACTATTAGTAAGAAACAAAAGAAATAGAAATAGAAAAAGATATTGATTAGTTTAAAAAAAGCACCAACTAGCAATATTGTTATAGGCAGAACCCCACCAGTCAAGATAATTCCGAGAACAAGAACTGCCAATAAGCTGATGAGGAATGCCATTACTATACTTGCAAGGTCGATCCCAAAGAGACCCGGAATCATTTTACGAAGAGGGAGTAGCAGGGGGTTTGTTGCTTTGACAATAAATTGTGAAATAGGATTATAAAAGTTGGCTTTAACCAGTTGCAGTAAAAACCGTGCGATAGTAATACCAATATATAGTGTGGTAAATATCTTAACGATTTGGAAAACAATTAGCAGTAATACATCCATAACAAATTCTTCAGTCTATTAGGTGAATTCTAAAGCCATAGCTTTTGAGTGTTTGGCGCAAGCAACCATAGCATCGTCTACAGCTTGGTTAAAGCCCGCTTGCTTAAAGCTAAGTATGGCTTGTTCTGTTGTGCCACCCGGTGAGGTTACGCGTCGCCTAAGTTCCGCCACGCCTACATCACTCTGTTGTGCTAGTGTAGCGGCTCCGGCGGCAGTTTGCAGCGTTAATTGTTGAGCCTGCTCTGCTGATAGGCCTTGTTTGATCCCAGCCTCGATCATCGCCTCCATAAACAAGAAGAAGTAAGCCGGTCCGCTGCCTGACACGGCGGTAACGCTATCGATTAGATCCTCTGAATCCAGCCAGATACTGATGCCAATTGCATTCAATAAGCTTTCTGCCTGTTGTTTTTGCGCTGGGCTTACCTGTTCATTTGCATACAAGCCTGTCGCCCCTTGCCCCACTAATGCGGGTGTATTGGGCATGCAGCGAACAATGGCTGCCGAGCCACCGAACCATTGCTCAAGGCTACTACTATTGATGCCTGCTGCAATGGAGATAATAAGAGTATGAGGCTTGATTGCCGCTTTTAAAGCCAATGCGACGGATTTTAATACTTGCGGTTTTACGGCCAATACCAGCACTTCTGCATGAAGGCAGGCTTGGGTGTTATCGGCCTCAGTGAGAATACCAAATTTCTCGCTGAGAGCGGCTAATGTGGCTTCATTGGGGTCGCTCGCAGTAATGGCTTTAGGTTCGTAACCCTCAGCGACTAAGCCACCGATAATACTGTTTGCCATATTGCCAGCACCAATAAAGGTGATATTTGCCGTCATAGTTTGTCTCTCATACCGAATAAATCCAATCATTGTACTGTATTTGGGCGATGAGTTATTAGGCTCTTTTGCCAAAGATAGCAGTGCCGACACGTACGATGGTTGAGCCAGCGGCGATAGCGGCGTCCATATCATTAGACATGCCAATGGATAAGGTATTCATATCAGGGTATTGCTTCATGGCAGTGGCTACACTTTGAAAGGTCTGTAGTTGCTGTTGTGTATCATTGTTGGCGCTGGGAATGGCCATGAGTCCCTTAAGCGCTATTCGAGGTAGTTTGCTGACTTCATCTACTAAAGCAGGTAACTGTTCAAGAGTTACTCCTGATTTTGAGGGCTCATTATCGATGTTGATTTGTAGGCAGAGCTGTAAGGGAGGCAATGAATCTGGCCTTTGTGAGCTTAAGCGTTTTGCGATTTTCAAACGGTCAACACTGTGAACCCAGCTGAAATGTTCGGCGATTTCTTTGGTCTTATTGGATTGGATTGGCCCAATAAAATGCCACTCTATATCTAAGTCGGCGAGAGCGTTTTGCTTTTCTCGCGCTTCTTGTAAGTAATTCTCCCCGAATGCATGTTGCCCTAAGGTGTAGGCCGCGCGTAAGTCCGCAGCGGTTCGTGTTTTGCTCACGGCTAATAATTGAACAGACCCCGACTCTCGACCGTTATCGTTAATCGCTTTGTCAATTTGCTGCCGTACGTGCGACAATCGTGCTTCAAGTGTGGTCATAGCTTCCAAAATAACATAAGAAATGTGCAATTATTTGCATCAAGGCACGGCCTAATGATTCAATAGCCGCTATAGTTAATCAGAGGTGTTTTATGGGCCTTCAGCTATGTAAACACTCATAACAAAGAATATGCACCCCTCACCCATTTTATAAGCAATATATACGACTTTACTATGGATATTACTGAACTACTGGCTTTTAGTGCCAAACAAGGCGCATCTGATTTACATATTTCGGGTGGTTTGCCGCCCATGATTCGTATTGATGGTGATATTCGCCGCATCAATTTACCGGCGATGGACCACAAGCAGGTTCATGGCCTTATTTACGAAATCATGAATGATAAGCAGCGTAAGGATTACGAAGAGTTTTTAGAAACGGATTTTTCGTTTGAGGTGCCAGGTGTTGCTCGCTTTCGTGTGAATGCCTTTAATCAAAGTCGAGGCGCGGCGGCGGTATTTCGTACCATTCCATCAAAAGTGCTGACGATGGAAGATTTAGGTTTGGGGCAAGTGTTTCGAGATATTGTTTCAGTGCCGCGTGGTTTGGTTTTAGTGACAGGGCCAACAGGCTCAGGTAAATCGACTACTTTGGCTGCTATGGTGGACTATATTAATGATAATAAATATGAGCATATTCTCACCATCGAAGACCCTATTGAATTTGTTCATGAAAGTAAGAAGTGTTTGATCAATCAGCGCGAAGTGCATAAGGATACACATGGTTTTTCTGAAGCGCTGCGCTCGGCTTTGCGTGAAGATCCCGATATTATTCTAGTGGGCGAGCTACGTGACCTCGAAACGATTCGCCTTGCGCTTACCGCTGCTGAAACCGGTCATTTGGTGCTGGGAACTTTGCATACGACCTCTGCAGCAAAAACGATTGACCGTGTGATCGATGTTTTCCCTGCTGCGGAAAAAGATATGGTGAGGTCGATGTTGGCTGAATCGTTGGAAGCGGTGATTTCGCAGACCCTAATGAAGAAAAACTCGGGTGGTCGTGTCGCTGCACATGAAATCATGCGCGGGACTCCAGCCATTCGTAACTTAATTCGTGAAGATAAAGTGGCGCAAATGTATTCGGCTATTCAAACGGGTGGTTCGATTGGTATGCAAACCATGGATCAATGTTTGGGTGATCTTGTCGCGCGACACATTATTAATCGTGATGTTGCGAGAGAAAAAGCGAAATTACCAGAAAACTTCTAGTCGAGTTTTATATTGTATTAAATGAGAAATAGAAGTGGATATTTATTTTAGGAGCCAGATGTGGAATTCGATCGATTATTAAAAACTATGGTTGAAAAAGGTGCGTCAGATTTATTTGTGACAGCTGGCTTGCCACCTTCTATTAAATTACACGGTCGAGTGACCCCGCTGTCAACAACGCCATTAACGCCAGAAAAATCTCGTGAACTTGTTATGGGTGTAATGAATGAAGGTCAGCGAGAAGAGTTTTTGAGAACCAAAGAATTAAACTTTGCGATCAGTGCGCGTGGTATAGGCCGTTTCCGTTGTAGTGCATTTTATCAGCGTAACTTAGCGGGCATGGTGTTGCGTCGAATTGAAACCAATATCCCAACAGTTGATGGCTTGGGTTTGCCAGAAATCATTAAAGAACTGGCGATGACAAAGCGTGGTTTAATTATATTTGTGGGTGCAACGGGCACAGGTAAGTCGACATCTTTGGCATCAATGATTGGTCACCGTAATCGTAATAGTAAGGGCCATATTATTTCAATTGAAGATCCGATTGAATTTATTCACCAGCATCAAGGTTGTATTATTACTCAGCGTGAGGTCGGTTTAGATACTGAATCATTTGATGTTGCATTGAAAAACACCTTGCGTCAGGCGCCAGATGTTATTCTTATTGGTGAGGTTCGTAGCCGCGAGACCATGGAGCAAGCCATCACATTTGCTGAGACGGGTCACCTGTGCTTATGCACGCTTCACGCAAATAATGCTAACCAAGCATTGGATCGTATTCTGCATTTTTTCCCAGCCGATCGTCACCAGCAATTATGGATGGATTTATCGCTTAATTTAAAAGCGATGATTGCACAGCAATTAATTCCTACGCCTGACGGCAACGGTCGTCGCGCTTGTATGGAAATTTTATTAAATACGCCGTTAGCATCCGATTTAATTCGCAAAGGTGCGGTAAGTGACTTGAAAGAGTTGATGAAGAAATCTACCGAAATGGGTATGCAGACTTTCGACCAAGCTTTGTACGAACTTTATGATGCGGGAGAAATTACTTACGAAGACGCTTTGGCTCATGCGGATTCGGCAAATGATTTACGTCTTCTTATTAAGTTGGCGTCGGAATCGGATTCTGAATATTTATCGCATGCAGCAGATGAGTTAGCAATTGAAGAGGATGAGGTTGGTAAAGATAATTTCTTTCGTCGTTAAGTCGAAATTGTTTGCGAGCGAAACCAGTCTTCTAAAATCATTTGTGCGGCTAAAGAGTCGATAGGTTCTTTTTTATAATCCCCTTTATGGCCTCTCTCTTTTGCTTCTTGTTTTGTCGCAAAACTCGTTAGGCGTTCATCCATAAAGTCGATTGGTGTACCAAAACGCCCATGCAGTCGGTTGCCAAATTTTTTGGCCCGACGACTTAATTCGCTTTCGGAATCGTCCATATTCAGGGGCAGGCCAATGATTAATATCGTTGGCTTCCACTCATCGATAATATTTTTAATGGTGTCCCAATTGGGTATGCCATCTTTTGCTTTAATAGGGGGAAGTGCTTGGCTAGTGCCTGTTAGCGATTGTCCGTAAGCAATGCCAATACTGCGCAAGCCAAAATCAAAGGCGAGGGCGGTTAAAGTAGACATAGGGTTTGCTCAAGAATGGCCGGATTGGTTAGATAATAAGTTTACGTCGATACCTAATTTGCGTGCTGCGGATGCCCAACGTTGATCACAATCAATCTCAAAAAGAATTTCCTGATCTGCGGGAACCGTTAGCCAGCTATTCGCCGCGATCTCGGCTTCTAATTGCCCGGCGTCCCAGCCAGCGTAACCCAGTGCTACCATCACATCCTGTGGGCCTTCGTCTCTTGCCATGTCTTCAAGAATGTCTTTTGAGCCTGTTAGGTTAATGCCTTCAGTGATCGTCATGGTTGTTTCCCATGACTTGTCTCCTGAGTGGAGCACAAAGCCCCGCTCTTTTTGTACAGGGCCGCCATAGTACAGGGGTGACTCTTCTACGTTATCGTGAATATTGTAATCTAGGTGCGTAAATAGTTCGCGAATATTGAGACTCAAAGGTTGGTTGATGACAATGCCCATGGCCCCATTTTCATGATGCTCACAGATATACGTCACACTTTGCTTGAAGTTGGGATCAGGTAAGCCTGGCATGGCAATTAAGAAATGATTTTTAAATGAGCTAAATGACATAATTCGCTAAGTTTGTGACAGTAATAAAAGCATGGGGCCTGCTGCACAAGTATGCAAGTTTTAATCAGAAACGCAACGAAATAATACGCTGGATAACCTAATTGCTAGTCGAAAGCCCATTGATTTCAAAGTGCCATGTACGAATGATGGCCATTTGATCGTAGTCTTTTCTAATATCGGCGGGGAAAGGCTGAAAGGGTGCGGCACGATGAATAATTTGTAACGCGGCATCATCCAGAATGCGATGTCCGGATGAGTCCAAAATCTCGGCTTTAATTAAAGAGCCATCCCATTTGATAATGCTTTGTAAGCGAAGGCTCCCCGTAATGTTTTGGCTGACGGCTTCGCGAGGGAAGTTTTGATTGCCAACGACTTCTACTTTTCGCGTCCAATCATTGAGATAAGCAGCATCCCTAGAGGCTTTAGTTGAAACTGATGTAAGTACCAACTCACGTGGACGTCTCGCATATTGCTGCCGTTGTTTGTCTAGCTTTGCGTTTAAGCTGGCTATTTCCTTGCTGATGCTTTGAATGTCTCTTGCGTCTTTACCATCTTGAGTGTCGTTTTTAGCATTGTCGTTGGGGGTGATGTTGACTTTACTGTCGGCATTGGCGGTATTAATGACCTGATTTTCTAATGGTTTATCAACGGAAGCGCGTTTCTCATCTAGGGTTTGAGTGTCTTCAATTGTTTGGCTGCTGAAAGGAGATAGTTTGTCGGTCGTAATTTCTTTTACTTCTTCCAGTGATCCGCTGCCTTTCTGGTTAGATTGAGCGACAAAATCAGCTTCTTCTGGAATATCATTGGATTCGCTAGTGGCTAAGGTAACGGTGACGCTGGGCGCGCTATCATCTGGCTGGCTCAGTTCAAATGCGATACCAAAAATAACGAGCCCGTGTAGTGCGGCGGCTAGGAATAAGGTGAAGCTAAGCCGGTCAGAACTAGATACAGCACTGGTATTGCTGGGGGCGTCGATATTGGTCGTTGGTGCGGATTTAGGCATGTTTTAGTTGTTGGCTTATGGCGTTGATTAGTCGTTGCCCGATTGCGGTGTCATAGGCCTTGTCTATTTCTCTTGCGCAGGTTGGGCTAGTTACATTGATTTCTGTTAAATAATCACCGATCACGTCTAAGCCAACAAATAGCAGCCCTTTTTCTATTAGAGAGGGTGCGACTTGCGATACTATCCAGTGATCCCTTTCTGAGAGCGCCTGTGGTCGTCCGCTACCGCCCGCTGCTAGATTTCCTCGTGTCTCCCCTTTCGCGGGAATTCTTGCTAAAGCATAAGGGACGGCTTCTCCGTTAACCACTAAAATTCGTTTATCTCCGTTAGTAATCTCGGGAACGAATTTTTGGGCCATGATGTATTCTTGTCCTTGATTGGTTAATGTTTCTAAAATAACGCCGATATTGGAGTCTCCGGGTTTGCATCGAAAAATACCTGTTCCGCCCATGCCGTCTAAAGGTTTGAAAATGACGTCTTTGTGCTCGTCATAAAACTGCTTTAGGTGGTCGGCATTGCTGCTCACTCTCAGAGGGGGGCAGCATTGTGGGAACTGCGTGGCAAACAACTTTTCGTTACAATCGCGCAGACTTCTAGGGTGGTTGACGACAAGGCAGCCTTGCTTATGTGCGGCTTCGAGGATATAAGTGCTGTGCAGGAATGCGCTATCAAAAGGAGGGTCTTTGCGCATGAGAATGGCGTCCAGTTCACCCAGTGGGGCGGTAGAGGGCTCTCCCAGTTCGTACCAGTGTTTGTTATCATCAAACACGGTGAGTTCGCGCATGGAGCCCATGGCAATACTGTTATCTAAAAAGAGGTCCTGCATCTCCATATAGCGCAGTTCCCACCCCGCTTTTGCAGCGGCGAGGAGTAGAGCAAGTGTAGTATCCTTGTAGGCTGAAATTTGACCTATGGGGTCCATGACAACACCAAGTGTGACAGACATCTAAAAACCCTTAAATTCAATGGCAAGTGTTAGGCTAGAGTCTACAATAGATAATGAGTTTTATCAGTTAATTGAGTGACATACAGGACTTTCTTCATAAAATGTTTGAAATTTATGTGGTCTTTATAGATAAATGCCTTGGTCTGTGTTAAAAACTATCCCTCACTTAGCTGTAACGGTTCGGGCATCTTTTGCTCAAGAGTTTTGATTGACAAAACAGCTATTGTAACTGTTCACACATAGACTAGTATTTATCCATAGATTAATAATATAAATAGAGGAAGTAGGTTGTATGAGCGTAACTCTGGATAGCCTGAAAGTGATGGTAATCGATGATAGTAAAACCATCCGGCGTACAGCAGAGACGTTGTTAACCAAAGCGGGCTGTGAAGTGGTGACAGCGACCGATGGTTTTGATGCCTTAGCCAAGATTGCCGATACGCGCCCAGATATCATCTTCGTCGACATTATGATGCCTCGATTAGATGGCTATCAAACCTGCGCGTTGATTAAGAACAATAGCGAATTCAAAAAAACACCCGTCATCATGCTATCCAGTAAAGATGGCCTTTTCGACAAAGCCAAGGGTCGCATAGTGGGTTCAGACCAGTATTTGACCAAACCATTTAGCAAGACAGAATTACTTAACTCTATTGAAGCTCATATTGCTTAATAAGCTATCAATAGTATAAAACTACATAGATAAGATTAAGGTGCCACAAAAGACTATGGTTAATATCCTAATTATTGATGACTCTCCTACAGAGGTATACAAGTTAACAACTATCTTGGAGCAGAATAATTACTCTGTTCAGGTTGCTAGCAGTGGTGAAGAGGGTTTGAAGATGGCTCAAGTGACACGCCCTGAGTTGATTTTGATGGATGTCGTTATGCCGGGCGTTAATGGTTTTCAGGCGACTCGTCAATTGAGTCGGAATGCCGTTACTAAAGATATTCCGGTCATTATTGTTTCTACTAAGGATCAAGATACAGATAAAGTTTGGGGGATGCGCCAAGGTGCTCGTGCTTACTTAGTTAAGCCGGTTGCTGAGTCACAACTCTTGAAAGCAGTCTCTGACGCTTTGGCCGGCTAATGGGCTTCCTAAATATAATAATAAGAGGTTAGTTCGGCTATGTCCGACGATCAACAAGCATACTTTGCTCTGCAAACTTTAGCGCATCTTAGTCTGCAATCTGCACAGCAGTTGCCTGCGCAAACAGATGCAACACCGCAGTGGAGCGGAGTCGGTTTTTCTTTGTTTGGTATGAACTTCGTCGTTTCTATGGGTGAGCTGAACGAAATGCTCGAGGTTCCCAGCTACACAAAATTACCTGGTGTACAATCTTGGGTTAGGGGCGTAGCGAATGTCCGTGGCCGCTTGTTACCTGTTTTTGATCTTGCGGCTTACTTCGGTAATGTATTAACTGGAGCTAAGAAGCAGCAGCGTTTGTTGGTCATTGATCGTGATCAGGTCTACGCGGGCTTATGGGTCGATCAAGTGTTCGGCATGCAATATTTTCCTGTAGATACTCGGCGAGAACAGTTGCCAGCAGAGTTGCCAAAGTCAGTCCAAGGCTTCGTTGATGGTTGTTTTGAGTACGATGGTCGTAGTTGGGTTGTGTTTCACCCTTTGAAATTGATGGAACAGCCGAACTTTCTGGATGTTGCTGAAGCTTAGCTTTGGCTACTGAGTCCGGCTGTTTGTGCAGGCATTCATAGAAAACGTAAGTCATCTGTAGAATTGAATGATAAAGGCGGTTGTTACCGTTAAAAATATAAAATAAACGGGTAGTAGCCTGTTATTTAAGTGGGAGTGGTGTTATGAAACTTAGCAGTGATTTTTTTAGGGGCCGTTACTGGCAACCGGGGCTGATTATAGGAACGATATTTTTTCTCGTTCTGACTGCCTACCTTGGTTACCGGATATGGGAAAACTCTCGAGCAGACCTTGAGAATGTTCAGCAAATTAGAGAGTTCCAATCCTCTTCTGCCAATGCTTTATTTTTCTCTAAGAAAGCGGTTACTGGTGACCCCACAGCCATTGACCCCTTAGGCTCCACTGTTGATTTAATGGATGAGACACTGACGAAGCTACAGCAAGCGGATGATTTTACCAAGGATATGCTCGGCACTGAATATGAGCAGTCAGTCAACCTATGGCGTAACGTAAAAGATAATGCTGATGTACTGGCTGAAGTCGAATATGCAATTAACTTACTTAATGCGGTGCATGAGCGTCTCGGATCTGGCGCGGTTACATCTGAAAAGATTGCACTCAATTCTGTCGAGTTATTATCTGCAGATAATGCAGCTAGAAGCCAAGTAACAGGTGTTAGTCGTCAGGCCATCCTGATGCGCCAAATGACCGATAACCTAGGTCAGTTTATTGAGCAGGAAAAATCAGATCGTCAAGGCTTCGATAACTTTAGAGCCAACTTCATTGCCTTTGAGCAAAATCATGCCGATTTGATGAATGGCAGCGCGGCTCGTAATGTAAGAGCGATAACCAACCCAAGAGTGAGAGCGGGTTTAGAGCAAATGAATGGCCTGCTCGATGGCGTAAGAACGGCTGATAGTTATATTTTGGCGGCGGTTGAAAGAATGTTGTTAGCGCGTGATGCGCAACAACGCATCATTTCTAGTTTCGAAGATCTACAGTTCTCTTTAGACGACATGTCTAGTGGTATTGTTGGTTTTGCGAATGAGCGTTTCCCACGCCTCATTCATGCTATTTTTTCGGCGATTGCTTTCTTGGTGTGTGTGGTTGGTTTGATTTTGTATCAGCGCATCGTGTCGAAAGAAGAATTGGATAGAGAGCATGAAGAAGGTCAGCGGACTCAGGGCGCAATTTTGCGATTACTTGATGAGTTGGTTGATCTTGCTGACGGTGACTTAACTATCTCGGCTACGGTATCGGAGGATTTCACCGGTGCGATTGCTGACTCTATTAACTTTACCATTGACCAATTGAGGCAGCTGGTATCTCGAATTAATAGTACGGCGGTGCAGGTATCACAGGCGGCACAGGGTACGCAGCAAACAGCATTGCATCTTGCGGAAGCATCTGATCACCAGGCCCAAGAAATTGCAGGGGCATCTGCGGCCATCAACGAAATGGCGGTCACCATTGACCAAGTATCGGCTAACGCCTCTGAGTCAGCCTTGGTTGCGGGTAAGTCGGTATCTATTGCAAACAACGGTGCGAAACTCGTACAAAACACGATCCACGGGATGGATACTATTCGTGAACAGA
>JBOEGR010000020.1:125440-163668 GCA_050633525.1 Cellvibrionaceae bacterium
TGGTAGCGGATGAGGTACAGCGCCTTGCGGAACGTTCGGCTGCTGCGACAAAACAGATTGAGTCTCTCGTAAAAGCCATTCAGACAGATACAAATGAAGCGGTTATTTCGATGGAACAAACCACTTCTGAAGTGGTAAGGGGTGCCCGGCTTGCACAGGATGCGGGTGTGGCACTGGAAGAAATTGAGGGTGTATCGGCTAACTTGGCTGAATTGATTCAGAACATTTCTAACGCTGCTCGTCAGCAAGCCTCTTCAGCGGGCCATATTTCAAACACGATGAATGTTATTCAGGAGATTACGTCTCAGACCTCTGCGGGTACCAGTGAAACAGCGGATTCTATTGGTACTCTAGCGAGTATGGCATTTGATCTTCGAGAGTCGGTTGCTGGCTTTACGCTACCTGCTGAAATGCTCGCGGATCTGGAAGAGCAAGAAATGGCCGCAGTACAAGCAAGAGAGAAAAAAGCAGCTCCTCCTATGTTGGATGAAAGTGCTGTTGTCGGTGCTGCCGCCGCTTCTGCTCCAGCAGCAGGTGGTGCAGCGAAAGGAAGTGGTATCGATGAGTTGCTTGATGAGATGGAAATCAGTGAATCTGAAGCCCATGATGCTGGAGATTTCTTTGAGTTGTTGGCCGGCGATGATGACGATGATGACTTGCTTTCGGAATTTGATGTCGACCTTTCTGACGTTGTATTTCCGGATGATGATGCAACGTCGACGACGTAATCCACGCCTTTTGAAGGTTAATATTATTTTAATAGGTTACTGTTTTGCATTATGGTTTGGTCTTTTAAGAAAACGGATGCGCTACCCGAGCAACAGTTTTCTTTATGGGAAAACCTACTAGAAAAACGTACAGGAATACAATTAGCTCAAGCGCAACACGTTTTATTGCAAACACAAGTGTCGATACGTATGCGTGAATTAGGTATTGCGGATTATCAGCAATATTTTGATCTTGTAAAAGATGAGCTGACGGGACTTGCCGAATGGCAAGTGTTGGTAGATAGGTTGGTAGTAAAAGAGACGAGTTTTTTTCGTCACCGTCCATCTTTAAACTTGGTTAAAAAGGCTTTAGAAGAGAAATGGGATGTTTCTGCTGGGCAAGAAAGGTTAGCAAAAACTTCAGCCTCAAAAGACAGTTTTGAAATATGGAGTGTCGGTTGTTCTACTGGAGAAGAGCCTTATGCTATTGCTGCAATAGCCAATGAATATTTTGAAGGCTTAGGAGTTGCCCCGTATTTTGGTGTCACGGCAGTCGATATCAGCTTGCCTGCCTTGTCTATTGCTAGGAAAGGAGTTTATAGCCGACGTAGTCTGAATTTATTAGAAGACGGTGAGCTTGAGAAATACTTTGTTAGTAGCGGTAAGGGCCAGTATCAAGTTGTAGATAAAATAAAAAAACGGGTTTGCTTTTCACAAGCCAACATCTTGCAGCTAGAACGCAAACCTGTTCAACCAATGGATGTTATTTTTTGTCAAAATGTACTGATTTATTTTCGTAGATGGAGACGGCGAGAAATTTTAAAGCAATTGGTTAAGCATTTGAAACCGGGCGGCATTTTAGTTATTGGTTTAGGTGAGATAACAGAATGGAGCCACGACGGTTTAAAAAGAATGGAATCCAGCGATGTTCAAGCTTATAGAAAAGTAAATTGAGTTTATAACGAGCTCATTATTTTCGTGGCAGATTGACTGAATTCAAAACGTTCTAATGAAGGGAACAGTAGGATAGGCAAATAATTTATAGGCGATTTTGTTCGTGCTTTAGATTAGTTTTTGCAATTCAGGTTTATATAGTTGAGATAAAATATTATGGCAGATAACCGCCAGTACACGGCTCTGGAATGGGTTGTAAAAGAAATCAAAGAGACGTTGTCGGAAGCGCAGCGTGTGCTGGAGAGTTATTCTATTGATTCTCAAGACATAACCCAATTGCGGTTTTGTCAAACATTGATTCATCAGGTCTATGGTAGCCTGCAAATGGTGGGCTTTCATGGCGCTGCTATGTTGGCTGAAGAAATGGAGGCTTTGTCTAAAGCGCTTTTTGATGGCTCCGTTCGAGAAAAAGATGAAGCTTTAGAAGTCTTGATGCGCGCGATTTTACAATTGCCAGATTACTTAGAGCGTGTACAAGAAACTAAGCGGGATTACCCGGCAGTAGTCTTATCACTGTTAAATGATATTCGTTCTGTGCGCGGAGAAAGCTTATTAAGTGAGTCAACGCTATTTAATCCCGATTTAGATCATGCCCGTCAGCAACAAGGGCAGGCGCATCGGCTCACAAAAAATGACACGCAACTACAAGATCTCATTGTTAAACTTCGACAAATGTATCGCTATGCTGCGGCGAGTGCGATTAATCAAATTAATGTCGATGAAAATCTATCTTATCTTATCAAAGTTACTGATCGCCTCAAAAAAATTCTGCAAGGTACAAAACGCTCTGCTGTATGGGATATAGCACATGCTGTTATTGATGGGCTTCATCAAAATGCGATACAACCGACTCCTGCGATTAAAAATTTGTTGCGAGACCTTGATGCGGAGTTGAGACAATTACAACAAAATGGTTCTAAAGCATTAACAGATTTTACTTCAGATGATTTATTGAAAAACCTGTTGTATTACATCAGTTCTTCTGATGCAAACACCTCAGCAATTGAACAAATTAAAGCGGCATATAAGTTGAATCAACTGTCACCGTTATCAAAAGCGGTCACTGATGATGATGAAGAAACTTTACCTGTTGATTCTGGAACCTTACAAGCAGTTGCAAGTGCTATTCGTGAAGAGTTTGAGCAAATTAAAGTTAAGCTTGATGATAGTTTGCATGGTACGCAAACGGATGAAAACTTAGATTTCATACAGAATGCATTGCAGAGAGTGAATGATACACTTGCCATCCTTGGCGTTGGCGAATTACGACAAATGGTGAACAATAGCGTTATTGCTATTGCAAATTTACGCCATCAAGAAACGCCGGGCACAAACGAAGAATTATTAGAAATTGCCCATGGTTTAGTTGAAATTGAAACTAAATTAGATTCATCTTTATCCGCAAGCCATTCTGGTTCTAGTAAAACCTACCATTTAGATGAAGCGCAATCAGCGGTTTTGGATGAGTGTCGGAACGGTTTAGAGAAATCTAAAGACGCCATTGTTGATTACATCGCAACTCAATGGGATATAGAAAAATTACAGTCTGTGCCCGAGCATATGCGCCAAGTGCGGGGTAATTTATTAGTTCTCTCGTTAGGTAAAGCAGCCGACATTTTGTCCGCATGTATTCTCTATATTGAAAAACAATTAATTGGCTTAGAAATAAAACCTAAGTGGCAACAACTAGATAGCTTGGCCGACGTTATTGCAAGTGTCGATTATTATCTAGAGTTTATGTCTGCAGCCAAAGAAAACGACGAAACCATATTAGATAAAGCAGAAAAAGGCTTAGTGTTCCTCGGCGTCAATAAAGGAAGCGTTGAGGTAATAGGTCTCTCCTCAAATGTGGAGCAGTCTGCTTCCCCAGTACCTCTGCATCCAGAGTCGGTGGCTGAAGATGAAAGTCAAACTGATATTCCAAGCACTGAAAGTACCGAAGCGCTTGACGAAGAAGATGATTTAATTGATGAAGAGCTAACACAAATTTTTGTTGAGGAAGTTGGCGACATTACCTTACAGCTTGCTGAGTATTTCCCACAGTGGGCGGCAGACTACGATAATGAGAATGCACTAACAGAAACAAGACGAGCTTTTCATACATTGAAGGGCAGTGGCCGCATGGTAAAAGCGGTAGACATAGGTGAATTGGCCTGGTCAGTTGAGAATATGTTGAATCGTGTTATCGACCACACTATTTTACCGGATAAGCCTCACATTGCCTTAGTAACTAAGGTGATTGATCTGATACCTGATTTGGTGTCAGCGTACGAAAACCGACAGCCAAATCCGCATCAACAACTTTGCGAACAATACATGGCTTGGGGGCATGAGCTGTCTCGTAACGAGCGCAGTGATGAAATGCTTGAAGGGTTAATGACGCCATCTCAAGCAGCCTCGCAAACTACTTCTTATGAAGAAGAGCTGTCTAATGGCGATGAACTTGTTGTCTCCGAAGCGGCAGAAATAGATGCGCAATTATGGGAAATTTTTCAGGCTGAGGCTGAGGGCCACTTGTCTGTTGTAGCTGAATACATCGCGCATATGGATTCCGTCAAACCGTTCTATGAACCGCCTAGCGATTTGATGCAGCGTGCTTTGCATACCTTGAAGGGCAGTGCCTATATGGCGGACTTAACGCCGATAGCCGAGTTGATGGCGCCGCTAGAAAAATTCGCAAAGGAGCTTCGTAGTTATCAAGTCAGTATTGATGACGACATTTTACAGCTTATAAAAGACGGTGTTTCCTACACCCATGAAGCGCTATCGCAAATAGCGGAACTGACCTATCCTGTTATCCCTAAATCTGAACAATTTCTTGCGCGAATAGAAGAGCTGAGAGAACGCTCTGTCGGCCCACTTATACGTCAAAAAGAAGCAGAAAAAGCACAACAAAAAGTGGACCCTGCTGTTCTTGAAGTATTGATGGCAGAGGAAATGCACCTCTTGTTAGATGCAGATTTAATGATAGAAGAGTGGCAGACAACGCCAGCTTCAGCAGATGATTGGCAGCCACTACGAGACGAGTTGGCCAACCTTTGTCATGGTGCCGAACGCGCAAACCTGCAATCTATGGCAAGCCTTAGTCGCTCTTTGCAGCAGGTTTTTCAAGAATTAATTGACGGTAAAGTGGCAGACGATCCAGCTAATTATGGTGTTATATTACGCGGTCATAGCGAGCTGATGAATATCATCGATGCGATTGCGGCAGGGCAAGATTTGCCAACCGAAAATGTCGACTTGTTAGAGTCGTTGTCGTCTTTGCCTAAGCTTCCGACTGATGCTTTGGACTCGTCATCAGGTGTTGTTGACTTTGCTAATCAAGAAAACCCATCATCTCTAGAAGAAACCGCCGACGAGGTTAAAGATGAGCCACAGCAAGAGGAGCTGCAAGCGGATCAGGGCTCTATTGTTGATAATTTACTAGAGAGTCAGACACAGGTTCTTGATCCTGATGAAGTCGATGAAGAAACGGTCGAAATTTTCTTAGAGGAAGCTCACGAACTACTCGAGGAGTTGGATGAGACGATCCATGATTGGGAAAATGGGGCTGAAGATAATGAAAGTAATGAAGCACTACAACGTGCCTTACATACGCTCAAAGGGGGCGCGCGTCTATCGGGCTTAACGGGCTTAGGCGATTTAGCGCATAACTTTGAAGCATATCTAATCGAAAACTCCAAAGGCAATCAAGCAGATAATATTTTCAATACGGTTCACGACTATCAAGATCAATTAATTGCTCAAGTTGGAGATGTTAATCAGCGTTTTAACGTCGATGTAGAGCCTGAGCTCGACAGTAGTTCATCTCCTGACATTGAAAGCGCTGTTGAGTTAAACGAAGCGTCAGATGTCGATACTCCAGATTTTAATAGTGCGAGTAGTGAGTCCCAAGGCCAAGATGAGCAATATTCCGAGGAGCCAATCGAAGATACGGCTACTCAAGAAGATGCTTCCGTTTTAGACCCTCCTGTTTTAGATGGTAGTAGCACTCCGCCGCCTGAAGAAAAGACAGTGGCGCAAAGTGCAAATATACTTCCGTTCACTGGAAATAAGAGTTCAGGTTTAACGGTTCTTAAAGAAGTCCCTCAACCTGCTTCGCCAAACCCTCAATCAGGAAGCACAGCCGCTTCTCGACGAAATCAGCCGCAAGAGATGGTTAAGGTGTCGGCAGACTTAATGGAAGAGCTGGTCAACTTAGCGGGTGAGACGTCTATCAGCCGGGGTCGAATGGAAGAGCAGGTCACTGATTTAGGTTTTGCTATTGAAGAGATGGGCTCTACTGTTCAACGCCTTCAAGAACAGCTAAGACGGCTGGATATTGAAACCGAAGCACAGATTATTTTCCGCCAAGAGCAATTGGCTGAAACGGAAGATTTTGACCCGCTGGAAATGGACCGCTATTCCCAGTTGCAGCAGCTGTCGCGCTCTTTGATTGAATCCGCATCTGACTTAATGGACTTAAAAGGAACCTTGGTCGATAAGACGCGTGATGCCGAAACAGTGTTATTACAACAATCGCGGATTAACACCGATCTTCAAGAAGGCTTAATGCGTTCTCGAATGGTGCCTTTTTCACGTATCGTCCCGCGTCTACGACGAATCGTGAGACAAATTTCTACCGAGCTAAATAAAGACGTTAATCTAGAGTTAGGCAATATCGAAGGTGAACTTGATCGTAGCATGATGGAGCGCATGGTGGCTCCGCTTGAGCATATGCTACGTAACGCCATCGATCATGGTCTCGAAGATGTCAATACGCGCACTCAGTTGGGCAAACCAGCGACAGGTCGAATTGTGATTACCCTCGATCGAGATGGTGGTGACGTGTTAATTCTTGTTGCCGATGATGGCCGTGGTATCGATGTTGATCGTGTACGTGAGAAGGCGATTGAACGCAATTTGATGAATTCTGATGCTAATTTGAGCGATCAGGAAATACTGCAATTTATTCTTCATGCCGGTTTTTCAACAGCCGAAACCATTACGCAAATATCAGGTCGTGGTGTGGGCATGGATGTGGTGAACAGCGAAATTCGCCAAATGGGTGGTAGTATCGGTATCGATTCACGCTCAGGTGAGGGAACTGCGTTTACCATCCGTGTGCCCTTTACCGTATCAGTGAATCGCGCCTTAATGATCACCATGGGTGAAGATCGTTATGCGATTCCGCTCAACACGATTGAGGGTATTGTTCGCATTAGCCCCTTCGAGTTAGAACATTATTACGCTAACCCTGATGAGCCTTTTGAATATGCAAATCAAGAGTATCAATTGCGTCATCTGGGTACTTTATTAGATCCTACAGTAAAGCCTAGATTGCAAGGGCATACTTTGCCCTTGCCGGTTCTTTTGGTTCGTAGTGCCGACCACTCTGTTGCTGTGCAGGTAGACAACTTGCAGGGTAGTCGCGAGATTGTTGTAAAAAGTTTAGGGCCTCAATTTCGTTCTGTACTCGGTGTATCGGGCGCCACTATTATGGGTGATGGTCACGTGGTTGTGATCTTAGATACTAATGCATTGATTCGTAGTAGCCTCGCTCGCAGCCTTACGCTACCCAATGCGATTGAAGTTGATGAGCCAGTAGAGTTACCTGTCGATAGAAACCCATTGGTCATGGTCGTCGATGACTCTGTAACGGTACGTAAAGTGACTTCACGCTTACTGGAGCGTGAGGGTTATGATGTTATTACGGCTAAGGATGGGGTCGATGCAATGACACAGTTGCAAGATCAGGTCCCAGACATCATGTTGTTGGATATTGAAATGCCACGTATGGATGGTTTTGAAGTCGCTAAGAATGTGCGCTCCAGTAGTGCTTTACAGCACTTGCCCATTATCATGATTACTTCCCGTACTGGTGAGAAGCATCGCCAGCGTGGCTTGGAATCTGGCGCTAATCTTTATATGGGTAAGCCCTATCAAGAAGAAAAGTTGCTTGAGGGTATTCGTGAATTAACTGATGCGTCAGCTCACAAACCCTAATGACTACCACCAAGGTCGGCATTATTAGTCACACCTTGGTGCAGCAACACCACTTAAGGCAAATTGTTGAAGAGTGTGGATTTGATGTTTCTGTGGTGTGGTTGATTGATCACCTCATAGATAATATTGATCTGCTTCGTAAAGGTGAACCAGAAATAAGCGACGTCTGGTTGGTCGATGTTGATACTTTTAGTATTGATCAAACCCACAATGCCCTGTCATTTGAGCATTGGCTATTTGATTTGAAACAGCCCGTTATCTTTGGCGAAGGTAGCACCTTAAGTGCTGCTGACCCGGCCTTTCATTCTTGGTCACGCCAGTTAAAGGCTAAATTGTTTAGTGCGGTTAGTCAGCTAGCTTTGCGCAGCAGCTCTGAGTCTCCAGCGCAGTTTGTATGGGTGCTGGCTGCATCAACAGGAGGTCCAGAAGCCGTCAAAGAATTTTTAGATGATTTGCCCAGTCATCAAGGCATTGCTTTTGTTTATGCCCAACATATTGAGTCGGGCCAGCATCGGGCTTTAGCCAATACCATTGCAAGAAATAGCCGTTACACCGGTTGCATGATCAGTCATGGAGATAAAGTTGTCGCTGATGCAGTGATGGTGGTGCCATCACATCACCAGTTAGACTTATTGGAAGAGGGTATTTTTCTCGCTCGGGATCAACCTTGGCGAGGTGAGTACCGCCCATCAATTGATCAAGTGGTGGCAATGGTGGCAGATTGCTTTGGCGAGAAAAGTGGTGTGATTTTCTTTTCGGGTATGGGTGATGATGGCATGACGGGTGCGCGTTTAATGAGCCGTAGAGGAGGGCAAGTCTGGGTGCAGTCGCCCGACACTTGCGCTTCAGATTCCATGCCGCATGCGGTGCAACAAACAGGTTGTGTTGATAAGGTGGGTTCGCCAAAACAGTTGGCAGTATTATTTAAGCAATATATTAAAAACGAAATAGAATCAACTTCTGCCTAACGAGAAAGTGATTTATCCTGATGTAAAATAATGAAATCATGTTTTATGTCATCGAACAATGTCGAATGTGAGGTCGATAATGAGTACATCAGTAGTAAGCTCTGATAACGATGATGGCACGGTTAATACTAATGAAATCCCGAGCTTATTGGTACCAATGGCCGACAGTAAACTCGTGTTACCCACAGTCAGTGTTGCTGAAATGATTCCCTATCAAGCGCCACAAGCGCGTCAAACCGTTGTGTTTGATACCATCCCTGATTGGTATCTGGGTAGTCTTAACTGGCGTGGTATTTCAGTGCCTATGCTGTCATATGAGGCGCTAAACGGTGACGTGGCCCCAGAAATTTTACCTTTTAGTCAAATATTGATTTTAAATAATACGGGAGTCAACGCTCAACTGCCTTTCTTATGTTTGCCAACGCAAGGTATCCCGCGCCTAAGCCGTGTAGCGATGAATGAAATATCGCAAAATACCGAAGCTTATATTAAAGAGTATGACCAGATGCATGTTTACGTGGCTGGAGAACAAGCCGTTATTCCAGATGTAGCTAAATTAGAGCATACTTGTGTGAGCATGCTTGGTTTATCTTAGGTGTATTGTCTATGCCTTACGTTAATATTAGGATAACAGACGAGCAGGTCACGCCAGATCAAAAAGCCGAGTTGATACAGGGTGCTACCGAGTTGTTAGAGAGGGTCTTAAATAAAAACCCTCAAACGACCTTTGTCATCATTGATGAAGTGAATACAGATAATTGGGGGATAGCGGGTGAGTCCGTCACCCAGCGTCGCTTGAAAGGGAAGTGATCCTTTGCTCAAATATTACCGGTCGCTAAAAATCACTCGGATTTAATTCTAAATCATAATCAACAATAACAGGCAGGTGAGAAGAAAATTGCTGTCGTTTATAAATCATCGCGTATTCAACGCGATTTTTTAAACTGGCTGAAGTGATTTGTAAATCTGTTCGCCACGCATCTCCTTCATCTATTTTGCCGTCAGGCCACCAAGAGAATTCATCGCGATCATGATTGCCCTGTCGGAATGCGTCGATATAACCGATATGTGGTAACTGTTTCATCCAGTGCTGTTCTTCTTTTAAAAATCCGGACTGGTGCTGTTGTTGCTCTGGATTAGAGACATCTTCTTTTGCAGGTGCTGTTGCCCAATTACCACAGAAAATAAAGTCTCTACGTTTGCGGGCAATTTTGATTAAGTGCGCTTGCAGGTCATCAAAAAATCGACTTTTTACTTCTTGTGACTCGGCATTCGTATTCGCTGAAGGGGCGAGTAGTGAACCTACACTCAGATTATCGAAATCTATTTGGAGGTAACGACCCTCCATATCAATGCCACTGGAAAAACCAAAGCCATAGATCAAGGCTTTGGGCAGTTCGCGTGTGTAAACAGCGACGCCATTGTAATGTTTGACGCCCGAGTCAAAAAAATAAGCGTGATACCCTTCGGGGTGAAAAGTATCGTCATCAGTTTCATATTCAAGACAGCGCAAGTCTTGTAGGCAAATAATGTCGGCCTCTTGGTTTGCTAACCACTCATAGAGACCTCGCGCCGCCGCTTGATGAATGCCGTCGACGCTGATGCTGATAATTCGCATAGTAAATCCTTAATTCTAGAACCGCATATGATACCGAAACTCAAGCAGTAGCAACAATGCTATTCAAATAAATAATCACTTGAGAGCTCGGATAATCTGTATAAGTCATTGTTATTATTAATTGATAACGGCCTTAATTGGCTTAATCGTGTGTTATTTTCATCTGTGGTTCATCTTGTGTTGTATAAGATGCTCGTTCAGTCGTTATTATTGGTCAAATAGTTGTAAAATAGCGGCCTTATGAGAGTCGCAGCTGTCTATTATGTAAAGCTGTGCTTATTTTTATTATTTGACGTTACTATTTATCAATAGCTATGAGCCTATGAGCGCCATGCCTGATAGATAAGGTCTCTATACTTTAGACAATTTGGCGAAAATGTCCATGTACGACTATCAAAAAGCATTTATTGAACTTGCAATAGAGCATGAAGTGCTCTGTTTTGGTGAATTCACCTTGAAATCTGGCCGTGTTAGCCCCTATTTTTTTAATGCAGGCCGCTTTCAAACCGGTTCAGCTCTGGCCGCATTGGGTCAGTTTTATGCTGAAGCCATTGTTCACGCAGGCTTAGACATCGATATTTTGTTTGGTCCTGCTTACAAGGGTATCCCTCTGGTTAGTATTACAGCAGCTGCGCTGTCACAGCAACATAATGTGGATTACCCTGTCTGCTATAACCGCAAAGAAGCAAAAGCTCATGGGGAGGGAGGCACCCTCGTTGGTGCTCCACTACAGGGTAAGGTAGCAATCATTGATGATGTAATCACGGCCGGTACGGCAGTTCGTGAGGTGATTGATATAATAGCGCAGTCTGAAGACGCTAAACCTGCCGCCGTTGTTATTGGACTCGACCGCCAAGAGCGTGGTAAGGGTGAGCAGTCTGCTATTCAAGAGGTAGAAGAACAGTTTGGTATTCCTGTGGTCAGTATTATTCAGCTAGATCATGTTATTCAGTATCTTGAATCGCAAGATGATATGGCCTTGTTGAGCTCAATTAAGCGTTATCGTAAGGATTATGGTATTAGTTATGACTAGATCATTAGCAAGTGATTTAAAGCCGATAGTGTTTCCTATTTTATTGCTGGGTTTGATATTTATTTCGGCGCTTATTGCCCCAAAAAGCTTTTCGCAGGATGTGCCCTATTATCGTTACATAAATGAGAATGGTGTAAAGGTAATCAGCACTCAGATTCCTTCACGCTATGTTAAGCGTGGCTACGATATTATTACGGTCAATGGCCGTCTAATTGAACGCGTTGCCCCAGAACCTACCGGTGCTGAAAAGGAAAAATTACGCAAGCAACAAAAAGAGCAGCGACGCTTGAAAGAATGGGATGCAGAATTACTGAAACGCTACAGCCATCCTGCTGATATTGAATCTGCTAAGCAACGCAAGTTGGCTCAAAATATGAATTCCATTGGCATTCTTAAACGTAATGTAGAGAAAATAGATCAAGAGATTAATCGTTACCAAAGTCTTGCCGCTTCAGATGAACGTGAAGGCAAGGATATCTCGGCTGATACCTTGGAATCGATTGAGCGCCTTAAGCGTGAACGTTCTGTTGAGCTTAATGAGGTTTATGAGCGTGAACAGGAAAGGAAGCAAATTGTTGAAAGCTACGATAAAGATATTGAGCGCTTTAAAGTGATTCGTCCAGGACTGTCGCGTACCCAATAATACTGGGTTAAAGCTTGAGATAAACTCGTGAATTCAGCCTTTTAATTAAACTTTTGAGTTAGACTACAGATGCTTTCGGTGTTTCGACAAAAAAGTCTGACATCATTATTGCCCATTGCTGTCCCCAGTTTTCAGTGGGTAGGCGCTTAAAACCACTTCGAACGTATTGAGCGATACGACCTTCCGCTAGTGCTAGCATTGTGTTTGCAGCAATATTGCTTGGACACTGTGTTCGTATCCCTTCTCTTATTTCTGCGTCCCGTAATATTTGTTTCAATTGAGTTTCTAAACGATCAAAGAATTGGGCTATGCGCTGATGTAAACGGTCAGTTTCTCCTGCCAGAGCATCTCCAGTGAGCAGTCTAGTAATGCCAGGGTTACGTTCAGTAAAGGTCAATAGTAGTAATAAGATTTGTTCGCAGCGGGATTGAGCATTATGGCCGTCAGAAATAATTAGTTTTACCCTTGAAAAGACGGTCTCTTCTATAAATTCTATTAAGCCTTCAAACATTTTTGTTTTGCTGGGGAAATGTCGGTAAAGAGCCGCTTCTGAAACGCCTACTTTATTGGCTAAAGCCGCTGTTGTAATTCGCCCGCCGGGTGATTCTTCCAACATCTGAGCTAAGCACTCTAGAATTTGTTGGCGTCGAGTTACTTTTTGATTGGTTTTACTCATTATTATTTACCACGATGAACATATGCTACTGGTTAGAAAGATATGTTGTATTGCGATTGGTGTGTTAGATCAGTTGTTTGTTAGCTTAAAGGTACCCATTTAGGGTCGAATAAATACCTTCGTTATCCTAACGGTAACGCTTGAATTCATCAACTACTGATTTTTGTTATTTTTACTTTCGGCTCAGAGTGTTTGAGTGGTAGTTGTTTATATAATGATATTTTGTCATGTCCCTACAGGCGGGCTATGGCTTACGATTAGTAATGAGTGTTCCAACTCCTTCATCCGTAAAGACTTCCAATAATACCGCATGGGCTACTCTGCCATCGACAATATGGGCGCTAGCAACACCACACTTCACAGCATCTAGAGCGCAGCCAATTTTAGGTAACATACCACCATAAATGGTGCCATCTTCGATTAAGGCATCAACCTCTTGTGTATCTAAGCCCGTGAGTATCTTACCTTCTTTATCTTGTAGGCCTGCTACATTCGTTAAAAGCATCAATTTTTCTGCTTGTAATACCTCTGCAATTTTTCCAGCAACAATATCGGCATTAATATTATAAGAAGTACCGTCATCGCCAACGCCTATGGGGGCGATAACAGGAATAAAGTCACTGTTGATCAGCATGTTAATAACATTGATATTAATAGATGACACTTCTCCTACGTGGCCGATGTCAATAATTTCTGAACTTTTCACGCTATCCAATATTTTAGATTGCTTGATGGATAGTTTTTTAGCGCGTATAAGTTGTCCATCTTTCCCGGTAATACCGATTGCTTTACCGCCATTACCGTTGATTAGGCTAACAATTTGTTTGTTAACTGTACCGCCTAGTACCATTTCAACGACATCCATGGTCGCGCTATCAGTGACTCGCATGCCGTCCACAAATTTTGACTCAATATTCAGTTTTTCTAAGAGGTTGCCTATCTGTGGCCCGCCGCCATGAACAACAATAGGGTTCATTCCGACTAATTTCATTAATACAATATCCCTTGCAAAACTATTCTGTAATGCCTCGTCAACCATTGCATTACCTCCGAACTTTACAACGATTGTTTTGCCTGTAAAGCGTTGAATATAAGGTAGTGCTTCGGTCAATACATTTGCAACATTCATTGCGTTATCAAGAGTAAGAGACATAATAAATCCGATAAAATAAAGGGTAAGAGCCGCTCGGTGAGCGACTATAAACTATAATAGAGTACTGTCAGTTTTTATTAAAAAATGATAAATAAAAGTTAAAAATCTAACGATAGTGAGCGATCCACTTTTTGTAATTCGCGCTTAAATAAAGTTTTTAATTGCTCTATTCCATTTTCATTTTGTGCTTCAAAACGTAAGGTAAGAGCGGCAGCTGTATTGGATGCTCTAACGAGCCCCCAGCCTTTATCAAAGTCGATGCGGAGGCCATCAATAGTGGTTTTTTCTCCAGCAGCAAAGTCACCCTCTGCAATCAATTTATCGATGATAGCGAACTTTTGTTCTTCATCAATAGCTATTTTGATTTCTGGAGTGGCTACCAGCGGTGGCATCGCATCAATCATTTCGTCAAGACTCTGATCACGAAGTGACATAATTTCGAGTAGGCGAGCAGCGGCGTAAATTCCATCATCAAATCCAAACCAGCGCTCTTTAAAGAAAATATGACCAGAGAACTCCCCTGCTAATAAGGCGCCTGTTTCACTCATCTTGGCTTTCATATGAGAGTGCCCGGTTTTCCACATGACGGGTCGCCCACCATAGCTGCTGATAACCTGATTGAGTTGACGTGTCGATTTAATATCAAAAATAACATCGCAGCCGGGGTTGCGTGATACCACATCACGTGCAAACAACATGAGCAATTGGTCAGGCCAAACAATTTTTCCTGAGCTGGTAACAACCACTAAACGATCGCCATCTCCATCTAATGCAATGCCTATGTCTGCATTTTCCGATTTTACGGTATCAATGAGAGTGCTTAAATTTGCCGCATTCGAGGGGTCTGGGTCATGGTTGGGGAATTCGCCATCGAAATTACAAAAAAGCGGGCTTACTTGGCAACCAAGTTCGGTGAATAGTGCCGGCGCGAGTTCGCTGCCCGCACCGTTAGCGGCATCAATCACGATATGCAAGCCACTATTGATAGCAATGTCCGCTAGTATGGTATCGATATAATCTTCTGCAAATTGCTCTTCTCTGATTTGCCCTTTTTGCCCTTCAGCAAATACACCATCAGTAATGCGTTGATAAAGCCGCTTAATATCATCGTCAACTAATGTGCGTTCATTGATCACAATTTTAAAACCATTGTAGGATTTAGGGTTGTGGCTTGCGGTAACGATAATACCGCTACTACTTTGGTCGCTGAAGACGGTTGCAAAATTTAGTAGCGGTGTGGGAATGAGTCCCGCTTGAATCACATCGCAACCCGTACTGATGATGCCTTCAGTAAGGTGTTGATACAGTAGTGGTGAATGTGAGCGTGCGTCGTAGCCAATGAGCAAACTTGTTTCGCCTTGCTCAAGCGCTTCGGTAGCAACGGCTTTGCCCACGGCTTCAGCAAGTTCAGGCGTTAATTCTTCACTAACAATACCGCGTATGTCGTAAGCTCGAAAAATATGTTCAGGTGCGTCAATGCCGGAACGTTTAGATGAGGTTGTGATCGGCGAACTTGTTGTATGAGATGACTCATTATGTTCTTTCTTCTGGTGTGAGCCATCAACCAGTGCTTGATCCGCATCTTCAACAATCAGTTGTTGATCAGATAGGTATAAAGGGTCGTTGAACTCTTTATGTTCACTTTTTGCTTCTATGTTTGTCGCTTTCGGCTTTGAACTGGTTTTTATATCCAATGCTTGGTATAGAGCCGCTTCCTGTTCGTTTTTGCGTTGAGCAATTTTATACGCTGCCCATAGAGCAAATGTTAAAGCGCTAACGACAAGGGCAATAAGCCATAATGGGATATAAGATACTTTACTGTAAAGGTCTTGGGATGGATGGATCTCTATTTGCCAATGACTCAATGGTACGTCATTTGTTTTTGAGCCATAATTACCGCCGTTGCCTAAACTTAAAAAACGTAACACACGTTGTCGGCCGATACGTTGTAATAATTGAGTCTTTGCCGACTCTTGGTCATACAAGGACATGGCTTGTTCAAGGCCTTTTAACGATGTCGATGTATATAGTACAGCGATTGGAGGTAAATCGGTCTTGAGCTGATTATCTACTTTTTGGTGAATGGGCGCCACCCAGTGGATCTCCCATGAGTCAGAACCTTTTGATTTGGCGACTTCTGGGTAGACGGCTTTATTTTGTTCCATGCGGTTAATCATATCGAGTTCGACAAAGCCAATTGAACCGCCGAGATCTTTTTCTTTTTGTGCTTGTCTTGGTAAATAAAATTGTACTTTCTTACCGTGTTCTATTGATTTGAGAATGCGTTGTTGTAGATCAAAGAACTGACTATCTTTATCATTAATACTTTGGATATTACTAAAAGCTTCTTGATTATAAGTGCGTAATAAAAATTGGGTTTGTTCTTGTTGTGCGTAATTAGATAGCTGTTGTATAACGGACGATTTGTAATCGGTAAGTGCTTTTTTTTGGGTTTGTAATAATGCCTCAGTGGCATTATCAAATCTAGCTGAATTCGCAGGGCTGACAAAGAACTGCCATAGAACGAGGCATGAGAGAATCGCCAGTAAGGTGATAAAAGCCATATACTGAAAAATACGCTTTTTATCTGGCGTTGCCTCGGATGAGAAGTTTAAATTAAATTTTTTTTTATTTTTTTCCATGGTGTTTATTTATGTCCATTTATGTGTGTCGCTATTTCTTGAATAATGTCGCGTGCTAATTGTACTTTACTGCTTTCTTCCAATTCAATCTCGCCATGCTCACTGACAATGGTTACTTGGTTATTATCGCTATTAAAACCGATGCCACTGACAGAGACATCATTTGCAACAATCATATTTAAATTTTTTCTTACCAGCTTGCTTTTAGCATGTTCTAGGACGTTTTGAGTCTCTGCGGCAAAGCCGACAACAAAGGGTCTTTGCTCGGCTGTTTTTCTCTCAGCAATGCTGGCCACAATGTCAGGGTTTTTTACCATGTGGATTGTCATTGTGTCCTCAGCAGTTTTTTTTATTTTTTGTGTTGCTATCTCTACAGGGCGAAAGTCAGCGACTGCAGCGGAAGCGATAAAGATATCGCAGCCTGCATCAACCTTATCAACGCTCGCGGTATGCATATCATTAGCGCTATTTACATTAACCATTTCAGCGTGCTCTGGTGGGTTTAATGCAGTGGGTCCGCTAATGACAATGGTTTTTGCCCCTGCATCAATAGCTGCTTGAGCCAGAGCGTAGCCCATCTTTCCAGAACTATGATTACTGATGTAGCGAACGGGGTCAATGGCTTCTCTTGTTGGACCAGCGGTGATAACAACGGTCTTGCCTTCCAAAAGACGACTCTGAAACACACCGCAGACAGAGTGAGCGAGTTGATCGGGGTCTGACATGCGACCAAGGCCGACATCGCCACAGGCCTGCCCACCGCTATCGGGCCCAAATTGGTGTGCGCCCCGTTCAGCGAGTAATGATAGATTGTCCTGAGTTGCTGCATGATGCCACATAGCCTGATTCATCGCCGGTGCTATAGCAAGAGGGCAGCGACTAGCTAAGCAGACCGTGGTAAGTAGGTCATCGCCTTTACCTTGAGCTAAGCGAGCAATCATATCAGCACTCGCGGGCGCGATTAGGATTAAATCAGCCCATCGAGCTAGTTCAATATGTCCCATGGCGGCTTCTGCTTCAGGGTCCAGCAAATCGACTGCGACAGGGTTTCCTGACAAGGCCTGTAAGGTGAGGGGGGTAATAAATTCCTGAGCAGCCTTTGTCATGACAACGCGCACATCAGCACCAAGGTCATGGAGCCTGCGGATAAGCTCAGCGCTTTTGTAGGCGGCAATACCGCCAGATACACCGAGTAGGATACGTCTATTGGTTAGCTGTGCGTTCTTGGTATTGCTAGTGTTCAAAGTTTTATTCATTGTGGTTAAGCGGAGCCTATATAATCCCATTGAAAAGCGCGTTAAGATACCATTTTGCATGCTTTATCAAAAGGGCGTCATATAAAACAGCCCCGTTATTAGCAGCTATTTTTGACAAGTTAAATGGAATGACAACACAACACAGGAGTGTGAACTTATGGCTATAAGGAACTGGCCCCCCTCTGAACGACCCCGTGAGAAATTACTTGCCCAAGGTGCGAGCATGTTATCTGATGCGGAGCTGCTTGCTATTTTTCTAAGAACAGGCTGCGTAGGTAAGTCGGCTGTCGATTTGGCTCGCGAGCTACTAGTACAGTTTGGAGGTTTACGACCTCTGCTAGAGTCTGACCAGAAGGCCTTTTGTCAAGCGAGAGGCTTGGGCGAGGCAAAATATACCCAGCTTCAAGCTGTATTAGAAATGAGCAAGCGGCACCTGAGTGAGACACTCAAGCGAGGGGCTTCGTTCACTCAGGCGAAGCAAGTGAAGCAATTTCTGATGAGTCAGCTTCGCCACCGACAAAGAGAAATATTTGCTGTATTGTGCTTGGATAGCCAGCATTGTTTGATTGCCTTTGAGGAGCTCTTTAAAGGGACTATTAATTGTGCTCATGTTCACCCTCGTGAAGTGGTCAAATCTGCACTTCGCTATAATGCTGCGGCCGTTATTTTGGCCCATAACCACCCTTCAGGCTTATCTACTCCCAGTCAGTCAGACTGTTTGGTCACGGGCGACATTGTCAAGGCCCTAAAATTAGTGGATGTGAAGGTACTGGATCATATGGTGGTGGGTGATGCTCAAGTCACCTCATTTGCAGAGTTAGGGCTTATATAGCGCGGTATTTGCTGCCAAGCTAGGTATTAGGCAGTTAATTTGCCTGAAAAGGTAAGTATTGATTGCTAATTAGTCCGTGTTTTGGTATAAAACGCGCCTCATTTTTATCGGTGGCTTTCTGGATTACGTCTAGGTCTTTCGTCCTAGGTGCTTTCAGAATATTTTGGGCTGTTTCAGAGCCCCAAAGAAATAGCTCCGAAGAATAGTCGGTAAGCTGATTCACTTAAGTGCTATTGTTTAGTACTGTTAAATGGTACTACTGAGTGGATGTGGCTTTAAGCTTAATGTATTAAATTATTCACGTGCTGTTGCTTTAAATAGTGTACTCAGCACCAGCACATGTAAATTAGAGGCACATCATGTCTAGAGTCTGTCAGGTTACCGGCAAGCGCCCCGTAACTGGAAACAATGTTTCACATGCAAAAAACCATACCAAGCGTCGTTTTTTGCCTAATCTGCACAATCATCGCTTCTGGGTTGAATCAGAAAAGAGATTTGTTAAATTGCGCGTTTCAACTAAAGGTTTGCGTGTAATTGATAAAGTAGGCATCGACAAGGTGCTAGCCGACATTCGCTCTCGTGGCGAAAAAGTATAACTCGTTAGATAGTCTTAGGAGAGTATCTCATGCGCGATAAGATTCGCTTAAACTCATCAGCTGGTACAGGTCACTTTTATACCACTGATAAAAACAAACGTACCATGCCTGAAAAAATGGAGATCAAAAAATTTGATCCCGTTGTTCGCAAACATGTGATTTATAAAGAAGGCAAAATCAAATAAGCAGTCCCCTAAAAACTGTTTTACATTAACCCGGCGCAAGCCGGGTTTTTTATGCCCTCCAGGGATGGAGGGTACATCCAAAATGCAGGAGCAATTTTGGAGTGTCAGGATGTACGGGCCGGTAAATGCTCCTGCGTGACCGGCACTTCCGCCATCCATGGCGGTCGTATCCCGTGGGCGCATGGATGCGTAAGAACGGGACACGATGTTCTAAAATCTCGCACTTAAAGTAAAAGTACAGTTCGGTATACACTACTTCCCAGTAGATATAGATTTTGGGTCAAAAAATGCTCTTGCATATCTGAATTCAGGTCACTCTTTGTCTTCGAGCGGGGCTCACTGTTCTTAAATATCTCGTGCCAAAAAAAGAAATACAGTGCAATACCTTTTTGTAATACTCTCGATTTACTTCTCTACACTGAATCCGTTACACTCGCTCTGTCGTATTTTTCTACTCTTCTTTTGTTAATGTTTGATTGAACTATTACCACTATGCCAGAGCTCCCCGAAGTTGAAACAACTCGCCGTGGAATTGAACCCCATATAGCGGGTAAAAAGGTGCGCTCGTTAACAGTGCGACAATCATCACTACGTTGGCCTATCCCGAAAAATCTTGCTGACTCTATCGTTAATAAAAAATTGCTTGATGTTAGTCGTCGTGGCAAATATCTGTTGCTACGTTTTTCTAATGGACATCTTATTATTCATCTAGGCATGTCTGGTAGTTTGAGAATTGTAAAAGAAAGTGATGCGCCCCAAAAGCACGATCATGTCGATATTGTTTTTTCAAAACAGTATTGTTTGCGTTTTCATGATCCCCGACGTTTCGGTGCCGTTTTATGGTCGAGCGAGGACATTGCTGAGCACAAACTGCTGAAAAACCTAGGCCCTGAACCGCTATCTGATAACTTTAATTCCGATTATTTATTTTTAAAAAGTCGTAAACGGTCGAAAGATATTAAAACGTTTATTATGGATGCCAATATTGTTGTAGGCGTTGGCAATATTTATGCTAATGAGGCACTTTTTTCTGCGGGTATTCGCCCCACAAGAGCAGCCGGAAAAGTTACGAAGAAGCAGTTTGAATTATTGGTGTCGGAAATAAAAATAGTATTAAAGCGATCTATTACTCAAGGCGGCACCACTTTGCGTGATTTTGTTGGTGGCGATGGTAAGCCAGGTTATTTTGTTCAGCAATTAAACGTTTATGGGCGTGCAGGCTTGGCTTGTAAACAGTGCGAAAAAACGCTTAAGTTAATTCGCCAAGCTCAGCGTGCCACAGTATATTGCCCCGCTTGTCAGTCTTAATTAGATAACCCTATCTCTAACTATTAATGGTTAACTACTTTTGGTTAGCCAATAGTGGTAATAGCCACATTTTCTAAATAGGCGTTTAATGCTCGCCTGTTCCATCTTGTTTAGGAACCTCTGATTGACCTCGAATGACTTCTGCGTGAGTCTAAAATCCGTTTAGGCCAGANNCCAGAAGTTATCCGAGGTTAATTAGAGGTTCCTATAGTTCAAAATTTCATTCAAGAGTAGGTACTTATCTTTGTGGTTGATCGCAGTCATTCTCGATGACTGGAAGATGGAATCTTTCTATTCATTCACATTAAAGGATCTTATTGATGAAAATTAACTTTTCAGAACCTACACCCTCTGGCTCATCTCGAGCAAAATTAGCAAAGTTTCAGCGTGATTTAGCGACAGAGGTTGCTCGCTTAACTCCGCAGGCCCTCACCCAAGCCAACAATGAAGAAACCGATTCTTCCAGCGATAAAAATAACGCTAGCTACCCAGCAAGTTTTACAAAAGGTTTGGCGCATGATGACAATGGTTTGCTTGAAAATAGTAAAGATTATCATGACTTTGTAGAAGCGATTAACTCTCCGGATAGTGCTTTGTTTGATAGTCATGTACGCAGTGCGGTAGAGGCGGGCAAAACATTTAATTGTCAGTTTGATGGTAATGACATTGAATGGCGCGGTTGGGAGAGTCCACGTTCTGGGCATGTTTATGAGTTAGAAGGCTTAGATTGTGGCGCAGTGGGTATGGCGCCGGCACCAAGAGTAAGTTCAAGTGAAATGGCAGCAGAGATGGCCGAAGTATATGGTCTGGCAATTTTAAGAGACGTTCCTTTTTCAGAAATTCAAAAAGGGACAGGTAAGCAGCTTTGCGAAGGGGGTGGTGATGCAAAACTCAATGCAAACGAAGTTGTCAACTTGTTGGCCGACATGCCTTTTTATGATGGTAATAACCTTGTTTCTTCTACGCCTTTGCATGTGGATGATTCTGGCTTTAATCATTTTGAGCGTAACCGGCGCTTGGCTAGAACAGATAGCTTGAGTGGAGGCTTGTCGACCGATAATGTATTTCGTGGCTCCACACCCGGTGCCATGGCTGGACCTTATATTTCACAGTTTATGTTGGCTGGAACCACTAGTTTAGTCGGAGGTACGGGGGGCGTTCCCAGTTATCCAGGCAAAAAAAGTAACTTTGATGCCGAAGATGGTTATATTGGTTATGGTAATCAAATTATTGATCAAAGAGTGTTGGTCCATAAGCCATGCTTAGATTACATGACCGATTGGACTTCGTGGTTGGATGTACAAAATGGAGCAAACTTAAAAGGCGCCGATCTTTTTACTGATGAAAGGCGATTCATTACAACGCCCCGAGACCTTGCGACCTATGTCCATTTCGATGCTCTTTACCAAGCTTACTTAAATGCTTGTCTGATTTTATTAGGTAATGGCACTCCGACATCGAAAGGTTTTCCAGAAAAAAGTATTACAGGAAAGCGTGATGCTTTCGCTACTTTTGGTGGTCCACATATTCTATCCCTTGTTACGGAGGTTGCCACTCGATGTTTGAAAGCTGTCCGCCGTCAGAAATTTAATTATCATCGCCGTGCTCGTCCAGAAGTCATGGGTGGGCGTTTGAGTTTGATGGCAAGCCAGCAGCAAAGTTGCATCGATGCTTTGGGTTGTTTTGCGCCGGCTTTTGAAAATATGTTGAATGAAATACCAGAAGGTTTAAGAGAGGCTATTGTTGAGCATAATGTCCTACAAAACCAAGCTGCCATGGCATCCATGAGAAGGGTTGATTGTACCGCTGGTCCTAGTTCTCCCACTTGTATGACAGATGCTTTATTTGATAGTAATAATTTATTGCTGCCTATGGCATTTCCTGAAGGTTCGCCGATGCATCCTGCTTATGGTGCCGGTCATGCAACGGTTGCGGGTGGCTGTGTCACTATGTTGAAAGCATTTTTTGATATGTTTGATGACTGTGACAGCGGTAAGTTAAGGATTTTAAAATTGGGTGATAAAGATTATTTTGTGCCCAATGCTGATGGCACGAAGTTAAAAAACGTGGATGATGTGCCCTTAACCGTTCAAGGTGAGCTAGATAAATTAGCTGCGAATATTTCTATTGGCCGCAATATGGCGGGTGTGCATTACTACTCTGATTATTATGACTCCTTAAGAATGGGTGAGCGAGTGGCTGTGGGTATCTTGCTGCAGCAAATGCCTACTTATGGTGAGCGTGTCGATGTGCGCTTTAATTCTTTTGATGGTGACTTGATTACCATTAGCGGTGAAGCAGGGGATTGTCCGTCCTTGGTGGTGATGGATAAAACAGGTACCCCAATTTCATCGGGTGCATGGTGGTTACGACATGTACCAGGACAAGCCTTATCAGAAGATCAAATATAGTGCTTTATATTTGATCATGAGTTGTCCTTGCTCATTGCTTGCCGTTGAGACCACAGCAATCTACCGGATGGAAGTCGGGTAGATTGTTTGTGTAAATGCCTCTTTTTCTACCATTCTTTTTGCAGTTTTCATTTCTATCAACCATACTGCTAGGGTTTCTGCTCTACCCGTTTTATCTTATAGCGGGCAAGCACTATTTTAATACTACGAGGCCAATATGAAAAAGACCCTCTCAACTGCTTTGTTTTCTTTAATTACTGTAAGCGCCAGCTTGTTTAGCACAGGAAGTTACAGCGTTCCTTTAATTGATGTGTATGTCACCGTAGGTGAGTGGCAACCCGATTATTCTGGTGATATCGGTATCAACGATAATACGGCGACCCTTGAAGAGTTAGGCTTTGATGATGATAGCCACAATACCTTTAGTCTAGTATTTAAGCACCCGATACCCGGTATCCCTAATGCAAAAATTCGTCACAGTGATATTTCAACCAGCGCCAGTGGTACGCTAGAGCGCAGTTTAGAATTTAATGATATTACTTTTAGTGCAAGTGAAGATGTTGAAACAGATCTTGACCTTACCCATACCGACTTTACCTTATTTTATTCGCCGTTAAATAACTGGATACAGATTGACCTGGGTTTAACAGGCCGTCGTTTTGATGCGGAAGGTACTATTACAGGTAGTGTTAATGGTACAGAAAGCGAAACCTTTGACGAGTGGGTTCCCATGCTCTATCTCGGTGCTCGTTTTGAGCTTCCTCTCAGTGGTTTGTATGCTGATGCGACCCTGAATACCGTCAATTATGATGGTAATGAAGTGTCTGATTTAACCGCCGCTGTAGGTTATGCTTTTGATTTAACGGCAGTCGATATTGTGGCAGAGGTAGGCTATCGAACCTTTACCTTCAAGCTGGATGAAGACGATAACGATATTGGTGCTGACCTTGAGTTGGATGGCCTTTACTTTAATCTTGGCTTCCAGTTTTAGCGTTAGTTTATGGCGCTATTTACAGCCTTATGTAGGTAGCGTTTATAGGTATGGTGCAAATGAATGGCGAGCCGACTGATTCATCATGCTTTGCTCATTTATAATACACATATATAAGAAGATCGGTAATGATGTAATATTGATCTTGATAAAAATGAGTAATACGTCACATTTTTTGCTGTAATTCTCTATACTTAGGGGATGACAGCTCCCACTTCACATTCTGGGCAATTAGGCCTCGATCGTCACCACCTCCACAATGTTCGCAGTGCGTTTCTGAAATTGAACCAAGCGCGCCTAGATCTTGCTCGAGATAGTTTGGGAGAACTCCAACAGATCTTTCTTGATGTGTTGCCCATGCTCTTTCACTATAACCACCCCATGTTGCCTGGTTATATTTCACGCAATACGCCATTGGGTCTTTATGGTTTTAAGCCATCTGAAGAGCAGCTACAGCAATTACGCCGTCTGACCAGAAGCTTTCAAGCTAATCGGGATGCGCGACAGCAAGCCGATATATTATCTCTGTTCTCAATGGGTAGTTTTGGAACCATCGCGCAAAATAGTAAGAGTGATATTGACCTTTGGTTGTGTCACCGACCCGATTTAAGTCGAGATGCTTTGTTAGTTTTGGAAAAGAAATGCAAAAGTATTAGCTTGTGGGCGAAGAAGCTAAATCTTGAAGTGACTATTTTTTTGATGAACCATCAGACCTACCACTCGGAAAAGAAAAGAGACTTTAATCACGATGCCAGCGGTAGTACCCAGCATTATTTACTCTTGGATGAATTCTACCGTACAGCTATACATTTGGGCGGCCAGTTGCCTGCATGGGTTTTTATCCGTTCAGAGCAAGAGCCGCATTATGAAGCCTGCCAGCATACCTTGCAGCAACAAAGGCTATTGCCCGAAGCGAATTTAATTGATTTTGGTACCTTGCAACAGGTTCCCGCAGGGGAGTTTATTAGCTCTGCAATATGGCAGCTTTATAAAGCCATTGATTCGCCCTATAAATCGATTCTCAAATTATTAATATTAGAGATTTATTGTCAAAGTTTTGAGGATCAGACACTACTATCGAGTTTGTTTAAAGATCAGCTTCATGCGGTTGACCGTTATCGCATCATTCATCATTGGGATGTCGATCCTTATTTACAAACTTACTATTTTATTGAAGATTATTTGTTATCGACACAACAGTCTCAGCGTTTAGAATTTTTGAGGCGTTGCTTTTATTTTAAGTTGGAGCAACCCCTAACCGGAGGGGTGGAAATTTCTACTCGTTCAGGGATGTTGCTTGAGATGACAAAAGTATGGGGTTGGGATAGCGAGTACCTATCGCATTTAGATAATCATACGCGTTGGTCATTAAGTGACGTGTTAGAAGAAAGGCGTCTCATTATTAATGAGCTTAATCATAGTTATCATTTGATTATGGATTTTTTTCGTACACAAAAAATTTCTATGCATGCGTCTAATCGCGAGCTTAATGTCTTGGGTCGTAAACTACATGCGGCATTCTCTAGGCGAGCAGGAAAGATTGAGTGGGTTAATCCTTTATCGTCCAAAAATATATCAGAAGCAGTATTGGTTGTTCAAAAACAGAGTGATCCCGCATTGTGGTCTGCATTTGATATTCAAGGAAATATCATTGCAAAAAAATCAACGCCAGTAGAATTGATTACATGGCTTCATTGTAATCAGGTGATGATTTCAGCAAGTCGCTTGTGCTTTTTTGATGACGATACCTATAGTACTGATGGGGATGTCAATGAAGGCCAAAATAAAAATTTTAAAAATTACTATGCTGAAAATAAAATGGACTCGAGGCTATTGCAGTCTTTGCGTCGTTTAATCAGTTCGTTAATCTCATTACCCTTAAAAGTTGCCAATCATGAGGTGTTTGAAAAAGGTTGTCGCTTAAATCAGTTGTTATTGTTTGTAGATTATCGTCCAGATCAACAGCATTCCATTTATAATACCTCTGATAATATAGATATCACACGTTTAAAATGTAAAGTGGATATATTGTCGATTAATAGTTGGAATGAGATTATTTGTGATAGTAAAGAGGGTGCGTTGTTAGATACTTTGTTAGAAATCTATATGCGTTCGATGCAAGATGAACAAATTGATATCAAAACCGATGTTTTATGTAATCACCCCGATCGTTTTTTTCAACAAAAAATTCGTCAAACAATAGATACTCTATTTAAAGGGGTTTTATCTTTCTTTAAGCACAATTCGTCTGGACGATTTATTAGTTACATTAATGGTCGTTATTTGCTTGTCCACCTTCATGATCAGAGATCTGTGATCAAATGGTTGTCTAGTGATGATGAACTTAAATCTTTATTAAGTTCTGCTATGCCATATTATAGTCCTATCGGTTTTGACCGGCATACCATGTCTCATCATCCCCTCGCTATATTTGCACAAGAGCATGGCCCAGAATCAATACAAGTTTTTTATCGCTTGCGCGGACAGCAGGCAGATATTACTTTAATCGATGAATTTGGTACTTGGTATAATTGTACTATGCCTTACTTACAGGGAAGAAGTTCATTGCAGCCCTTGCATCGTTTCTTACGGGCAGTGAACGAGAGGCGCCATGATCAACCGGCAACAGATATTGGCCCGTTCGATATTCTTCCCATCACTTTTTCTGAAGTGTTTCATGCTCATGATGACTGGCGCTTAGAACGCAGCAGCGTAAGTTCACAAGTTGACGAGAGAGCGGGCCTATCTATTCATGCCGTAGCGGAATGTGTTGATAAAAAATATGTATTCACATTCTACGTGGACGAACTGGAATTCTCAGAAGTGGATGAAGGTGCGGGTGTTTATAAGCGCTTAGCTGCATTCATCAAGAAAGAACAGACACAACATCAATCTATCAGTCCATATTATATTAGTGATTTAGATCTCTCAAAATGTCGTTTACAGTTTTCTTTCACAGGGGAGTTGAATACCTCTCATTACTTAATGATGAAAACCTATCTCGAAGAAAAAATCGATAGGGCCTTAAATAAAATAATGTAGTCGCACTTAAATAAAAGTCGCTTATGGTTTGTTCAGGGTTTCCTTAAGTAAAAGGGTCAAAATGAATATCCATTTTGGTTTGTTCGCTACAGGTTCTAGATAATAATTGATCTAACGTTTCTTCTGTCTTGGTGCAGCGCCAATGACCTTCTACATAAATACAATGAAATCCACCTGATTTTGCAGCGACCCATATTTGTTGCGTGGCTGCTTGTCGAGAAATAATAACTTGCGTGTCAGTATCCTCTAAAAAAATAGTTAAAACACCGCCCGTATTTTCATAATCCATTGGCGCATCACGTTCTTCTGCAAAACGATCAACCGCTTCTTCTATTTGTTCGTATAGTGCTTCTGCTTTTTCACGATACTCTCCATCACTGATAAAGGCATCATTAGTAAGGGTGTCATTCATAAAATTTATAACTCATCTTTATGTTGTGTTCGTATATAAACAAGGGCGAAAATAGCTCCGGCAATAATGGTTTCAATAATACCTCCTAGTATCCAGCCAGCCAGCAGGCTCATGGGAATGGGCATGACAGCGTAGTAGACAAGAGACACGGAACTCATTAGTAAACCGATTACAAGGCCATAAGTAGCGCCGTCCTTGAAATTTGTTTGACAGCGAGTAAAAGTAAATAGCAGGCAAAAAATAAAGGAGAATAATAATTGCCCAGCAAACATCCACGCAAAATAGGATTCCATTTCAGCTTCAGGCCGCCATAAATGAGCGGTAGCGATGTAATCCCCCTTCAACATAATCCCATGGAATACCCATTCATAGAGCGTGATAAAAACGGCAACAATAATAAAGCCGAGCCAAAAACGTTTGTTCATGATCTTGTCCTCTCTGATAGTTCTTATCCTAGGTATATTGAGTCTGGTCTATCGCTAGCTTGGATTATTTTGCAAAGTATACCTCTGCGCTTGTGATTCTGCTATTGCTTGGATATTTAATACTCTAAGCGGTATACTAGAACCTGCTAAGAGATTGAATTTAAAATGAAAAATACCTCTATTACTGCATTTGCAGCCACATTGTCTATTAGGCTATTGCGTGCCTGCTGTACACCCTTCACGTTGCTTGTTTTTATGGCTGCTACGCTGGTTGCTTGTGGTCAAACAGGCCCTTTGTTGTTAGCTAATGATGAGCCAAGCCAAGCAGCCCAAGCGAAACCTAAGAACGCCAAGGTTAAACAAGTGCAAGGCAGTGATACACCCCCTCTTAACATCACACAATAAACTACGAATACAGATTTCATCATGACAGATTTTGATTACCAGCAGGGCCAGCTTTTTTGTGAGCAGGTTGCACTCGCTGATATTGCGACTCAATATGGTACACCTGCCTACGTTTATAGTCGGGCAGCATTTACTCGCCATTACTTAGAATACCAGCAAGCCTTGGGCGATCACCCTGGGATGATTTGCTATGCTGTTAAGGCTAACTCCAACATCGCTGTACTCAATGTATTGGCTCGATTAGGCGCAGGTTTTGATATTGTATCTATTGGTGAGTTGGAGCGAGTGCTAAAGGCAGGGGGCGACCCTAAGCGTATCGTCTTTTCCGGTGTCGCCAAAACAGATTTAGAAATGAAGCGCGCGCTTGAAGTGGGTGTGTATTGCTTTAATGTCGAGTCGAGTGCCGAGTTGGAACGTTTAAATACAGTGGCTGCATCTATGGGTGTGATGGCGCCTGTCTCACTACGAGTGAATCCGGACGTTGATGCTCAAACCCACCCTTATATATCAACTGGGCTTAAAGAGAATAAGTTTGGGATTGATATTGAAGAGGCAATTAATGTCTATCAGCAGGCTGCGAGCCTATCTAATTTAGAGATAAAAGGAGTGGATTGCCATATTGGTTCTCAGCTCACAACCATCGATCCATTTTTAGATGCGCTCGATCGTGTTTTACGTTTGATTGATCGCTTGGCTGACTGGGGGATTACCATCACCCATGTGGATTTAGGTGGTGGCCTTGGAGTGACTTATGACGATGAGCAGCCTCCAGTGATAGCAGACTACCTAAATGAAATTAAAGCTCGTTTAGGTGGCCGCAGTGTGTCTTTGTCTTTGGAGCCGGGTCGTTCTATTGCCGCCAATGCGGGTGTTTTACTGACTAAGGTTGAATACCTTAAGCCAACACCCCACAAAAATTTTGCCATTATTGATGCCGGTATGAATGACAATATTCGTCCTTCTCTGTATCAAGCTTGGCAAAACGTACTCCCTCTCAAAGCCAGCAGTGATGCTGAGCCAATGGAGTGGGATTTAGTTGGGCCTGTATGTGAAACCGGCGACTTTCTTGCGAAGGATCGTCAATTGGCGCTAGAGCAAGGTGACTGCCTTGCGCTGATGTCAGCGGGAGCTTATGGCTTTACTATGAGTTCTAATTACAATAGTCGTGGCCGTGCTGTAGAAATTATGGTCGATGGAACACAAGTACATGTGATTCGCGACCGAGAAACAGTTGACGACCTTTTACGAGGCGAGCACCTTTTGAAGGATTGATTGCCGATTAAAAGGCAGTGCTTTATATTGATAATATTGACAGAGCCAAGGTCATTATAGGCCAAGCACTTTATGCTTGGCCAATAGATTATGCAGGATCAATAGCTGAGAGTAGTTCAGGCTAAAACAGTTTTTAAGAGATACACCATTATGCGCCTCCGCTTTACCAAAATGCACGGCCTTGGCAATGACTTTATTGTTATCGATGCCATTAATCAGCGTGTATCCCTCAGTACTGATCAAGTGAAGCAGCTAGCGGATCGCCGTTTTGGTGTGGGCTGTGATCAGGTGTTGATTGTCGAACCCCCACAAGACCCCGAAGTTGACTTTAACTACCGCATTTTTAATCACGATGGTTCAGAAGTTGAAAATTGTGGTAACGGTGCAAGGTGTTTTGCAAAATTTGTTCGTGACCGTAAGCTTACGGGTAAGTCGACTATTGTGGTTGAAACGTGCTGCGGTCGAATGATATTAAAAGTGCGAGAAAACGGTGATATTACGGTTGATATGGGTATCCCAGAGCTTAGCCCCCCCGCCATTCCTTTTGCTGCCGATTCGCAACAAGTAAGCTATACCTTGCCTTTATCTAATACCGATTTAGATATTAGCGCCGTATCCATGGGTAATCCACACGCGGTTACTTTGGTGGATAGTGTCAGTAGGGCGCCAGTGCTAGAATGGGGTCCAGAAGTAGAGGCGCATACCCATTTCCCAAAAAAGGTGAATGCTGGTTTTATGAGTATTCGCTCGCGACATGAAATAGATTTGCGTGTATACGAGCGCGGCGTGGGCGAAACGCTCGCGTGTGGTACGGGTGCTTGTGCAGCTGTTGTAGCAGGAAGGTTACGAGACTTGTTAGATGATAAAGTAGCAGTCAACTTACCTGGCGGTCGTTTACATATAGAATGGGCTGGAGAAGGTCATTCGGTTATGATGACAGGACCTGCTACTAATGTCTTTCATGGGCAAGTTAAGTTGGCTAGATAAAGGGCCGCTCTATAGCACCATATAAAATGATATACGTCAGTAAGCTGACAAGACTGCCCGTGTTTTTAATCAGCATAGGTTTTGAATGACTATATCAAATGGATTTTATATCTATTTGATCCCACTAACATGTTACTCGCTAATATTATATTTTTTAAACATTAGCTTTAAATAGAATAACTATATTATGCCATCTTCTATTGATACCAATGACATCCCTGTGTTGACTGCCTTGACCGATGAGCAAGTCGCTGATTACTTACGTCAACACCCAGACTTCCTCGTTGATAAGCCAGCGGTGTTAGCAGAATTAAATTTACCTCACCATCTAGATGGTAAAGCTGTTTCATTAGTTGAACGTCAAGTGTCTATTTTGCGTGAGCGTAATATGGATATGCGCCATAGACTGAATACTTTATTGGATAATGCGCGTAGTAATGATTTGTTGTTTGAAAAAACAAAGCGCTTAGTTTTATCTCTACTCGATACTAATCAATTAGATGATTGTTTAGATGCTTTGTTTTTTGGTTTGCAAAATGAGTTTGAGATTCACTTTGCTTCGTTATTATTAATAAATGATCAACAGAGTGCTAATGTTGTCCCTGCTAATCAACAAGCGCGAGTGGTAAGTTTACAAGAAGCCGAAGAAAATTTAGGTTCTATTATCCATAATTCTCGGGCTATTTGTGGGCAGCTTGATGACGGCGAAAAAAGTTTTATTTTTAACCGCAACAGTCATGTTATCGGCTCAACTGCTATTACACCTTTAACCTTAGATAATAAGTTAATAGGCTTGTTGGCAATAGGTAACCGAGACCCCGATTATTATCGTTCCAGTATGAATACATTATTTTTAAATTTTATTGGTGATATAACAAGTCGTTTACTGAGCCCTTACTTGTAACAATGTGCAGCTTTATAGTTTTATATAAATGAGGCTCTATTAAATGCAATCGCTGAATTTTGAAGAAGCAACTCAGCGTTACGACCTGTATCTTCGTACAGAGCGACAAGCATCCCTGCAAACACAAAATAACTATCGCCGCGATATTACTAAGTTACAACACTATTTCTCTAAGCCAGTTGATCTTGATACCGTTAATGCAGTTGATATTCGACAGTGCATGGCCCAGCTCCACCGTCAATCATTGAGTCCCCGTAGTTTGCAGCGTTGGCTATCTGCAATACGCAGTTTATTTGATTTCTGTATTCGCCAAGGGTGGCTAAAGAGTAATCCTTGTGAAGGTATTCGTCCTCCTAAAGACAAAAAAGCTTTACCAAAAACCTTAGATGTTGATGAGGTGAGCCAGCTACTCAATAATCAGACAGATACTTTTTTACATTCACGAGATAGTGCAATAGCAGAGTTATTGTATTCTTCGGGTTTGCGATTGTCAGAGTTAGTGAATCTAGACTGTCATCATATTGATATGTCTGATGGCATGATGAGTGTGATAGGTAAAGGCAATAAAACAAGAATCCTGCCAGTAGGGCGTATAGCGTTGCTCTCAATAAAAAAATGGCTGGTTTGGCGAGCTCAATGTGTGAAACCCGAAGAGCAGGCCTTGTTTATTTCTCAGCATGGAAAGCGTTTGGGGCAACGCAGTGTGCAGCAGCGTTTAAAGCGTTTGGGGGTGAATCAGCAATTAGAGCAGCCATTGAACCCACATATGTTGAGGCATTCTTTTGCGAGCCATATGCTAGAGTCGAGTGGTGACTTGCGAGCAGTACAAGAATTGTTAGGTCACGCGAACATTACAACGACTCAAGTTTACACCCATTTGGACTTTCAGCATTTAGCAAAAGTCTATGATCAGGCTCATCCTAGAGCCAACAAAAAACGTTCAGATATTGATGATTAAATTATCAATCTTTACGCCTATAGATAATTTGGCTAAATGGGTTGACTGCCGTAGTTGCTGACGGGCTTTTTAGGTGGATCAGCTAGTACATTGGCTTCAATCACATCGATTTTGCCGCCGGAACTGAGAAATGCATCTATCTGCTGACTAAGCTCGTCTTGCTCGGCTTTCTTGAGTTTAGTGGATGATTCAAGGGCATCTATATCCACATGTATATCAGCCGCATTAACAACATCGTTAAATCCAACTTCGTTATCTGACATAGCGCGGTACTCCTATTGTTGATTCTTAAAAACAGCTTACTGGTGAGAGCTTAGCGACTCCGCACCATAGTTATAGTTCATATAACGGCAGTGATAAAATAATTTGCAGTTTAAACTTAGTCTGTTTTGTTATCGAGGGAAGAAGGATCGAAGAAGATAGTTATAAGAGTAAAGAGCCTTACTATCGAACAAGGGTTTGATTGATAATAAGGCTAATTGTTAGGGGTGAGATGTGATGTGTTTTATACGGCGTCAGTACCTGTTTCGCCGGTGCGTATACGATATATTTCATCAACTGACGTGACAAAAATTTTGCCATCGCCGATTTTACCAGTATGAGCGGCCTTGGTGATGGCTTCAACGCACTGCTCTACCATAGAGCTATCAATAACGAGTTCTAGTTTCACTTTGGGTAAAAAGTCGACAACATATTCTGCGCCTCGATAGAGCTCTGTATGCCCTTTCTGGCGACCAAAGCCCTTCACTTCGGTGACGGTCATACCTTGCACGCCCACTTCAGAGAGTGCAGTGCGAACGTCATCAAGTTTGAACGGTTTAATAACAGCAGTTACGAGCTTCATAGGTTTTTCCTTTGTTCTTTTTTATTAGTGGTAGCTATTAGTGACTATTATAAATAGTGATATAAACAGCGACTATGTATCACGGTATCGCGGCTCTTTTGGTAGCCTTGATAGTGAGTAATTTGCCTTGTGGAAACAAGCCATAACAACGCGGTACGCGGTAGTCGTACGCCTTATTTGAGGGCAAAGGATAACAGTAAATAAAGGCTATGCCTATCCCTGCTCAGTGCATTCTCATTGCACCTGAGAGATCACTTATCCTACTGACATAAAAAAACCCAGCCTATGGCTGGGTTTTAATTTTACGGTTTTAACTAGCGAGTTATTACTTACTAGCAAATTCTGGGTACGCTTCCATACCACATTCAGAGATATCAACACCGTCGAACTCTTCTTCTTCGCTAACGCGAATACCGATAATAGCTTTGATAATCAACCAAGCGATCAAGCTGGTGACAAATACCCAGACGAAGATGGTTAATAGGCCAACAATTTGACCACCGAAGCTAGCATCACCAAAGATGGCAACTGCTAGTACACCGAAGATACCGACTGTACCGTGTACAGAGATTGCACCAACAGGATCGTCAATTTTCATCTTATCTAACGCTAAGATGCTGAAGACAACGATGATGCCACCGATACCACCGATAATGGTAGATACAAGCGCAGTTTGAGATGCAGGGTCAGCAGTAATAGCAACAAGACCAGCCAATGCGCCGTTAAGGGCCATAGTTAGGTCAGCTTTACCAAAGATGATGCGAGCAACAATCAAAGCAGCGATTAGGCCGCCAGCAGCAGCAGCGTTTGTATTCATAAATACATTAGCGACTTCGTTAGATACTGCGATGCCACCTAGTTTCAGAGTGGAGCCACCGTTAAAGCCGAACCAGCCCATCCACAGAATGAAGGTACCTAGAGTAGCTAGTGGTAAGTTTGCACCTGGGATCGCATTGATTTCACCGTTGGGGCCATATTTACCTTTACGGGCACCTAGTACGAGTACGCCTGCAAGTGCAGCAGCGGCACCAGCCATGTGAACAATACCCGAGCCAGCATAATCACTGTAATCTAATTCGAACATGCCGAATACAGAGTTGCCGCCCCAAGTCCAGCCACCCTCGATTGGGTAGATAACACCTGTCATCACAACAGCAAATAGTAAGAATGCCCACAGCTTCATACGTTCAGCAACAGCACCGGATACGATTGACATAGCCGTTGCAACGAACACAACTTGGAAGAAGAAGTCAGATGCGCCTGAATAAACAGAGTCGCCATCAAAGCCATTTTCAGCAGATGCTGCTAATGCTGCAGCAACATCGATACTGCCAGTGGTTTCAACGCCAGACAAGAATAAGCCGCCGCCGTACATAAAGTTATAACCACAGATCATGTACATAGTACAAGCAATCGCAAATAGAGCGACGTTCTTGGTTAAAATCTCAGTAGTGTTTTTAGCACGGACAAGGCCCGCTTCCAGCATGGCAAAGCCTGCTGCCATCCACATTACAAGTGCGCCACAAATCAAAAAATAGAATGTGTCCATGGCGTACTGCAACTCAAAAATTTGGTTTTCCATCATTAATCTCCAAATGGTTATAGTTGTAGTTAGTTAATACAAATTAAAAATTAAAGCGCTATTAAAGAGCGTCTTCGCCGGTTTCGCCGGTACGAATACGAACCACTTGCTCAAGGTCAGAAACGAAGATTTTTCCGTCTCCAATCTTGCCGCTGTGAGCCGCTTTACTGACTGCTTCTAAAACGCTGTCAACTTGACCGTCGCTTACAGCAACTTCAAGTTTGGTTTTTGGAAGGAAGTCGACGACGTACTCAGCGCCTCGGTACAATTCGGTATGCCCTTTCTGACGGCCAAAGCCTTTAACTTCAGTGACAGTAATACCTTGAACCCCAATCTCCGATAATGCCTCTCGCACAGTGTCGAGCTTGAACGGCTTGATAATCGCAGTTACTAGCTTCATAAATTATTCTCCTAAAACGTTTGAACGTTCCTTTATTATGGGAGGTAGCGATCAATAGTATTGCTACCCGTTACATGATGTTCCCTGATTATCATTTGCTTCGTCTCACATGCCGAAAGCTGTGAACGAATTCACACTGCGAATGCAGGTGGTATGCCAAGTATAAAAAAGCGATAAAAAACAGAGGTTTAAGAAAATTAAAAAGCTTTAAAGCGAGATGAAAGGCGTGCCAACTCTCATTTTTGCTCTTATTTTGTGCATCCGTAACGGTGCAGCGCTGTTTGAGCGCTTTATTTTGGTGCGAGAGCATTTTCAAGGCGAGGTGCGAAGACGCGCTACCTTAAATAGCCATGATTAAAAGTACTAAATGTTTTTTAGGAAGGGTAGGTTTTAGGTGAGGTCTTTGCCAATGTCATATGGGTTGGCGGATATTAATTGGTGGCTATACATAAATAGCTCGAAAAGTTTATGCGTACACTTTGTGTGGCGGCATTATGACTGTGGCGTTCTATACTAAGAATATCTTTAACTTATTTTATCTCTTCTTCTAAAGCTGATAACTGTTGTTCCAGTGCTGTAATTTTCTCTCTGGTACGCTGTAAGACGGCGGCTTGTGCATCGAATTCGGCACGTGAAACGATATCCATTTTCTCGAGAACGCTGTTTAGTAGTGCTCTTAATTGTGATTGATCAGTCGCTCCCTCATTATTTTTTGTGCGCTTAAGGACTTCATCAATTATAGCTGTAATCATCGTTTTACCTTGGCATTGCTCTGAAATAGAAGCGTAGTGTAACAGTTGATCGACAAGTGACGAAATATTTCACCATTAATAATGATTATCATTTATAATCCGCGCCATGACCGACGAGCACAATTTTAGTGCGTTCGCACCAGTTTGGTACGACATTTTCGCTCTGGAGTAGTGCTAGTCGGACATCTTAGCAAAATTTATCTTTGTGTTAGCCCTAAGTTATTGATAATTAATAACTTAATAGTTTTTGGCCCACTTTGTGCTTTCTGCTAAGCCGTTCACATTTCAATGCTTATCTGCCTGGGGGCAAAAACGGTGTAGATGGGCTGTTCTGTAATGTGAGTAAACCTAAACTTAAAAAGTCAAACTATTCTAGAGTGGAGAGACACATGAAAACTCTTTCAAAAACGCTATTGGCATCAGCAATGGTTGCCGCTGGTATTCTGGTTTTAACACAGCTCACGCAGTTGAGTGGTCATTAAATGGCGAATTAGCTGTCGAATGGACAGATAGCGATGCAAATGAAGATCTAGACCTAGATGTAACTACAACAGACTTAGTGTTAACTATCTCTGAGAAATTTGGTGAAGTAGATGTAGAAGGTTATATCGCCTATGAATTAGACGGCGATGATGGTCAAGGCTTAGCATCTGATGGCGCAGGTATTACATTATCTGGTGGGTTCGGTTCTGTTTTCGTTGGTGATGACGGTACAGGTGTGTTTGTTGGTGATGCTACTGATGTTCTTTATAATAACTCAGAAGCTTTCTTCGCTGACCCAACAACTAACGTGATTGACTATGGTTTACCTTTAGGTGATGATTTTTCATTAAACATCTTCTTAGATAGCACTTCGGGTGATGATGAGGAGATTGATGCTTTTGGTGCCTATGGTGCTTATTCTGTAAGTGGTCTTACGTTTGCGTTAGGTTATACTGACTTAGCTGGTGATGGTGCTTATGGTAATGCTGGCGATGATGATGATATTTTAGATCTCTTTGTTGGTTACGAAGGTGGTCCAATTGCCGCAGGTGTTGGTTTTCAAGATCAAGATAGCGCAGATGATGAAATTATTTCAGCTTTCCTAACTTACACTGCTGGCCCAGTTGCAATTACTCCATACTACGAAGCGCAAGATGATTTAGAAGTTGTTGCATTAAATGTTACTTATAGCTTCAGCGATAATTTCTATGTTTTCTTTGAAACGGCTGATTTTTCTGAAGAAGCAGAAGAGTTAACAGGCGATGATACAAAGTATGACAACTCTGAAGTTGGTCTAGTACTAACATTCTAAGTTAAGCACTGAGTTTTGCCCAAACTTTGAGGCGCCTTTTTAGGCGCCTTTTTTTATGTACAGGATGTACGGTATCCTGCGAGCGCATGGATGCGCAAGAGCAGGGTATGCCCTCCAGGGGCAAAGGTTGTTCCAGACAACCTTATTGCACTTCCGCCATCCTTGGCGGTCGTACATTGCTTACAGGGATGTAAGTACTTAAGCGTTAGCAGGATGCGGTAGCGGCCAAAATGCAGGAGCAATTTTGGAGTGACTAGACGATAATAAACATGTTTAGTACAACCAATTGCCTTACTATTTTATTTGCGTTAATGTGAGCGCCTAAGGAAATTAATTTGCAGGAAGCAAGCTCATGTCACTCGCCATTATTCACACTCGTGCCCGTCTGGGTATTGATGCTCCCCCCGTTACTGTCGAAGTTCACCTCTCTAATGGTTTGCCTAGTTTGTCGATCGTGGGTTTACCTGAAACAGCGGTTAAAGAAAGTAAAGATCGTGTTCGTAGTGCCTTAATCAACAGCCAGTTTGAATTTCCCGCGCGTCGTATCACCATTAATTTAGCGCCAGCCGATTTACCAAAGGACGGTAGCCGTTTTGATTTAGCAATTGCGATTGGTATTTTAGCGGCGTCAGACCAAGTGCCTAAAGATAAATTATCTCATGTTGAATTTATTGGGGAGTTGGCGCTCTCTGGTGAGTTGCGAGGTGTTGATGGTATTTTATCGGCGGTGATTGTTTGTGGTGCATCAAAGCGAGCTTTAGTTATTGCTGATGATAATGCTGCCCAAGCTGCCTTGTGTAAAAATGCAGTAGTGTATAGAGCAAAAAATTTGCTTGAGGTGTGCTCACATTTACATGAACAAAACCGTTTAACAAAAGTTCCTTTTTCACCTCCTATTTATTCTCCCGCTGTATTAGATTTTAATGAAGTACAGGGACAATATACGGCAAAAAGGGCCTTAGAAATTGCTGCTGCTGGAGGGCACAATATTTT
>JBOEGR010000021.1:0-165581 GCA_050633525.1 Cellvibrionaceae bacterium
TCATGTTCTGGGTCTATATCAACACCATCTTCACATACGGTAATCAGTGGTTTAATCAGGCGGTTAATCATTCTGCGGCGTTTGGAGAAGGGGAGCCAGCAGGTGAAATCGATAAAATTTTTTCTTGAAACTGAATGGGCTAGTCCAAACAAGAACATACCCATTAGTATAGGTAATATTCCCACGGCATTAACTCTTTCAAAATGAGGCATAATGAAGATTATGCTAATACAGAATATAGCTACTCCTATATAGCAAACAAAGATGTTCGATATTTTAATGCGTAGTGAAAAATCTAGAGGCTTTTTAATTTTAAAATAAACTAATAGAGCTATAGAGTATATAAAGCTAGCTAATACCAGCGTTTGAAAAAACCAATAATATTCTCCTGCCACTCGGGTAAAAGTAATACCATTATATTTAGCGCCAATAATAATCATATCTGTTGCACAAAATAATAGTATAAAAGCTATGAAAGTAGAGCAGTATGTAAAATTGACTATATTATTTGTTTTTATTTTTAGAGTTAAAATAATGATGTAAGGTATTAAAAATAATGTAGCGACTACACAAATATAATATGCAATAAGTGGATAAATTAATATCTCTGTTGATACTAAAGGTATGAAATAACCAAGGTATTCAATTGCAGATTGAACCAGTTGGACAAAAATAAGTAGAACTACGGCGCTATGAGTTTTAGATGGGTAGCCAGGATTAATAACAGTGAACCATATAGCCCACTTTATAATTAAACCTATTGTGGTTAAAAGTGTGAATATATATACGTCAGGTTCAATCATTTTTGTTGTTGCGAGAAACCCATGACTGTGAAACCTTCAGCCACTCTGCGGCTTTAGTTTGGTTTCCATCAAATAATTCCAGAGCGTGTTGGGTGAGCAGTTTGTTATATTCTTTTTTTAGTTCTGGGTCTAGGCCATCATGTTGAATACTGATGAAAGGTCTGACAAGTTTATTCATTTGCTGACGTTTTTTTGAAAAAGGTATCCAGTAAGTATAGTCGACTATGTATTTATGGCAGGTGTTATGAGCAACCGCTAGTGTGAATACTCCTATGCTAACCGGTAGTATTCCCAGCATATTTATTCTTGCTCCAAGCTGCATGGCTATAAGAGCACCAATAATAATTATTCCAAAAGGTAAAAATGCAATAAAAATATTCCTAGATTTGATATAAACAAAGTTATTTGCTTTGTCATTTTTCTTTTGAAATACGTAGTAGGTATATCCGGTAGGTACAAAAATCATAAGTAAGAATAAGAAGTATAAAGATTCTTTTTTAGCGGTATAAGTAAATCCTAGCTGGACTACACCTGAGATAACTTGGTCGGTGAATAACAAGAGAAAAATAACAATAGTGCTATAAGGCAATATTATCCAAGATAATATTTTGGGGAATGTTCTCCTTGTGACAGCTAAGGCAACATAGGGTATGGTTGTTACAAAAAGCACGAAGCATATGTAATACCATCGCATTCCTCGCTCAACACCTGCTAGATGGTCACTGAAATAGGGAAGGTAACTGTAGAATTCGAGCAGAGATTGTACGATTAAAACACTGGTAAGAAATAGTGTTAGATAATGGGCGGTGGTTTTACGCCAATTATTGCGTATTATATAAAATGCCCACAATTTTGTGAGCATCCCTATGGTAGTTAAAGCTATGTAAAAATATATTGACATCGATTTCTAAATATCACGTGTTGATTTATCTCATACTACAATGCCAACCTGACAAGTAGATAAACCGGATCCAGCCATTGCTGCTAAGACCAAATCTCCAGTTTTTACCCGCTCTTCTTCAAGAGCCATGGCGTAGTTTACACCAAAAGTAGCTGAAGTGATGTTACCTAAGGTGTCAAATGTCCTAGTCATTATGTCTTCTTTTAGCCCTAATACCCTTGCGGATCCTACCCAAGCCACTTGCCCTACTTGATGTGTTATCAAGCAATCTATCTCGTCCCTGGTTATATCCATGGATGATAACGTTTCCGAGAACATGTTTTTATGTAACCTAAGCCCAGCATTGCATATTTCTCTCATCTTCATTTTTCCTTCTAATACGCCATTTTCATATTTATAATGGCATAGTCCAGCCAGCCCTCCCTTGCTAGCATAGTTTAAACCTATTATCCCAGATGCAGTCTCGGAAGGGCTTATTATTCCCGCTACACCGGCATCGCCAAGTGTGAGTGTTCCTATTTTTTCTTGAAAGCTTTCACTATCGTTTTTCTTAAGCATTGTATTTATCATGGATTTGCTCCACTCACTTGTTTTTTCTCCTGTGCATACAAGAGCATGCTTAATCATTCCTGATACTATTGCTGCGTTTGCTATTTGTATGCCTGACATAAATCCCATGCATGCATTTGTGACATCAAAACATACAGCATTCTTCAGGCCTAGTTTATATTGAATGATGTGTGCGGTGCTTGGTTCAATGAAATCTCTTTCCATTCCGCAAAAAATAACCATTCCTATATCGTCGATATTTCCATCGAATTTTGCCAAGGCTTTATTTGCCGCATTGATTGCTAAGCTTGATGGTTTTTCATCATCAGAAGCATGTCTTACTTCAATAATTCCTACTAAATCTTCTATCAGCGTCTCGGAAAAACCTAATCTTTCGGGTTTTGTTTCGGCCATCATGTCGCGAGTTTTTACAACTTGGCTTGGTAGGTAATAATCGATTGCGGAAATATAAGTGTTCATAACGTATTGACCTCATTACATTTTTTTTGTGTATTCAAAATTGCATAAAACATTTCATGCCCTTTGAGTCTTATGCATAAATGCATAGAAAAAAATGTTTTGAGGTTGAAAAAAGGTCTGTTATAAAAAATAGTGGCGCGTTTTATTACTGAAAACGTTTTTACTTTTTTGAAGTGCAATAGTGAGAGTGATTTTTTGCTTTTTTAACTAACACTAGTTGAGATAAACAATATCTCAAGTTTGTTGGAATAAGCGACAAAAAATCATCATCCTTATGTTGCATTTGACGACAGTTAAATTGTTCTGAAAAGCTTTTCATTTTTGATGAGAAATTTTGGCGAGAATAATTTAGTAGTAATTGGAGTTGAACATGGCAAACCTTGAGCGATCAAATTTACATCTTGAATCACTAAAGGAAAGATTAGCGGAAAGTGAGAGTATGTTATCGAGGGCAACACGCTTAGCCGATAACGCTTATGCTTCGTTGGAAAGTGGTGATGTGGAAACATCCCAGCAATTTATAGGTCAGCTTATTAATTCTATTTCTGAGCATTTTTACGACGAAATTCACTAGCCCATGGTATGAGCTAGTGAATAGAAGTGATGCTAGAGATGGTATTTAGTATTGAAGTTTTAGTCTTCTTCGTTTGAAGAGCTTGTAATTCCTAGCTCTTTTAGCTTGCGGGTTAGGGTATTACGCCCCCAGCCTAGTAGGTCAGAAGCATCACGTTTACGCCCAGAGGTATGTTTTAGGGCGATTTCGATCAATGCACGCTCAAAGGCGGGTACAGCTTGGTCTAATATACCCTTTTGGCCTCGGGCAAGGGCTTGGTCCGCCCAGTTTCTCAGGGATTTCTCCCAATCACCGGCAGGTGCCTCTTGGCTTTGTTTTTCTAGTAGCTCTGGTGGTAGGTCGTCAATGTGCACTTCACGCCCAGATGCCATGACGGTAATCCAACGACAGGTATTTTCTAATTGGCGTACATTTCCGGGCCAACTTAAACCGCAAATATAATTTTCTGCATCTTCCAATAATATTTTAGGCTCTACATCCAAGTCTTTTGCTGCTTTCTTAAAAAAGTATTGAGATAGTTTGGGAATGTCTTCTCGACGGTCCGCTAGTTTAGGGATGTGAATGCGAATAACGTTGAGACGATGAAATAAATCTTCTCTAAAACGATTGTCTTCTACCAGCTTTTCTAAATTCTGGTGGGTGGCAGCAATAATGCGTACATCTACCTTGACAGGTGTATGACCGCCAACACGATAAAATTCACCATCAGCTAGCACTCGCAATAGGCGTGTTTGAGTGTCGGCGGGCATGTCACCGATTTCATCTAAAAAGAGTGTGCCACCATTCGCTTGCTCAAAGCGTCCCTGACGTTGGCTGGCTGCGCCTGTGAACGCGCCTTTTTCATGACCGAATAGTTCTGACTCGATTAAGTCCTTTGGTATGGCAGCCATGTTAAGCGCAATAAAGCGGTGTTGTTTACGAGGGCTATGGCGATGCAAGGCTTGAGCAACGAGTTCTTTACCCGTGCCTGATTCACCATTAATGAGAACGGTGATGTTGGATTGAGAGAGACGGCCAATGGCACGAAAGACTTCCTGCATAGCGGGTGCTTCGCCAATGATCTCACTATCAATTTCTGTATTGGCAGGTTCTTGAGTCACGCTCAGTTTATTTTCTTGAGAGTGGGCCAGTGCGCGACGTGTAACGGCAACCGCCTCATCTACATCAAAGGGTTTGGGGAGGTATTCAAACGCTCCGCCTTGATATGCAGCCACGGCGCTATCGAGGTCTGAATGCGCTGTCATGATGATAACGGGTAGCCCAGGAAAATCGTTGTTAATAATATTGAGCAGGTCTAGCCCATCGATACCCGGCATGCGGACATCACTGACAATGGCGATAGGCTGCTCATTACCCAGTTGTTTTAGTACGGCATCACCATTATCAAAGGTTGTGACGGCCCAGCCTTCTTTTTCTAATGCTTTTTCGAGTACCCAGCGGATAGAGCGGTCATCATCCACAATCCAAATGGATTGGGATGCACTGCTGAGGTGACGGCTTGCTGATTCAGTGGTCATCATGTGAGCGTTTCCAAGGGTATATAGATGGAGAATCGAGTGTCACCGGGTTCGCTGGCGCATTCGATCAATCCTTTATGTTGGTTTATCAATTGTTGCGAAATGGATAAGCCAAGGCCTGAACCGTCAGCTCGTCCCGATATCATGGGATAAAAGATATCTTGGATAAGGTCAGGTGGTATGCCCGGACCGTTGTCTGCAATAGAAATAAAACAGACTAAAGGGTAGTGCTGACGCCCAATGGTAAACTGGCGCTGGACTCGTGTTTCAATGTTGATGGTAGGAGAGTCGTTTTGTTTGTCAGAATTTAATGCCTGAATGGCATTGCGTAAAATATTGAGTACAGCTTGTATCAATAGCTCCGCATCGGCATTAATTTCAGGAATGCTTGGGTCGTAATTACGATTCAGTGAAATGCTACCTTTTGTCTCTGCTTTGATCAGAGTGATGACGCGCTCGAGGACTTCATGAATATTGGTGGCTTGGAAGTTGACGATTTGCCTTGGCCCTAGCATGCGGTCGACTAAATTACGCAGTCGGTCTGACTCAGCAATGATGACATTGGTGTAATCTTTTAACTCTGGATTGTCGCTAATCTCATCTAATTCTTTTTCGAGCAGCTGAGCGGCACCGCGAATGCCGCCCAGCGGGTTTTTGACTTCGTGAGCGAGTCCTCTGATGAGATTGCGTGTAGTGCCTTGTGAGGCAATCATCGCCTCTTCACGGCTAATCTGTAATAGGCGATCCAATGGGTGAATCTCAAATAAGATTTGATTGACGTTATTGAGAGGTGTAACCGTGTAATCAACCGTGATGTGTTGTTTATTGTGAAGCCGCCAGCGCGCTTTGCGTTTAGTGTATAGCGCTTCTTCTGTCAGTGTTTTTGTGACCTTCTCTAGTGCTTCGCTCGATTCGTGATAGAAGCTGTTAATGGAAGCGCCGTAGGCGTGATTTAAGCTGACTTGTAAGAGGCTTTCACAAGCGGTGTTCATATGCAAAAGGCGAAGTTGATCATCTACAAGCATGACAGCAGTAGTCAGGTTGTCTAGCAGTTGTTTAAAATCTGGGCTAACCCCCATCATTTTCTGCAGATCGGTACTGTTTTTAAGAAAACGGCCAAGTAACATGTTTGTTTAATTCTTGCCTTTATTTAGTACGCTTCAATATACGCCCAAGCGGTGATCAAAGAGTGTTTCTTATCCTACAGTTTTAATATTTCAGAATAGAATAAGTATTTCTTGTGTATCTTTGAATATCAGCAAAAAACGCGCCATAGCTGTATGCGCCCAATATGGGCGTTAACTGTGCTTATTTAGCGTATTGCCCGTCGCTTGTCAGTCTAGAGAAGTCTATGTCACGCACCAATATAGTGCAAGTTGGTGGTGCGTTCGATTTTAGTGGTGCAGTGTGATTGTGTTGGGGGCACAAAAAACCCCGCATAAGCGGGGTTTGGGGTATGGCAGAAGAGGAGAGATTAACAGCTGTAGTACATCTCAAACTCAACAGGGTGAGTGGTCATGTTAAGTGTCTCAATTTCTTCTTTCTTAAGCTCGATATAAGCGTCGATCATATCATCATCGAATACGCCGCCAGTCGTTAAGAATTCACGATCTGCATCTAGCGCGGCTAGTGCTTCATCAAATGTGGCGCATACCGTTGGGTACTCAGCCAATTCTTCTGGTGGTAAGTCGTATAAGTCTTTATCAGCAGAGTCACCCGGGTGGATCTTGTTTTTAACGCCGTCTAAGCCAGCCATCAACAATGCCGCAAATGCCAGATACGGGTTTGCGGTAGGGTCTGGGAAGCGAGTTTCGATGCGCTTACCTTTGGGTGACGTCACGTAAGGTATGCGAATGGAAGCCGAACGGTTACGGGCTGAGTAAGCCAAAATAACAGGTGCTTCGAAGCCCGGTACTAAGCGCTTATATGAGTTGGTCGATGCATTACAGAATGCATTCAATGCTTTAGCGTGCTTGATGATACCGCCAACATAAAATAAGGCAGTTTCGCTTAGGCCTGCGTAAACTTCACCTGCAAACTGATTCACACCGTCTTTTACGAAAGATTGGTGAACGTGCATGCCGCTACCATTGTCGCCTACAAGCGGCTTAGGCATGAAGGTCGCTGTTTTGCCATAAGCGTGAGCAACGTTATGCACGCAGTACTTAAGGATTTGTACTTCGTCTGCTTTTTTGGTCAAGGTGTTTGCGCCAACACCGATCTCACATTGGCCTGCTGTGCCGACTTCGTGGTGATGTACTTCAATGTAGAGGCCCATGGCTTCCATTGCGCCACACATCGCAGCACGGATATCGTGTAGTGAATCGACGGGAGGTACTGGGAAGTAACCGCCTTTAACGCCGGGGCGGTGACCCATATTGCCTTCAGCGAAGTTTTTGTCTGAAGACCAAGCCGCTTCTTCTGAGTTGATTTTGTAAGAAGCGCCAGACATGTCAGCACTCCATTTCACATCGTCAAATACGAAAAACTCTGGCTCTGGGCCGAAGAAGGCTTCGTCGCCTAAACCGGTTGATTTTAAGTATGCTTCGGCGCGTTGCGCGATTGAGCGTGGATCGCGGTTGTAACCTTCACCTGTTGTTGGTTCAACAATGCTACAGCGAACAATCACTGTTGGTTCATCGGTGAAGGGGTCTAAAATAGCGGTGCTATCATCAGGCATTAGGATCATGTCTGATTCGTTAATGCCCTTCCAGCCAGCGATTGATGAGCCATCAAACATTTTGCCTTCTTCAAAAAAGCCCTCATCTACTTCCCCAACAGGAATGCTAACGTGTTGTTCTTTACCTTTTGTATCTGTAAAACGTAGATCAACCCACCTTGCTTCGCTTTCTTTGATGAGGCCAAGAGTATTTGCCGACATTGAGTAATCCTCCGAAATGACTTTCGCTATTTAATATTGATTGATGATGATCTTGTCACTTGGAAGAGTAAGCATTATGCAAGTGACAAATGACTATGGGTTACCCCAGGTCCACGCGAAGTGCCCACAGATCAAGTCTGGGGAGATTGCGCACGCCATTTTATATTGATTCTGCTCTATGGCGGCGGGGATAATAGCACTCTCGTGGGTAAAATTGAAAAGGCAATCCAAAAAACGAATTGCTAGCCAAAAAAAAGCCGGATAATAATCCGGCTTTTTTGACTGCTTGATACAAGTTTAAAACTTATACGCCTGCTTCGTTGGTCACTTTAACGATAACAGCTGCAACCTTATAAGGATCAGCATTAGAAGAGGTGCGGCGATCTTCTAGGCGACCTTTCCAACCATCTTCAACTGTACCGATGGGGATGCGTATTGATGCACCACGGTCAGAAACCCCGTAGCTGTATTGATCAATAGACTGAGTTTCGTGCTTACCCGTCAAACGCTGTTCGTTATGTGCGCCATAAACACTCATGCAGCGCTCAATGTTCTTGCCAAACTCTTCACAAATAGCAGTGAATACTTCTTCTTTACCTGCTTCACGCATGACTTTGTTTGAGAAGTTGGCGTGCATACCAGATCCGTTCCAGTCTGTATCACCTAGAGGCTTAGGATGATAGTTAATTGCTAAACCGTATTTCTCAGCGGTGCGCTCAAGTAAGTAGCGAGCCAACCAAATTTCATCACCGGCACGTTTAGCACCTTTCGCGAAGATTTGGAATTCCCACTGGCCAGCAGCCACTTCAGCGTTGATACCTTCAACGTTTAAGCCTGCTTCTAAACAGAGGTCAAAGTGCTCTTCGATAAGGTCGCGACAATAAGCGTTTTTAGCGCCAACTGAACAATAGTAAGGGCCTTGTGGTGCTGGGAAGCCATTAGCTGGGAAACCGGGAGGTAGATCGGTGACAGGATCCCACAAGAAGTACTCTTGCTCGAAACCAAACCAAAAGTCTTCATCATCATCGGCTTCATCGATAGTCGCGCGGCCGTTAGAAACGTGAGCAGAACCATCGGCATTTAATACTTCAGTCATCACTAAGTATGAATTCTTACGATCCGGATCAGGAATAATTGCAACAGGCTTAAGTAAGCAATCTGAATCACTGCCATCTGCTTGCTCAGTTGAACTACCATCAAATGACCACATTGGGCACTCTGCAAGAGTACCGCCGAAGTCGCTACGAACCATAGTTTTACTGCGAAGGCTTTGAGTCGGTGTATAACCGTCAAGCCAGATATATTCCAACTTACTTTTCATGTTGAAGATTACTCCACTTGTGTCTTATTGAATTAATTCATCGATACGGGATTTCCCGTTACCTGAGCCTAAAGCCATAGCAAATTTTATTCCAGCTCAGTATAAGTGTGATGTGTAGATCTAAAAATGACATGTGGCGTAATAATATGGGGGTGAATACGGTGTTATTGATCAAGTAATGTTTTATTACAACAGGTGGTGCGCGCTATAATGGTGCAATACATCTATTTTTGAACCATTATTGTGCGCTTTGTGTTGTGAGCGTTCCGGTTTATTGGTGGGTGTTTGTTCGATAGGTATCAGCTTTGGTTTCGCTGTGTAAAATCAACGATGATGGCAGTAATATTATCGCGCCCTCCGCTACCTAGTGCGGAGGCCATTAATTTGTTTAACGCTTCACATTGTGTTTCTATGCTTAAGCCGGAAGATATTTCTGTTTCAGAAAGGCCGCCATATAAGCCATCGCTGCAAAGTAAGTATCTGTCTCCTGATTTTACGGGAGAGCAACGCAACTCAAGCTTTAAATGTCGGTTAACACCAATTGCTTTGGTAAGTATATGTGCAGAAGGGTGCGTTTTTGCCTCATCCTGGTTCAGTTCTCCATTATCATATTTTTCTTGAGCAAGGCTATGGTCATGAGTCATCTGTTCGAAATTTCCATCACGTAAGCGATATATCCTACTATCTCCCGCCCAAAGAAAAAAACAGTAGCCCCCGAACTCAAATAGTAAGGCGGCTGTTGAGCCTACGCGATTTGCGCGAAAGGCCTTCTTACAGGCTTCATTGGCCTCAGCTAGGCGATGTTGTAAGTCTTCGACTAGGCCTAATAAAGTGTCCTTATTTTTACCTTTTTTTCGAGAGAAGCCCTGTAAGGCTTTAACAACAGCTTTGCTGGCGTAATCGCCGCGTTTGTGCCCGCCCATGCCATCGGCAACCGCCCATAGTTTCGCAGCGGGTAATTCAAGATAGGCATCTTCATTAATAAAGCGGACCCAGCCTTTGTGAGTATCGCCACAGCTATGGCCGTGGATGGGCTGCGCATTTGAAGTGTCTAAGAGTCGAAGGTCAACTGGCCCAGAATCAATGTGCTGAAGGAGAGAGCGTTGAGCCACCTTTAGAACCTTTCTTTGATCATGTGAACAATGTCAGCAGCAGAGCTAGGACGCTGCTGAGGGTCTTTTTGCAAACATTGCATCGTGAGTTCGGCTAACACCGGGGGTAGAGGCTCTTGGCTGGCTGAGCTTGGGAAAACCGGTGTTTCATGACGAATTTTATCCAGTAGCTCGCGTACGATGTCACCCTGAAATGGCGTGTTTCCTGTTAAGGTTTCGTAAAGTACAGCGCCCAAACTATAGATATCAGAAGCAAAAGAGATATTAGGGTCGCGTTCTACTTGCTCTGGTGACATATACATCACACTACCTTGCAGCTTGCCTTCGCCGGTCATGCCTAGCCCAGCATTGACTTCGTCAATTTTGGCATCGTCGGGTAGGCTGCTTTTGCCTTTGGACCATACTTTTGCCAAGCCCCAATCCAGTAGTAAAACCTCGCCATAAGGGCCAACCAATATATTGTCGGGCTTTATGTCTCGGTGTAACACACCTAGGGAATGGGCATAGGCCAGCGCGCTTGCAACCTGCAAAATTACATCGAGTAGCTGTTTGAGGTCATAGCGTTCACGAAATTTTAATACTTCTCGTAAGGTATAGCCGTGAATTAATTTCATTGTGAAATAGTAATGTCCTCGGTTGTCACGACCGAGCTCATAGGTGGGAACAGTATTGGGGTGCTGTAACATAGCAGAGATGCGAGCTTCGCGAAGTAAACGCAAGTTTTCAATGTCGTTATCAGCAAATTCAGGTCGTAATGTCTTGTAGCAAACACGACGGCGTAAATGTAAATCAACGCATGACTTAATGAGGGATTTCCCACCCGTTGCAATCGTGGTGAAAAATGCATAGCGCGTATTGGGGTTTATCTTTCCCGGTAGCGCAATATCTGTTTCCTCGGTGAACAGAGGAAGTTCATGGTTTTTTTGTTGCTGAAACTCTAGCATAGATACCGCCATTTCATCTCGTCTGAGGCATGAGCGTATTGTGATTTTCTGGAAATGACCAATGTCATTTTTTGTCAATAGCTTGCTCGTTAAGTGTAACTCTTCTGAGAAAAAAGCGCGATGTGGTAGTATGCGCGCCCGTTCAGTGCAAAAGACTCTAGGCAGTGTTGTCAATCATACTGCCTGATAATCAATGTATATTTTCAATCGTTTGGAATGTAAAAAGTTTGAGTACAGATAAGCAAGAAAAAAGTAAGCTGGTGATAAGCGATAGTGACTACCAGCACGTTGCTAAACTTCTCGGTAGAGAGCCCAGAGGCTTACGCGATATCGCTGTTCGTACTCGTGATGGTGACCCTGCTGTTATTCGGGTTGCTTCACTTGTCGATAACAAACCCTTCCCCACACTCTTTTGGTTAATTGATAAAAAGCTAAATTATGCGATTGATCAATTAGAAGCTGGAGGCTTAATTGCTCAGTTACAATCTGAGATTGATGCGAGTGATGCATTACAGCAGGCGCTAACAATAGATCATGAAGCTCATATCGCATTGCGTAGTGCCTTGATGTTGGATGCAGATAGAGATGCAATTGCTGCATTGGGCTTTACCGATGTTTTAAGTCGGCGTGGGATTGGTGGCATCGAAAATTTTACGCGCATACGTTGCTTGCATACCTATTATGCTTCCCATCTCGTTAGCCCAAATACGGTGGGTAAGTTAGTGGACCAATACTGGCAAGAACACGGCGTTGTATTAGGTCATCTTTAGTCATTCTTCTTTCTCTGCTACACGCACCTGAAAAAAACCGTCTCAGCATCTACACTTAATGTATGTAGTGTAAATAATGTGGTTGTAAAACGTGGCTGTTGATGAAGATGAAGCTCCGCAGGAAGAGGCGGACGCCGACAAAATAAGCGTTAAAGAACGCTTTATAATTCTTAAACCGTGGTTGCAGGTAGGCGGTTTGGTCGTACTACTGATGATGTTAATGACGACCTCTCTCGTGACGGGTTTAATGGTAACGGGGGTCATTAATATCAACCCTGAAAATAAGCGTGTCGTCAGCAATATGGGGGATGCTATGTCTATCTGTGATGGCGCCATACATGACGAGCATGGCTCCTTGCTGCAGACTTTTGCGCTTGACGATTTGTCCAGCCATGGTGATAAAGAATCAGGTGGCTATCGTCTCTATTACGAATTGAATATGTACCGTGATAATACAAGGCAAACAGGCGTGAATAAGTTTTATGTTAATTGCTTTGTGTCCGCTAAGGGGCGCATTAAGAGGTTGGACTTATTGGAGGATAAAAGCTTTGTACCTAGAGCATTACGTCGCTCTAAAGGTAACGCGATAGGCTTGTAAGCATTGCCTTAAAGGAATTAATAAGGTGTTTTTTGTGCTGGTACTTGCTGGGCAGACATTTCTTTTGCTGAAAGTAGCTTGAGATAGAACACTATCGATAGCACAAGTAAAACAACAGTTAAAATTTGTGCGGGCCGCAATAGGATGGATTCAGTGAATACGCCATGCATACCGGCAGCAAGCAATAAAAGGGTGCAGATAAACGCGATTAAACATTCGATTTTTAGCATAGTAATAGAATTAGGCATCATTTTGGTAGTTGATCATAAAAACAGCTATTACTAAGGATAGCAGTTCATTTTGTGACGCGATAGACTTTAAAATTATGAACTGCGTCACACTTATAACCCGTTTGGTTTAAATCCCACACCTTCTGTGCTTCTTTTTGGTGCTATTTTGGTACTGTTGCCGCACTTATTTTTTGTTCGGAAGCGTTTTTATCCCCTTTAAAGTACTTATTCGCCCATCTGGTTAAAAATTTACCTATTACTGAAGAGTATTCACCAGTATAATCCGCGCCTTCAAATTTAAGCGCTTGTAAGCATTTTCTACAAATAACCTCCCATCTGGATTCCCTTGTGATTGAGAAACTCCGTAATATCGCGATTATCGCGCACGTTGACCATGGTAAAACGACCCTTGTCGATAAACTCCTAAGCCAATCTGGCACACTTGACCGTAAGGATCAGGGTGCAGAACGCGTGATGGATTCTAATGATCAAGAAAAAGAACGCGGCATTACCATTCTCGCTAAAAACACTGCTATTGAGTGGAATGACTATCACATCAATATTGTGGATACACCGGGACACGCCGACTTCGGTGGTGAGGTCGAGCGCGTACTATCAATGGTTGATTCAGTATTGTTGCTAGTGGATGCAGTGGATGGGCCTATGCCGCAAACGCGCTTTGTAACATCCAAGGCGTTTGAGCGAGGTTTAAAGCCGATTGTTGTTGTTAATAAGGTTGATCGTCCGGGTGCTCGGCCTGATTGGGTGGTAGACCAAGTGTTTGATCTTTTTGATCGTTTAGGCGCAACTGATGAGCAGTTAGACTTCCCTATTATCTTTGCCTCTGCTCTTAATGGTATCGCTGGTCTAGATGCAGACGATTTGGCCGACGATATGTCGCCTTTGTTCCAAATGATTACTGAAAAAGTACCTTCACCAAAAGTAGACCGCAATGGCCCATTTCAAATGCAAATTTCTGCATTGGATTACGACAGCTATGTGGGTGTTATTGGTATTGGTCGTATTACGCGCGGCAGCTTAAAGTCGAATCAACAAGTGGTTATTCATTCCTCCGATGGTAATGAACGCAAGGGTAAAGTGTTAAACGTAAAAGGCTACCTTGGTCTGGAGCGTGTGGATGTTGAAGAAGCTAAGGCCGGTGATATTGTCTGTATTAACGGTATCGATGGCTTAAGTATTTCCGATACTTTGTGTGACCCAGAGCATGTTGAAGCTTTGCCTGCCCTGAGTGTAGATGAGCCAACAGTCAGTATGACCTTTATGGTCAACGACTCGCCTTTTGCTGGTTTAGAAGGTAAATACGTCACTACGCGGAATATTAGTGAGCGTTTAGATCAAGAGCTTATCCATAACGTGGCATTAAAAGTAGAACCGGGTGATACACCAGACAAATTTAAAGTCTCGGGCCGTGGTGAACTGCATTTGTCTGTCTTAATCGAAACAATGCGCCGTGAAGGCTTTGAGCTGGGTGTGTCTCGCCCTGAAGTGGTTCAGAGAGAAGTCGATGGCCAGATTCAAGAGCCTTACGAGCAAGTTGTGATTGATGTTGAAGAACAGCATCAGGGTTCAGTAATGGAAGAGCTGGGCTTGCGCAAAGCTGAAATGACCAACATGGAACCAGACGGAAAAGGCCGAGTGAAGCTAGAATTCATTATGCCATCACGTGGCTTAATCGGTTTCCGCGGTCAGTTTATGACCATGACTTCTGGTTCAGGTATTATGACCAGCGTATTTGACCATTACGGTGAAGTAAAAGAAGGCATTTTAAAAACTCGCCAAAATGGTGTATTGATTAGTATGGTGAAAGGTAAAACTGCCGCTTACTCATTGTTTAACCTTCAAAGCCGAGGTCGTTTGTTCTTAGGGCATGCGATTGATGTGTATGAAGGTCAGGTCATTGGAATTCATTCGCGTGATAACGACTTAGCCGTTAACCCTATTAAGGGTAAGCAGCTAACCAATGTTCGTGCATCCGGTACGGACGAAGCCTTGACATTGTCTCCACCTATTACGCATACACTAGAGCAAGCATTAGAATTTATCGAAGACGATGAGCTAGTCGAAGTGACGCCTGACAGTATCCGTATTCGTAAGAAATTCCTTACTGAAAATGAGCGTAAGCGTAATAAGAAGTAGTCATCTTACGACAAAGAATAGAAAAGGGGCTTTAATGCCCCTTTTTTTTGCCTGCGCCTTTTTTCGTTGCCTCTATGTTGTATTGTCGACAGCGCTTGAGTTAGGATGAGTTGGCACCATATGAGTGACTATTCCCAACCGATTTGGCTCTAAGTCTATATGAAAAAAATCCGTAATCCTGTTAAAGCTTATAAATCCTTTGTTCGTGAAAAAGCGATTAGTCGTGCGCAAACGCGCATTCTTTTGGCTGGTCGTAAAGCGGATGAGTTCGCTGAAGAAGAGTTAGAGGTTATTGTTAAAGAAGAGGAAGATAAGATCAACAGCAGTATTCGTGAAAAAGGTCTGCTGGCTGTTTTGGCCGCGCTGGGCTTCAATCTATTCTTTTGATGGTTGGCTAATGTTGATTACTCTTGTTAACTACTTTAGGCGCTGAGCATGTGGAATAACCTTCTTAAAATCACCTTAGTCTCTTATCTTTGGAAACGCTATAAGCGTACTATTATTGCCTTACCACTTTTGTTGCTTTACTTTTGGTTTGTTAATTTAGTGCATCACGACATTATTGCCTATGCCACATTGAATAACGATACCAGCTGGTTGGGTTGGACGTTTTTAGTGAAGTGGTTGTTTATCTTACTGGGTGTTGCTGTTTTTGTTTTTATTCATGCAACAGCTAAAACCGTTGGTGAAAGCCGCTTGGCCGATTCATTGCGGGGTGGTGTGAAAGGCAATTTAAAAGATAAACCGAAAGAGTCTGCGCTCGAAGATCCCGATCCTCTTTCACCCGAAACAGAGGATGTATTTGATCGTATTCGTCACAAGAAATCCTTGCGTTCAAAAGCCGACGTAGTGTTAGAAAAACGCCAATAGCGCTTTATTATCTCAAGGCTATGTATTGGGGCCTATACCCTGCATTAGTCCGTTACTGCTTTCCCCTCTGCCATCATTCGTCATAATTCCCCTTAAAACTATCAGATTTTATCCCTTTGCTCGTCCTATTTGGCTTGTTTAATACATGTCAAGCAAAGGCAATACATGCCTTTGCACAAACCATTATTAAGCCCAAGAGGATAAGACAATGAAGAAAACACTACTAGCAAGCAGTATCGCGTTGGCCGTTAGCATGGCTTCAATTAATACCATAGCTGACGATGATTTTTATATGGAAGACACCGGTGAAATTAATACCGTTAAAGAGGGGGCGACGTTCGGTGCTGCCGCTATTATTGGCGGTATAGTTGCAGGCCCTATCGGTGCAATAGCGGGTGCTGCAGGCGGTGCGCTACTAGGAAAAGAACTAACAAAAGCCGGAGAGTACGACCTCACCCTTGAAGACTTAAAAGAAAAAGAAATCGAGCTGGCGAATATTAACCTCGAAATGATTGCTTTAAAAAATCAGTTAGCAAGCTTGCAGAATGATAAAAGTGAAATAGAAGGTTTCGTATTTAATGACTTAGAGTTTCAATTATTATTTCATACAGGTAATGATACTTTGGGTGAAGAAGCGATGCGCCGTTTAGATAACTTAGCGGATTTTTTAAAGCGCAATCCAGATTTAAATATTCGCTTACATGGTCATGCAGATCCTCGCGGCACAGATGGATACAATAATGTGCTTGCGCAACACCGAGCACTCAATGTGCAAAGTGCTCTAGAGTTTTATGGCGTTGAAGCAGAGCGAGTCGAGCGTTATTCCTACGGAGCGAATAAATCTACTGCAATTAAAGGCGACTTAGATGCCTATGCCCTAGAGCGCAAAGTGACTGTACAAATTGTACCTGAATCAGATAGTGACTACGCCTTCGCTGATTAGGCCTTTGTTAATTAAGCCTTTGCAGATTAAGTGTCAAAGAAGGAAGGGAGCCATAAGGAGTTGGCAGGAAAGTGATTAAAGGAACGTAAGAAAGGGAAAACCACTCTCCGCTTGCCCAGCCAGTGCTGGGCTTTTTTCTGAGATATAAGTTTTCGGCTTAATTTGTTTTGGACTTTCTATTAATCACCATCGTAAATTGAAGGTGTTCTGGGTAGTAGGTTCCCGTAGCTTCGGGCAAAATAATTCATAACGCTAACCGCATCTCCACTTTTACTATCTCCGCAACGATGGTCTCTGCCACAAAGTGTATTCAGGATTCTTAGCCCTGAATACACAGGAACTTGCCTGATCCCTATTCTATTAACCATTATTGTTGCGAATTCATATTGTTGATATCTTCTGTCGCAGTTTCCTTCTGCCCAGCCTCTTGCTGTAGGCATCACTGCGAAGCGATGAGCCCCATTTCTTAAGCATTCAGCTGCTTTGTTTCCATGACCGAGTCCCATCAAATGACCAAGCTCATGAGCAACTACATCGCTGTCACAAGATAGTCTCGATGCGGCTGTGCGGTATTTCAATTCACCGATAGATAATTCCAGGATATTGCTGCCGACACCGTCATCATATGAACTACCATAATTAACCTGTGAAGCAAAACCACAGTATAGATCACCATCAGCAACTAAAGCATATACATAGCTAGCACCATAATTACCACTTGTGCGGGCAATTTTGTGAGCTTGTGTATAGTCGGATATATCGTCGTAGTTATTAGGGTTTCCCGTTATGATATCTTTAATAGTAAAGCGCAGATTATTGTTCAGAGGGGTGTGGCTTATCTTAACCGGGGTGATTCTAATACTGACACCGCTATTCACATAATAATTGTTAACTTCACTGACTAATCTTTCGACTTGTTGCATTGTATACTTAGAGCTTCCCAACTCAGAGTCAACAATAAAATGCACTCCTAGTTCAGTAATGGCAAAGGCGCTGTGACAAATAAATAAAAATAGTGTTGCTGCAGTTTTTTGTATTATCTTATTCATATAGAGCTCTCCTGTTTTTAATTAATCTATTATCAAAGCCTGTTTAAGACTTTTGTAGTCATAAATCGACATAATATAGCCATGTTCCCTGTCACTTTCGTAGATATAGGTTCCTTTTTCCGAATAAATTTTACCTTGTATCAATCCTTCGGTATAAAAGGCTGTCATATAGCTTCCGGAGTTAGAGAAGGTGACAGTGACCTCTCTACTTGAAGTCAAAGGAGTTAACTCATTTTTGCTAATCGTTCCCTTTTCTTCTATTCCTTCGCCAATATACGGTAGTTTAATTAAAATATTTTCGCCTACGCTTAACTCCGTGATCACATCAAAATTTGCTCTAAAACCTATTGCATGATCAATCAAGTCTTTATCGATACGGCTATCGTTATTAGGTGTCGTGCCATAACTGTGTTCAAATATAAGTTGATTTTTATATTCGTTATCAGAAGGGTAGTGTATTTCTTCTTCTATTATCGCTTGGGGCTTTGTGTTTCGGAAGTGTGTAGGAATGTTCTTCTTAAGAGTTTGTGGTGCTTCTGTAACAGAGTGGTGTTTGTCGCTGATATTGCTTTGGCTTGTGGTGATCGCTTGAGGGGGGGTAGCCCATCTATTTCCTTTGATTAGGTATATTGACGATCCGACTGTAATAGAAAAGAGCAGTATCGAGAAAAAAAGTGTTTTTTTATTCATGTAAGTCCTTCTTTTTATTTTTCCTATCCTTTGCGGAACTTCCAACTCTAATCCAAAATGACTTTTGGGTCAATATTAAATAGCGTTTGCTCTTTTCAGTAGTAATTGTGGTGTCGCTTGCTTCTAGCGATGTATCTTTTTGTATTTAAAATTATGATTGGCAGGGGTATCAAATTGGCATATTTTTGAGTATGTTATGCTAATAATTACAAGTGGTTCTGATATGAATAATAGGTGGTCCAATATGTATAGTAGACAACACGGCTTGGCTAAGTTAACCACATTGGTTGTTATTGCCGCTATTCTCGGTGTTTTGGCTGCTGCCGTGATGCTAATGCCCAAAGGATTTAAAGATGATTTGTCGGTGATAGGGCAGGGCTCAGTTGTGGTTGTTTTAGTTCACGATAAACACCTTGTAGGTGGCACCAAAATGATGGAGCTATTAAATAAAATACGTCCAGATTATGAAGGTAAAGTAGAATTTCTTGCAGTGGATGTAGCTACTCCAATAGGACAATCATTTGTTCGACAGCAGCAAGTAGACGTCATTGATCTTGTAGTTTTTGGTGTCGACGGTTCTAGGCAAGAGCTTATTAAAGCGGGTGTGAGTGAACAGCAGCTGCGCTCAGTATTAGATAATGCGGTAAGGTGAGATTGTTAGTCAGTTGTTAACATTCTTTCGATACAGCATGGTTTGAGCCTGCGCTTACTTATTTCATGCTGCCCGTCTGAAATGATAAAAATTCAACATGCTTAATGGAAACTTAGCCCCTTCAGCACAGAAGAGGCTAGTATTTGGCTATGGCCTTTTGACTTTGGCTAGCAATTCGTTTAGTAAAGGGCGAATTTTCTCGGCAGTCGTTCCGAATTTTCCTAGATTGCCACCACCGTTTCTGGCATCGTATTCAACTTCACCTAATACTCTCCCTTCTTCATATAATGTTGCTCTAAAATAAGTTAGATACATTGCAATATCCCATTGCCAATTGCCAGTGTAGGTTAAATAATGCTTTGCGGTTACAGGACGATTTCCTGAATAAGATTCGGAATTGAAGCCTAATTCTTCGATTTGTTTCACGATTTCACTGACTAGGCCTTTCATATGAACCCGCTGATTATCGAGGACGTAAATTTTTTGTATAGACTTTCTCGAGTCGACAGGTGATACGTTGGTAGATATGGCGCAGCCTGAGATAAGGACAATTGATAATAGTGTAATTATTTTTTTCATTATTTTCTCCGTTTTGTGATTTTATAAGGCCTTCTGTCGTCTCATTCAACCCGAGTCTATATTGAGATGGGAGTTGCTCTAACTATAAAGCGCTCATCTCCGCCTACTCTTATCGTATTGAAAGGATAGCAAGTTATAAGATACAAGCTATCTTCATTTTGATCAATCGTTAGCATCGAGTTTTTGCTATTCGCTATCCAATGTTCGCTAATCTGATAAGTATTTATTTCACCTGTTTTATTCTGCACTTTAATAATATCGTTTTTATTGCTGTGCTGTAGTAGGGAAAAATGAGTGTCTCTGTGGCCGCCGATAACGCTAGCGCCCTGAGTGCCGGGTAGAGCAGTATTGCTTAAGTGGCCGGGGCCGAAGGCGAGGCTATTGCCTGCGCTTCCGGCGAGTATATAAAAGCTTTTGTTGTTGTGGAATGTTATTTTTGCTACCGGCCATGTATCAGCCCATGGCCATGGTAAGTGATTGTTTCCTGTTGTTAGTGTTTGCTGCCATGCTTGTGCGATTAAATATTTTGCGAGGTGGGCTTTGCCTGTAATGATGCCTGCTTGGCCCCATTGCCAAGCAGCTATTAATAGTAGGGTGTAGATACTTAGCTTTCTGATACTGAATAATGATCTAAGCATTTTAGTAAAGTCTATTATTGTTTGAGGCTATATTGCTCTTATTCTTGAAATTAAAATTAAGTAACGAGAATAAGAGTGCTGCTTTTTTAAATTGTAAAAATGTAGCTGCTATTAATGCGATGAAACCAAGTAGTAAATTAAACCACAGCGATGTTGCTGTTTGGGGGTAATGTACGTTTTGTAGGCTTTGTCCTTTGGCGACTACATTGGCTACAGCTTGTTTTTTGAGTGCGTCAAGAGTTTCACTCGATGGGCGGCTAGTGGTGTCTTCAACGGCGACAAAGCTTGTGTAGGGGCTCATTAATTGGTGTCGTAGAGCGACCTTGATAATGTCATTTTTAATACTGTCTTGCTTTTCCTGAATTATTTCTTTATTTACTCTTTTTTTGTCAAGTAATGCTTCAATTTTTTTACGTGCCCATATGTTGCCAACGCCTGTATGATTTTTACCATGATTAAATGTCATGATTTTTTTCCATGGTTCTTGATTGTATGATCCTTTAATAATGAGCGATTCTGTTTCGTAGTCTTTACGAATGGCTACAACAATGGGTTCCCCTTGATAAAGATCAGGTATGGGGTTGGGGAATATGTCTAATGGTTGGCCTTGTGTATCTTCGATAGTGATATCTTGCATCATGGGCTTATTTATCTTGCCAAACAAGGCCTGCATTTTTTTATTCACTTCGTTGATATCGCCAATGTAAGTAAAGCTGCCTCTTCCAAATTCAGCGGCTTTTCGCATAAAAAAACTATTGGGAGCAGAGCCAATGCCGACAGTGAATAAACGAGCTTCTCCTAGCTCTTGATGGATGCTATCGAAGAGCGTGGCTTCATTGCCAATGCTGCCATCAGTAATAAAAATGATTTGTTTTAAGTACTGTTTTTCATGTGCTTGTTTAAAAGCCGCTTTTAATGCAGGAAGCATTTCTGTTCCGCCATCGGCACGTAAGCGACCAACAAACGAAAGTGCTTGGTTGATATTGTTTTCACTTGCTAAACGTGGGCGAGGGTAGAGTGTCGAAAAGTGTGAATTAAATTCGATAATGTTAAATTTGTCCTGCTCGCCGAGCTGACCTAAGGCATAAGCTAAGCCTGTTTTAGCTTGTTTGATAGAGGTGCCGCCCATTGAGCCGGAAGTGTCGATGATGAAAATGGTTTCTGTTGGGATGCTTTGTTGCTTATCTTGAGGTGTATTTTTCTTGGGAGGCATTAGCATGACTAAGCTGTAATCATCGCCATCAATGGTTTCATTAAACATGGCCGCTTTGGGTGTTGCGCTCGCAACGGCTTGCCAAGATAAAACAAAATCTCTATCCATGCTGACCCTGCCTTTAGATAATTTGATAGTATGTTGTGAACCGGTTTTTGAAACAGAAATAGAGTGATAGGCGCTATCAATAGCTGCAAGGGGTAAACCCGCATCCAGTTGTATAGTGAGTTCTATAGGGTTAACAATGTGCGTTTCAGTGCTGTTGTTTTCTATCATGGGAGGAGTGATTAAGCTGGCATCGTTGACTTCGCTTGTATTGTTGGCCCAGCCCCAGCCATGTTCTTGATTAATGTGCACGGTTTGCTCTTCCTTGTTTTCCCGATGATCTTGTGTATGTTTAGCAGGGCTATTTTTAACAGGACTATGTTTAGCAGGGCTATGTTTAACCGGACTGCGCTGAGCATTGCCGGGGATATAGCGTGGTGTGATTGTCATAGGGAAGCGCAAGCTAAAGGTCTCATCTTGATAGGCCACAGTTTGGATGTAGCGGAGTTTCACCACAATGGTTTCATTGGGGCCGATATTGGCTACTTTTTGAGAAAACAAATTAGGTCGATGTTGTTCTAATAGGCCTGTTTTCTTGCCTGCCGCTTTGGCGGCTTTGTATATTTTCTTTGCTTGCTGTTTTTCTTTTATCGAGGCTTTGATAATACGTTCACCGATGTGTATCTCCATGGCATTAACTGCCGCGTCTTCGGGTAGTGGGAATACATATCGCCCTTCTACCCAGTATTCACTTGGGTTTTGAAAGTGTTGTTCTAGTTCAATGGTGGCAACCATGCCATTGATGCTCATCTTTGCTTTGCTATCTAATTGCAGACCATAGGTTTTTTTGGTCTTATTTGTTTCAGAAGGGAGGGGGTTAGAAGGGGATTGTTCAAAAGGGAATGGTTCTGAGGGGCTCTCTTTTAAGGCGCTTTCTTTTAGTGGGGTGAGCTCCAATTCGCCTGATTGTGGTTCGGCATTGTCCGCCTTTGCTTCTAGTGTGTATGACAGTGATAAAAACACTGATGCGTAAATAATGAGTATGACTAACAGTGAGAGTGAGCGATTGCCTTGCATAATGATTTCCCTAAGCTTTGTTAAATGGATTTACACTATTAAAGCAATGAGGTTTGGCTTTGGCTGGGATCAAATGTGGCAAAATGATGGCAAAAGCCGATAGATTGTGGCGGTACTGTTACGGAGCTTCAATTAACTCTATAATCATTTGCTGACTATTATTTAGCTTGTACTGACTATGCCCAAACATATTGTTCTTGTTGAAGATGAAAAGTTGTTAGCGGATAACTATAAAGAGGCGCTTCAGCGTCATGGTTATCGTGTGACGCATTATAGTAATCGCCCCGATGCCTTGGCCAATTTACGTGAGCGCTTACCTGATATGGCCATTATTGATGTTGGTTTACAGGACGATATAGAAGGGGGTTTTGAGCTATGTCGTGAATTACGTAGCCAGTCATCGGAGTTACCGATTATTTTTTTGACCGCGAGAGATAGCGAGTTTGATGTTATCTCAGGCTTACGTTTAGGTGCTGACGACTATTTAACAAAAGACATTAGTCAGGCTCATATGTTAGCAAGGATTGTTGCCTTATTCAGGCGAATGGAAGCATTGCAGCAGCCAGAGAAACAGGAATCCATAATAGAAAAGGGCTTGCTGACCTTAAATCTAGACCGTATGACGGTTCAATGGCAGGAGGCTATGATTGATCTTACCGTGACAGAGTTTTGGATTACCCATGCTCTTGCAAAAAATCCAGGTCATGTTAAGAACCGCCAGCAATTAATGGATGCTGCCAATGTGGTGCTTGATGATAATACCATTACTTCACACGTTAAACGCATTCGTAAAAAGTTTATTGCTGCCGATGAAAACTTCGATGCGATTCAGACTGCTTATGGTATGGGTTATCGATGGGTCATCTAATATGAGTGTGATTGTCTTGGTTATGAATATAAACGTGTTTAAGAAAACGCTACTTTGAAACTACGTCATCAATTATTTTTAGTCAGCCTTTTATTGCTGACTTTGCCATGGGCAGGTTGCCAATACTTGCAGGCAGTTGATGTAGCACTACGTGATTTGCAAACCTCTTCATTGAAGACAAATGCACAATCTATAGCGGATCGCTTGGTATCTCAGCATGAATTATTTAATGCTCCTTACGTGAACGCGTCTAAAGGCTCTTTGCCTTTATATGTAACGAACCTTAAAAGCCGACCTATTGTTGACGGATATCAAGATGATTGGCGTGCATACGCCGTTTCTAAGAAAAGGGTGAATGAGCATAATATGTCAGTCACCTTAAGATTGGGTGAATACGCTAGCGAGGTTTACTTTTTTATTGAAGTTACTGACAATCATTTAGCTTATTATAACCCGTCCAATGGTCAAGATTTATCTGCCGACCATATAGTGCTTACTTTTTACCAAGCTAATGTATCTCAAGAAGGAGCAAGCGATAAAGAAATTTATTTATATACCAGTTCTCCTGGTAATGTCTCTGCGCGTTATCGTGATTCAACAGGCCGCATCCGTAGCATTAATACCGTCAAAGGCATCTGGAGAGAAAGCGCTAGTGGTTACCAGCTTGAATTAGAAATTGATAAAACGCTTCTTAAAAATGGCTTTAACCTTGATGTTGTGGATTATCGAGCGCCTAATGAAAACCGTTTATTCTTGAGTGACCTTTTGTATCAGGCCGATAGTGTTAAGTTAAAAGAAGAGCAAGAAAAAATAGAACAGGAAAAAAAAGAACAGCAGGTTTTAACTAGAAAAGTTGCTTACGATAAAATCGAACTTATTTCCTTGTCAGAGAGAATAGAAAAAGAGATACGTTCTCTACGTTTAGGTGATGTATCAGCTTATGTTCTCAATAAACAATATTATCTTGTTGCAGGAAGAGAAGCCGTTGATGGTGTGGTAGATCCCCGTAAAATTAAGCAGAATAATAAAACGCCTTGGTTTGTAGAATGGATTTATAAAAAGGCTTTGCATATTGATAGCTTGCCACTGCGTTCTCGTTTTTTTAATGGTGGGCAATGGCAATCCGATATTATGGGTGAAGAAGGTGAAGAGGGTGAAGAGAGTAAAGAAGATAATCCTCACCTAGAAGTAAAATCATTTTGGTATCGAATCCCTGGCCGCACTGTCAGCGATAAAACGGCACTTAGTGTACTGATGCCCCTTAAAGAAGAAAATGAAACAATAGGCTTTTTGGTGTTGGAGAAAACCACAGATCAACTGGTTGCATTAACCAACTCAGCTTTTAATCGATTATTTTTATATACCTTTGCCATATTTTTATTGTTAGTCATTGGTCTTATTTTTTATGCTAGTTGGCTATCATGGAGAATTAGTCGTCTCAACCGTTGCGCTAATACTATAGTGGCTGATAATGGTTTGATTGCTTTGGAATCACATATATGGCCAGAATTAAAATCCAATGATGAGCTCGGGGAGTTGTCTCGTAGTTATCGGAAATTGCTGTCGCGCTTGCGTGAAAACCAAGATTACTTGCGTGATTTATCGAGTAAACTATCTCATGAGCTGCGTACCCCTATTGCTATTGTTAAATCCTCCTTAGATAATCTTGCAGATATTGCAGATTCGGAAACGCTTTCAGCTCAGCAGAGTCAGTATCAACTCAGGGCAAAAGAAGGTATTGAGCGTTTAAGTCATATTCTAAATTCAATGAGTGCTGCTAATCGCATCGAAGAGAGTATGGCCGGCGCTGAGTTTACTCAAACACGATTGAAAGATTTTTTAAGTGCATTAACCGAAATGTATCAAGATATTTATCCAGAATATGGCATCCATTTCATCGCTGATGTTGACCCTGAACCATTGGGTTTATCGCAAGAACTTTTTGTACAGATGATGGATAAGCTGCTTGATAATGCAGTGAGCTTCTCTGAAGTAGAGCATCCGATCATTATTCGTTTAAGTGCGGATAAAGAGATTGTGACCGTAGCAGTAGAAAATAAGGGGCCATTATTGCCTGAGCCAATGAAGGGGCGCCTATTTGACTCTATGGTTTCTCTGAGGCAGGGCCTTGCTGACCATGGCAAGGTTCATTTAGGCTTAGGTTTGTACGTTGTGCGCATGATTGCAGAGTTGCACGAAGGCGAAGTATTGGCTGACAATCATAGCGATGGTAAAGGGGTGACCTTTTCTGTTAGGCTTGTCAATAATACCGCTCATCACTAGCGCTGTAGTAACATCACTTTAGATTATAAGATTACTCATGTTAGATCTCGAAAACGCCTTTCAACTCATTTCTAAAAGTGCAAAAGCATGGAACCAGTGGCGTAAACGCTATCCTGGCTTTTACCCTAATTTAGATGGTATCGAACTGCATAATCTTGATTTAAAAGGCATCGATTTTTCTGGGGTTTCTCTCTGTCACGCGGTTATTAATAACTGTGATCTTCAGCTAGCTTCTTTTGTTTCAGCTCGCCTAAATGAAGCCAATCTTCAAAATAACGATTTTACCTCCGCGCGGATGATTGCCGCAGAATTGACCGATGCTGACTTGTCGGGTTCGATATTGAAAAATGCGAATATTTTAACCGCCTCAGTCAAAGGGGCGCGATTTGAGCGAGTCAATTTTGTCGGTCACGATATGCAAGCCTTAGATTTGCGTGATGTTTCGTTTAGAGGCGCTGACTTATCAAACCAATATCTTGCCCGCTCAGATTTATCCGGTGCTCGCTTGGATAAATGTAAGTTAGCTAATTCAGATTTATCAGACGCGAATCTACAGCAGTCTTCTCTGATCGGTGTTGATCTATCAGGTTGTAAATTAAGTGGTGTTAATTTCCACAAAGCCAATTTAACAAAAGCAAAGTTTGCTAAAAACGAAATTGAAAATATTAATTTTGAGGAAGCGCTACTGCTTGATTGCGATTTTCGCCGCACCACAATTAAACGCTCAAATTTTCGTAAAGCTGATATGACGGGTTGTTTGTTGTGGGAAGCCAACACGATTGATTGGACGCTTTCGGATGTTAAATGTAGTCATGCCAGCTGGGATAAGCCTGGAAAGCAAAAGACCTATTACGGTAAGCATGATTTTGAGCGCATTTACTCGGACACCTTAACCTTAGAATTGCGTTACCCTTTTCGGATGTCGGTGGCTGAAATATCCACTCTGCCAATACTCATAGAGCATTTGCAAGCCTCTCATTGGGGTACGTCTATTCGCTTAAAATCGATTAAAGACTATGCCGGTGGATCACTGGTGACCTTGTCGATTGATGAGATTAGCGCTTATCAACCCTCAGAATTGCGCGAAGCTTTACAGCGTGAAGCTAACTCCATCATGATGGCTCAAGTAGCCATGCGTAAGGATGTAGTATTGCAGCGCGCCTTAAAAGAAGAGGTCGCTAATATTAAAGAGAACTTTTGGCCACGCTTGTTGGAGTTGGCGGCAGATAATGAACGTGAGGTGGTGCGCAACCTTACGATCATCTTTATGGACTTGACCGGTTTTTCTAAGTGGAAAGACGAAGAGTTAGCCCATAAATTAGCGCTTTTTCGTGGTTTGGTTAAACCGGTTCTACAGCGTTGGAGTGCTGGCCACCCCAATATGGAGGGCGACTCCCTCAGGGTGACGTTTAACAATGCGACCGTTGGTTTGGCCTGCGCTTGTATGCTACGCAACGTATTGGTGGGCGCTGGTTTTGATTTGCGTATTGGCGTCGAGTTAGGTGAAGTATCGATAGTGCACAATGTGGTCACTAACCAACCAGATCTCGAAGGCACAGCTGTGAGTATGGCGGCACGCCTAGAGGCAGCAGCAGATCCAGGCGAAATATTAGTGACGGATAAGGTGAAGTTTCATTCAGACCAGCGAGGCTATTTTGAATTTGTTTCTCGCCGAGTGCCTCTTAAAAAGGGTATTGGTGACAAACGTTCGGGTGATGCGATTGAATGCTATAGCGTCAGCATGATTAAATCTGCCGAAGAGCTGCAGTAACTCCTTATAACTTCTTTTTTACTTTAATTCCTTATAGCGAAAACAGCTCGTTACATGGTCATTGACCATTCCAACTGCCTGCATAAAGGCATAGCAAATCGTTGGGCCAACAAAAGTAAATCCGGCTTTTTTTAATGCTTTGCTCATGGCTTCGGCTTCAGGTGTTTTGGCGGGTATATCGGCCAGAGTCTTCCATTTATTTTGTATTATTTTCCCGTCAGTGAATTGCCAGATAAAATCAGAAAAACTACCGTGCTCTTTTACGATGGCTAAATAGGCTTTGGCATTTTTGGTGAAACCAGCCACTTTGAGTTTATTTCTCACAATCTCAGGATTTTGAAGTAGTTTTTCGTGTTTTTTGGCCGTGTAACGCGCTATTTTATTAGCATCGAATTGGTCAAAGGCGGCTCTATAACCCTCTCTCTTTTTTAATATCGTGATCCAAGATAGGCCTGCCTGCGCACCTTCTAACAGTAGGAATTCGAACAAAGTGGCGTCATCGTAAACAGGGACGCCCCATTCGGTGTCGTGATAATGTTGGTAGAGAGGGTCTTCTCCGCACCAGCTACAGCGTTTTAGCTTTGATGAATTGCTCTTTGTGCTGGGATTAGGGGCCATAATCGTTACTTTTATAGTCGGGTATAGAGGGTGTTGAGACTTGTTAAGTCGAGTTTAACAAGCTATTGTAATATCTAACAAATATCTTTTCTGGTCGCTGATAATGCATCCTTTATACCCCTCAATCAAGCCTTATCAAACCACCAACTTAGCCGTAGATGAGCAACATACCCTCTACCTAGAAGAGTCTGGTAATTATGAGGGTATTCCTGTTCTGTTTATACACGGTGGCCCCGGTGCTGGCTGCTCAAAAGAGGATCGGCGGTTTTTTGATCCTGAGAAGTACCGCATTGTGTTATTTGACCAGCGTGGTTCTGGTCGTTCTACACCTCATGCAGAGTTAACAAATAATACGACTCAAGACTTAATCGATGATATCGAGCGTATACGACAACACCTCAATATCGATCGATGGATGTTATTTGGCGGGTCTTGGGGCTCTACCTTATCTCTGCTTTATGCCCAGCAACACAGTAGTCGTGTATTAGGGATGGTGTTAAGAGGGATATTTTTGTGTCGCCAGCAAGATATTGATTGGTTTTATCAGCATGGTGCTAGCTTGGTTTTCCCCGATTATTGGAAAGAGTTTGTTGATCCCATACCGTTCAATCGGCGTGGTGATATGGTGACGGCTTATCATGAGTTGTTAACCGGTGGGAATGAGCTTGCAAAAATGAATGCGGCTAAGCACTGGTCTTTGTGGGAAGGCCGTTGTGCCACACTGCGCCCTAATCCTGATGTGGTGGATACTTTTTCCAATATTCATTTAGCGCTATCGTTGGCAAGAATAGAGGCCCATTATTTTGTAAACAAATCATTTATAGCGGAGAATCAAATTCTCGATAATATGGACGCCCTTGCCGGTATTCCAGCCACTATTGTTCATGGTCGTTACGATATGATTTGCCCTCTTGATAATGCGGTTGCGCTACATCGAGCATGGCCAGACGCTGAATTACATATTATTCGAGAAGCGGGTCATGCTTCTCGTGACCCCGGTATTGTTGATGCCCTAGTAAGAGCCACAGATGAAATGGCGTTAGAGTTAGATAAGAGTTAGTTTCCCAATATGGATTCAAAAAACGATAGCACTAAAAAAATTAAAATCCCTGTTTCTGGCTTGGAAATAGGGATGTATGTGGCTGAGTTAGATAAAGATTGGCTAGATTCCCCATTTTTATATCAAGGCTTTTTGATCGAAAACCATGATGATATTCATTTGCTAGAGCAGGAGTGTAAGTTTGTTTGGATTGAGCCTGCCATCGAAATGCGCAGAGGCAAGCAAGATGATCCCAAGCATGTGTTAAAAAAGCCATCTGCGAAAAAGACGCGTTATATTAATAAGCTGACTATGCCGCGAGAGTATGAAAAATCGCGTAAGGTATTTGAAACGTCTCGTCAGCGCACCAAAACCATTCTTGATGATGTTGTATTGAGCGGTGTTATTAATACTAAAGAAGCAAAAAAGACGGTTGAGTCTTGCCTTGATAGTGTGTTGAGAAACCCTAATGCGATGCTATGGATGAGCAAAGTCAGAGAATCAAATACCTATACAGCAGATCATTCTCTCAATGTATGTATTTTATGTATTGCTTTTGGTCGGCAGCTAGGTTTTACAAAAGACGAATTATTTTCTCTGGGTATGTGTGGTTTATTGCATGATGTAGGCAAAATGCGTATTCCTGACGCTGTGATTAATAAACCTGGAAAACTAACACCGAAAGAATGGAAGCAAATGCAGGCTCATGTTGTATTCGGTCGTAATTTGCTAATGACTTCACCGGGTATTGGTCATAGTGTCGATGTTGCTTATAGCCATCATGAGCGCATTGATGGTAAAGGCTATCCTAGAGGCTTAGATGGCAGTCAGTTTTCTCAGTACACTAAAATTATTACTCTTGCTGATAGCTTTGATGCGATGACCGCAGATCGTTGCTATTCCCCTGCAATAACACCTTCAGCTGCGGTAAAAGAAATTTATAAGCATCGTGGTACACAGTTCGATGAAAGGTTAGCATTACAATTTATTAAAACTATCGGCTTATATCCCCCGGGAACGATTGTGGAGTTGGCAAACGGTTGTTTGGGGATTGTGTTAGAACGAAGCCAGAAATATCAACATTTGCCAAAAGTACTATTGCTTAAAGATAAATTAGGTAAAGCGGTGCGCAAAACATTAATTGACTTAATTGAGGTTGAGCAAGGCAAGAAAGACCGTTCTTTTCTTATTAAAAATGATCACCCTGATGGGTATAAAGGCTTGAAGGTTGCGGACTACCAAGATTTTATTGTTTCCCTAGAATAAATAGTATGAACTTTAAATGTCTTTAGCATCACCTCGACTAAAGACGGTAGTCACGTTGATAAAATTCAATCATAATTAGTATCTTCTACTAAGACTATTTAAGGTAAGGTTGTGTTACATTTGCCTTGCTAAGGGTTACTCAATTGTCTCAATTTACTTTATATTATTTGCACGACCCAATGTGTAGCTGGTGTTGGGGTTTTAGCCAAGCATGGCATACAATTCAAAAAGGTTTGCCGCCCGAACTTGCGATACAGTATGTGCATGGTGGGTTGGCTCCTGATTCGGACGAGCCGATGTCACAAGATATGCGTGAAAATATTAAAGCACATTGGCATAATATTGAAAGAGTCATTCCTGGTACCCAATTTAACTATGACTTTTGGGTAAAGTGCCAAGCCTACCGTTCTACTTATCCCTCTTGTCGTGCCGTTATTGCAGCTAAAAATCAAGGCACAACTTATGAAAAGCCGATGTTGCATGCTATTCAACATGCTTATTATCTCGAAGCGAAAAACCCTTCTATTGATGAAGTTTTGATAGGGCTTGCTTGTGACTTGGATTTGGATCTTTCTCGATTTGCTCGCGATTTAAATAGTGTGGAAACACAAGCTAAGTTGATAGAGGATATCAATCTTTATCATGCCCTATCAGCCGAAACGGGCGTCAGTGGGTTTCCGAGTTTGGTTTTAAAAATAGGAGATAACAAAGTCGGTATTCCAAGAGATTACCATTCACCTCGTGCAACTATAGATGTGATTTTGTATCACATCTATAAATCTTAATTTTTATGCGTGCACTTCTACAGCGGGTAAAAATGGCTTCCGTGACGGTTGATGAGAAAATTGTTGGTGAAATACAGCAAGGCATCTTAGTTTTTCTGGGAGTTCAAAAAGGCGATGATAAGAACACAGCGGATAAACTGTTGAAAAAGATATTAGGCTATCGTTTGTTTGCTGATGAACAGCAAAAAATGAATTGTAGTGTGTGTGATATTAATGGCGGTGTTTTAGTTGTATCTCAGTTCACTCTTGCTGCTGACACACAAAAAGGTTTGAGGCCCGGTTTTTCTCTCGCTGCTGAGCCTAAAATGGCCGAACAGTTATACGATTATTTTGTCGAACAGGTTAAATTTCAAAAGAAAAAATATAAACTTGATGTTGCTGCAGGAGTGTTTGGCGCTGATATGCAGGTCGCGTTAGTCAATGATGGTCCTGTCACCTTTTTACTAGAAGCGGTTGCTTAACCTTGTGTTTTTCGGAATTGAATACCATAAAAGTAATTGTTATTTGGATATGTGTTGATGTCGTTTAATACCGAAGGCAATCTGCCGCCTGTTATTTTTTTAATGGGCCCCACGGCATCGGGTAAAACTGACCTTGCTATGGCTTTGTCTGATACTTTTCCTTCAGACATTATCAGTGTTGATTCTACCTTGGTTTATCGCGGTATGGATATTGGAACGGCAAAACCAACGGAAAAAGAGTTGGCTCAATATCCTCATGGTTTGGTTGATATCTGTGACCCTGCAGAACCTTATTCTGCTGCTGATTTTTGTCAAGATGCGGAGTTGGCTATAGCACGCAGTGTTGCCTCTGGGCGAATACCCATATTAGTGGGCGGTACTATGATGTATTTTAAGGCCTTGCTTGATGGTTTGGCTAAAATGCCAGAATCAATACCGTCAGTAAGGGATGCGATTACTTGTGAAGCTGAGGAGTTGGGTTGGCCGGCTATGCATAAGCAGTTGCAAGATATCGACCCTATTTATGCTGAACAATTACATCCTAACCATTCGCAGCGCATCTCAAGGGCGCTCGAGGTGTACCGTATTAGCGGCAAGACTATGACCCAGCATAGAGCTGAGCAGCATTCTCGAGATAACGAGAGTGATCGATTATTTACTAATCGATACAACGTGCTCCAGTTCGCGCTGCTGCCCGAAGATCGGAGCCTGTTACATCGACGAATAGAAAAAAGATTTTCACTCATGTTGGAACAAGGCTTGATTACTGAGGTCGAAGGACTTCGCGAGCGTGAAAATCTACATTTGGATTTGCCCTCGATGCGCGCGGTTGGCTATCGACAAGTTTGGCAATATTTAAATGGTGACTATAATTATGCGACTATGGTCGATAAAGGTGTTGCTGCTACTAGGCAATTGGCCAAACGCCAATTAACATGGTTACGGTCATGGCAAGATTTGACGATGCTTCCTATTAGCACTAATTCTGTTGATAAAAGCGTCGGTGAAAACATGAACTGCAGCACATTGCAAAAAAATGTTGAATATATCTTGAACTTTTTGTCAACAAAGTCCATATAATAGGGTAGCTGATTAAGTATTGGCTGACTCTAATTATTAAAAACGCTTTTTAACAACGACTCCGTGAAGGATTCGAGCAACAATTGTACGGTTTTTATACCTATAACTTTGGTAATAGTAGAAGAGCCCGAATATTTTGTTCATCTTTTTCGTGTCATTTTATTTAACCCCTTTAAGGAGAATACATCATGTCAAAAGGGCAAAATCTACAAGACCCTTACCTAAACGTTTTGCGTAAAGAGCGCATCCCTGTTTCAATTTATTTGGTCAACGGTATTAAGTTACAAGGACAGGTAGAATCCTTTGATCAGTTCGTGATTCTGTTGAAAAATACAGTAAGTCAAATGGTTTACAAACATGCCATTTCGACTGTAGTCCCATCTCGTGCAGTTCGAGTCCCATTAGTTAACCCTGATGATGACGTTGCCGACGAAGAATAAGTAGCCTGTTATCTTGAGGTTTATGTTTGTTTTTTGACCGGCCCGAGTCAGGTGAACTCGCCATACTGGTTCACCTGCAACTTTCTCATGCGCATATCAATAATGATAATGATCCGCGCGAGTTTGAAGAGCTTGTCCTATCTGCCGGCGGAGATCCGGTTGCATTCGTCACGGGTCAAAGAAATACGCCTGATGCAAAGTACTTTATTGGCAGTGGTAAGGTAGAAGAGTTATCTGAGTTGGTGCGTTTGCATCAAGCCGAAATCGTTATTTTTAATCACAGCCTGTCTCCCAGCCAAGAACGTAACTTAGAAAGTGTGTTCCAGTGTCGAGTCCTCGATCGTACCGGATTAATCTTAGATATCTTTTCTCAGCGCGCTCGAACCCATGAGGGTAAGTTGCAGGTTGAGTTAGCCCAATTGCGCCACATGTCTACCCGGCTTATCCGAGGTTGGACCCATCTTGAGAGGCAAAAAGGGGGGATTGGGTTGCGTGGCCCTGGTGAAACGCAGCTCGAAACTGACCGCCGTTTATTGCGTGTCAGAATCAAATCAATTACTGCTCGCTTGGACAAAGTCCGAAAGCAGCGTGACCAAGGCCGCCGTTCTCGAGTGCGTACCTCGACGCCCACCGTCTCTATCGTGGGCTATACCAACGCGGGCAAATCCACACTGTTTAATTATTTAACTGATGCTGAGGTATATGCTGAAAATCAGCTATTCGCGACACTGGACCCTACCATGCGTCGCTTAGAGCTACCCAGCGTCGGGCCTGTTGTCTTAGCAGATACAGTAGGCTTTATTAGTCATTTGCCTCACCGTTTGGTAGAAGCCTTTCGGGCTACACTAGAGGAGGCTGCTCATGCAGATTTGTTACTGCATGTGATTGATGCTGCGGCAGAAGAGCGGCTTCGTAATATAGAGCAAGTTCAAATAGTGCTAGAAGAAATAGGCGCCGGTGATTTACCTCAGCTCAAAGTTTACAATAAGTTAGACTTATTACCCGACCAAAAGCCTAGGATAGACTACGACGAGTCAGGTAAACCCGTTGCGGTTTGGTTGTCTGCTCAGACCGGTGAGGGCATTGAGTTATTGAGCCAAGCAATTAGTTTGTGTCTCGGTAATCGCATGGTGACGGGAAAGTTGCATTTGACGACATCAATGGGCCGTTTAAGGGCTAAGTTGTTCGATTTATCTGTCGTTGAAGAAGAGGTTTATCTAGAAGATGGCGGCAGCGAATTATCTATTCGTATACCTGAAATTGAATTTTGTCAGTTGCTCAGTGCCGAATCTATTATGCTTCAGCACTTGGAATGGGTCGGTGTAGCCCCCACTATAGGCGAAGCACCTGAACATTGGCAGTGATAGCCGCTGGTGATATGGCTTAATATCTCAGAAACTTAATATCTCGGAAAAGAGTTGCGTAGCGAATAGAATCCCTGTGATACAATTTTTGCTCTAACATCGAATAAAGCACAAATACCGTATCAATATGATAAGTGTGTGAGGATGACTTGCTAATAGCTATCAGGCTTTATGTAAGAATACGCTTTATCGAGAACACAAAGACGCTAATGTATGTACATGTAGTGAGCGTCTTTAATTCGAACCATGAAAAAGTGCACGAAGCTTTTTTGTGATCAATGAACTGTAATGTGGAGAGAGACTATGGCCTGGAATGAACCGGGTGGTAACGGCAACGGCCAAGACCCATGGGGTGGCCGTAAGAATAACGATGGTCCACCGGACCTCGATGAGGCGCTGAAAAAATTTCAAGATAAGATCAATAACTTGTTTGGTGGTAAGGGCGGTAAGTCTGGAGGCAACTCCTCTGGTGGAGGTTCTGGATTATCCGCTAGCATGTTAGGTGTTTTTGCTATTGTTGGTGTCATTGCTTATCTCGCCTTCGGTATTTACCAGCTAGATGAAAAAGAAGAAGCCGTTATTCTTCGTTTGGGTAAATTCCATTCTATTGTTGGTCCTGGCCTTCACTGGAATCCTAAAATAATGGATAAGGTCTATCCGGTTAATGTAACAGAGGTCCAACAATATAAAACGGGCGGCCTGATGTTGACGGAAGATGAAAGCATTGTAGAGCTGCCATTGACGGTTCAATACAATATTGCAGACACCAAATCTTTTGTCCTTAACGTCAGAAGCCCTGAAATCAGTTTACAGCAAGCAACAGACAGTGCTCTTAGGCATGTAGTTGGTTCGACTGGTTTAGAGCAGGTACTTTCAGAAGGTCGCCAGAAAATCGGTGAAGAGATCGAAGAGCGCTTGCAGAACTACCTTGATAGTTATGGCGCCGGTATCAATATTGTGCAGGTCAATATCCAAGAAGGTAGACCGCCTTCAGCCGTAAAAGGCGCGTTTGACGATGTTGTTAAGGCAAAGGAAGACGAGACACGATTTAAAAATGAAGCGCAAGCTTACGCTAACGGTATTGTTCCTGAAGCGCGTGGTAAAGCTCAGCGCGCAATAGAAGAGGCGAACGCTTATCGCGACCAAGTCGTAGCGAAAGCAGAGGGTGAGGCAGAACGTTTCAACCGATTGTTAGTGGAATATACCAAAGCCCCCCGAGTTACACGCGAACGTTTGTATATTGATGCAATTGAGTCGGTAATGGCTAATAGTTCTAAAGTGTTGGTGGACGTTGAGGGTGGGAATAATATGATGTTCTTACCTCTCGACAAATTGGTTAACCAAGCGAGCGCTAGCAGTAGTCAGTTAAACCGTTCAAGTGGCGGTGATTTATCACCGAACGTAGTACGGGAAATTAACGAGCGGGTTGCCGAAGAGATTCGACGCAATCAGAATAGCCGCAGTTCAAGAGGGCTTCGATAATGAGTGCAAAAAGCTTAATCGCCGCAGTTGTCATTGGTTTGGCCGTACTAATTGTATCATCTACGGTTTATATTATTCCTGAGTACCAAAGAGCCGTTGTGCTTCAGTTTGGTAAGTTGCAAGAAGATTACCCAACACCGGGTATCCACTTCAAAGTGCCCATCGCAGATAATGTGGTGCGTTTTGATGGTCGTATACTGACCTTGGATTCTCCGGAAGAAAGTTATTTCACCGTGCAAAATAAGCGTCTAATTGTTGATTCGTACACTAAGTGGCGAATTAAGGATGTGGGTACTTACTATCGCTTTACCGGTGGTTCTGAAAACCGAGCAGCGCGTACCTTGTCTGATCGTATTAGTGACGGCCTTCGTAACGAAGTGGGTCAGCGCACCCTGCATGAAGTTGTGTCTGGTGAGCGCGATAAGCTAATGTCTGACTTGGTAAAAGTGATCAACAATACAGTAGGCGAGCAGTTGGGTATCGAAGTTGTCGATATTCGAGTCAAGCGAATTGATCTGCCGGACGATGTTCGTGAGTCGGTTTATCAGCGTATGGCAGCTGATCGAGAGAAAGAAGCTCGTGAATATCGTTCTAAGGGTAAAGAGCAGGCTGAAATCATCGAAGCCGATGCGGATCGCCAAAAGACAGTAATCGAGGCGGAAGCTTATCGTGATGCTGAGCTAATTCGAGGTGAAGGTGATGCAAAAGCCACCGCTATTTATGCCGATGCCTACAATAAAAACCCTGAATTCTATAGCTTTGTGAGAAGCCTGAATGCCTATCAATCTACCTTCAACAACAAAGGTGATGTGATGCTGGTTGACCCCGATAGCGAATTCTTCCGCTACTTGAAAGACCCGCAAGGTAACATTCAGTAAGCAGGCTCAATAGAAACAGTGCTTGAGATCAACAGATTGTCTGAGAATTCTACAATCTAGCGTCATATGATGCTAAAATCCCGCAAACCGAGTCAGAGGACTGACTCGGTTTTTTTGTGCATAAATTTTGAGATACTCCTCATGTGGGAAACCCTGTTTGCCGCAGTGGCACTGATGTTAGTGTTGGAAGGTATAATTCCCTTTTTATACCCCAATAAATGGCGCAATTTGGTCGCTACTTTGGCTCAAATCAATGATCGCCAGTTACGTATTATGGGCCTGATCAGCATGTTGCTGGGGGTGGGTCTGTTGTATTTAATAAAATAGTCTTGTCTATCAATATTAGTTAGAGAAAAAGAATGAACGTAAAACGTTGGCTGCTACCTGAGGGCGTGGAAGAATTTTTACCGGCCGAAGCTCAGAGCGTTGAACAGTTGAGAAGAGCTTTATTAGACCTCTATTCTAGCTGGGGTTATGAGCTCGTTATTCCACCTTTGATGGAATTTACGGATTCGCTACTAAGCGGGATGGGAGGGGATCTGAATCTCTTGACTCTAAAAGTGACCGACCAGATATCCGGCCAACTGATGGGCTTGCGTGCCGATATGACGCCTCAGGTGGCTCGTATAGATGCTCACAGTTATGTGAAAGCGGGCCCTAATCGTCTTTGTTATGCTGATCATGTTTTGCATGCTAAGCCTAAGTCACCATTAGCGGTACGTACACCCTTGCAGGCAGGGGTTGAATTATTTGGTGAAGCTGGTTTAGATGCCGATATTGAAGTGATTTCTCTACTATTGGCTTCCCTTGAAAAAGCCAGTGTACCTAAGTTGACTTTAGACTTGGGTCACGTGGGTATTTGTCGTGCCCTATTAGAGGGGCTTGGTCTGAGCAAAGATCAAGAAAGTGAATATTTTTCGCTGTTACAAAAGAAAGATGTTAATGATATTCAGCAGTGGGTAGACCAAAATGTTGAATCCAGTGACGCGCGTCAGTGCTTAGCGGCCTTGCCTACCTTGTGTGGTGACAGTAGTGTGTTGAGCAAGGCTCGAGATTGCTTGTCTTCTGCGCCGGATGAAGTGGCTGCAGCCATTGATGAGCTAGAAGCTATTTACGAGGCAATTAGCCAACGCTACCCCAATGTGGGCCTTTATTTTGATTTGGGTGAATGGCGCAGTTATCGTTACCATACCGGTCTTGTTTTTGCTGCTTATGCGGTGGGTTTTGGTGATGCTATTGCCAACGGCGGGCGCTATGATCACATTGGAGAAGTCTATGGGCGAGCGCGCCCCGCAACGGGCTTTGGTATTAACCTTACCTCTGTTATTTCTTTATTATCTTTACCTGAACCTAAAGCCGCTATTTATGCGCCTCACTCGACAGATGCTGGTCAGTGGCAAGCCATTCAAGCATTACGTGAGCAAGGTGAACGTGTGATTATGGGCTTATCTCAAGTACCTGATTTTTCAGAATTACAGTGTGACAGAGAATTAGTGTTTGAAAATAACGAATACGGGGTTAAGCCTTTGAGTTAATGTTTTGTTGGTGAAGCATGGTTTGCTACTAATGAAACATTATTTAAATTATTTATTATTGATTGTTTGAGAGAAATTAAGATGGGAAAAAATGTAGTTGTTCTTGGCACCCAATGGGGTGACGAAGGCAAAGGTAAAATTGTTGATCTATTGACGGATCAAGTGTCTTTGGTTGCGCGTTTTCAGGGTGGCCATAACGCAGGGCATACCCTAGTTATTGACGGCGAAAAAACCGTACTACATTTAATCCCCTCTGGCATTTTGCGCGAAGGCGTAAAGTGTATGATCGGTAACGGTGTTGTGTTGGCTCCCGATGCTCTTTTAAAAGAAATGGCTGGCTTAGAAGCGACAGGTGTTCCTGTTCGTGAGCGTTTACGTTTATCTCCAGCTTGTCCTCTTATTCTTCCTTATCATGTCGCGCTAGACCAAGCGCGTGAAATTAAACGCGGTAATGCCAAGATTGGTACAACAGGCCGTGGTATTGGACCCGCCTACGAAGATAAAGTCGCGCGCCGTGGTTTGCGCTTGGGTGACTTGTTCGATGAACAATCTTTCGCGGAAAAATTAAAAGAAGTAATGGAGTATCACAATTTTGCTTTAACGCAATACTATCAAGTTGAAGCGCTAGATTATGATCAAGTATTGGCCGATGCGCTTGCGTGGGGTGAAGAATTAAAACCTTTGGTTGAAGATATTACCGATACTTTGCATACCGCACGTGAAGGCGGCGAGAGTATTTTATTTGAAGGTGCCCAAGGTTCGTTATTAGATATTGACCATGGGACTTATCCTTTTGTAACCTCGTCTAATACGACTGCTGGTGGTGTGGCAACGGGTTCGGGTATGGGCCCCATGTATTTAGATTATGTACTGGGTATCACTAAAGCCTACACCACTCGTGTTGGTTCAGGCCCTTTTCCAACAGAGCTCGACTGTAATGTGGGTCAGCACTTGGGTGTGAAAGGAAATGAGTTTGGCGCAACAACAGGTCGTAAACGCCGTACCGGTTGGTTTGATGCCGTAGCCGTTAAACATGCTATTCGCATTAACTCTATCTCGGGTATTTGTTTGACCAAGCTTGATGTTCTAGATGGTTTGGATACTGTTAATATTTGTGTAGGCTATAAGGATCAACAAGGTAATGATTTAAGCGTGCCTTTTGATAGCGATGGCTGGAATAAAATTGTTCCTGTCTATGAAGAACTTCCTGGTTGGCAAGAAAATACCTTTGGTGTGCAAAAACTAGAAGATTTGCCGTCTAATGCAATTGCTTACATTAAGCGTTTAGAAGGTTTGATTGGTGCACCGGTTGATATTATTTCGACAGGCCCGGATCGAATAGAAACGATAGTTTTGCGACACCCATTTAATTAAGTTTTTTATTAATTAAGTCTTAAAAGAGATTCTCATCTTAGTAATGTCACAGGGTATTCAGGTAATTTATGAGCGTATATGAAAGAGCGGGTCAGCAGGCACAAGCATCGGATTTAGTTAATATTCCTCGACTCGTTAGCGAGTATTATACGCAACACCCCACGGAAGAAAGCCTAGTTAGTTTTGGGACCTCTGGTCATCGAGGCTCATCGGCGAATGCTTCATTCACTGAAGTTCATATTCAAGCGATTTGTCAGGCATTGGTCGAACATCGTCAGCAGTTAAGTATCAATGGCCCAGTCTTTGTGGGTATTGATACTCACGCCTTGTCCGAGTGTGCCTTTATCACAAGCTTACAAGTACTGGTTGCTAATGGCGTAAGCGTGATGGTACAAAAGGGCAGAGGCTATACGCCTACGCCTGTTATTTCTCATGCCATCCTTAATTACAATAAGCAGTGTACGGTCGAAAATGGCTTGGCTGATGGTATTGTTATTACGCCTTCCCATAATCCTCCGCAAGACGGTGGTTTTAAATATAACCCACCTAATGGTGGTCCTGCCGACACTGATATAACGTCAAAAATACAAGACCGTGCGAATGAAATTATCAAGGCCGGTAATATGGAAGTGCAAGAGGTTTCATTCGAAGAGGCATGGGCATCTGATCTCGTAACAGAATACGATTACATTAAACCCTATGTCGATGATCTCGCTTCCGTTGTTGATATGAAAGCCATTGCCGACTCAGGTCTCAAAATAGGTGTAGATCCTCTCGGTGGTTCTGGTTTAGCTTATTGGGATGTTATTGCTCAGACCTATAGCGTCAATATTGAATTAGTTAATCGTACGGTTGACCCCACTTTTTCGTTTATGAGCCTAGATAAAGACGGAAAAATTCGTATGGACTGTTCTAGTCCTTATGCGATGGCAGGCTTAATAAAACTAAAAGATCAGTTTGATATTGCCATTGGCAATGATCCCGATTATGACCGCCACGGTATTGTGACGCGCTCCTCGGGTTTAATGAATCCCAACCATTACTTGGCTGTCGCCATTCATTATCTTTATACGCATCGGAAACAATGGCCTGCAGAATTAAAGATAGGTAAGACTTTGGTTTCATCCAGCATGATTGATCGAGTTGCCACTGCACTGAATAAAAATTTAGCAGAGGTTCCTGTCGGGTTTAAGTGGTTTGTTGACGGTTTATTTTCTGGTGAGTTTGGCTTTGGTGGTGAAGAAAGTGCCGGCGCCTCTTTCTTGAGGATGGACGGCAGTGTCTGGTCTACCGATAAAGACGGTATTATCTTAGCGCTATTAGCGGCAGAAATTACTGCTGTGACAGGCAAGGACCCCGGTCAATACTACCAAGAGTTAACAGAGCAATTCAGCGCGCCAGTCTATAAGCGGATCGATGCCCCTGCTTCGGCTGATCAAAAAGCGATACTCAAAAATCTCAGCGCCGATGATGTTACTGCCGATGTTTTGGCAGGCGAAAAAATTATTTCCAAATTGACTCATGCTCCAGGCAATGATGCGGCTATTGGCGGGCTAAAAGTGCTGACAGAAAATGCGTGGTTTGCTGCCAGACCTTCAGGTACCGAAGAAATTTATAAAATTTATGCCGAAAGTTTTAAAGGAGATCAGCATTTAGAAGAAGTTATTGCTGAGGCGCAAGCTATTGTTAGTGAAGTCTTCTCTAGTGCAGGTGCCTAACTATTTAAGGCTATGCCTTTTTAGTTCTGCTTCTTATAAACTGGACGCTATAAGATGAACGATTACAATGGCTGCTATGGCATTTTATAGCGCTCATCATAATCAGGGGTTCCTCTACCTTATTGCTAAAAACTTGTTCTATATAAGAAGTCTTTGAGCAAGTCTAAAGCTCCACAAATAAAAATAAAAGGAAGCTAATGATATGACTTCTATCATTCGACGCGGTCTGTCTGTTCTGTCCCAGCTATTTCTTTATCGTATCCCTATTTCTATTGATCGAAATTTCCGACGTTTTGATTATTTCCTCAATAATTCATATCACCCTGATAGAAAAAAATGGCGTATATCGGGTCATGGCCCTTCTATATTGCTGGTGATGGCCTATACCGTATGTGCTTCTCTGTATGGGCCAACTTGGGATGCGGTGATGGCGTATTTTCCCTCATTATACGATACCGAAGTCGCTGACTTTACTTGGAAAAATGGCCTTATGTTTGGTTTTTTGGCTATCCTATTATTTGTCGTTGTTATCTTTCCACGGTTTCAGCACAGAGGTGAGTACGTTCGTTCGCTACATATTATCATTTTAAGTTTAATTACCTTGTTTATTATTGCTTTTGCGGACAAAGGGGCTACAGAGGCTGATAACACGATTTATTATCATGGTTTTTTTGTTTTTGGTTTAATTTTATTATTGTTTGCTTGGTTAGCTAAACCATTTGCTCTATTGCTATTGAAAAAATTTGTTCGAGAGAATAGTGGGCAGATACAAAAAGCGCTTGCCAATACAGAGTTGTTTAAGTCACCTAAAGCACCGCAGTTCTTACATAGTAAAATATTTTTTGCGGGCATCTCAGCTATAACGCATTACCCTCTGCACCTTTTATTGTTGCCCTCTTTGTTGATCTTGTTTTTAAAGGATGTGGGGTCTAATGCTTCTTATTGGTTGATTGGTTCTGCGTTAGCTTTGTCTTTTATGTTGTCTTTTTGGGGAAGTATGCACTCTCGCTGGAACAATATGTTTCAGCTCATTACCCGTATTTCGATGCGCGGTGGGATGTTGGTTGTTTCTGTTGCCATTATTTTTCTTGCCATCGCGCGTTTGCTGGACATCGGTTATGTTACCACTGTGATGGATGGTACCCCTTTAACAGTGATTCCTTATTTTGCCGCGTTCTATTTCTATTTTCTAGCTTATGAATATTGGGCTAATCGTAGTTTTAATGAAATTCTATTGCCTATTTTTGGTCCCCGTAACGATTATGGACGCATAAAATTTGATATTGATCCAAGTGCTAAAGGTAAAAATATTCGTATTGAACATCATGACCGCTATTTACAATTTCATGGTATTGATCGTTTTCTTGTTACAGGGAAAATTGAAAATAACTCAAAAAAACAATATGGGTATGAAGCTTATAATAGAGAAACATTATTTCGGCGTTTGCTAGAGAGTGATATCGGGCAGGGAGATGATGAAGAAAAACGCGTAAAATCAAGAGCTATTTTACGCCGCTTATGCCGTTTGACTCATATTTATTTTAGTACGCTAAATATACTATTGGTGCTTGCGGTAATGACCTTTTTTGCTTTGGCGAATTATAACGAACACCAGCAACCCGTATGGAAAGCCGATTTTACTCAGACTAATAAGGCAACATTTTCTTTGAGTGATGCATTGCACCAACAAGCAAATGATAAGCAACCTGCTATTTTATTGGCTGCTTCTGGCGGAGGAACAAGAGCCGCTCTTTACACTAGCTCTGTCTTGTACGGCCTAAATAAGCTAAAGCAAGATCAAAATATTATCATGGGGAGCGGGGTGTCGGGTGGTGGTGCTTCTTTAGCTTATTTTGCTTTTGATAGGCATAATCTAATTGATCCGTCAGAGCGCAAATATGAACAAGATGTTGATCGGTGTTCAAATCGCTATGCCCATAATCATTATACTTTTAGTGAGAGCAAGCAAGATCAATCATGGAAATGTTATTTTGAAAAAATTTCTCGCCCCTTTATTAAAGATGTCATTCAGGGTACAGCAGAATGGAGAATAGCCGGGGCCGTTTCTAATGGTACTCTACTTGCTGAGAGTTTAGCGCGTAATTTTAAAGCAGGTGCCTCTGATCATGATAAGGTTAATCAAAACGTTACCTTTGGCGACTTAAATAATTTTGGCCTTATGCTGAATACTGCTTTGGTTGCTCACCCTTATGAGTATTCAGAAGAGTTAAGCGATTTATATGCTAAGCAAAGTGTGAGTCAAGATGGCTTTTATACTATTCATGGTGGTAGTCGTTTAGTCTTTACTAATTTGTTAGAAACGAGTGCATTTCCAACGACAGAGAATATTAAAAAAATCGATAAAGAAATTGATGCTGAAGATATATTTTTAAAATATGAAATTGTCCAAGATGCTCATATGCCCTTAACCGTTGCGGCTGCATTGAATGCTAATTTCCCCCCTGTTTTTTCTAACTCATTAGTTGTAAAAAAAGAGTTGCTTAAGCAAGAGCGCGCTGAAAAAGAGACTGCTTATTATGTTACCGATGGCGGGGCTGTAGAAAATAGAGGTATTTTATCTCTGTTATATTCATTGAGGAGCGGCTTAACCGAGTTTCACGAAAAATATAATGGGCAATGTTTGCCCAATATTCATATTGTTGTTGCGGAAGCCTCAGCCGCATCGATTGATTATAGTAACAACCGTGGGTTGGAGACAGCACTCGGAGGTAGCTTACCTATTGCTAATCAGCTATATCAAGAGCTGTTAAAAGATGCGCAGCAGCAATACAGAGAAATAAATACAGGCTGCGAAGGCTCTGATTCGCAAGAAGCATCTGAGTTAAAATTACATTATCTATCTATGCCGCGTTTTTTTAGAACTCGTGGGGGTATGGGGACGCATTGGATGATGCCGTCAAATGTTAAATTAACTAACCCGAGCCAACCTGACCCTCTTGCCGCAGCAAAGAATAGTCATCGTTTAAGTCGGTCGGAATTAGAGGCGTTATTGCTTAGTCTTTATGCCGCACCAGAACAATGTGAAAATATAGTGAGCAATGGGCAAAATTCAGATAAGGTAGTTATCTGTCAATGGCTTGAGCAGAGTAAGAGCCAGAAAGTGTGGGACGGCCTTAAGCAACATTTAATCCAGTAATTATTTTGCGGTGGCTTATAGCTAAACTGCAAAAATCAAAGGTTAATATATGTCAGATAATATTGTGATTAGCGGCGGAGGGCTCTGGAATCCGGAGCACGCTATTAGTAATGAAGAGCTGGTAGAGGCTTACAATGCCTGGGCTAAAAAATATAACGATGAGCATTCAGTGGCTATTGAGTCTGGTGTCGAGCAGGCAAAACCGTATTCGTCTGCTGAGTTTATAGCGAAAGCATCGGGTATTAAAAGTCGCTTTGCTTTTTGTAAAAATGGCATACTCGATATCGACCGTATGCGCCCAAATTTTGAGGAGCGTGGTGATGATGACTTATCGCAGCAGGCGGAAATGGCGGTTAATGCCGCTCGTATTGCAATGGCTGAAGCAAAAAAAACGGGTAAAGATATTGATGCAGTGATTGTTTCTTGTGCCTATACGCAGCGCTCATACCCTGCCATCGCTATTGAGGTACAGAAAGAGTTAGATATAGAAGGCTTTGGTTTTGATATGTTGGTGGCGTGTTCAGCGGCAACTTTTGCGCTGCAGCGCGCTTATGAAATGGTGGCAGCGGGTACGGCTAAATGTGTGTTAGCCATTAATCCTGAATTAACATCGCCTCAAGTGAATTATTGTGATCGCGATAGTCATTTTATTTTTGGTGATGTGGCGACAGCAACCATTGTCGAAAAAGCAGAAACCTGTACGGCAGAACACAGTTATCAAATAATCAGCACCAAAGCCGTCACTCACTTTTCTAATAATATTCGTTCTAATTTTGGTTACACCAGCCACGCAACGGACGCCGATCCCTATAGCGCGGATAAATTATTTCATCAAGAAGGTCGTAAAGTATTTAAAGAAGTTTGCCCTATGGCTGCGAAGCATATTGGTGAACATATTGCTCGGCATGATCTCAGTCCTAAAGATATAAAGCGTTGGTGGTTGCATCAGGCTAATATTAATATGAATACTTTAATTACAAAACAGCTACTAGGTCGTATCGCGACACCGGAAGAGGCGCCTATAGTGCTTGATCGTTACGCTAACACGGCATCTGCTGGCTCCTTAATCGCATTTAATTTGCACCATAAAGATTTGGAGGCGGGCGATTATGGTTTGATTTGTTCGTTTGGAGCGGGGTATTCGATAGGAAGCCTACTTATAGTTAAGATGTAGTGATTAATAAAGTCGAATAGTGTATTTTTTAATGTGTCATTTGTTTTTTAATTTAGACGTGTCTATCCTTTAATCAGGTTTTCAATGATGTATGATTTAAACCTGATTAATGAGCAGTATTAAGATAACCAATAGGAGTTGTAAATGAAGGAGTTATTCACTGCGCTAATTTTCTTAGCCTACCTTCCCTTTTCACTAGCATATGAGATTAAAAGCCAACCCGATTGGGTGGTGGATAGTTATGATATAAATAAAGAAACTCAGGGTAGTCGGAATGTCGCTACCCTTTACCACCTAGTAGATAATCAATCATACTTTTCGAAGAATACTAAGCATACTTATTATCGATTTGTATCTACCCCTTTAAACAGCAGTGGTTTGGAGCAAAATGGGAAAATAAATATTGTTTTCTCAGAGGCTTATGAAAAAGTGGAGCTGCATTATGTTCGTATTCTGAGAAATGGAAAGCTAATTGATCTAACTAACAAGTTAAGAATAAGAGAGTTTCGTACAGAAAACCAAGTGGATATGGAACTGTATAATGACTCTCTTACATTTAATGCCATTATAAGGGACTTGCGGATAGGCGATAAACTAGACATGGCTTATTCTGTTATCGGCGCCAATCCAATCCTTGAAGACTTTTATAGCTCCGTTTATAGCTTAGCTTGGGCTGTACCTGTCGATAATTTGTTTATTAGGGTAATTGATGCCTTGAATAACAATATTTATTCTAGTGCTGTTAATACTGATATTCAACCATCTATTAAAAAAACTAAGTGGGGTGTTGAGCATGTAATCAGCTTGACGCCGACCTCGCCATTCCAAACCGAAGAGGAGTCTCCCCCCAGTACTATTCAAGGCCCTAAGATGCTATTTTCTAATACTAGAAATTGGTCAGAGGTGTCAAATTGGGCTAATAAAATATTTAGTTATGATTCAAAAAACCAATCTAAGGCATGGCGCTCTTGGGTTAAGCAAGTCCAATCTCAGCTAACAAATGAAGAGAAAGTCATTAAGGCTCTTGCTTTGGTTCAAAATGAAATACGTTATGTGGGTATAGAGGTTGGCGTTAATTCACATAAGCCACGTGACCCTTCGGAAGTTATAGAGAATCGATATGGTGATTGTAAAGATAAAACGCTTTTGCTAGTGTCGCTTTTGCGTGAAAATGGAATTCAAAGTAATCCTGTTTTTGTATCCTTAGGAAAACGAGGCGCTGTAAATAAGCTGCTTCCTTCTATCTCTGCTTTCGATCATGTGATTGCTGAAGTCGAGGTCGATGGCAAAAAATATTGGCTGGACCCGACTGCTAGTTTTCAAAAGGCTGGCCACCTTTCTGAATTTGGATATGCAAATTATGAATACGGCTTGGCCTTGTCGAGCCCGACTATGTTATCTCCTATGCCCGTCGAGAGTTTTTATCGGCCTGTAGTTAATATTACGGAAAGATATTATCTAAGGGCGAATAATACTCCTGTTTATCTTGAAGTGGATGTTTCATATTCTGGCTCTAGAGCTGATCAGCAAAGACGTTATTTTAATACGTATAGTACCCGGGAAATAGGCAGAAAGTACCAAGAGTTTTACTCAAAATATTATAAAAATGTAACTCCAATGAGTGAGGTAATGTTTTCTGATGAGTTTAAGGGTAATGTTTTTCATACAAAAGAAAAATATTTGATATCAGGATTCTTTAAGAAAAACAATGATGGGCAGCTTTATTATAATGTATGGCCTTCAGAGTTATATTCTAATCTTGGCGTGCCTAAATTAGATAAGCGATTAACCCCATTTTATATGGGTGGTTTAATTAAGTTTAATCATAAGGTAGAAGTTTATTATTCAACGCAAACTCATTACCAATACAAGCCGATAGAAATAGATCATAAGGATAAATATCGCGATTTGCAGATAAAAACGTGGGATGTGGGTAATAAATCAGTCTATAAATATTCATATCAGTCTTATCAAGAAGAGATTTTGCCTGAAGATATTGAGGGGCATAAGGTAATGATCGAAAAAGCTTTAGAGGATATTGAGTTTAGCTATACACTATCTGATTATGTTGAAAAAAAGGATAGGTCTATGAGTCAGCTCTATGATCGTATGGATGAAATGCTTGGAGGTGTAAAATAATGACGATTTTTCGCCTCTCTCTTCTTGTGATTGTTTTAGCCGCTTGTGGTTCTCAGCAAACAAGCCCTTCTGTGGTTGATAGTGCTTCTTCTATTAATGCTGATACAGTAAAGAAAGAAAATGAATTTTCAATGCCTGTGAATGACTGATTTTTATATGCTAAAGAAGCCACATCATTTGATTTCTTTGAAATGGCTTTTGTTGAACTTATAAAGAGGTCCGAGTTTGAAAAAATAAAATCTTTTTGGGGTGTTGAATTGGCTCTGTCACACGCACGGGATTATGTTTATAAATCTGAAAAAGCTATCTTAGATCTGCCTTATCAGAAAATTTCAATGAAGAAAATGCTAACTGAGTCCGGGGTGAAAATATGTTCAAAATCAAAAGAAGATTGGTTTTATGTCGGTGCCAGTAACGGTCCCGGTGGCGTCAGAAGTATATTTTTTAGGATGTTTAATGATGCTGTCCCTGTGTGGTGTCGATTTGATTTCAAAAAAGATGTTGATGGTTTTCGATTAATAGCAGTTGAAAATATGAATCTAAACTATTCTACTTATGATTTTTTTTATGAAGTAAGTTCATTGGGTAGAGGTAGTGTTTTAGGGCGGGGTATAAACCGGTTTGATAAAAAAAGTAAGCTACTTATCTTTAATAAAATAACAAGTAGCAACAATTCTAAAGAACAAGAAATAGCAAAGCTAAAAGAGCATCAAGTCAAAGATTTAGGGTTGGTTTATATTAATTGGTTGATAGGCAAGAAACGGTTTCTAGATGCAATGGTTGTCGCCGAAAATATTTCCAAGCGCATCAATGATAGTTATTTCGATTCATATGTAAAGTTTTGGATTACCTCTGAAAAAGGTGATTATAAACAAGCAATTGCTCACCTTTATCAAGGTTTACAGTATGCTCCTACAGATACACTGTTATTTTATTTTATTTTTGAAATGGCTGTTGCTGGCGAAAATTATGATCTTGCAGTCTCAGCTCTTGAGACTTTACTTAATAGCCTCGATTTTAAAATGAAGGATTTAGATGTCGCTAACCTAAAGGGAGGCGTTCAATTTTTGAATTCGAGTAGCTATGCTTTGTGGGAGAAGTCGAGATAATTTTTGATTTCGACAATCAATAACTAATCATTTAGTGTAAAACTATATTTGGAGTTACATGTTATTACTTGAGCAAGCACACCGATTGGCAGTTGTTAATGTTAATGTTAATGATAAAGATGTTTATGTTGATGCAAAAGAGCATGGGTCTGTTTTTTTGCGTAAAGCGCCTGGTGCTATTCAGGTGGGTGACAAAGTTAATGCCTTTCTTTACCGCGACTCTAATGGTAGAAATGAGGTAGAAGCTATTTTTCTTGATGATAAAATAGCTCGATCAAAAGTAGGTGAGTGCGCCTTTTTAAATGTTGTTTCTGAGGGAGAATATGGTGCATTTTTAGATTGGGGAATGCCCAAGGACCTTCTTTTGCCTTATTCAGAACAGGATTCCCCTGTCAGGGAAGGGTCTTCCTATGTGGTTTATATTCGTACCGACGATAAAGACCGCCCACTTGCAAGTACCTTGCTGCATCACTATCTAGATGAAGATGGCAGTGGTTTTCGAAAAGGGGATCAGGTCGAGCTCTTGATTGCATCGAAATCCGAATTAGGGTTTAAAGCGGTTATCAATAATGCCTATCTCGGTTTGATTTTCCATGAGGATTTATCTCAGCCCTTATCTTTAGGCTCTCGCATGAAAGGCTGGATTAAACAGATTAGAGAAGATGGTAAGATTGATCTCACAATTAATACTTTGGATAAAAAGACCAGAGATCAGCTGGAACAAAAGATATTAAATAAACTAAAGCAAGAAGGGGGGCGTTTAATGTTATCCGATAAGAGCTCGCCAGAAGTAATTTTTAAAATGTTTAAAGTGAGTAAGCGAAACTTTAAGCGTGCATTGGGCGGTTTGTATAAGCAAAAATTAATTAAGATAGAGGCAAGCTACATAGAATTAACTTAGAAAATCACATGGACCTAATAAATTGAATCTAAACGTTACCATTTTTAACTTCTTCTCTCACGACTTGATTGAATAGCTCAACCCAGTAGCTGCAAAACTGGGTTTCTACACAAGCATTAATTTCTGAAATGGCTCGCAGTATCGAACGGCGATGTGAGCGGTCTGCCCTTAGATGTGTCATTGCATAATAGGCATCAACAATAGCGAGCAATTTGGCGCCATCGTTAATATCATCTCCTGTTTTTTTATAAGGATAGCCTCCGCCATCAATTCTCTCGTGGTGTTCTAGCACCATCGATCCAGCTTGTTCCCAGCCAGACATTCTTTTTAGTAGGTTATAGCCCCAAATAGGGTGTTGTTGTAGTTTTTTGGTTTCAAGTGTATTCAATTTGGCATTTTTATTCACAATGTCGTCTGACACAAAAGCCATGCCTGCATCATGCATATAAACTGCCGCAGCAAGCTGAGTTTTATCTATTTTCCTATCGGATAGGCCGGCGGTTCTCAGGGCTAAATACAGCAGTAAGTCGGTACGCTTATGCCAAAAATCGTTTTGCTCATCAACTTGTAAAGCAAGAATTCTAAAAAAGATAAGATCTTCAGATTCAGATTCAGAAATAGAAAGGTAGTTAGCATGTTGACCTATTTCATCTAAGGAAAGCTCATTACCAATACTAGAGAGGGTGTTCTCTTCAGCAACTTCTATTACTTGATGAGGTGTAAACAACACGAGAAGGCGTTGGCAAAGCGACTCTATTTCTTCTGTGCCGCGGGCATTTGCAATCGAGATATAGGTATCAGCGATACTCTTTTCATCAATGGGCGTTGTCTCTTTATTAAACAGGTACTTAGAGTGGAGATCGCGTAGCCTATCGATAGAGGTTAGTAAAAGCTCACATAGTGTTTGGCTGGCGACAAAATAACCGGCTCTCATTGAACCCATGGTTTCTTCTACGGCATGGGTATAAGCAACGATAGGCTCTATGCCCGTCATTGCAGCATTGCCTTTTATGGTGTGTATAGAGCGAAAAGAACTGTTGATTAACTCTTCGTCACTAGCATTATGCATCAACTTATTCAGTGATATCTGCAATATATCGTAGTGTTCGTCAAAGCTAGAGATTAAGTCGTCCGCTGTTTCAGCATCAATAATCTCATGATAATTCGTGTTTGAGCTCATGCGGTGAATCAAATAATAAAGGAGTTCATTATAGTTTAGAGCAGAATCATCAAAATGCACTCATCCCTAGGCTTTAAATTCCTTAAATACCAAAAGTGGACTCATATACTCACAGCAATACGTCAAATGACGTAGGGGGGGCGTGTAAGAACCTTATACCCAAGTTTGAATGAAAATGAATAATAGGCGTTGAAATTTTATCTGTCCAACAGAACGGATTTAGTTCATTGGCATAATTTTAATACATTACTTATTTTGGGGAATAATATGAAAAAACTCATTACGGCCTGCGCACTATCGTTGGCTGCATCCGTCACAATGGCGGCAGATACAATTAAAGTGGGTGTACTTCACTCTCTATCGGGCACCATGGCGATCAGTGAAACGACGTTAAAAGACACTGTTCTCATGATGATCGAAGATCAAAACGCTAAAGGCGGTGTATTAGGTAAGAAGTTAGAGCCGGTTGTCGTTGATCCCGCCTCTAACTGGCCTTTGTTTGCTGAAAAAACACGCGAGCTATTAACAAAAGATAAAGTCGATGTCATCTTCGGTGCGTGGACATCGGTATCACGTAAATCATTATTGCCCGTTATTGAAGAGTTAAATGGTTTAATGTTTTACCCTGTTCAATACGAAGGCGAAGAGTCATCTAAAAATATTTTCTACACTGGTGCTGCGCCCAATCAGCAGGCAATCCCAGCTGTTGATTACCTAATGAATGACCTTGATGTAAAGCGTTGGGTTTTAGCCGGTACTGACTATGTTTATCCGCGTACCACTAACAAAATTCTTGAGGCCTATTTAAAGTCGAAAGGCGTTAAAGCTGACGATATTATGATTAACTACACCCCGTTCGGTCATTCAGATTGGCAGGGTATTGTTTCTTCAATTAAAAAGTTTGGTAGCGCTGGTAAGAAGACTGCTGTTGTTTCAACGATCAATGGTGATGCTAATGTTCCTTTCTACAAAGAATTAGGTAACCAAGGCGTGTCTGCAGAAGATATTCCTGTTGTTGCTTTCTCTGTAGGTGAAGAAGAGCTTTCTGGTTTTGATACTAAGCCTTTGTTAGGTCACTTGGCGGCGTGGAATTATTTCCAAAGTGCTGAATCCGATGCAAACGAAGAGTTTATCGCTAAGTGGAAAAAATTCATTAAAAACGATAAGCGTGTAACTAACGATCCAATGGAAGCAACGTACATTGGTTTTAAAGCATGGGTTAAAGCGGTAGAAAAAGCCGGTACTACCAATGTCGATAAAGTACGTTCAGCTATGTACGGTATTGAAGTCCCTAACTTAACAGGTGGTATCGCTAAAGTATTACCTAACCATCACTTCACTAAACCCGTACTTATCGGTGAGATCCAAGAAGACGGTCAGTTTGAAATTGTATCTTCTACCGAAGAAGTACCTGGTGATGCATGGACTGATCACCTAACAGAAAGTGCGAAAATCGTATCAGATTGGCAAGATCCTAAAGTCAACTGCGGTAACTACAACACTGAAACGAAAAAATGTTCAGGTCAAAATTTTTAATTGATTGAGCAGGTTTTATGAGAGAGGCCTTAGGCCTCTCTCTTTTTTTAAGCTAGAACAAAGCAATATAAGTTGGCTAAGGTAAATCTATGGAACGCATGTACAAATACGGTATATTAACGCTGCTTTTTTTCTTCGGTGTTAGCGTATCACTACAAAGCTTTTCACAAGATAAAGACCCTTCAGTTGATGAAGGTTTATCTGTAGTAGAAGAACCTTTAACCCAAGAACAACAAAAAACAATAGAGATAAGAGAAAAAACATTAGAAGAAATAGCGCAGCCCTTAGCAGGAGCGAAATTAAAGGATGTTGCTAAGATTGTAGACGAATTAGAGAATAAAGGTGGAGAAGAAATATTGCCTTTATTTCAAGCTTTAGTTGGCGGTAATCTCTACTATGAAAGAGAATCAAAACGTTTAGTTGAGGCAAAAAAACGAGAAGATAAACGTTTTGATATTGAGGGTGTGTTTGATAAAGATCCTGTCAGTATTGCCGATAAGAAAGCAATCAGGAAAGTGAAAACGAATAATCGGCTAAGGTCGGGCCTTAGGAATAAAATTTCACGTATTCAACTGTTTAGTAAAAAGCCAGACGCACGAAAAGAAGCAGTTGCTAATTTATTGGGTGATTTGGATTCAGAAAATATTGCATTGTTGATTCAAGCGCAGCAACTTGAAAAAAATAAAAAAGTATTAAGAGCAATTAATAGCGCACTGGCCGTATCGCAATTAAAAAGTAATGATGCTCAGGCTAGATTGTCAGCAATTAATACTTTGTCTGGGAATCTAGAACCTATTGTTCGTAATGAGTTGTTGGTTCTGTTGGAAAAAAATGACGATGGCAGTTATAAAGAAAGCAATAGAGCGGTCATTAATGCAGCCGAGAAAGCAGTCGCCAGTATTGATGGCAGCATAAAATTTTATGGTTATATAGAGACCTTGTTTTTTGGTCTTAGTCTGGGGTCAGTTTTACTGTTAGTTGCCGCAGGTCTAGCCATTACCTTCGGTGTGATGGGAGTCATTAATATGGCTCACGGTGAAATGATTATGTTAGGTGCTTATACTACCTATGTTATTCAATTGTTAATGCCTAACAATATCGCCCTGTCTATTTTAATTGCTATACCGGCCGCTTTTATCGTGTCAGCGAGTGTGGGCATTTTAATTGAACGAGGTGTTATTCAATTCTTAAAAGGCCGACCTTTAGAAACCTTGTTGGCCACTTTTGGTATTAGTTTGATTCTGCAGCAGTTAGTACGCTCTATCTTTTCGCCTTTAAACAGGCAGGTAGCAACACCAGAATTTATGAGCGGTGCGATGGAAATTAATCCTATCTTCTCTATCACTTACAATCGTCTGTATATTTTATTATTCGCTTTAATCGTCTTTTTTGTTTTACAGCTGATTTTGAAAAAAACCTCGCTGGGTTTAAATGTAAGAGCAGTATCTCAGAATCGTGATATGGCAAAGTGTATGGGGATTCGAACAGAGTGGGTTGATGCGATGACCTTTGGTTTGGGCTCGGGTATTGCGGGCCTTGCTGGCGTTGCTTTAAGTCAAATTACTAATGTGGGGCCTAATTTAGGGCAGGCCTATATTATCGATTCATTTATGGTGGTTGTCTTTGGTGGGGTAGGTAATTTATGGGGTACATTGGTGGGTGGTTTCTCGCTGGGTGTCTTGAATAAATTCTTAGAGCCAGCAACAGGCGCAGTATTGGCCAATATTATCGTCTTAGTAGGTATTATTTTGTTTATTCAAAAACGTCCTAAGGGACTGTTTCCGCAAAAAGGGAGGTCTGCAGAATGAGCATGATGTCTACAGCCTTACCTTATTTAAATGGCCAAGACCGTCAGCATTTTTTATTGTCTGATAAAGGTGGTCAGTGGTTTTTAGGTCTATTAGGTATTGCCACATTATGTGTAATGGTCGGTAATTTATTGATCCCTCAAGATTCTGCCCTTCACATCAGTACCTATACCGTTACCTTATTTGGTAAATATTTATGTTTTGCCTTATTGGCCCTGTCGGTCGATGTGATTTGGGGTTATTGCGGTATTTTGAGTTTAGGGCACGGCGCTTTCTTTGCTCTAGGTGGCTACGGTATGGGTATGTATCTCATGCGACAAATTGGTGACCGCGGTGTTTATGGTAATCCTATCCTGCCTGATTTTATGGTCTTCTTAAACTGGAAAGAGTTGCCTTGGTTCTGGCATGGCTTTGATCAGTTTTGGTTTGCCATGATTATGGTGGCATTGATTCCCGGTATATTGGCTTTTGTATTTGGTTGGTTGGCTTTTCGTTCACGTGTTACCGGTGTTTACTTGTCTATCATGACGCAAGCCTTAACCTATGCTTTGTTGTTAGCTTTTTTCCGCAATGAAATGGGTTTTGGTGGTAATAATGGTTTAACTGACTTTAAAGATATTATTGGTTTTGATTTGCAGGCAGATAGTACGCGAGTGGCTTTATTTGTGATTACTGCGATGACACTGGCTTTTGCTTACTTAGTTAGCCGTGCATTATTACAGTCAAAATTTGGCCGTGTGATTGTATCGATTCGTGACGCCGAAGCACGAACTCGTTTTCTAGGTTATAAAACAGAAAACTATAAAGTATGGTTGTTTGTCTACTCGGCTATATTGGCCGCTATTGCGGGCGCGCTATATGTCCCTCAGGTGGGTATTATTAATCCCGGTGAATTTGCACCGCTCAATTCAATTGAGGTCGTAGTGTGGGTAGCTGTGGGTGGTCGTGGGACTTTGTACGGCGCTATTGTGGGTGCTCTGTTGGTTAATTTTGCAAAAACACGTTTCACCGCTATTTTTCCAGAAGCATGGTTATTTGCCCTCGGTGGTTTGTTTGTTTTCGTGACTATTTTTCTACCTAAAGGTGTTGTGGGTTTAATTAGCTTACGTAAACAAAAAAAAGCGTCCTCTTTAAACGATGAAAAAGAGGAGGGACAGGCATGAGTCAGATTAGTGAGATAAAACATAATCTTCGAGAAACATGGCGCCGTGATCAAGTGTGGTCTCGCTTCGCGGATAATGTGGCGCCAACGGTCAATGTTGATAAAAATATTATCTTATATATTGAAGGTTTAAGTGTGAGCTTTGACGGCTTCAAAGCCTTAAATGACCTCAATCTTTATGTGAATGACGGTGAATTACGTTGCGTGATCGGTGCTAATGGCGCAGGTAAAACCACATTTATGGATGTGATTACCGGTAAAACACCTTGCGACTCTGGCTCTGCATACTTTGGGCAAACGATAAGCTTGCTCGATAAAACAGAATCAGAAGTGGCGCAGTTGGGCATTGGTCGAAAATTTCAAAAGCCCACCGTATTTGAAGCCTTAGACGTTTACTCTAATTTAGAATTAGCACTTAAAACACAAAAAGCAATTTGGCCGACTATTTTTTCTAAGTTAAATGGTGAGCAGCGTGATCGTATAGATGAAGTCTTAACGATTATCGGTTTAAAAGATCAAGTAGCTTATTTAGCTGGAGCCCTATCTCATGGTCAAAAGCAGTGGTTAGAAATTGGTATGCTATTAGTTGCTGATCCAAGGTTGTTGTTAGTTGATGAACCCGTTGCCGGAATGACTGCGCAGGAAACCGAGCACACAGCAGAATTGTTAACGTCACTTGCAGGTGCACATACGGTCGTTGTCGTTGAGCACGATATGGAATTTGTTAGAAGTATAGCCAAGCATGTGACTGTATTGGATCAAGGTTCGGTTTTAGCGGAAGGAACGATGGATGAGATACAAAGTAATGCAGATGTTAGGCGCGTCTACCTAGGCGAAGAGTAAAATGCTTCCGTAGCAATGCTAGTTTGGCTTTATGCAGCGTTAAAAGTTTACTCTCTCAGTCACTTATGATTATAAGCTCCTTCGTTGCGTGAACTTTCTAGGTGCCCTTGGGGTATGCCTTGCCTAAAACCAAACTAGCATCACTACAAAAGCATTTTCAATATTACTTGAAGTGAAAAACAAGATTGGAAAAAATAAATGATTAAATTTGAAGGTATTAATCAGCTGTATGGCGGCTCGCAGATATTGTGGGATTTGAACCTTGATATTGAACAGGGTGCCTGTGTGTGTCTGATGGGGCGTAATGGGGTGGGTAAAACGACCCTATTAAAATGCTTGATGGGTTTGTTGCCTGTTGCAAGTGGTGGTATTCATGTGGATGGTGAAAAAATTAATGGTAAAACCGCTGAAGCTCGCCCCTATTTAGGCGTAGGTTATGTTCCGCAGGGCCGAGATATATTTCCGCAACTAAGCGTTGAAGAAAATTTGCGCTTAGGTTTACCCTGCCGTAAAGACGGTAAGAAAGAGATTCCTGAAAAAATCTATGAGCTGTTTCCTGTTTTAAAAGAAATGTTAGACCGCCGCGGTGGCGACTTGTCCGGCGGCCAGCAGCAGCAGCTAGCCATTGGCAGAGCCTTGGTGATTGAGCCAAAGATATTAATACTGGATGAGCCTAATGAAGGTATCCAGCCTAATGTGGTTCAGCAAATAGGTAATGTCATCACCCGTTTAAACGAGGACGAGGGCATGACGGTGCTGCTCGTTGAACAAAAATTAAACTTTGCACGTAAGGTGGGCAAAGAATTTCGTCTAATGGAAAAAGGGCGTATAGTGGCTAGTGATAAGATGTCGAAGCTATCGGATGAGCTGATTAAGCAGTATTTGGCTGTTTAATCATTGATGTAGTCCATCGATTTTATACGGCATCCTATAGTGTTTAGGCACTTTTGATTAAACGTAAAAAATAAAGGACATCTAGTGGAAAGCTATCTTATATTCTTTTTCATCGCTGTTATTACTATTTTAAGCCCAGGTCCAGGCGTTATTCTAACTTTAACAAATACGATTCGTTTTGGCGTTTCAGGTGCGCTAGGGGGGATTCTAGGTATCGCATCAGGAACGTTCATTGTTGCAGCAGTATCTGCAACTAGTTTGGGTATTTTACTCGCAACATCTGCGCTAGCCTTTTCAATAATGAAATATATTGGTGCCGCTTATTTGTTTTATTTGGGTGTTAAATTATGGCGTACTCCTGCAGCTAAAATTGATGCGCAGCAAACAAATAAAAAGAATAAAAAATTACAGTTTTTTGAAGGCATTACATTGCAGCTAACGAATCCTAAAGCCGTATTTTTCTTTATTTCTATTTTTCCTCAATTTATTGACTTTGCATCTGATTATCAATTTCAATTTGTGCTATTGGTCTCAACCTATAGCCTGTTAGTTGTGTTTATTCATATTATTTATGCATCACTTGCGAGCAAAGCGAGAGTTTGGTTGAGCTCGGAAGCTGGTGGACGTCGAGTGAATAAATTAGGTGGTGGTACTTTTATGTGCTTTGGTGTTGGTTTGGCGTCAGCAAGTAAATCAGGTTAATAGTACGATATGCCGGAAGTAGTCAACATTGTTCCAAGTGTAGCCCAAGATAATTGGCATTGGCGTGCAGATTTAGAGCTTATATTATCAAATAATATGAGAGGTACGCGTTTAACGCGCAACCGCCACACTGGCCCTTTGTATGTACAAAAACCGTTTTATCCTGAGGGCCGTGATTGTGCTCACATCTATTTGTTACATCCGCCGGGTGGATTGGTATCAGGTGATGCTCTGACTGTTGATGTCACACTAAAGCAAAATACGCATGCTGTCATTACCACGCCGGGTGCAGCGCGAATGTACAAAGCGCGCAAAGCATCGCCAGTGCAAAAACAAAAAAATTATTTGCAGGTTCATGATAATGCTGTTCTCGAATGGTTCCCTATGGAGGCGATTGTTTATAATGGTGCAGCCGCAGAATTAGAAACTACGATCGCTTTAGGTGATGATAGCCAGTGTATGGCATGGGAAATTACTTGTTTTGGTTTATCCGCTAGCGAGGAGCCTTTTAATCAAGGATACTTTAAACAAGCTTATCGTATTGAGAAAAAAGGTCTTCCTGTTTTTATTGATAGATTAGATTATCACGCTGAAAACCGTACCCTATTTGAAGGTAAGGCTGGAATACAAGCGAATACTGTGAGCGGTTTTTTTATAGCGGGTCCTTTTTCTGAAGATACGAATACCGAGAAAAAAGAGTGTATCGCCGATGAGTCACGTGAGCTGATTAAAAGCATGAATAGCATAGCCTCCGATAATTTAGTCTCACAGTTGTCAGTAACTTGGGTTGATGATTTTTGTGTGGTGCGTTATCTGGGTCAAAGTGCGTATACCTGCCGCAAAGCATTTACTTTATTATGGAAGCAGCTGCGCCCTGAGTTAATTAGTAAAGAAGCGGTAGAGCCGCGTATATGGGCTACATAACTAAAAAATGGTAAAAAATGGGGTCAGAGTAAATTTTTCTTTCAGTTTTTAAATAGAATAACTATGTATGTAAAAAGTTTACTCTGACCCCATTTTTTAGTTAGTAGGTTGATTAAAAAGGTGAAACAATGGATTTACTTCCAAGAGAAAAAGACAAATTATTAGTTGTTACGGCAGCCCTATTAGCAGAGCGCCGTTTAAATCGAGGTTTGAAATTAAACTATCCTGAAACCATTGCGTATCTGACTTTGGAAATAATGGAAGGTGCGCGTGATGGAAAAACCGTTGCCGAATTGATGAGCTATGGAAAAGAAATATTAAGTGCTGATCAAGTGATGGAAGGTGTTGCCGATTTAGTGCATGAAGTTCAAGTCGAGGCAACGTTCCCGGATGGAACTAAATTGGTCACAGTGCATAACCCAATAAACTAACAAAGAAAAAGAACGTAAAATTGGGGTCATAAAATTGGGGTCAGAGTAAATTTTTCTTTGGCTTATTAAGCTTCCCTACTTATCAAGTGAAAAGTTTACTCTGACCCCAATTTTATGCTCTGACCCCAGTTTCACGTCTTTCATTCCTAACGATTGAGGAAGAAAAGCATGTCATTTATTCCCGGTGAGTTAATCGTCGATAAGGGCGAGATTGCTTTAAATGAAGGTCGAGAGACAATATCTGTTCGTGTCGAAAATAGCGGCGATCGCCCTGTGCAAGTAGGTTCGCACTACCATTTTTATGAAACGAACCCCGCATTAAAATTCGATCGTGATTTAACGAAAGGCTTCCGCCTTAATATTGCATCCGGTACTGCCGTACGTTTTGAGCCGGGCCAAGATCGTGAAGTAGAACTCGTTGCCTATGCCGGCGACCGCATTGTGTACGGATTTCGAGGTGATGTGATGGGTAAGTTAGATGTTCCTAAATTAGATGCTCCTGAGTTAGATAATAATGGGGAGACTCACTCATGAAAATGGATAAACTAGCTTATGCACAAATGTTTGGTCCAACAACGGGGGACCGTGTACGCCTAGGTGATACGGCACTCTTAATCGAGATCGAAAAAGATTACACTCTTTACGGCGACGAAGTTAAATTCGGCGGCGGTAAAGTCATCCGTGATGGCATGGGCCAGAGTCAACGTGCAGCAAATGAAGTGGCCGATGTGGTCATTACCAATGCCACCATTCTTGACCACTGGGGAATCGTTAAAGCCGATGTGGGTATTAAAGAAGGTCGCATTATGGGCATCGGTAAAGCCGGTAACCCCGATGTGCAAGACAATGTCACCATTATTGTTGGCCCCGGTACCGAAGTGATTGCAGGTGAAGGCCAAATTTTAACGGCGGGCGGTGTCGACTCTCATATTCATTTTATTTGTCCTCAACAAATTGAAGAAGCGTTAATGTCCGGTGTGACAACCATGATAGGTGGTGGCACCGGCCCTGCAACTGGCACTAATGCAACAACCTGTACGCCGGGGCCGTGGAATATGGGCAAGATGTTGCAAGCAACAGAAACCATGCCGATGAATTTAGGTTTTTTAGGTAAAGGCAATGCGAGTTTACCTTTACCTTTAGAAGAACAGTTAGAAGCGGGTGCCTGTGGTTTAAAATTACATGAAGATTGGGGAACAACCCCAGCTAGTATTGATAACTGTTTAAGTGTTGCAGAAAAATACGATGTGCAAGTGGCTATTCATACCGATACCTTAAATGAATCGGGTTTTGTTAACGATACTCTAGATGCGTTTAAGGGACGAACCATTCATACCTACCACACCGAAGGTGCTGGTGGTGGCCATGCGCCTGATATTATTACCGCCTGTGGTGAACCTAACGTACTGCCTTCATCTACCAATCCAACGCGACCTTATACCGTCAACACAGTAGATGAGCATTTAGATATGTTGATGGTTTGCCATCATCTCGATACTAGTATCCCTGAAGATGTTGCCTTTGCAGACTCGCGCATTCGAAAAGAAACCATTGCGGCCGAAGATATTTTTCATGACCTCGGTGCTTTCAGTATGATCGCATCCGATTCGCAAGCCATGGGTCGCGTTGGTGAAGTGGTTACGCGCACATGGCAAACTGCACACAAAATGAAAGTACAACGTGGGCCTTTGCCGGAAGACAGTGAGCGTAACGATAACTTTCGTGCAAAACGGTATATCGCAAAATATACGATCAACCCGTCTATTACACACGGAGTCGATCACGAAGTTGGCTCGATCGAAGTGGGTAAGTTAGCTGATTTAGTGTTATGGAAGCCTGCCTTCTTTGGTATTAAACCCGCCATGATTATTAAAGGTGGCTTTATTGTAGCTGCTCAAATGGGTGACCCAAACGCCTCTATACCAACACCGCAGCCGGTACATTACCGTTATATGTTTGGTGCGTTCGGAGACGCACCCCGACATACCTCAGTCACCTTTGCGAGCCAAGCCGCGGTAGATGCGAATATCAATGCGCGTTTTGATTTACAGCGGCGTTTAGTGAGTTGTCGTAACACCAGAAACATTACCAAAAGCGATATGATTCATAACGCTTACATGCCAAAGGTAACTGTCGACCCGCAAACTTATGAAGTACGAGCGGATGGCGATTTGCTGACCTGTGAGCCGGCAATCGAATTGCCTCTATCACAGTTATACAGCCTTTTTTAAGAAAAATGTAGAAAAATGGGGTCAGAGTAAATTTTTCTTTGGATGAATTCTCAGATTTTACTTACGGAGTGAAAATTTTACTCTGACCCCATTTTTCTATTTTTAGTAAAATAGAAAAGCAAAACAGAAAAGTAGAAAATATATGTCACTAGAAGTATATCAACGCCTTGCACACTCACACGACTATAAAGTAGATGATCATATTGTCCTCGATCATGATGTGCGTGAAAAAGGGCGTTTTAAAGTAGAGTCTACATCGGGCCAAGAAGTGCGTGTTTTTTTAGAGCGCGGTAAAACCTTGCTAGTAGGCGAGTGTTTAAAAACAGAATGTGGAAAAATAATAGAAGTGCAAGGCGCAGAAGAAGACGTTGTGGAAGCGCATTGCGACGACTGGGAAGTATTTAGTAAAGCCTGTTATCACTTGGGTAATCGCCACGTTAAAATTCAAGTAGGCGAGCGTTGGCTGCGTATGAAGTCAGATTATGTGTTAGAAGACATGTTGCGTTTATTAGGCTTAAATGTTGAAAAAAAAGTCGCTATTTTTATCCCTGAATCAGGAGCTTATGCCGGTGGCCATCACCATCACCACTGAGCCAGCATTATTGCGCTTAATGCAATTAAGTAGTGCCAGTTTACCTGTTGGCGGCTACTCTTTTTCGCAAGGCTTAGAATACGCAGTAGAGCTTGATTGGCTGACCAACAAAGAGCAAACAGCAGATTGGTTGCAGTTAGTCATGCACGAGTCCATAGCAAGAGTCGATTTACCACTCCTAATACGCTTGATTGATGCCGTGCAAAAAAAAGAAGCAAGCCAATTTATGTATTGGAATGCCACAGTGCTCGCCTGTAGGGAAACAAAAGAATTACTGCTTACAGAAACGGCCATGGGTGCTGCGCTTGTGCGTTTATTGCGTGACATGAATATTGAAAGTGGAGCCTTGTACTTTGGTCAGCCCAATACTGTACAGCAGAGTAATCAAAAAATAAGTTTTGCAGCCGCCTTTGCCGTTGCTGCAGTGAATTGGAATATTGGCCAAGAGGCTATTTTAATTGGCTACCTATGGTCATGGATTGAAAACCAAGTAGCCGCAGCGACAAAACTAGTGCCCTTGGGTCAAACGGCTGCACAAAAGTTACTGCTCGAATTAAGCGAGCAGAGTACAAGCGTAATAGAAAAGGCGAGTGCGATTAAAGATAATGAAATTGGCGCATCGTTACCGGGTTTGGCGATGGCAAGTGCGTGGCATGAGACGCAGTATTCTCGCTTATTCCGATCATAAAAAATGGGGTCAGATTAAACTTTTCTTGAGATTGGGTGGCCTAGTAATATCGTAGGAGAAAAATTTAATCTGACCCCATTTTTTATTTTTAATGAATTAAAAATAAAGTAAAAGGTAGAAAAATGAAAAAACAAACACTAAGAATGGGAGTGGGTGGCCCAGTAGGTTCGGGTAAAACAGCGTTGTTACGCGAACTCTGTTTGGCGATGCGTGAGCAATATAATATTGCTGTGGTCACTAATGATATCTACACCAAAGAAGATGCTAACTTTTTAACGCAGCACGAAGCCTTAAGTGCCGACCGTATTATCGGTGTCGAAACAGGTGGTTGCCCGCATACGGCTATTCGTGAAGATGCCTCAATGAATTTGGCGGCAGTAGATGAATTGTGTGAACGCCATGACGACCTAGATATGGTGATGATAGAAAGTGGCGGTGATAATTTAAGTGCGACTTTTAGTCCGGAGTTGTCTGATTTAACGCTCTATGTAATCGACGTATCTGCAGGCGATAAAATTCCCCGTAAAGGTGGCCCCGGTATTACCAAGTCCGATTTATTGGTTATCAATAAAACTGATTTAGCGCCTATTGTCGGTGCCTCTTTAGACGTTATGGACCGAGATGCTAGAAAAATGCGTGGCGATAAACCTTTTGTGTTTTCAAACTTAAAAGCAAAAGAAGGCCTGCAAGATATTATGGATTTCATTATTCAAGCGGGGATGTTGAAAGCCGCTTGATTATTTATTTTAATCATATTTTAAAATGCAGCTAAAGCTGCTGTAGAGGAGTTTCCAGTGAAAATAGTAACCTTAATTCTACTTATCTTGTTAAGTACTTTGAGCATGGCTCACTCAGGCCATAGTGAGGGTAATGCAATGCTTCATGAGGCTGAGCACACCATGTGGATACTCAGTGGCGCCGCCTTATTACTTGCAGTTGCAGGCTTTTGGGTGTTGAAGAAAAGATAATAGGGGAAACACGGTCATAAAATTATTAATTGGGTCGTTGATCTTATTAATAGATCGTTAATGCTATAGGAAGAGTTTATGAGTAGTTCAATTAAAAAGGGCATAATTAAAGTATGTGAAAATGACTCTATCGATATTGATAGTGGTAATATCGATCATCAATCTTTCAAATTAAATATTAAAAAGCGTGAGGCTATAAAATTTTATATATTCAATTCTTTAATGTTTCCGATTGAATCAAAGAGAGTCGGAATTGAAGAGTACAAATTTGAGGGACCGAGAGTTGGGATGTACTATGATACCGTTGATCCTCGAGAGGGTACGTATATAAACCACTTCATAAATAAGCTTTCCATAAGAATCAAGTATGATAGTTTATCAGCTTCATTCTCTATTAAGGGTGAGGCGAATCTATCAGATTCTTCTTTTGATGAATATTGGTATAAGGGTGAAACTAGTGGACTATGGTATTTTGAGGCGAAATTTATTCATACGTTTAAGCAAAAATTTTAGGAAAAGTATCCTTGTATAAGCACTGTGACTTATGCTCATAGCTTTTTTATCCTCTTGTACCAAGCTTCGATTCTCGTCTAAAAATTGGCTTATGGCGTCACATATTTACTAAAAATTTACAATAAATAGCTAATTTCGATGTTATCCTAATCATGCCCAAGTTTATTAGGACGGATACATTGAACAAAAAACCAAAAATCTTAGTAGTGGAGGACGAAGAGGCTATTCGTACCGGTTTGGTGGATGTCTTAGTCTTCCACGGCTACGAAGTCGATATTGCTGAGCGTGGTGATATCGGCCTCACTAAAGCCTTGAGTGGGCAGCACCAGCTACTGTTGTTGGATGTTATGTTACCCAAGGTCGACGGCTATACCATCTGTGATCGCGTTCGCGAGCAAGACAAAGACATCCCTATTATTATGCTCACTGCCAAGAGTGCCGATGATGATATTATTCATGGCCTAAAACTCGGTGCGGATGACTATGTGGCTAAACCCTTTTCTGTGGCACAACTTATCTTGCGTATTCAAGCGGTCTTACGGCGTAGCCGTCAGCCGCATGCGGCTAGTAAGATACTTAGCTTGAGCAATGGTGCCCGCATTGATATTGAAAATTTAAGTGGTCATTATAAGGATGCCTCACTTAGTTTTACTCGCAAAGAAATGGATTTACTCACCTACCTTTTTAGCCAACACCAACGCCCAGTCTCTCGTGAAGAATTGCTGAATAAAGTGTGGGGCTATGATCGCCATGCCGATATTGAAACCCGTACTGTAGATATTCACATTGCTAAGCTACGCCGTAAGCTAGAAGCTGACCATAAACATCCTGAAAGTTTACTAACGGTAAGAGGCGCTGGTTATCGTTTGTTGGTGAATGAACAGCATGCGCAAGGTGCATAATGAAACAAAATAACATTGGAGCCTTAGCGAACGACGCTAAAAAGAAAAAACAACTGCGCTATATCACGTGGTTATTTATTGCTATCGTTGCTGTTGCGTTGCTTGTGTTAGTGCAATACACCTTTTCCCAATTACAATGGGAGCAGTTTCATCAAAATCGCCTTCAGGCTGAAGCCTTATCCTTACGTTTGGATAAAAACCTGCAAGATATTATTGATGAAGAAGAGCAGCGTGCTAGCGATGATTATCGTTTTTTATCACTCGCCAATCCCGTTGGTAACATAGGCAATAATGCCGTTTTTCAACGCTCAAGCTTATCGCAATTGCCTTTGCAGTCTAAAGTGCCCGGGATTATCGGTTACTTTCAGCTCGATGCGAATAATCAATTTAGTACACCCTTATTGCCTCAAGTGCGCACACAAGCGGCACAATACGGTTTATCAAATGAAGACTATTTGGCGCGAGTTGATATTGCTAAGCAACTTGCGGCTATTTTATTAGATAACAAATTATCACTGAAAAACTCTACTGCCAGTGCAGAAGAAATAGCTGCGCCTTATCCCCGTACGAATAGTTCTAGTGCTCCTAGTTCTAATAACGGCGGTTCCAATAACGGTGGTTCTAATAATAATAGCTCGAATAATCGTGAACCTAATCCTCAACAAACAAACGGTGCCGTAATAGCGAAAGCAGAAGCTGAGTTAAAAAAAACGGGTTCCATTAGTTTCGAAAAACTAAAAGATAAAGCACAATTTACGCCTAGTAATAAATTAGGGCGTGTGGATGATCTGCTAGAAGGCAGTCAAAATAATGAATTCGATCAACGTTCCCGTTTGGCGCAAGAGAAAAAATCGAAACTGGTGCAATCAAAAAAACAGGCATCAGCCTCACTTAAAAAACAAGCTCCACCTACGAGACAATTAAGAAAAGAACAGCGCATAACGAAAGAGTCTTTTGCCAGTGCTCCCTCACTGAATAGTATCCCCAGTGAAAACCTAAATGAGGCGGATAGTGTATTAGGTAGCGCATTAAATACAGAGATAGGCGAAGCGCTTAGCATTCAAATATTTGAAAGTGAGGTCGAGCCCTTTCAAGTCAATGTACTAGAAAGTGGTCATATCTTGATATTTAGGCGAGTATGGACGCAAAACCAACGTTTCATTCAAGGCATGTTGGTCGATAAAGCACGCTTTATAGAAGCCATTATCGAAAAAGACTTTATCAATAGCGCGCTCGCAGAAAACACCCGTTTAGCAATGGCTTATCAAGGCAACATTCTGGCCGCTTATGGTGAAATAGCAAAAAACACCTATGGTTACCTAGACAGCGCGCGCCAACTATCCGGCACCGTACTGTATCAAAAAAGCCTGCTTTCACCTTTCGATGATTTTAATGTAGTGCTCACCATTGGTGAATTGAGCTCTGGCGCTAGCGGACAGGTTGTTTTGATCTCGGCTTTTATTTTGTTGTTTACTGTTTTACTCGGGGCATGGTTGTTTAATCGCTATGCTCATGCCCAGCAAAATTTAATGAATCAACAGCAAGATTTTATCTCCTCCGTCAGTCATGAATTAAAAACACCTTTAACGTCCATTCGTATGTACGGCGAAATGCTAAAAGAAGGCTGGGTAAGCGAAGCCAAAAAGAACGAATATTACCATTTTATTTTTGACGAAAGTGAGCGTCTATCCCGACTAATTAATAATGTATTGCAACTGGCTAAGCTTAATCGGGATACGCTAGAGCCTAAGCTTAAATCATGTTCGGTAGATACCTTAATTAGTATTGCCGAATCAAAGCTGTCAGGCCATGCTCTAGCAGCAGGGTTCGATTTAACGATTAATAAGCATGTTAGTGAAGAAAATAAGCAACAAGATGCCAGTGTTAATATAGACGAAGATCTCTTTATTCAAATAATGATTAACCTAGTTGATAACGCATTAAAGTATTCCATCAATGCCGAAGTCAAAAAAATAGAATTACTATTTTCAAATAATAAAGAAGAGCTCAGTATTAGTGTCAGAGACTATGGTCCAGGTATAGAACCCGAGAAACTCAAAAAAGTATTCGACCTTTTCTATCGAAACGAAAATGAACTTACTCGTGAGGCCAAAGGTACGGGGATTGGTTTAGCGCTAGTAGCACAATATGTTCAGTTGATGCAGGGTAGGGTACATGCTGTTAATAAACAGCATGGGCTTGAGGTGTTGGTAACCTTTCCTTATTTTATTCCTAAATAGTTAATAATTTAGTATGTATTACTATAATAGGAACAAAAATAAAGCTTTCCCAGTTTAACAGTCGTTATTAATAAGCGACGTGGTAATATAAAATTATATACAGAGCGTCAAAATGAGGAATGTGATATTCTTTTTATATGGTTAACCTCAAAGTCAAATGCTAATATAATGCTTGACAAGTGGAAAAATTTTCCAATTATCAAAAATAAAATTAATTTATACTAAATTAAAAAATTTAATAAAATCAAAGAAATAATTGGTTTTTCTCGACACATACCGAAAAAGCAATGGTTTCCCACTTATCATGCTGTTATAGCAAAAAAGGAATCTCATGAGATTTTTAATATTTATAAGTTTTCTAATCATCTCCAATCATGTTACTGCTGTTACCGCAGATGGTCTCGTAAGAGAGTTCTATAAAGTATTAAAGATATGTAATGATATAGGGTTTTACAAATGCCAAGACGAACATTTTCAAGGCAGCACAAGAGGCATATTTCATCTTCCCATAGAAAAACAAAAATTAAAAATAACAGAAAATGAGTACAAAGATTTTATTGAAAGAAACACTAAAAATAGAATTGATATTTCATTCCTAAAAAAGACTGTAAATATTGACTTTAATCTAGAAAATAATTTCGATATGGCAAGATTTCTCCCAGGTAATATCGAAGGTTCTATTGATCCATTAAACCCCGATAATACTTTATTTAAAATAAAATTTAAAAATACACCGCCTATTGTGTTAATTAATACAAGTAATATTTATAAGTTAGGGATTTTGCCGGTACAAGAGAATGAGTATAGAAAAACGAGTGATTACAAAAAATCATATCTTTTAAGATTAAAAAATAACATTCTTAGATTTCACATGAAAGAAGCAGAAATGCTTAATTATGACATGCGAACCTTACATGAAAAAGTTAGCGAGGCACAGGCTCCAATCCTATTTACGATCGAAAAAGGAATAGTGCCCGATTTTGTAAAAGATTATATGAGTAAAAGAACTATGAAGGACATACAGAGATTTTACATCCAATTAGACACTGAGGAGAAAATAATAAATAGAATAAAGAAAGTTCACAAGCTATAACAGCATTAAAGGGGGCGTAGTGATTTTTTATCGATCAACTATTAGTGAATAATTTACGCAATTCTGTTTTCCGGCACTTTGTCGCGATTTATTGCATTTATCTGGCCAAAAAATAAACCTTAGACCTGTTTCACATTGTTAAAGCCAGACTATAGGCTTATTAAACTATTTGGGTTTACACTGTGAACCCAGTAAATCAATAATATAACTAAGTAAAAGAAAGGATATCCGCCATGGTTTTATGGGGCAAAGTAGCAAAACTCGACAAAACTAAATACCCCACTTTTACACGGCTATGGACATCATACCCATCTAACGACCCTTGCGATCGAAATCAAGTAAAGTGGCAATGTGCCGTTTATTTGAGCACTGCGCTTGTGCGTGCAGGTATTATTGGTTCTAAGGGTTTTGACAAAAAACAAGGTTACGACCCTAATCCAACTTGCCCAGGTATAGGCAGCTTCGCGGGTTTACGGTTGGCCAGAGGCTCAAAGAGTCTAGCTGATTTTTTGCATCATCGTTTGCGTGCAGTAAAACCAGTCAACGGCGGGACTAATACAGAACAGTTATTTATGTCGAAAAAGCAAAAGGGCATTATTTTTTATAAAAATATTAAGGGTTTTACAAATCAAGGTGGTGGGCAAGGCAGTCATATTGATTTGTGGGATGGGACTAAATTGGGTAAGGCCCGATTTAAATTAGGTGAGTATTTCAAGCAGGCTGAGAAGGTTTACTTTTGGGAGTTTAAATAATGCGATTCATTACACCCTTTATCTTTTTGGGCTTAATAAGCTGTGCTACAGCTGATATCAATGCACCATTGCTAATTGGTTACCCCGAAGACCCTCCGCCCAGATATGGCGTAGCTTATGAAGCGAAATGGTTGGGGGTCGAATTGCTATTGGAAGATTGCCGTTTACTAAATCAAGCTAAAAGCGGTAAAACCACCTTGCTCTACCATTTTAAAGGGGAGACAGAGTGCCATTTTATGAAAGGCCGTAAAAAGGATGTAAGGAAATTCACTACGTATGACGGACGTAATATTATTCCTATTGGTTTATCTACCGAGGCATCGGCAGAAAAGGACTGTACTACTAAAGGGGTTGCGATCCTAATCAAAGAGCAAGAGGTGTTCCTTTCGATAGAATATTTCCTTAGAGAAGACTGCAAGGGCTTTCATTGGCAAGAAAAACCTTTTCATGTTTTAACTATTCCAGAAAATATGTATTTATTACCAAGCGATATTGTATTAAGGGAAGAGTAGTAAGTAATAGGCATCATGTTATCTAAGAAATTAAAGGGGATACAGACTCTTTTATGCCGTAAGTTTTAAGTTTAATTTCTTTTTCTAATATTTATTTTGAACCAATTCTACATTGACTCCGACTCAACTATGTAAGACCAAATAACAATCGTGTTGTTTGGAATGGGTAATTCATATTGTTTTATTGAATAGAAGATAATGATGAAATTAAACCGAACAATTCCCTTCCTTTTTGCTGTTGGACTAGTATTGAGCTTTAATAGTGGTGTTATGGCAAAAGAGAGTCGGTATCAAGTGAAGAAGCCGGCAGGCTCTTTAGAAATAAAACGATCCGCTACAAGATCATCACGAGCGTCTTCATCTGCTCGTGCTTTTACTACTCCGAGAGGAGGCGATAGTAAATTAATTTCATATTGTTGGACGATAAGTGAATGTAACCAGATGATCTCTGACTGTATTTCTGTAGGAGGTAACTTTAATACTGGCATTACAGATATTGATACTGGGGCGACATCAGAAGGTTCATGTCACCTTTAGCGATATTGGCAGAGTGTTAAAAGGGAGCTTGTTCTTAAATGGTAAGCTCCCTTTGTGTTTGTTATTCGAAAATAAAGGCTTTTTCCTTCGCCTGTTTTTTAATGGATTGTGTCAGTGCATCACTCATACTTGGTGCGGCGTTGACTTGTTCTTTCTTTTTCTCGGCCACATAGCTTTCACGTTTTTTACTTAACTTAACGATTTCGGCTTTAATGCGTTGTCGCTCTTTGTTTTTATTCGCCACGTATTCAGCTCGCTCAGCTTCGGGGAGTTGCTGCATGTCTTTAGGAAGGGCTTTCTTTTCCATTTTGATGAGTTGCTCTTCGCTAACTTTACCTTTGTCCATGGCGTCTACTAGGTCCCAATCATCATTTTTATAAAAAGAAGATGATTTTGTTTTGGCGCGTTTGGCCAGTAGGCCTACGGAGATTTCGCTATTGGCGCGGTCTTGTTCGTATTGGCGCTCAACTTTCACTTTACCGCGCTTGCCGTAAGGCACATAGGTTTTGTTTAATTGGCTATTGAGTTCGGCAATACGTTTATCTTGAGGCGCTTCGATATGCACAATTTTACGGTCTGCATTGATGCTCATGTAATCGCCGCCTGCAAGTAAGGCGCCTTGTTGCCAGTTGCCTTGTACACCTTCGTCATAGGCGCCTGCGTGAATGGTATTGACGAGTATGCCTTTGCTTTTAGCAAGGCGAATGGCTTCACGAAAATGGATAGGTCCTTGGGTAAAAGGTTCGTTGCCGGCAATAAAAATGGCTTTAATATCGTTATCGTCTGTGCTCCAGCGTAGGTTATTGGCGGCGGTATTAATGGCAAAGCCACAAAACTCACTGCCACCGTTAGTGGTGAGTGAAAACAGTGCCTCGGATATGCGATCAAGCTCTTGTGTAAAACCGCTGAGCTTTCTAATAAAGCCAGTGTGTTTTGAGTTGTTGTCGTTACCGTATTCAAATAGGGCGACTTCTAAGGTGGGGGTAATACCATCTCGTTTGGCAGTGGAGAATTCGTTGACCACTTGCCATAGTTGGTTGCGTGTTTGGTCGATCAGGCCATCCATGCTATTACTGGTGTCTAATAAAATGGCAAGCTGTATTTTGGGTTGCTTCTTATGATCCTTACCATCCTGATGGTGTGTTCTTTCTATTTGTGTTTGTGTGGTATGGCCAAAAGGAGATAATAGTGTTGCAAAGGATAAGAGCGCAGCGCTCAATAAAATAGATAATGTCGATCTTGAATGTAAATGATGTGATGTCATGTTTGACTCCCTCAATAATAAAGCAATAAAAAGTAACTTTCGGGAATCAGTGTATCTGTGTGAGGTTGAGGCTTTTAGGCTCAGTATGGTAAAGAATAGATGTGTGTTTTTACATTTAATTTACAAAGGGGGAATAAAAAAAGGGCCGCAAAAAATGCGGCCCTATAAGGTTGCTGCTCTTGGAGGAGCTGCTCTATGAAAACTTAGGGGGTCTTCAATCTTTCGTGCTTGATATCGCAATTGATATCGAAAGCTGTACCGAAAGTAAACTAAAGTGCTATTTAAGCCGCTTTAGGGTTTTGGAATAGAGACGCTACGTAGTCTATTCCAGACTTAATCGATTCACTCGCCTTAACGCCATATTCGCGAATGGCTTCGCTGCGTAAGCTGTGTGCCTTATTAATATAGTAGTTGACGTCAATTTCGCCACTATCATTTAAAATATAATTTACTTCGTTGTTTGATACTTTCATTGCTCTTGCCTCTTAGCCTGTCTAGGCTGGTGATTTGGGTGCGGTGTAGTTGTTACCGCTTGATAGTTATGATAGGGATTCTCTCTTGTTTAAACAAACGATGCTTTTTCATGCTATAGTTGAAATAATCTAATCTATAGGCGAGTCCCTCATTAATCGTTTACCCCCTCTCAACGCTCTCAAGAGCTTTGCTGCTGCCGCTCGGCATGGCAGTTTTCAGTCTGCTGCGGCTGAGTTATTTGTCACGCCATCGGCTATTAGTCACCAGATCAAGTCCTTGGAGGCCTTCTTGGGCTTGGAGTTGTTTATCCGCCAGCCTCGGAAAATCACGCTGACCCATGCGGGTAAGGATTATTATCGCTCGGTTCAGAAGGCTTTATATGAGATCGACCGATCGACCCAAAAGCTGATATCCACCCATCAAACTGGCGATTTACATCTCAGTGTGGCTCCAGCGTTTTTAACCCGTTGGTTATTGCCTCGAATCAGTAGTTTTTATGAGGCTCAGCCCGATGTTCAAATCGAATTTTCTGCGGCGAATGGTTTGATTGATTTTGACCGTGATGAAACGGATATGGCGGTGTATTTTGGTAAGGGGGATTGGCCAGGTATTGAGATCCAGCTCTTAAGGCACTATCAGCAGCGAGCGGTATGTAACCCAAGCCATTTACAGGGAGGAACCGTTGAGTCGCCTGAAGATGTTCTTAAGTACACTTTGCTCCACGTTAAAAAGCGGGCAGAAGAATGGGGCAATTGGTTCCGGCAAGTGGGTGTTGATTATAAGCAATCGAAGCAAGGGATGTATTTTTCTAGCGGGTCGTTGACTACCTCGGCCGCTATTAGCGGCTTAGGCTTTGCTTTGGCAGATGTTGGCTTTGTGAGTGAGGAAATCGCCTCTGGCAAGTTGATTGTGCCAGTAGAAGAATACCTGCGTACTGATAAGTCTTTTTATTTGGTTTATCAAAAAAATCGAGCAATGACGTATTCAATGAAGGCGTTTCAGAGCTGGCTAACCGAAGAAATGGCGAAGGATGGTATGTCGCCAACGCTATCGTAATGAGTTCCTGCGATAGTTCATTCGGTCTTTCAACTTTATTAGCGTTTGTATTTCATCAGTTCTTTCATGTTACTTTCTAAGAGATCGTCAATTTTTTGCTGGATACTATTATTACCGCAGCCTTCAACGCTTGTGAGTGCACGATTAAAGTCGGGCAGTTGATAAAGAAAAGCCGCTATAGCGTCAACGTTGGGTGACAGACACTCCTTACCTAAACCCTGTTTATTGAGCATGTAAGCATTGAGGTGTTGTTCGAATTGGCCAGCCATGGGGAAGGCAAGGTAGGGCTTTTTTAGATATAACGATTCGCTAATTAAGGTAAAGCCCGCTGTTGCCATAACGGCTTTTGCTGATGATAAATCGGCTAAAAAACCGTCTTGGCTAAAGGTTTTAAAATGGAGATTGCCTTCACATTTTTCTTGGTTATAGCCGTAAATATAAAATGTTTCTCGTGTGAACGATTTGAGTGTGTCGAGTAGAGAGTCAAACCCAGAGGTAGCATAAACAAGAATGTGATCATCAATGGTGGATTCTAGAGTCACTACTTCCGGTCTAAGCAAGGGCGGAAATACAGCACTGTGTGCATTTTTTAATTGGCCAAAGTGAAATGAAGTAATTAATGAGTACCACGGTTTCGGAACCATCGCTTTGATGATGGTCTCTGTTAGTAATGCTTCTTTTTTTAAATTATCGGGGTAACTGTACTCCATGTAGCGCATACGATGTTGGTTATCCAAACTGATCAAAGGTAAATTATAATGGTTGGCTAGGTAGGCTGTGCAGGGTTCGAAATCAGTAAAAACACAGTCAGGCTGAAACTCTTTAAATAAAGCCCTAAGCCGATTGAAGGCCCGAGTCCCATCGGGCAGTTTCCCGATATTGTCGGTTAAGGTCTTTAGCATCGATACTTTATTATCTTTGCTGGCAATGGATAAGCCTACGATCTCTATGGTATCAAATTGCTGATGTAGATTTTTATATCCACGGTCATAAGATACGATTTTTAGTTCGTGGCCCTTATTTATTAAGTGTTGGCCTATTAGTTTTGCTCTTGATGAATGGCCTGATCCTTCTCCAGAAACCCCATAAATTATTTTTGCCATTGTAATTAAATTCCCGCCAAACTGTGTATTGCAATTGAGGCAGCAGCGGTTCTATTTTCTACATTTAGTTTTTTAAATATTTGTTCTAAATGTTTGTTCACTGTTCGTGGGCTCATATCTAATATTTCTCCAATTTCTTTATTGGTTTTTCCTTGGCCGATCCAATACAGTACATCTGATTCCCGTTCGGTAATGTCCAATGCGGCGCGCAATTTTTCTGCTCCGCTGGGCCCTTTTAAATCGATCAGTTTAAATAAAATCTCATCGTCACTTTTTCGGTCAATCAATTTAATTTTAAGGGGAGTGTTGATGTTTTCTAGAGTGTAATGTTGGCCGGTCAAGGGGTCGTGGCTTAGCCAGTGTTTGAGTTGTTTGGGTAATTCTTGTGTTTGCCAGTGCTCATCGAGTTCTGCTTGCTCAAATAAAGACTGGGTTAAGGGGGTGGCCCATTTAATTAAGCCCTGAGCGCTGGTAGCGAATAACTGCTGGCCAGTTGTGTCTAAAGCTGTTTGTGCGCTTTGGGCTAGCCTTGCGTTATGTAAGTGTACTTTCATGCGCGCAATGAGTTCATTGGGCTTAATTGGTTTGCTAAGGTAATCTACCCCGCCAGCCTCTAAACCTTTAACAATACTGTCGCTGTCGCTCAGGCCAGTCATAAAAATAACGGGGACTTTTTCTAGCTGCTTATTTTTTTTGATATGGCGGCAGGTTTCAAAGCCATCCATATTGGGCATGATGGCATCCAGTAAGATAATGTCCGGTGTAATTTTTTCTGCAATGGTTAAGGCTTGCTTTCCTTCTAGGGCAATTAATACGGTGTAACCCACTTGTTCGAGTGATTCGTTTAACATGCCGAGTGTTTCGGGTGAGTCATCCACAACAAGAACGATGCCGCTGTTGGTGTCTATATTATTCATTATTTAGACCTAATGATTAAGATGCCGTGTTAATACTTGAACTTAGTAAATAACTAATTTTATCAAAACGCACTTGCTTAGCTAACTGATATAAATGTTGCACTAGTTCTGAATCGAGTATATTTTCGTTATCTGCTTTTGTCAGTTGTTCATAAAAACCTTTTGCATAGCCAATTTCGGCATAATTCAATAGTTGTTTAACATAATCGTGTTGAGGAATAGTCCATTTTTTTTCGATTATGGTTATTTTTTCTTTATTGGCTCGCTCTTTATAGCTCCATTCAATATCTAATAAAATGCCGATTTTATCTAATAGTGCCTGTACCTTAATCGGTTTTACCATGTAAAAGTTATGGTGCGAGTTGGGGTCGCCGATAGTGTGGTGTTCTTGAGCGTCCGCCGATATCATGATGATAGGTTCTGTGACCTCTCGTCTGCGTAGTAGCTCGGCTAATTTGAGGCCATTGATGTCGGGCATGGATACATCGAGAAGGTACAAGTCGGGCCTTTTTTCTTCTACTAGCCTCAAGCAGCTTTGAGCATCTTCTACTTCAACTACATTGAAGCCGATAGGGGATAATAGGTCTCGGATTAGACCTCGATGACTCGCTTGGTCATCGACTACAAAAATAGTTCGTTTGTCACCAAGGTAACCTACGATGGGCTCATTGATCTGCTGGGTAATAACGGGTGAGTCAATACGAGAAAGCATGAGTGATACGGTAAAGCAACTGCCTTGGTTGAGTGCACTGGTTACTTTTACTTCCCCGCCCATAATGTCGGTTAGTAGATGGACAATGGTCAGTCCAAGGCCTGTGCCTGGGATGCTGGTTGCTGCCTCGTCAATCCTTTCGAAAGGATGAAATATTTTTTCTAAATTTTCTGATTTGATACCAATGCCAGAATCCCTAACGGTAAACTCGGCGACTTGGTTTTTATATTGTAATGAAAATTCTACTTGCCCTTCGTGAGTAAATTTAATGGCATTAGACAAAAGATTGATTAATATTTGACGAACACGTTTTTCATCTGCTGCAACATATTTAGGAAATTTTTCGGGGCAATTAAAAATAAAATGAATATTTTTATTCTCGGCTTGGGGCCTAAACATTAATTCTAATTGCGCCATTAGTTCATGAAAATCCATTTCATCGCGGCGTATTTCAAGTTTGCCTGCTTCGATTTTGGAGACATCTAATAAGCCTTCAATTAAATCAGCTAGGTAATCACCACTGCGTTGAATAACATTGATGGACTCGCGCCGTTTAGCTGGAATGGACTCGTCCTGACCGAGCAGTTGAGCATAGCCTAGTATGGTTTGTAGTGGCGAACGTAGTTCGTGACTAATGCCAGATAAATAACGGCTCTTGGCTTGGTTGGCTGCTTCCGCTTGTTCCATGGCAGATTGTAGAGCTTGATCTGTTTGAGTGTGTGCGCTAATTTCATCCATTAAGCGGGATGTTTGTATTTGTGACTCTTCTTGAGCTACCACGCGACTCTCGTGTGCTAATAAAAATAACCACGATAATACCCCAGAAATAATGAGTAAAATGAAAAATAATATCCAGAGTGCATCGGCGACTATTTTTAATGTTGCTGGATTGTTCGATGGTATCTGATAATAAATAAGAGAGAGCAATCCAGCGTTCAGTAGACTAATACAAAAAACAATACCGAGAAAATAAGCCAGTCTTGAATGAATCGCATTGACTATTTTTTTGGGTAGAAATAAATTAAAAAAATCGAAAATTTGTTTTGAAAATCGAGAATCCGTTTTGCAAGAATCCAAACAGCGTGCATCTAATGAACAGCACAATGAACAAATGTTGCCTTGATAAGCGGGGCAATAACTCATGTCTTCGGGTTCGTAGTGATTTTCGCAAATACAGCATTCATAATCTTCTTGTTTTAGACTAATGTTGTCAGATGAGCGTGCCAGATAATAACGGCCTTGTGTCATCCACGCGATGAGCGGTGCTGTAATAAAAGTAACGCCAAGTGTAATAAAGTGGGTCAGTGCTTTTGCTGTTTCTCCGAATATCCCTAAGTAGGAGAGCATGCCAATAATAGATGCAATTAATAGTGAGCCAATACCAACAGGGTTAATATCGTAAAGGTGGGCGCGCTTAAATTCGATACCTTCAGGCGCTAATTTTAAATAGCGATTAATGGTTAAGTCAGTAGCAATAGTGCCCAGCCAGCTGACGGCGACAATTGCAAATATACCTAAGATACTTTCCAATGCGCGATAGATACCAAGTTCCATTAATAACAGGGCAATGGCAACATTAAAAATTAACCAAACTACTCTGCCTGGATGACTGTGCGTTAAACGCGAAAAAAAGTTAGACCATGCTAAAGAGCCTGCATAAGCATTGGTGACATTAATTTTTAGTTGGCAGGTGATCACCATGATTCCTGCCAACACAAGAGAAACAGTAGGGGAGTGAGTTAAATAATCAAACACCATTTGATACATATAAGTAGGATCAGCAGATCGAACAACCGATAACCCGCTATTAAATGCAAGATAAGCTAAAAAAGAGCCCAGCAATAATTTCACAATGCCTATTAGTATCCAGCCGGGACCAGCTAAGATCATGGATGTCCACCATTTAAGGGGCGATATTTTTTCTTTGGGAGGAAGGAAGCGAAGGTAATCAACTTGCTCGCCTATTTGCGCCATTAAAGCAAACAAGATGGATGCTGCTGCGCCAAATAAAATAATATTAAATTGATTGCTTGCATCTGTGCTGTCAGCAATCTCTACTGCATAGGCACCGCCAAACTCTTTCCATTGTTGTATCGATTGTGCTTCGAAATACACAATGGTCGCAATAGCAACAATTTGTAAGCTTAGCCAAATAGGTTGAGTGGCAATTTGGAACCGACTAATAAACGTAATGCCATGGGTAACAATAGGAATAACCAATAAGGCACTAATGATATAGCCTAGGTAAAGCGGGATAGAAAATAGTGCGTTTAATGCAGATGCTAAAATGGCGGCTTCGATAGCAAAAAAGATAAAGGTAAACGAAGCATAAATAAGGGAGGTTAAAGTAGAGCCGAGATAACCAAAGCCAGCTCCGCGGGTTAATAGATCAATATCAACGCCGTAGCGAGAAGCATAATAACAAATAGGCAGGCCAGTAATAAAAATAATAAAGCTAACAACCAGTATCGCAACGAGGCTATTGGTAAAGCCATAACTCAGTGTCATTGCGCCGCCAATGGCTTCTAATGCTAAAAAGGCAGTTGCGCCTAAGGCGGTCATCGCAACCTTGTTTGCGCTCCAGTAGCGAGACTTTTTTGCAGTAAAGCGCAGTGCGTAATCTTCGAGGGTTTGGTTTGCTACCCATTGGTTGTAGCGGCGTCTGACACGGAAGATTTGTTGGTTGGCTGGCATGACTATTCTCGATACTGCTCTTTATGATTGCCTATAGATAAAATCTCGGCTTATTGTCATTCCGATCTTTTAAAAAAATTTATTATTCAGAATTGGTCTTATAAAAAGGAAACCTTTACCCTATTTTAACTGTATTAATAAGTGTGGAGATTACTGCGTGATGAATGCACCATTAGAGGGCTATCATCATTGGCTTGTTCATTTCTTATCACCCGCCAATCGTAATCGTCTAAACGTTATCACCCTTTAATAGTGGGAGCTCCTTATGAAACGCTTATATTACCTTACTGACAGTATTGATGCAGCAGAGCGCTTGTCTGATCGTTTGCATCAAGAAGGCATTACCGATTGGAACTTTCATGTCCTGGGTAAGGATAAGGCCAATATTGTCAGGCATCACCTGCACAGTACTACCCCTATCCAAGAGTTGGATATTATTCGTTCCGGTGAGCGTGGTATATTAATTGGCTTTACCGTGGGCATCTTGCTCACTTGTTATGTGGCTTTATTTACCTCTTTTGGTGCAAATATAAACTGGGTGGGCCAGATTGCTGGTGTTCTGCTATTTGCGTGTTTTGGTGCATGGTTAGGCGGTATGGTGGGAGTATCCAACGAGAATTATAAAATCCGACGCTTTCACAAAGATATTGAAAGCGGTAGTTATCTGCTCTTGGTTGATGTGAGCCGAGAGCAGAAAAGCCAAGTAGAGAGCATGGCTGCTCGCTTTTCTTCTATTCGTGAAGCCGGCGAAGACACCACCATTATCCACCCCTTTGCAAAAGCACATTGAGAGTCTAACAAGTGTATTGGCTGTTTTAATGACTTGATTCAGTCTCATTGGTTATAGTTCATTGACAGTTCGGGTATAGTGTAGCCATATAATTTTAATGGCTACACTCAGCAGCGAACTAATAACAGTGAAGAAAAAAACCGACCCCCACGCTAAGCGTGAATCAAAAAAATACACTAATCCCATTCCTAGTCGAGAATTTATTCTCGATATCCTTGACCAGTCGACGGGCCCAATGTCGTCGAGGCAACTAGAAAAAGCTTTATCTATCCAATCTGATGAGTCGAGAGAAGCCTTGAGGCGCCGCTTAATTGCAATGGAGCGAGATGGCCAGATTCACAGTAATCGCAAAAAAGCCTATGCCAAAGTCGATAAGTTAGATCTTATTCGTGGTCGTGTACAGGGTCATCGTGATGGCTTTGGTTTTGTAATTCCGGCAGATGGCAGCGGTGATGATGTTTATCTTGCCTCAAGACAAATGCGAAAAGTCTTTGATGGCGATGAGGTACTTGTTCGCTTGGCATCAACCGGTATGCGTGGGCGTCGTGATGGCGTTGTTGTTGAGGTTGTAAAACATAACACTCAACAAATTGTAGGACGTTATTTTTGCGAAAGAGGCATCGGCTTTGTTCGGCCAGATAACCCCAGAGTCGGCCATGATGTATTGGTGGCCAGTGATAACACGATGGGTGCAAGCCATAATCAATTTGTTATGGTTGAAATCACCCACCAGCCATCACGGGATAGTCAGCCAATGGGGTGTATTGTTGAGGTCTTGGGCGACCATATGGCACCCGGTATGGAGATTGATGTTGCGATAAGAACACATGATATTCCTCATGAGTGGCCGGATGCAGTGACCCAAGCTGCAGCAAGCTTGCCCGTTGAAGTCGAAGAGACAGATAAGAAAAACCGCATAGACTGCCGTCATCTACCTTTTGTGACTATCGACGGTGAAGATGCTAGAGATTTTGATGATGCGGTGTATTGCGAAGCCAAAAAATCTGGCGGTTGGCGTTTATATGTCGCGATTGCTGATGTCAGTCATTATGTTCAAGTGGGCAGTGCTTTAGATCATGAGGCGGAAATTCGCAGTACGTCGGTCTACTTCCCCGACTTTGTTGTCCCGATGTTGCCAGAGGCCTTATCGAACGGCTTGTGTTCGTTAAACCCTAAGGTGGATCGTCTCGCTATGGTGTGCGAGATCACCATCAGTGAAGCTGGCAAGGTCAGTGGTTATACCTTTTATGAAGCGGTAATTTATTCTCATGCGCGCCTGACTTATACAAAAGTAGGGCAGATGTTAGATAAAAAAGATGAGATGCATCGAACGGTGCGTGAACAATATGCGTCGGTCACGCCACATATTGATCAATTGCATAAACTGTATCGCACTCTAAGAAAAACACGCGAAGTACGCGGCGCTATTGATTTTGAAACAACGGAAACACGCATTCTTTTTGATCGTGAGCGTAAGATCGAAAAAATTGTACCGGTGGTGCGCAATGATGCCCATAAATTAATTGAAGAATGTATGCTTTGCGCCAACGTTTGCGCTGCACGATTCTTAGAAAAGCATGAATTAGATGGTTTGTATCGTGTTCATGATGGCCCGAAGGAACAGAAGTTAGAAAACCTTAAAACGTTCCTCGGTGCACTGGGTTTAAACTTGCGAAGTAAAGGTAGCCCTGAGCCTTCTCATTACCAAAAATTATTAGAAAAAATTGGTAATCGACCCGATGCTAAAATTATTCAAACAGTGATGTTGCGTAGTTTATCCCAAGCCGTGTATCAGCCAGAAAATAAAGGCCATTTTGGTTTAGCATATCCAGCCTATACGCATTTTACCTCACCTATACGCCGATATCCGGATTTACTGACGCATCGTGCGATACGCTCTATTATTCGCGGTAAAAAAGATTCTAAGCAAGTACGCCGAGTCAAAGCAGCTGGCAGCTTAGCGAAGAAGGTTATCTATCCTTACAATTTAGCCGACATGCTACGTTTAGGTGAGCATACCTCAATGGCTGAGCGTAGAGCGGATGAAGCCACTAGAGATGTAGTGAGCTGGTTGAAGTGTGAATATTTGCAAGATCGTGTGGGTGAGGTGTTTAAAGGCATTATTACCGGCGTGACTAATTTTGGTGTCTTTGTCGAGTTGTTGGATGTCTATGTAGAAGGTTTGGTTCATATTACCTCTTTGCCTTCTGATTATTATCGTTATGAAGAGGCTCATCACCGACTCGTTGGTGAGCGTAGCAATCAAATATTCTCTTTGGGCGATGAGCTTACAGTACAGGTTGCTGCCATTAATCTCGATGAACGAAAAGTCGATTTTGAATTAAGCGGAGATTTTGTAAGGAAAAAAGACGATACCAAACGTGGCTCAAGAGGCGCTAAAAAAGATCAAGGGAAAGATTCGGTAAGGGACAAATTGCGCCGAGGTGACTTTTCTGATTTAGATGCGAAAAAGCCGAAGAGTAAGGCAACAAAAAATAAATCGTCCAAGAAAAAGGCATCGGGTAAGAAAGCAGTCAATAAAAAACCAGCATCTAGAAAAAAGAGCGCTAATAAAAGCGCTAAGAAAAAGAAATAAAAGGGTCAGTAAGTGAGTGAAAAAACACAATGTGTCTATGGCTTTCATGCCGTCGAAGCATTATTAGAGAAAAATACAAAAGAGACGATTAATGGGGTTTACTGTTTAAGTGGGCGCAGTGATAAGCGTTTGCAAAAAATTCAAGACCTTGCAAAGAAAAATGATGTCGCCCTTCATTTTGTTAAAAGGGAAGAGCTCGATAAAATGGCTTCTGGCAAACACCAAGGTGTGCTTGCACTCATAGGCGCTAAAGTCGAAGTCTATGATGAAGCTTATTTAAAAAGCCATTTGCCTATCTTGAGTGAAAATAATGTAGTGCCTTTTATCTTAGTGCTGGACGGAATAACCGATCCGCATAACTTGGGTGCCTGTCTGCGTTCTGCTGAGGCGGCGGGTGTGCAGTTTGTGATTGTGCCAAAAGATAATTCTGCGTCAATGAATGCCACGGTAACTAAAGTGGCCTGTGGTGCTGCCGAAGTTATCCCGTTGATTCGCGTCACTAATTTATCGAGAACCTTACAGTGGTTGCAACAACAAGGTGTTTGGTTGATGGGTGCCGCCGGAGAAGCGGAGCAGAACCATTTTGAGGCTGATTTAACTGGCCCTTTGGCTTTGGTTATGGGTTCTGAAGGTAAAGGACTTCGGCGCTTAACGCGTGAAACCTGTGATGCCTTAATTCGTATTCCGATGATGGGAACAGTGAGTAGTTTAAACGTATCGGTAGCAACCGGTGTGTGTTTATTTGAAGCAATAAGGCAACGAAAAACACAAGAAAACAAGGTAGTGATGAAATGAATGAGACAGCCATTATAGCAATTACCGGTATTTGCATTGTGTCTATGTTATGCCAATGGCTGGCATGGCGTGTACGCCTTCCGGCTATCTTGTTTTTATTGATTACTGGTTTTTTGTTGGGGCCAGTATCGGGTGTCGTTGATCCTGATGCATTATTTGGCGATTTATTATTTCCTTTGGTTTCTCTTGCGGTTGCGATTGTTCTCTTTGAAGGCAGCTTGACACTTAAATTATCTGAGCTTCCGGGTTTAAGTCATACCATTACACGTTTAGTGACGGTGGGTGCGCTCATCACATGGGTTATTATTGCCACCTGCGGTTATTATTTTTTCGGTTTTTCTTGGCAGCTTGCTGTTTTATTTGGTGCGCTTTGTGTGGTGACGGGCCCAACCGTTATTATGCCGATGCTGAGAACCGTTCGCCCTAATGCGAAAATTTCAAATATCTTGCGTTGGGAAGGTATTTTAATTGATCCCGTTGGTGCTTTATTTGTTGTTGTGACCTTTGAGTTTATTATTTTGCAAACGCAAGGTAATGCTATTGGTCATACTTTATTTTTGTTTGGAAAAATACTGCTAGTAGGTACTGTATTTGGCATTGCCGCAGGATACGGTTTAGGCTTGATATTGCGCCGCCATCTCTTGCCTGAATATCTACATAATTTAGTCACGCTCACTATTTTATTTACTTCGTTTACTATCTCTAATCATTTTGCCCATGAGTCGGGTTTGTTGGCTGTGACCTTGATGGGAATCTGGTTGGCCAATATGCGTGATGTCAATATTGGTAGTATTCTCGACTTTAAAGAAAACTTAACCGTGCTCTTTATTTCGGGTCTATTTATTATTCTAGCTGCGCGCTTAGATTTATCTCAATTACAAAACCTTAACATCAATATGCTAATATTGTTTGCCATTATTCAATTGGTTGCTCGACCTCTTTCGGTTTGGGTTTGTAGTATCGGTAGTAGTTTAACGTGGCGAGAGAAAACCTTATTGAGCTGGATGGCTCCACGTGGGATTGTTGCGGCAGCAGTTTCTGCACTATTTGCCTTGCGCTTAGAGCAAACCTCAGTCGGCGATGCTTATTTGTTAGTACCTTTAATTTTTATGGTCATTGTTGGCACTGTATTATTGCAGAGCGCGACAGCAGGCCCGCTTGCTCGGTGGCTAAAGGTATCTGAGCCGCCACCAACCGGTGTCTTAATTATGGGGGCGAACCCTGTTGCTAGGTGTTTGGGTGAAGCGATTAAAGGTTTGGGCTTTCGTGTATTGTTAGCAGGAACTGATCGCAGTAATGTACATGCCGCTAGATTGGCAGGCTTGGATACTTTTTACGGTAACCCTGCATCCGATTATGCGGACCAACGTTTAAGCTTGACGGGTATGGGGGTCTTACTTGCCTTGTCTCCCAGTAGTGAGTTAAACACGGTAGTGGCGACTCGCTATAGTAGTGATTTTGGTAAACGAAATATGTATTCTTTAGCGGCTTCTCTGGATAAAGAAGATTCCGATAAACACCGAATCGCTGAAGATCATCGTAATTATCAATTATTATCAGAAAAGGTAAGTTATAAAAAATTAGCGAGTGTGATTGCTAAAGGCGGACAGGTTAAAAAAACAAAACTGTCAGATGAATATACTTATGCGCAATACCTTGAAGATAATAAAACCGCCATTCAATTGTTTTTTGTATCTCCTAAAAAAGAACTGTTTATTATCACTAGCGACATGCTCGAAGAGCCAAGCAGTGATTGGTTGGTTGTTAGTTTGGTAGAATATACTGTGGTTGAAGACTAATTGATTAAAAAAGCCGAGTTGAACTCGGCTTAAATACAATAATTAAAATAGTGATTTTAGATAAGTTATAGAAACTAAAATCACAAAGTAAAGTTCTGTAAATCGTTTTTCAAAGTTTCCGTTAAATTGTTAAGTTGTTTCGATCGTGCCGCACTATTTTCCGATTGTGCCGCCAAGTCATGGGTTGCTGAGGTGACATTACTTGTATTCGTATTGATTTCACTGGTCACAGCGGTTTGTTCTTCTGCCGCAGTGGCAATTTGAGTCACCATGTCATTAATGCTCATTATTTCTTCGCGTATTTTCGATAGACTTTCGCTCGCTATTTCCGCATCCCCGACACTGGTATCAGCAAGTGATTGGCTTGACTCCATACTTTTTACTGCGTCTTGTGCGGTATTTTGTAGTACCTCTATCATCTTTTGTATTTCTTCCGTCGATGAATGAGTGCGTTGAGAGAGTACGCGGACTTCGTCGGCAACAACGGCAAAACCACGACCCTGTTCACCTGCACGCGCGGCTTCAATGGCAGCGTTCAAGGCCAGTAAGTTTGTTTGTTCTGCAATACCAGAAATGGTTGCCAAGATTGTACCAATCTCTTGTACGTGTTTATCTAGCTGCAAAATAACATCGCTAGCACCGCTGACTTCACCAGCCAGCGCATTAATACTTTCTTGGCTTTTGCGAACCTGTTCTTGGCCTTCGCTACTCATGCCAACTGCACTTTCGGCGGCAGAAGCTGCACTCATAGCGCTATTGGCAATATCTTGTGTGGCAGTATTCATTTCATTAACTGCCGTCGCGACCAAAGTCATTTCATCTTGCTGAATTTTAATTTTTTCTGCACTAGCAACAGACTGGTTTGCAGTTGCATCGGCTTGAGAATCTAACTCTTGACTAACGTTATTAACATTAGAAAGAATGCCGTGTAGATAACTGACAAATTGATTAAAGTTTTCCGCTAAAATACCAATTTCATCATTGCTGTTTGTATTTATTCTCAAGGTTAAGTCGCCATTACCTTGAGCAATATTTTCAAGACCTTCGGAAACTTGCTTTAAATCTTCAAATAGCCAACGAATCAACACCGTTACCCCAGCAGTGGCTAGTGCTAATAAGACCGCAACAACCAGCAGAATTTTAATGAGTAAGGCATTCATGGGTTGATTCAGTACATCCTTTTTCATCACTAAGGAGAGTAACCAGTTTGTCCCCGGTACATCACTAATATACACAGCGGTATCTTCATTTAAGACTTTTATATCAAGTAGTTTATTAAAATTACTGTTCTTGCTGAGTTCGGTAATAGTGAATTGATTACCTAAGCTAGTTGTTTCTTTTAAAATGAGTTCTTCGTTAGGGTGAGCTGTAATCACGTTGGCTTTATCTAATAAGACAGCGTATCCATCTCCTTGAACTTTTAGGTCCAAGACGTTAGCAAGGATTTTATCCATGTAAACTAAGCCGCCCGTTGCACCGACATATTGACCATTAATAATGATAGGCTCAACAAATGTGATGGCTAATTTTTTAGCGGTGGCAGCAATGTAAGGTTTTGAAATAAGCGCATTGTTACTTTTCTTTGCTGCTTTATACCAGCCCCGTACTCTCGGATCGTAATTGTCGGTTCTACCTTCGTCTAGTCGTTTATCGTAACGGAGCATTGCGCCATCTTCCATGCCGAAAAAAGTCATACCAAAATCGACGCTCAATTTTCCTTGGGTCAGTATCTCACGCACCTTAAGCGGGTCAGGCTTTCCATCATTAGATATGATATGTTGTTCTATTGCCGTTCGTATGGCGGTCATAGATCGGCTTCTATCATTTGCCCAGCTAGAAAGGTAAGCTGTAAATGCACTGGTCTGAGCACTGACTTCAGTTGTTAGGCTGCGTTGACTGGTCTCTTTGAGTTGGCTGAATGATAGCCACGTTAAAATCAAGGCAACAACAATGGTAACGGCCAAAGCAGCCGAAATTAGTTTTGCCTGAAGTGATAATTTCATAGTCGGTACTCACGGACTTATAGTTAAGATGTATAAAGAAATAGGACTACTTATAAAAATAGACTATAGAGGGCATAGTTGCGCTAAAATGAGACAATTTAGCTTAGACTAAAAAACTATATAAATGTTAGAGGGGCAAAAATTTCGCTATGAGCAATAAAATTCTAATGGGCACGGTTTTGTGTAAAGTGATTCGAGTGTGTATTGTCATTGTGTTCGCATTGAGCGCCTTGGTCAGCTGCACGGCTGTAAGTTATTACACACAGAGTATCGTGGGTCATAGTTCACTTATGTTGGCTCGTAAGCCTATAGAGGATGTTTTGCTAGAGGCCGAAGAGCCTCTTAAGCAGCGTTTATTGACCGCTGTAGAAATTCGTCGTTTTGCCAGCGATGAATTGGCTTTACCCGATAATCAAAGTTACACCAGTTATGTTCAATTAAAGCGTGACCCGCCCATCTGGAACATTATTGCCGCAGAAGAATTCTCTTTAAGAGGAAAGCAATGGTGTTACCTCGTTATTGGTTGTGCGAGTTATCGAGGGTATTATCATCGTGAAGATGCAGAAAAACATGCGGAAACTTTAAAACAAGAAGGTTACGAGGTACACCTTGCTAGCGCTACGGCCTATTCAACCTTGGGTTGGTTTGATGACCCCTTAACCTCGGCTATGTTTAAGCGCGGTGACGCATCATTAGCTGAATTAATGTTTCACGAGCTAGCTCATCAACAGCTATATGTGAATGGTGATAGTCGTTTTAATGAAGCTTTTGCCAGTGCGGTAGGCGAGCAAGGTGCAATCCGTTGGCTACAAATGACAGATCGATCTGACTTGTTAGAAGATTATAAAATGCGACTCTTAGTAAGAGATGATTTTATTGATTTAATCAATAAAGCAAAAATTGATTTAGAGATACTTTATAAAAGTGATTATTCAGTGGAGAGAAAGAGACAAGAAAAGCAAAGCATATTTGAGTCTATGCGAGCAGAGCACCAGCGTTTAATTAAAGAAAAATGGAACGGGAAGCGTTGGTATACACGTTGGTTTAGCCAACCTATTAATAATGCTCGTTTGGTCTCTATTTCGACTTACCGAGACCTTGTGCCAGATTTTGTTAATTTGTTTAAACGCTGCGAAGAAAACTTTGCTCGGTTCTATCACAATGTCAAGATTATTTCTGAGTCTGAAGGTCGTACTTTGTCGGTTGAGTGCCAGACGTTAGTGTCAGAAAAATAATACTATTTTTATTCTTTATCAGTTTCATCTTTATGTTGATAAACATGAAACTGATTGCGTCCGCCTTCTTTTGATTGATAGAGTGCTTGGTCGGCGCTATCAATCCATGCCGTTGGAGAACTAAGAGAAGGATGATAGCCGGATAAGCCTAAACTCACGGTATAGTTGATAGATTCGCTTTCGTATAATGCTGCCTTTTCTTCTATTTTTTTACGGATACGTTCAGCGAGTACTTTTGCAGAATCGACATGAGTATGCGGCAATAAAATCACATATTCTTCACCGCCATAACGACCAGCAATATCAGTTTTACGTATGCATTGGCGAGTAATGTCAGCCGTTTGTCGAATAACTTCATCACCTGCAGGGTGGCCGTAATTATCATTGACCTTTTTAAAGTGGTCGATATCGAATATCACTAAGGTGCAATCTTCTTGATAACGTTTTTGCCGCTCGAATTCTTTTTCTAATTCATCTTCCCATGTTTTACGATTCAATAAACCCGTTAAACCATCAGTCTTGCTAATAATTTCTAGTTGGTCGTTAGCACTTTCTAGTTCAATATTATTTACTGCCTGTTCTGTCACATCATAAATAATGATACAGATGTTTGAGATTTCACCATTCAGGCTTTGGATAGGAATAAAGGTGCTGTTTTGATACATGAATTCCGCTTTGCCCGTAATCGGACGATAATTATCAAAGCGAAATAAATAAGGGCGTTGCTCCCAAGTCGTGAAAGCAGAATTTTTTAGCAAATAAATAGATTCAACTTTGCGGTTAAACCAGCGTTGATCAATTTCTGGGAAGGCATCAAATAGGTTGCGGCCGATAATTTCTTCAGCGGCTAAAGCACTGTGGTTCTGCATAAAGCTATTCCACAGGTTGATGTTGTAATCTTTATCAAGCAAGACGAGCCCAACATCGACATTCTGGACTACATCCATAATCCATCGAAAGTCGTTCATCATGTCTTGAGAAGCTGCAGTCGACATAGTGTGCTTAATCCAATAAGTAGTCTATTTTGCCAAATAGGCGATCAAGTGAATTTTCAGTAATCACCATAAGTAGGTCACACTGAACGTCATAGCCTTCAATTTGGTAATTGACTTCAATAACCAATGCTTGATTCCATCGAACATTGCCTGAGGCTAATAATTTATCTAATTCTTGGTGTTGCCCTAATATGGCTGGAGGGCCAAAGCTGAATTCAATATCTAATTGTTCGGCGATTCCTCTTATGAGTGCGCCCACAAGGATATTAGTTGCATCAATAAGTAGTTCTCTTTCAGCGGCTTCATTAAGCTCCTCTTCAAAATTCATGAGCTTGGCAAGATCAGAGAAGCTGGTATCGTTAAATAAAAGCATCGATTCGCCGGCAATGCCGCCACCAATAAAGCCTTGGCAGACACCGGAAACATTATGATCATCAACAGTTTGCACCGCCATGGCGATCTCTGTTGGCGTTAAAATGGCAACATGTGGTATAGATAGCACTACAAATGACTCTAGCAGTCGAGCTAGGTGGTCACCCGCTTGGCCCATTGCCACATTACTTATTTCTTGTAAGCAGTCGCGTTGGTCTTCGTTCAGGACAATAGCCGTGGACATGAATCTCTTGTCTTACCTTGATTGATGATGTTTTGTATCAATAAGCGTAGTACAGGAATCAAAAGTTTGCTGTGATTTAAGGAAGGATTATTTGAAACTAGTGGGTAGTGAGTTGTAGAGAGCATCCTTGCTCAAAAAATGATCAAAATTTAGTCTTTCTTGGCGATAGCGGCTTGCAGCAGGCTACCCATGGTTCCGACCTTGGTCTGCTGTTGAGGCGCTGACTTTGTCTGTCTACTACCCTTATAGCCTGCCGTGCCATGGCGTTGCGCGCGTTGAGCCCCGCTGGCTGAGGCTTCTTGGTCTAGGCGCATGGAAAGGGCAATACGTTTGCGTGGAACATCAACTTCCATTACCTTGACCTTCACAATATCACCCGCTTTGACCACGGTACGGGGGTCTTTGACAAATTCGTTGGCTAAAGCGGAGATATGAACCAGCCCATCTTGATGTACGCCAAGGTCTACAAAGGCGCCAAAGTTAGCCACATTCGTCACGGTCCCTTCTAGAATCATGCCTTCTCTTAGATCCTTAATCGAATCTACCCCTTCTTTAAAGGTGGCTGTTTTAAATTCGGGCCTAGGGTCCCTGCCGGGTTTTTCGATTTCAGCAAAGATATCCTTAATCGTAGGGAGCCCAAACTGTTCAGTAGTGAAGTCTTCGGGCTTGAGGCCTCTAACAACACTAGGGTCGCTCAGTAGCTCTTTGATTGATTGCCCTGCTCCTAGGCTAATGGCTTCCGCGATGGGGTAGGTTTCGGGGTGAACCGCTGATGCATCTAAGGGGTTAGCGCCGTTAGCAATACGTAAAAAGCCAACCGCTTGTTCGTAGGTTTTATCACCTAGACGCGGCACCTTTTTTAATTGCTCTCGGCCAGTGAATACGCCATTACTGTCACGAAATTGAATAATGTTATTGGCAATAGTCTGATTCAGACCTGAGACTCTGGCCAATAATGGTGCTGAGGCGGTATTCAGTTCAACACCAACCGTATTCACACAATCTTCTACTGTGGCATCCAACGCCTTCGCGAGTTTACTTTGTGATACATCGTGTTGGTATTGGCCAACACCAATCGACTTGGGTTCGATTTTAACCAGTTCGGCTAGGGGGTCTTGTAGGCGGCGGGCAATGGAAATGGCGCCCCTGATTGTCACATCTAAATCAGGAAACTCTTTAGCGGCAAATTCACTCGCGGAGTAAATTGAGGCGCCGGCTTCGTTCACCATAATGCTCTGTGCTTGGATGTCGCTGTGTCGCTTTAATACCCCTTTTACAAATGCTTCTGTTTCGCGAGACGCCGTACCATTACCGATGGCAATAAGGTCGACATCATATTTTTTGCAAAAATGCACAAGAGTGGCTTCAGCTTCTTGCTCACGTTTCTGCGGCAGCGTAGGGAAGATGGCGCCGTGATCCAATACTTTACCGGTGCTATCCACTACAGCTACTTTGACGCCGGTGCGTAGGCCTGGATCGAGGCCAATAGTGGCTTTTTGCCCGGCCGGTGCAGCGAGTAAAACATCTTTTAAATTATTGGCAAACACTTGTATGGCATCTGCTTCTGCTGCTTCACGAATATCACCAAATAGGTCTGTTTCTAAATGGGGTAAGAGTTTAATGCGCCAAGTCCATCTAACGACTTCGCTTAACCATTTGTCTGCAGGACGGTCATTATTTTGAATGTTCCAATGTTTGGCTACCATGCCCTCACAAGGGTGGCTGGTACTCGCCTCATCTTCTTCAATTAAACCACTGCTAATAGATAAAATGCCTTCATTTCTACCCCGAAATAAAGCTAGAGCTCGGTGTGATGGGATCGATGCAAGTGCTTCGCTGTGTTCGAAATAATCTTTGAATTTTTGGCCTTCGGCTTCTTTACCTTCCACAAGTACAGAGTTGATGCTGCCATGTTGTTTAAGGAATTCACGTAATTGGCCTAAGAGTAAAGCATCTTCACTAAAGCGCTCCATTAGAATAAATTTAGCGCCGTCGAGGGCGTCTTTTGCCGTATTGATCTTATGTTCAGTATTAAGGAAAGCGGCTGCCTCTGACTCGGGATCCAAACTTGGGTCTGAGAGTAGTCTTTCTGCTAAAGGCTCTAAGCCAGCCTCTATCGCAATTTGGCCTTTTGTGCGTCGCTTGGGTTTGTAGGGAAGATAAATATCTTCAAGCTCTGTCTTGGTTTGCGATGACTGTATTGAGTTAGCTAACTCATCTGTGAGTTTACCTTGTTCATCGATACTTTTTAGAATGGCTGCTCTTCTATCTTCTAGTTCTCTTAGGTAAGAGAGTCTTTCTTCTAGCTTTCTCAGCTGAGTATCGTCAAGACTGCCAGTGACTTCTTTACGGTAGCGTGAGATAAAAGGCACTGTTGCGCCTTCGTCGAGGAGGCCGATAGCCGCGCTGACCTGTTGTTCTTTAACTTGAAGCTCATTTGCAATAGTTTGAGTGATAGATTGATTGGTGGTCATATTCCTGTTGGTCTCGATAAGCAGAGTGGTCGTGAATGTGGCATTATGCGTATGAAAAATTGCCTGCGTTGCACTTGTTGCCTCGCCTACATTCTTCAGAGCGGCCTTACATTTATTGGTACATTGATATATTGGTGCTTTGAAAGGTGGCAATTAAACACCAGCAGCCCCTTAGGTATCTAGTCTTGTTTTTATTGAATTTATATGCTGGTTATTGGGTCAAACAAACCAAGCCGTATTTTCGCTTAATGGTAAATCTACAGTATAGGATGTGATGTGAATCGGAGATTTCAAAGAGGTCGGGTAGGTCTAATCGCCATACTCCTGTTGGGTACAGCTGTTATAGCGGCCCTTTGGTATTTTAAGCCGCAGCCAACCAAGCGGCCACCGGCTAAGCCTCAAATGGCTATTGTCGATACGATTGTCGCTGAGCCCAAGGCCTATCAAGCACGCATTGCTAGCCAAGGGACAGTTGAACCCAAGAGACGAATTAACTTAGTTGCCGAAGTCTCGGGTCGAGTTGTCGATATCAATGATGATTTTGTTAGTGGGGGCTTTTTCAGTTCAGGTGAGACCTTGGTTAAGCTGGATGAGCGTGACTACCGTTATGCCTTGGCGAATGCGGAATCACAGCTCGCTAGCGCTGAACGTGAATTAGCTCTTGAAAAAGGGCAAGCTCGACAGGCAAAACGGGTCTGGCGTGATTTAGGTTCTCGCGAGGCCAATTCGCTGTCCTTGCGAGAGCCTCAAGTGAAAGCCGCACGATCAGCGCTGAATGCCGCAAAGGCGGAGCAACAACGCGCCAATTTAAATATTGAGCGTACCGCTATCAGTGTTCCCTTCGATGGTCGGGTTGATTCTGTACAGGTGAATCTAGGCCAATTTGTGCCGGCTGGATCTAGTGTCGGCACTGTCTTTGATAGCAACATCGTTGAAGTGCGTTTGCCCTTAAGTAATGAGCAATTTGATTTGCTAGGTCTAAAACCTAACACGGATGACAAATCAGTCTTATCTGCGGTGGCTGTAGAGTTGCGTTCGCGTATCGGCGGCAATACTTATCAATGGCCAGCCACCTTGTCGCGTATAGAGGCAGCGATTGATAGCCGTACGCGCTTATTTCATGTTGTGGTTGAAGTACAGCAACCTTTTGATCCAGAGCGCTATGACTACCCTTTGTTAGTGGGTTTATTTGTGCAAGCATCAATAGAAGGTAAAACGCTAGAGAATGTTATTAGCCTACCTAAAAAAGCATTGTTGGATGATCAGGTCTTTGTGGTGGTGAGTGATAATAGCCTTGAATTACGGCCCGTTACATTGATAGAAAGTCACGATGATAGGGTATGGGTCAAAGCCAGTATTGAGCAAGGCGAAAAAATTGTCGTCAGCGATCCTAGAGTGCTAAGAGAAGGCAGTTCTGTTGAGCTGAGTGAGCCTGCCCAGCCGCCTATCAGTTCTAATCAGCAAACTGTACCAACTAAGGAATAAAAGCGAATGCGTTCTATTATTCACTGGTTTGTTGATAATCCTATTGCCGCTAATTTGTTGATGATCGTCATCCTTGTTAGTGGAGGTTTGAGCTTTCTCTCTATCGGTAAAGAAGTATTTCCTCTCGGTGATGTCGATACGTTGTCTATTACTGCCAATTACCGTGGTGCCAGCCCAAGCGAAATTGAACAGCAAGTCATTATTCGGCTTGAAGAAGCGATTGCTGATTTGGATGGTATTGATGAAATTAATTCTATCGCGCGTGAGGGCTCTGCAAGCATCACCGTAGAAGTGTTAAAAGGTTACGATACTCAGCGTTTGCTGAATAATATCAAAACGCGTATCGATTCCTTAACGACCTTGCCTGATGATGTCGATGATGTTCAGGTAATAGAATTAGTTGCTCGCACTTTTTTAATGGGTATTGCGGTTTATGGCAATGTATCTGAATCCATCCTAAAAGATACTGCTCAATGGTTGCAGCAAGAACTCTTGCAGTTGAAGTCAGTTTCTAGTGTCGGTGTCGATGGTGATCGGGACAGAGAGATGATTGTCGAAGTCTCGGAAGCAACGCTACGGCAATACGATTTACGCTTTGACGAAGTCGCTGCCGCCATTCGTAATCACTCGGTCAACTTGCCCGCCGGCACCATTAAAAGTAAAGCGGGTAATCTACAAGTACAAACCCGTGGCCAAGCTTTTACAAAAGCCGATTTTGCCGACATTGTTGTTGTGAGTAATGAAAGCGGTGGGCAGCTTACCTTAGATACCATTGCTGATATTCGAGATGACTTTGCCGAAGTCGATCAGCAGGCTAATTTTAATGGTGACCCCGTTGTTTATTTGGAGTTGTTTACGGGCAACCCGCCTGATGTTGTCAGTGCCTCTAAAAACACCCGCGCTAAATTAGAGCAGTTAAAAACACAATTGCCAGAAGGCATTAAAGCAGAGGTCTGGTTTGATTGGGCGGTTGTCTATGATAGCCGTATGAGTCTGCTACTCAATAACACGCTCATGGGTTTAGGTTTGGTATTTATTGTGCTGATGCTTTTTTTAAGACCCTCTCTGGCCGGTTGGGTTTGTGTCGGTATTTCTACTGCCATTCTAGGTTCTTTTTGGTTGATGCCTTATGTCGGTGTGACTTTGAATATGGTATCAATGTATGGGTTTTTATTGGCTTTGGGTATTATCGTTGATGATGCCATTGTTGTGGGAGAGAGTGTTTATTTTCATCAGCGTCAAGGCTTGAATGGGAGAGACGCATCTAAAGCGGGCGCCATGTGGGTCAGTAAACCGGTTATTTTTGCTGTACTGAGTACGATTATTTTCTTCTCCGTCATGTTTTCAGTTGAAGGCCCTTTAAGCGTTCAAGCTATTCCTATTGCGACGGTAGTGATTATTTGTTTGTTTTTCTCTCTGGTTGAATCATTGTTGATCTTACCTTCGCATTTGTCTCATGCAAAAATAGAAACCGTATCTAAGGACCCCAACATCTTAGAAAAAACGAGACGTTACCTTTCTCGCTTACTTGAAGATTTAGCGAATAATACCTATCGCCGTTTTTTGTCTTATACCTTGAGTGTTAATGGTAATACGTTGCTTGTATTTTTGATGATTTTTGCGGTGACGTTGTCATTGTTTTTATTTGGGGGTTATTTAAAAAAATCATTTGCCCCTATTATTCCTTCAACTCGAGTCAGTATTAATGCTGTTTTGCCTGAAGGTGTTAGCTTTGCTGATACAAAAGCTGTACAGGCTAAAATTGAAGCGGCAGCTTATCTTTTACATGAAGATAAAACGATGCTAGATATTAATGGCAGTGGTGATTTTATTAAGGCAATAAGGTCGTCAGCCAACAATAATAAAGTCAGAGTGGATGTGCGTTTAACTCAAGCCAATGAGCGTACAATCAATGTAATCCAAGTTAAAGATCGTTGGCGTGAGCTGATTGGCCCCTTGCCTGGTGTAAAAGAATTAACCTTACGTTTTACGATTAACCGTAATAAAAAAGATCTACGTTTTAAAATTAGTTTGCCGGGTAATGATCAAGAGAAGTTAGAGGCTGTGGTCGGTGATCTACGTTCATCGCTGGCAGAATATGAGTCCGTTCAAGACATTGAAGATAATTTAGAAGGTTCAAGAACAGAAATAGAATTGCGCTTAAAACCTTATGCCGAAACACTGGGTTTAAATTTAGCCGATATTGCTCGGCAGATGCGACAGGGGTTTTATGGGGAAGAGGTACAGCGAATCCCTCGTGGTAATGATGATATTAAAGTGATGTTGCGTTACCCGCTTGAAGAACGTCAAAGCCTTGAGAGTATTAAGCGTGTGTATATACGCACTAACGATGGACGTTCGGTTCCTTTGGTTGAAGTTGCTGAGGTGCTTGAAGTGCCTGGGTATACTCAGATCCGCCGTGAAAATCGCCGTCGTGCTGTCGCCGTTACAGCTGATGTGACTAAGGGAGTCGACTCTATTGCTTTAGCGAATACTGTATTGGGTGATAATTTAATCGAGTGGCAGAAAAAATACCCCGGTTTAAATGTGGACATTGGGGGTGCTGTCGCCGATGAAAAAGAATTTAATGCACAAATATTTAAAAGTTTTGTATTGGCTTTTTTACTTAGCTTTGGTTTGATGGCAATAGTTTTTCGATCTTGCTGGCAGCCGGTGTTAATTCTGACCGCAATTCCCTTTGGTTTTGTTGGTGCTGTTTTCGGGCATCTCCTATTAGGTCAAACGGTTACCATGAATTCTTTACTGGGTTTTATTGCTTGCGCAGGTGTTGTGGTGAACGATAACTTGGTTTTATTGGATCGCATACATCAGCTAAGGGACCAAGGTGCATCGGTTATTGAGTCGATTACACAGGCAGGTTCTGATCGTTTCCGTGCAATTATTTTGACATCTGTAACCACTTTCGTAGGTTTGTTACCTATTTTGGCTGAGACCAGTATACAAGCACAGTTTATGATACCGATGGTTGTATCCTTAGCATTTGGTGTTTTGTTTGCGACGGCTGTTACTTTAATCTTTGTTCCCAACTTATATTTATTGGGTGAAAGGATCACTTCTTTTTTCTCGAATAAGAAATTGGCGTCTAATTCATTGACGTGAAATTATTTTATTTAACCTCAAGCGTTTTGCTCTCGATATTAAATGTGACCCTCGTCACATAATTGTAACTTAGTTAGCTTATTTTTGCTGCGCTGCATGCTTCTCTGATCCCAGAGAGTAGCAAATCCGCTATGATAGCGACTTTAGTAGTAAGGACAGTACTAACTATTGTCTTATTTTGTCTGATTAGCCTTTCCAAAGTAAGTGAGATTCCTGTGTTACGATGTTTATTATTTCGCCAACGACAAAATAGTTGTTTACGCCCCCATTTGTGTACTTCTAAACAAGTGAAGCAATTGTTCACTTTAATGTTAATGGGGGGTGGGCTGTCCTTATTGGCTCTTCCTGCCTATGCCCACGTGAAATGGTTTGCGCCTTATGATGTTACTTCTGCACCGAGAGCGTTATCAGAATTACTCACCCCCTCTTTTTATATTATTGGTGCGCTCTCTTTGTTGACGGTTTTTATTGCCGCTTGGTTGGATCGAAGTTTGGTCCGTGTCAATCATCGGCTAGATTATTATCGGGGCCTGTTAACTCAGCGCTTACCGCAACACTATGAATTTGATATGTTGCGCTATACCTTGCTTATCTTTTTTACTGCAGTATGGACTTTAGGGGGCGTTATTTTGACTCCTGAGTTAAAGCACGAAAGTGTTTTTATCAGTAGTCTGCATGTGTTTATGATAGCGTCATTATTATTTCGGAAAACGACGGTATTTGCCGGTATTGGTATTTTTGCTTTGTGGTTTTATAGCGCTTATCACTACGGTTTTTTTCATCTTTCTGACTATATGATTTTTTTGGGTATTGCGATTTTTATTATCTTGTACTCCCTGTACCCTAATCGTGATACTGGTTGGCGTTACATTATTTTGTATGCGGCTATTTCGTTCACTTTACAGTGGGCTAGTGTAGAGAAATTTGTTTATGCTTCTTGGTCTTATCCTTTACTTGAGTCTTTCCCGCACCTGACAATGGGTTTAAGTAAAGAGTCTTTTATGGATTTGGGTGGTTTCGGTGAATTCTTTTTAGCTTTCTTGCTTATTGCTGTCGCAGGCTTTAGTTTTGTAGGTACAACGATCTTTTTGGCTGCGATTTTTATTGCCGCTATTTATGATTTCGGCAAAATTGATGCGGTAGGGCATATCGCTATCATCGTCGCCCTATTTATGATGGCCATGCATGGGCCTACTAAGCTAAATCTCTGGTTTGCTAATTTACATACTCGACCTGTGATCAATGCTTTTTACGTTACATTAATTTATAGCGTTTCTGTCGTTTTCTTTTTCTTAATATACTATTTGGTGCGCAAAGCATGGTTGCTGACTGTTACGCATTGATAGGGAGTTAATATGATCTATATACACACGGGTTTAAAGGAGTTTCGTAAGAGCTTGAATAATAGGCTCCCAGCGGTGAGAGGCTTGCTTTTTTTAGCCGGTACTTTTGCGGCGCTATCTAGCTTTGCTGCCGAACCTATATTGCCCATTCCTCAGAGTGTGCCTCATGACCCAGCCAAAGCAGCTCTAGGGAAGCAGCTATTCTCTGATCCGCGCTTGTCGCGAGATGATAGTTTGTCATGTGAAAGCTGTCATTTTTTAGATCGTGCAGGTGTAGACTTTGTTGACCGCTCTCGCGGTATCGATGGCAAGATTAATAAACGTAACTCTCCCACCGTCTATAACTCAGCATTGAATTTTCGACAGCTCTGGGATGGCAAGGCGGAAACCTTAGAAATACAGGCAGACATGGCAGTAAAAAGCCCGAATGTAATGGGTATGGCATCGTGGGACGACGTGGCAGAAAAACTAAATAAGGTCGATGGTTATAAAACCCAGTTTGATAAATTATATGGAAAAATGACGGGCGATAATATTCAGCATGCTATTGCTGAATTTGAACGAACCTTGCTGACACCTAATTCACCTTTTGACCGTTTCTTGAAAGGAGATACCAATGCGATAAGCCCTCTTGCAAAGCAGGGTTATCAATACTTTAAATCTTACGGTTGTGTTAGTTGTCATCAGGGCGCCAATGTTGGCGGCAATTTATTTCAAAAGCTGGGTGTACTAAAAGATATTAATCGTTTAGAAGGTTTTGGTAGCGACTTGGGTCGTTTTGGTGTGACAGGTAATGAATGGGATAAGCGTGTTTTTAAAGTCCCTAGTTTGCGTTTAGTAACCTTAACACCCCCTTATTTTCATGATGGCTCGGTCCAGACCTTGCGAGAAGCAATCGACATCATGACTGAGTTTCAATTAGGAAGACAGGTACCAGAAGAGCATAAGGATGCCATCGTTGAATTTCTAAAAACATTACCCGGTGAATGGCCTTTGGGGGCAAAATAATGAGAATCAGCATCGTATTAGTTTTTTTATTGGCAATTTTAGGTATTGCTTTAGGGGTTTTTTCCTACAAAAATCATCAAGAATTTAGTAATCAAAGTTATTTGGAAGGCCTTTCTCTAATCAATCAGCTGAAACATGCTGATGCTGGCTTGAATATCTTATTACTTAAATCCCGTTATGGCCTGCAAGCCGATTATGATGATATGGCGAAAAAGACCGTTTTTTTGAATGATGGTTTAAGCAGCCTTAAATCTCAATATTTACAAAACTATTTAGAAAATGATCTCGATTTTTCTAATGCATTTAAAGAGTATGAAGAACAACTATCTCTCAAAGTGGATTTGGTAGAGAGCTTTAAATCGCATAACGCGGTACTACGTAATTCGATTAAATATGCTCCACCCTTAGGCGATAAACTTATTTTAGAGCTTGAGTCTAAAAATAATGACTCGGTTGAGTTGCTCAAAAATATTAATCGGGCTCTCTATCGCTGGTCACTTTATAGTGATAAAGAACAGGCTGATATTATTCAGGCGAATTCGCGTAATATTTTAGATTTGACAACTGCATTCGAAAACGATGTTCCTCTGCTTGAATACAATTCTCATGTTATTGCGGTGGTGGATGAGCAAGAGCAAACTCAAAGTTATCTTAATAATGCCTTGTCTGTTAATACTGAAAATACCTTAGCCAATGTCGATAGTTTTTACACCAGCAGTTATTTATCCAAGTCGGCAGATGCAGGCAAGTTTCGCACTTATGCCATGATTGCTTATGGTGTGTTAGCCGCATTAGTGGCGCTGTATTTTGCATGGTTGTTACGTAAGAGTTATACGGAACTTGAAGATAAAGTCGATCGAAGAACGCAACAAATTAACACTGCTTACAGTGAGTTAAAAGAATCCCAAGAGCAATTGGTTCAATCTGAGAAAATGGCCTCACTTGGTCAAATGGTAGCGGGTGTCGCTCATGAAATTAACACGCCATTGGGTTATGTTAACAACAATGTTTCTATTGTGAGTAGCCTGTTTACCAGTATGGAAATACTGATGAAAAGCTTAGGCAAAGTGTATCAAGAGGCTTTGAATAAACCTCACAATAAAGAAGCACTTAGGGACCACCTAGTTCAATCCTTAAAAAAATATCATCGAATGGAAGAAGATGGAATTGTCCTTGAAGCAAAAGAATTGTTGGAAGACAGTTCTCACGGTTTGAGTGATATTTCGGAATTGGTGAAGAACCTTCGCAGTTTCTCCCGCTTGGATCGGCAGACAGTAGAGCAGTTCGATATAGCTGATGGGCTTAACAACACGCTTAAAATTGCTAGTAGTATTATTAAAAAATCTAACCTTGATGTCGTCAAAAACTACAATGACCTTGTCTTCTTAGAGTGTAACCCCTCTAAGATTAATCAGGTCTTCCTCAATATTATTACAAATTCAGCACAAGCAATGCCTGAAAATGGGGGACAGCTCACAATAGATGTTGAAAAAATCGGGGATAATGTAGAGATACGCTTCACCGATTCGGGTGAAGGAATGGATGAAGAAGCGAAGGCTAAGATTTTTGATCCTTTCTTTACAACCAAACCGGTTGGAGAGGGGACAGGCTTGGGAATGGCCATTAGTTACAAAATAGTCCGAGAGCATAAGGGCCAGATAGAGGTAACATCTGCTAAAGGTGAAGGAGCAACCATCACACTAACTTTTCCTCTGGAGCAGCCTGAGGAATAACCAACAGTGAGATTGTTATGACTAAGCGTTACCGATTACTATTCGTAGATGATGAAGAACGAGTATTAAGGTCTCTAAAATCTGTATTTCGTCGCCAATATGATGTGTATGTTGCATCGAGTGGTTTTGAAGCATTAGAGATATTGGCACAGCAACCTATCGACGTCATTATTAGTGACCAGCGCATGCCCAATATGACGGGTAATGAGCTTCTGTCCCTTGTTCGCCAGCAGTATCCGAGCGTGATGCGTTTGTTGCTGACGGGCTATGTCGACAAATTGGCTATTATCGATACCATTAATGAAGGCGAGATTTTCCGTTATATCAGTAAGCCTTGGGATATTGATGATATCAAATCAACGGTAGCCTTAGCGGCCAAAGCGTCCGAGCACGCCCTTCCTGTTGAGTCAAAGCCCGAGTTTGAGCGCCTGAAAGCAGAAAAGCAAAAAACCGCGACAATTACTCAGTTCCCTACGCAGATTGCCGATACCCACCGTGTTAATAAGCTCACTACCGAACAGCGCCTAAAAGAAAAGACGGCCTTTGTCTTGATGGATAAAGATCAGGGTGTAAGAAACTCAATACGTTCTATCAGTCGTCGTTTTGGTTTTAATGTTTACGGCGTGAGTTCTTATGTTCAGGCGGTGCGAACATTCGCGATTCGTCCTGATGTAGGGGTGGTGATTATTGGTATTGCTGTTAGCCCAAAAGAAACGCTCGAAGCGCTTAATTTATTTAAGCAGCACCGACCCGATCTAAGTGTGATTGCCTTGGCAGATTACACTGATGCCAATGTTGCGATTGATTTGATTAACCAAGGGCAGGTTTTTCGTTACCTAGAAAAACCGGTTGATTCTCAGGAATTTGAGCGTGCGGTAATATTGGCTATCAAGCGCCACCAAATGCTGAAAGAAGTGAAATCCTTAAATCAGCGTTATACCGTCAACGCATGGACTCGTCCAGCAACAGCGGGCATCCAAAAACTAAAGCAGTTCTTTAAACAGTCAGCTTAAGCTGACTGCCCAAGGGCTATCTATGGGCATGAAAATGCTTGATAGCTCTGTTCACCTTCCACAGGGGCGCCGTCGGCAACGATGGTGTTTGCCCCTAGTGTGACAGCCTCGTTTCTGGCTAATACCTGCAACTCTCTAGTGACCTTATCGTTATTGCGTGGAATAAAGCCCAATTTGTGCTTCACATTGGCTTTAATGTTTCCAACTTTTGTACAGTTTTGTACGCCATCAATGACGGTAATAAGCACTTTTCGACCGTCAGTATTTTCATTGACCCATGTACAGCCAGTTAAAATAAGTAAGGTAGTACTAAGCGTTATTAATATTGAGATTGTTTTCATTTGCTCACCTTTCTTCGCTTGAGTGTTTGCTCGCTATCGTTTCATAAGCATTGTAGCCGCGCTTTTGCCACCATTGAGCCGCGTGTTCGTTACCTGTGTCCCATCCCACTTGAAAGGCTTCGGCTCCCATAAAAATGAGTTGTTGTTCTATCGCATCGAGTAGTGATTGCCCTATACCTTTATTACGATGCTCGGGTGATACCCACAAACTGTAAATAACGCCTACGGAGGATAGCTTTACCACTGGACGCTGATAAATATGGCCTGTAATAGTGCCAATAATCGTATCGCCCTCTCGGGCAGTTAATACATGAGCAGTCGGCGAGCTAATAGCATGGGCAATAATATCTCGCGCCCTTTGCTGTTTTGAGTCACTGTCACCACCGAACGGCCTTTTAGGTGATTCGTTATCAATGGCTTGCCATAGGCTAGCAAGCAGAGATGAATCTGTTATTTTTGCTTCGAGGATGGTGTATGAATGTTCTGACACGTTATCGGCTGATGGAATCTAATAGTGATGAGTTTATGTTGGAATAAGTGTTAACGCTACCACAGCACTATAGTCATGTGCAGCAAAAAATAGAAGTGGTAGGGTATATCTGTTCAAATAGAGGCGCAAATTATCTGGGGCGTATCGTATATCTTGAGCGCTCATCACCTACTTCCTGTAGGCGTAAAAAAGGCCGCATAAAGCGGCCTTTTGGGTTTTGATCAAATGTGATTATGCTTGTGGGCCGGCTTTTGCCACCTCTTCGCTCACATTAAACTTCTTAATATTTTCAGCAAATAGACCCGCTAGCTTAGTCGCTTGAGCGTCGTAATCGGCTTTATCGTCCCAAGCTTCGCGAGGGTTAACGAACTTGTCGTCAACGCCAGCAATGGCCTTAGGAATATCTAGGTTTAAGATATCTAAATGTTCTGTTTCCATGCCATCTAAAGAGCCATTCTGGATAGCGGCAACAACGGCTCTAGTCACAGGGATGGGGAAGCGAGAGCCTTTACCGTTTGCGCCACCTGAACCACCAGTCCAGCCGGTATTCACAAGGTAGACTTTCGCATCAAAATCTTCGACGCGTTTCATCAGCAAGTCACCATATTCACGGGCAGGGCGTGGCATAAACGGTGCACCAAAACAGGTCGAGAATGCTGGGTGAATGCCTGCTTCTGCGCCTAATTCTGTCGAGCCTACACGTGCGGTATAACCTGAAAGAAAGTGGTAAGCAGCAGCTTCTTTACTAAGAATCGCTACCGGAGGTAGTACGCCTGAAACATCACAGGTTAAGAAGATAACGTTTTTAGGTTCTCCAGCACGGTTTTCAACTTGTCTCATTTCAACGTGTTCTAGTGGGTAAGAACAGCGCCCGTTTTCCGTTAGGCTAGTATCATTGTAGTCAGGAACACCGTCATCATTATGGACAACATTTTCTACGATAGCGCCATTGCGAATGGCATCCCAAATAACGGGTTCATTTTTTTGGCTTAGATCAATCGTTTTTGCATAACAGCCGCCTTCGACATTGAAGACTGAGCCTTTGGCCCATCCGTGCTCATCATCACCAATTAAGTAGCGATCAGGGTCGGCTGATAACGTAGTTTTACCTGTTCCAGATAAACCAAAGAATAAGCAGGTGTCGCCGTCTTTGCCTACATTGGCAGAGCAGTGCATAGGCATGACGTCTTTTTCAGGTAATAAGAAGTTCTGTACAGAGAACATCGACTTCTTCATCTCGCCTGCGTATTTCATGCCAGCGATTAGTATTTTACGTTGAGCGAAGTTGATGCAAACAATACCTTCAGAGTTGGTGCCATCTCTTTCTGGTTCACAAACAAAGTTAGCTGCATGAAAAATAGTCCAAGCTTCTTTGCTCTTAGGGTTGTAATCGCTAGTGCGAATAAACATGTTGTAAGCAAATAGACTATGCCAAGCCGTTTCTGTGCGAACCTTGACCGGTAAGTAGTGGTCTGGGTCTTCAGCTACATGGTAGTGACCAACAAAGTTATCGACATTAGAAAGGTGCTCATCAACGCGGTCCCATAAGGCATCAAACTTATCGGCTGGGAATGGGCGGTTAACTGCTCCCCAGTCTATCGCGTCAGCGCTGGAAGGCTCTTCTACAATAAAGCGATCAGCGGGAGAGCGGCCTGTGCGGGCTCCTGTTTCGGCAACCAATGCGCCTGTATGTGAGAGTTTTCCTTCGCCACGCTCAAGTGCGTGTTGAATTAGCTCATCGGCACTTAGGTCGGTAAAAGTCGTTACAGAGGTGTCTTCGGCAACCTGTGTCATGTGTTGGTCCTATTTTCTAGAGTGGTAGTGGAAGGCAATCAAGGCCGAATGCCGCCCTTACTACTCAGTAATAAAGTTAAAAATAGATGACTCTGAAATCAGCCTCTATTTACAGGGCCGCACATTATGTCAGAATCGTTGACCGAAGCGAAGCCTAAAGAGCCGATTTTTTGATCAGTTTTAAGTGTTTTTACTTGGAAATAGCATAAATTCTAGTAGAATTTTGGTTTTTATTATGCCTCTAATGCTGAGTTTTAGGCGCAAACAGGCTCTCTAGATCTTGTTTATCGTAGGTATATTGGAAACCACAAAATTCGCAATCGACACTGATAATGCCTTGTTCTAGCAATAACTGCTCGGCATCTTCTTTGCCTAGGTGTTGTAAGGCGCGGCTACTTCTCTGCTTTGAGCAGCTACAACCAAATGCAAATTCTGATGGTTCGTAGAAACGAACCCCTTCTTCGTGGAAGAGGCGAGTGAGTACGTGCTTATGATCCAAAGTTAATAGTTCTTCTGCCGTTATCGTATTAGCCAGCTGGACACGATTTTCCCACGCTGCACGATTGGTTTGTTCGTCGGCGGTTTGTTGGGGAAGCTGTTGCAATAATAAGCCGCTGGCAGTATCGCCATTGCTCACCAACCATATACGTGTCGGTAGCTGCTCCGATTGTTCGAAATAATGCTCTAGGCAATCAGATAGTGACGGCGCATCTAGAGGAACGATACCCTGATAGCGATTGCCCTGATCGGGGTCAATGGTAATAGAAAGGACGCCTTTGCCGATGAGCGAGGGCAGGTCATCCCCTTTCATTGGAACGTCATCGTTTGTTTTGATGATGCCGCGCAGTCTTTTGTTGTGGTCGGCTTCAGCCATGATCAGAGGTGCTGGTCCATCACCGCGCGCTTGCAGTGTTAATAAACCATCGAATTTTAATGTGCTCGATAGTAGAGCAACAGCGGCCATAAATTCTCCCAATAGTGGTTGAATGTTGGCTGGGTAAGTTTTTCCTTTTTGGATTTCACCTAAGCTAGTCTCTAAGGTAATAATTTCACCTCGAATATCCGTATTGTCGAAAATGAAACGGTGTAATAGGTCGTTGTCGTTTGGCATATGAGAGAGGGATGGAATTGTAAAGTTGAAAGTATGTATCGCAACTGACAATTCTAACAGACTAAGGAAATAGAGGTGGGTGTTTAAAGGGCCTTTTCGACCCTTTTATGTAAGAGGGAGGTGTTTACACTTGGAACTGATTTAAATTGGTATGTAGCTCAATGACTTTTTCGGCAATATTTTGATTTGAAGTTGACGTTTTTTGTGCACCTTCATTCGTTGTTTCGGCGATGCTTTTAATACTTGTTAAACTATCATTGATTTGTTGTGAAACAACGGATTGCTCTTCAGCTGCGGTGGCTATCTGTAGGTTGAGGTCGGATATTTCAGATACGGCATCACTGGCGTCTTGAAATGCTTCAGTTGTTTCAACACTTTTTGATAGGCACATCTCGGTGCTTTGGTTGCCTTTCTTCATGCTGGATACTGCATTACCGGCTTCTTTTTGTAGGCCTTCAACGAGTGCCTGAATATCGCCAGTAGACGTTTGTGTGCGTTGTGCTAATGAGCGCACCTCGTCTGCTACTACTGCAAAGCCTCTACCGGTATCACCTGCGCGTGCTGCTTCAATAGCCGCATTTAATGCTAGCAAGTTTGTTTGCTCGGCGATTGCCCGAATAGTATCCAGGACACTGCCGATATTATTGGTTTCTTCTGCTAGTGCTTCTATCACGCCAGAGGCTTGTTCCATTTCGCCCGCTAGTTGTTTTATGATGGTGTGTGTTTCTGATGCGGCCGCTTTACCTTCGTCAACGCGTTGTTTAACCGATTCAGCCACAACGGCGGCATCCGACGTACTTTTGGCAACACTATTAATGGTTTCACTCATTTCAGAGACGGCATTCGCGACGACTTCTGTTTCAGAGTATTGCTTTTGAACATTTCCAACGGTTTCATTCATGACGCCAATCGCTTCCTCAGACGCTGCACCTAAAACCTCTGCTGATTCATTTACGTTGGTAATAATGCCTCTTAGTTTTTGCAAAAAGAGGTTGAATGATCTAGCAACATCGCCAGTTTCATCCTTTGCGGAATCATCTAATTGCATTGTTAAATCGCCATCGCCAACGGAGACTTCCTGCAAACGGTCTTTGAGTATTTTGATGGGGCTTGTTATGGAGCGGCCGATTAAAAAAGGCACTATAAGAGAAAGTATGACGGAGATAACAAAGACAACAATAATTTGTTTGAGTCCACTTTGCTCATCGTGTTCAGCTTGCAGTGCTGCTTTTAAGGTGAAATCTTGAATACGATTGACGGCGTCAATGAGTTTATGATCTAAGTCATCTTGTAATTTTTCGAGTTCTTTGATTAATGTTGATGCCTCTTCTGTATAAGCAGCAGCAAGAATGCCTAATAAAACATTATTCTTTTTTGCGATATCGTGGTGTATATTTTCTATTTCTTTCAGCGCAATACCAATTTGTTTGTATTCTACTTTTGCTTCTTCTGAATGTAATTTATCGATAGCTTCATCAACAAATACTTCGGCACTTTTAATTTCCTTTTCGACTTTGTTTGATAATGTTTTAACCTTTGTAATTAGCGTGTCTAATTCTGCTTTTGCTTCTGTATGGCCCTTCTCTACAAGTAAGGATTTTACGATAGCCCTCTCAAAGAAAATGGTTTGCTCTAGCTGATGCTCAGTGAGCAAGGTGAGTGCCCGAGTTAGTGGTATATCTTCTTCGGCAATATCAAATAACTCTGCACCAATCTTTTCCATTTGGATAATGCCTATTGAACCCACTAGTATAATGAGAGCAAGTTGTAGGCCGGCGGCGATATAAATTTTGTACGCAATTTTTACATTTGATAACACGTTACTACCCTTTAGAAAATAAGTTCGTTGGATTTGTTTTTGAAATGAGCGAGCAATGATTCTGCTACATGGGGTTTGTCCGATAAGTAGCGATTGCTGTCTTGTTGTTCGAAGAAAGTAGAAAACCCTTGAATGCTGCCGATTGATTCCTTATCTAACTGACGGAAACCCATCTTCCAATTGGGGAAATTACGCTCTTCAATAGTGTGCTTAGATAGGCAATTCACTCTGCTGTGTCTAGAGTCTGTTTTGATTTTTTCATACAGTGGGATAACGGTATCTTCCTCTCCTTCTAAAGCCTGAATAAAGGTGCCTTGGCCGTTATATAGCAGTAAACCTGTTATATTTTGCTTGCCATTATTCTCATGACATGTGTGCAAGAGATTGACAAGTTCATCATTATCGAAGCGTTTGTTGGAGGAACTTACATAACAAAGGGATATCATAAATTGGCTCAAATGAGTATTTCTCATTCAAGTGTAGAAGACAAATATGATCTTGCAACTATGTGTGACTTGGTTTTGAGGGTTTTTCTTTTGCTGATATCGAGGCTTTGGATGACAAAGGAAAATACAGTGTTAAGAGAATGTATTGGTATGATGTAAAACGATATTAAATGGCTTGGCTGTCTTTGTTAGACGATGGTCGAATAATTTATTTATCACAGTGGCTATTGCTGATACTTAATCATTGTCGCTTATTTCATCCATTAAATCTCTGAAACGATGAATCTGCCGGCGTTGCTTTTTAGTGGGCCGGCCGTCGGTATGTAGACCGGAGGCACTTTTTAATAGTTTGCGTTGTTCTTCATGCTCTTTGCGTTTTTCAATGCTGGCTTCAGTCTCTTGATAGAGTAGGGCTGCTTCAGGCGCACCACGCCGCTGGTCTGATAAGGCGATCACGGTTACTTCTTTCGTATCCCAGCCTTGTTTGATCGTGAGGGTGGTATTATTGGTAATATCTTTGCTGGCCTTGACGCGTTGTCCATCACAGTGGACTTTGCCCCCTTCGATTGCTTGTTTGGCGAGGTTACGCGTTTTAAAAAAGCGTGCCGCCCAAAGCCATTTATCTATCCTTACTTTTTCCATTGTAGATAACCTGTTTTTATAAACCATTCATTATTTCATCAAAATGATGAATGGCGGGTACATCATTTAATATACGTTGCTTTTGGCTATCGGGTTGATGGATCCCGAGTATATGTTGAATGCCGAATTCAAGTGCGGCATTTAATACGGTGATATTGTCATCAATAAAAATAGTGCGCTCTGGCTCAAATTGTATATGTTCAGATAGGGCCTGCCAAAAGCCTTGCTGTTCTTTGGGTAGCTGGAACTGATGTGACGAAATAACCTGATCGAAATAAGGTTCTATATCAGTCTCTTCAAATTTTAATTGAACTCCAGCAGGATGAGAGTTTGTGACTAGGTAAATCTTTTTATTATTTTTGCGCAAAGCGCTCAAGAAATCAGCAACGTAAGGGCGTTGCTTGATTTTATGCCTAGTCTCTTTTTTCAGTAAGGGTATGTCTATTCCAAGACTGTGTGACCAGTAGTCGAGGCAATACCAATTAAGTGTACCTTCTAGCTCGCGGATGTGCTGGTGTAATAAGCGTTCTGATTCGTCAATGCTTATTTTCTGTATTTCGGCGTAACGCTTTGGAAGGTGTGTCATCCAAAAATGGTTGTCATAATGAAGGTCTAAAAGGGTCCCATCCATATCGAGTAAAACGGTATCTATGTGTTTCCAGTTGATCATATATCTTCTCGTTGATGAGGTTTTTGCGGGCTAGAACTGGTGGCCGTTAGTGATTATCATAACTTTTAAGTTAGGAGCCCACTAGCCCAAGTTGGTATAAATGTTAAGACTTAAGGGTAATCACTAGGAGAGAAATGTGGCAGATTTAAGTGTCGATAGTGTTAATGCAGCACTGTTGAGTGATGTGGCAAGACTCGCCGTATCAGCGGGTGATTTGATAATGGGTGTTTATGGTCGTGGTTCTGATATTGCGATTGATAGTAAAGATGACGACTCTCCTCTGACAGAGGCAGACCTGCTGGCTCATGAATTTTTGTTTAAGCAGCTATCACTGCTAACACCGAGTATCCCGATTCTATCTGAAGAAGGGGCTTTGCCAGATTACGAGATTCGAAAGCAGTGGTCATATTATTGGTTGATTGACCCCTTGGATGGGACAAAGGAGTTTATCAGTCGAAATGGTGAGTTTACCGTGAATATTGCTTTGATTTATCAGCATAGGTCGATCTTGGGTGTCGTGTATGCGCCTGTAAAGAAGGTGCTGTATAAAGCAATCAATACGGGAGGAGAGTATGACTGTTGCATAAGAGCCAAGTCAGTAAGAGCTAATATGACGCTCATGGATACAGACGAATCCGAGCAGCAGTTAAGTTCAGATAAAGAGCGCTATAAGCAACAAGGTCAACCCTTTAGGCTTGTGTTGAGTCGCCATCATGGGGCGGGTCTTGTGTCAACGTTGTGCGATGACCTGCAAGAACATTTTGGTGTGTTAACAACAAAGGCCTTAGGCAGTTCGCTTAAGCTTTGTGCGGTAGCAGAGGGTGGGGCGGATTTATATCCTCGATTTGGCCCAACATCCGAGTGGGATACTGCCGCAGGGCAGGCCATTGTTGAGGCAGCAGGAGGAGAGGTTGTCACTACTCAGCTTGAGCCGCTACGTTATAATACAAAAAATAATATCTTAAACCCTGATTTTTATGTCTTGAGTGATAAGGTAAGTAAGGCTGATTCTGGTTCCGGGTTAGGGGCTTACCTTTCTCTTTTAAGTAGCTTTGCAAGTCAAGCTCCTTAGCTTGTGTTGGCTTTGACTTTGTATACAATGGGCCTCTAACAAAAATATGACTTAAGTCTCGTTTCTGTTTTTTTATTTCGCTTTGCCCTATTTTTAGGATGATTTATTCAGCTATCGGCTTGCAGTTTACATAAGATAAGCGTTTAATTATGCCCATGTCAGAACATACTATAGAAGAGCTTTCGCACAAGGTTGATCAGTTGATTCGTCACTGTGATAATTTGAAGCAAAGAGAGCAGCAGTTATTAGAAGAACGGTCTCGTTTGATTGAAAAAAATGAGGTCGCACGCACGCGAGTAGAAGCAATGATTGGTCATCTTAAAACCCTACAGCAGAATGTGGGTTAACTATGTCCACTAATACGTCTATTGAAACATTTTCTGTTCATATATTAGGTAAAGACTACCAAGTTGCTTGTCAGCCAGATGAGCGAGATGCGCTGTTGAGGGCTGCCACTGAGTTGGATCGTCGCATGCGCGATATCCGTCAATCAGGTAATGTCATTGGTGTTGAGCGTATTGCTGTCATGGCTGCTCTGAATTTATCTAATGAGGTCTTGCAAGGTGAGACGGCGAATGCCGATAGCGCGTTGTTAGCAGATTTACATCAGCGGCTTGACAAGGCGCTGACCTAATTCGTATTAGACTTCAAGCACTTTCCAATACATTTTTCTTTAATTTTCTATGATTCTTATAGTGAATTTATATCAAAAAAAAGCCCAATTCTATGGCCTCTTGGGCCTCGCTTAGTCTATACTGTTTATAACTCCTGAGGCGTATGCCAGTCATGATGTCCTCGAGCCGATAATACCTCCTTAGGAGGTTTCATGTATTTACTGTGTGCATGTCCGCGTGACGGAAAGCCTAATGTAAGTCAGAAACCACCCCCCTTGAACTTTTCGGTTCAAGGCCAGTTTGACAGCGGCGTCTCGGGAATTTTTATACCTATTCTGGTATTTCTGCTATATCCTTCTTACTCCTTTTGTTTTTGGCGAATTTCATCGTGAATGCTTCTGTTGATGATATAAGGCAATCGATTCGTTATCGACGTCGCCGGCTTGGTGCGGGGTTCAAAAGTCGAGCTGCGTCGGTTTTAGTCAATAAGATCAAAGCATCATCGGTATATCAACGCAGTAAACATATCGCCTTATATCTTGAAAATGATGGTGAGTTAAGTTGCCGCCCCTTAATTAAACAGATATGGAAAGATGGCAAGTGTTGTTATCTTCCTGTTCTGGCGCCAAAACAAGCGTCCCCCCCTATGCGCTTTTCGATGTATCGTCCAGGGGCAGCCTTGGTGAAAAACCGTTATGGTATTTTTGAGCCGACGGGCACGCAAGGGCGCTTGCCTCAGTCCCTTGATTTGGTGCTTATGCCCTTGGTTGCATTTGATGCTGTGGGGCATCGTATTGGTATGGGTGGCGGTTATTATGATCGCAGTTTTGCTTTTAAAAGTGGTGTTGGGGTAAGTGGGCGAGCAAAGAAAGTATGCCCAATAAAGGCCCCTTTTTTGATGGGCGTTGCTTACCGGTTCCAGAAAGTAAAATCAATTAGCCCTCAAGCTTGGGATGTGATGCCTGATAGGGTGTTAGCCGTTTAATTATTGTCAGTTGGGTGGGTTTTAAATTTGCGCTTTAGTGTCAAAGAATAATAGCGCATTGCAGCGCTACATCTTTATGCAACTATCTATTGTTAAGCTATTGTTAACATTGTGACTTGTTTGTTGGTGTTGGGAGCCAGGTTCTAATTAATTTTCGCCTTACTGATAGTGTTGTCAGTTGTTAGCGTCATTAAAAAAGCTATTACCTTACGGCTATCCCTTGGTGTAGGGCTGGGGGCGGTACATCGCGTTTTTCTGTCAATCCTTCGGTAATTCCCATACTGCTAGCCAAAACACCAATAACAAACACTATGGCAGTGATTGTTAGTACATCGGGCTTCATGGATACCTCAAAAATAGTCTGCTGACTATGGTGTGCTTATTTATTATTCCTTATTATTTTTTACTCCATAACCTTGGTTTAAGCCTTTAAATAGTGAGCTTAAAGTGTCCTGTCTGGAGTACAACTTTCGTTGTAAGCTAAGCTTTATACCTAAAAATGTGATAAATGCCAAGAAAAAATTTGACGCAGGTCACATCTTGGTCTACGCATTTTAAGGTATTGGGGAGTGTGTAATTGACTTTGCTACTGAATATGGTGCTCAAGGCTCTGTAGTAGTACCAGATAGTGTGTTTTAATTCGCCCAGATTTTTATTGTTTTGTATAGGTTAAAAAGATGACACAAGATGAGTTGAAGAAATGTGTGGCACAGTCAGCCATTGATTATATTCGCCCAAAATTAAGCTCGGACTCTATTGTGGGTGTGGGTACAGGCTCAACAGCCAACTTCTTCATCGATTTGCTGGCTTCAATAAAAGGGTGTTTTGATGGTGCGGTGGCCAGTTCTGAGTCGACGGCAGAGCGTCTTAAGTCTCATGGCATACCCGTTTATGACCTTAATACTATTGATAACTTGGTTGTTTACGTTGATGGTGCCGATGAGTCTGACCCCGAGCTCTGTTTGATTAAAGGCGGGGGTGCAGCCCTGACCAGAGAGAAGGTTGTCGCTGCCTGTGCTGATGAATTTGTCTGTATTGCGGACGGCAGTAAGTGGGTTGATGTATTGGGTAAGTTCCCTCTCCCTGTTGAGGTTCTGCCAATGGCGCGATCACACGTTTCACGTGAGTTACTTAAGTTGGGTGGTGATCCTGAGTACCGTGCGGGTGTGGTCACGGATAATGGCAACGAAATCGTTGATGTCCATAATCTTCGTATTACCAATCCTGTAGAGTTAGAGTCGCAGATCAATCAGATAGTGGGTGTTGTCACAAATGGCCTTTTTGCCCAGCGACCCGCGGATATTTTGTTTTTAGGTAAAGAAAGCGGCGTTGAGTCTATTCGCCGTTAGTTTTCTCTTTGAGAGTTTGCTTGCCTCTTTTTCTTCGGCACATCTAGCCTTAGAAGTGGCAAGGCTCTCTCTTTCTATATCGCCTGTTAAAATAGTGAATCAATGAGCTACTGTTCTTGCTGTATGCATGTTTTCAAAAGAGTGAGCACACGCTGTATGGTTTCGGCTCTTTTGATTTATAGCCACATTTATAGCCACTCTGTGCATGCCGATACTGATTGGTGGACGAGTAGCTTTTTCCTTGATAATGATCTCTTTTCGGATACTGACGACGGTTATACCAACGGTATTCGTTTTAGTGCGGTATCTCCAGACGTCAGTGACTTTGATGAAGATGCTCGCTTACCGGCTTGGCTACGTTCCATTAACCGAAAGCTGCGTTTTTTTCGCGGTGATGAGTTTGATCTTCAGCGTAATATGGTGGTCACTTTAGGGCAGCAAATGTATACCCCTGATGAGCGTTATATTGACAGAACAGATGTGGTTGAGGAGGATCGCCCCTATGCAGGATGGCTATATTTAGGCCTTGGCTATCAGGTGAGTAATTTTAATCGGCTTGATACGACAGTGTTTAATGTTGGGGTTGTTGGCCCATCTTCCCGTGCAGACGATGCTCAAGATGCGGTGCACGATGCTCGCGGTTTTGAAAAGTATCAGGGCTGGAATAATCAGTTAAGGGATGAGCTGGGCTTGCAGTGGCTCTATACGCGCAAGCATAAATTTTATCAGTCTATTGATGTGGGCAAGCTAGGTTACGATATTATCGGTCAGTGGGGGGGCAGTTTAGGTAACGTTGCCACCTATTTAGAAACGGGAGCCGAATTTCGTTTTGGTTGGCGTTTACCTAAAGACTTCGGTACTTCTTCAGCCAGTCCTGGGGGTGATAATAGCGCTCCGGGTTCAAGCCTTGATAGTCGAGTGAGAAATATTCTGTTGGGTGGCTTGCATGGCTTTGTCGCGGTGAATGGGCGTTGGGTGCTACATGATATAACCTTAGACGGTAATACCTTTTCTGACAGCCATAGTGTGGACAAGGAACCATTAGTCGGTTCTGCCGTGATAGGTGTGGCGATGACTGTTTATCGCTGGAAATTGAGCTTTAGCCGTCGCTTTGTCACTGATGAATTTAAAGGGCAGGAAGATTCGAAAGGTTATGGGACGGTTTCAATTTCCTATACTCACACTTTTTAGGCCTTGGTCATCATACGGCTAATGTTAAATAATCTAGGCGTGGGGAAATAAAAAGCCTGCTACACAATGACCAAATAAAGCCGGTAAATGTGTAGCAGGAACGGGATCTAGTAAAGGAGCTTAAGTGCTATCGATTACGTTTTAAGCAGCAGGTTTTTTGCTTAGATCTACCCAGTTAACATCGCCATCTTTGATATAGCTTTCAGGGTTTTCTAACCAACGGTTATTGGCGGCTTTGCTGTAATTTAAAAATAAGCGGCCATCGATAATTTTCCAAAGGTCAGGTCTCGCGCTGACTTTTTTGCCGATACCTGCAGCAAAAGCACAATGTCCGTCATAGGCTGGAGCATATTTCTCGGGGTTAGCGATAAATAAATTCTTATTTTCTTCAGAGGAAAATAGCCAAGTAGCGCCGTTCCACTCGGTGCTGATGTTCTTATCTCCTTTTGTGGGAGCGCCAACGGTAAAATAAGCAACAGTATCGTAACCGGTAACGGCATATCCTTTTTTAATGTATTGCTCGCCAGCAAAACTTTGTGTAGCAAATAGGCCAGAGACAGCAGCTAATAGAAAACTGAAGCTTAGGGCGTATAGGGATCGTTTTGTATGTGTGCTCATGGTATGTCCTCAATAAATGTGAATAAATAAAAGTTGCAGTTATTGACGGACAGTTTTCGCTAAAGTTCATCAATCCATTGACTATAGCTTAGATTAATATTGTCTATCGAAAGTCGATTTGATTATTTCCAAAAAGGCTTTCTGGATTCTATGACGGCCTGTTCTCTCGTAATACCAACGTCATTCAATTGTTTATCTGTTAATGAGGCGAGCTGTCGGCGTGTCCTGTATTTTGTATAGTAAGCCTGTAGGCCTTGATAAATATTGGATAAGTTTATCTTTGCTAAATTTTCTTTGATGTTTATGGCTTTAGTTTGTTCTACTAGTATAGATTGCATCTCTATCTCCACAATAAGTTGAATTCATGGATTGATTATTGTTGATGACCGTGTTTTACTCAAACGCTAAATTCTTACTTATAGTTAAGATAATCTAAAGTGAATATACAGTGAATATACATAGCTACCTCAAAGCATTTCACTATTTTTCTATTGCGGCTCGTTACCTTAGTATTAAGCAAGCCTCAGAGCATCTACACGTAACGCAAGCGGCAATTAGCCAACAAATACGCTTGTTAGAAGAGGCGCTTGGGGTTTCTTTGTTTCATCGCCAGCATCGTGCCCTCGCTCTAACGACAGAAGGGGCAAGCTTGTTGCCTCACCTTGAGGCTGGTTTTGATGCGATAGAACGCGGTGTTGATAGCTTGAGCTTAGATAAAGACCCTAATACGATTACTTTATCGGTTCTGCCTAGCTTTGCCTCTCGTTGGTTGATTCCTCGTCTGGGCGGCTTTTATGAAGAAAATCCATCCATAGCCATTAATTTGAGTATGACGGATAAGTTGGAGACCTTTGGTGCTCAAGGTGTCGATATGGCCATTCGTTTTGGAGGCGGTGACTATGAGGGTGTTGAGAGCCGGTATTTGATGAAGGATTATATTTATCCCGTTTGCCACTCTGCGTATTTAAAGAAAAAGCTAATAAAGAAGTGGGATGACTTAAAAAACTTACGTTTGCTTGACGACACGGCTAGCGATCTCGCGTGGGATTATTGGTTGCAAAAAAAAGGCTTGGAAAAAGGTAAAGATAGCCTTAACCGGGTTCGTTATGACGGCTCTCATTATGTCATTGATTCTGCTTTAAGTGCTCAGGGGGTCGCGATGGTGCGCCATAGCCTTGTTGCCGAGGCAATAGAGCAGAGGCAGCTGACTCGGTTGTCTGATGAACCGCTGGAGTTAGAGCACCAATATTTTATTTGCGCCTTGCCTCATTATTATGATTATCCAAAGATTAAACGCTTTGTTGTTTGGTTGACGCAGCAAGTTGAGTTGTTTTCTGAGCGTTATTCTATCTAACTTTTATCCGGCTATTTGGTCTTCCCCATTGCGCTGGCATAGCCATCTAAAGCCCGTTGCCGAGCAAATTTGTAGTCGATAATAGGCTCCGGGTAGCCGCAATGCTTGCGTTGTTCACTGTTGGGGGTATGAATCGATTTTTTATCTAAACTTGATAGTTCGGGTAAAAATTTCTTAATAAATTCACCCTCAGGGTCAAAGCGTTGTGATTGTCGTTCGGGGTTAAATATTCGGAAATAAGGCGCCGCATCTGCTCCTGTCGATGCTGCCCATTGCCAGCCACCATTATTAGAGGCGTAGTCGCCATCGACTAAATGCTGCATAAAAAAGGCTTCACCTTTGCGCCAGTCGATCATCATTAGTTTGGTTAAAAATGCGGCTACAATCATGCGTAGGCGATTATGCATCCACCCCGTTTGTGTCAGTTGTTTCATGGCAGCATCGACAATAGGGTAGCCTGTTTCACCCTTGCACCACGCTTGCCAATGTCGTTTGTCATTTTCCCATGGTATGGGCTTGCGGGTGGCTTTGAAATTTTCAGAGCGAGAAAGGTGGGGGTAGATGTCGATAAGATGACGGTAAAATTCACGCCAAATCAATTCATTAACCCATGTATTTTCTAGCCAGTCATGGCTGTGCTCTCGGGCAGATTGAATGCATTGTCTGAGGCTGATAGCTCCGCAAGCCAGATAAGGTGATAAGGTGCTGGTACCAGCTATGCTGGGGATGTCGCGAATATCTTTATATTGGTCAATGTTTCTTTCTGCAAAGCGTTTAAGCTTCTGTTGAATTGCGTTTGTGGTAACAGGCCATAAATCTTCTCGGTATTGCCGTTCATAACAATGCCAGTGTGTGTCTACATTATCGCTTTCCAAGTGCGCATGCTGTTGTTTCGTGGGTGCACGCAAAATATTGAGTTGGTCTGTACTCACTTGCTTGCGCCATTGGCGTGCGAAAGGAGAATAGACGTGATATATCGTATCGCTCTGAGTCCTGACGCTGCCAGGAGGATGGATCACATCTGCGTGATAGCTGTGCACTGCGATTGATTTTTTTTCGCAGGCTCTTGTAACGCCTGCGTCCCTGTTTTTTTCATTTAAAGGGTATTCGATATTAAACGATAGAGACTGAGCGTTAATCTTTTTGATCAGCGACAGGAATGCTTTGGGTAGGTCGCTATAACTGTCCGCTTTGATTATCTTAAGGGGGATGTTTTTCTCTTTTAGCTCTCTGGCGATGACGTTTAAACGGTCTCTCCATAACATGATTTTTGCGGGGGCATCATCATGCTGTTGCCATTGTTTTTCGGTTATGGTGTAAACGCAGCAAATATCACCACGCTTGGCGGCATAATATAAAGCGGGGTTGTCTTGTAAACGCAGGTCATTGCGTAGCCAAACGAGATGCATGGTGATCCTTAATGATGAGTTAAGTGGCGAGTAAGTGGGGTTGTGCAGGTTATTTTACCTATATTGTTGGAAGAACCTACGTGGATGTTACACCTCTAGATTACCACTGTGACCTTTATCTTGCGCAGTGCTATGGAAATATAGGTTTCCACCTGCAATTCTGCTAAAATGCGCGCCCTTCGGGAGTCGCTCTCCACTTCATTCTTTGGCGCCCTGCTTTCCAGCAGCTCTGATTTCAGTGTTCTGGGCTTAGTGCTTTAGTTTTGATCCTTTTTAATGACTGTTTTGCTGCTGAGGTTGCTCTAAACCATGGTCTCTATTTCTCTAGAAAAATCTAAAATTCGCTTTCTGCTCTTAGAAGGCGTGCATCAGACTGCTATCGATACTCTGAAAGAGTCTGGCTACACGAACATTGAATACCTCAAAACAGCATTAACCGAAGATGAATTGGTAGAAAAGATCAAAGATGCCCATTTTGTGGGTATTCGTTCCCGTACTCAGCTAACCCGGCGTGTTTTTGAGGCGGCTAAAAAACTAGTTTCAGTCGGTTGCTTTTGCATTGGGACGAACCAAGTGGACTTGGTGGCGGCGCAAGAACATGGTGTAGTGGTGTTTAATGCTCCTTATTCTAATACGCGTTCAGTGGCAGAATTAGTGCTAGCAGAGGCAATTATGCTGTTGCGGGGTATACCTGAGAAAAATGCAGTGTGTCACCGTGGTGGTTGGCTGAAGACAGCGGTGGGTTCATTTGAGGCTCGTGGTAAAACTTTGGGTGTCATTGGCTATGGCTCGATTGGTAGTCAAATCAGTGTCTTGGCAGAATCCTTGGGTATGAAGGTGCGCTTCTATGACGTGGTTACTAAGCTGCCTCTGGGTAATGCGGTACAAGTGCGTGATTTATATGAGCTTTTAGGTATGTCCGATGTGGTGACTTTACACGTTCCTGAAAGCCCTTCGACAAAAGATATGATTGGCCAGAAAGAATTGACGGCAATGAAGTCGGGCTCAATCTTGATTAATGCCGCTCGTGGTACTGTTGTTGATATTGAGGCTCTTGCGGAATCGCTCAGGAGTAAGCACCTAGCGGGTGCTGCGATTGATGTATTCCCTGTTGAGCCTAAAGGTAATAACGAGGAGTTTGTAAGTCCTCTCCGTGAATTTGATAACACCATTCTTACGCCGCATGTGGGTGGTTCTACACAGGAGGCTCAGGAAAATATCGGTACGGAAGTCGCTGAGAAATTAGTGAAATACTCTGATAATGGTACTACCACTAGCTCGGTTAATTTCCCTGAAGTGGCTTTACCAGAGCACCCCGGTAAGCATCGGTTGTTACACGTGCATCAAAACATTCCGGGTGTATTGTCGGCTATCAATAACATCTTTTTTGAGAATGAAATCAATATTGCCGGTCAATACTTACAGACTAATGACAAAGTCGGTTATGTAGTGACGGAAGTCGATGCTGATTACAGTGACGTCGCTTTGAAGCAATTAAAAAGTATTAAGGGCACTATTCGCTGCCGAGTCCTCTACTAAGTGGTGCCTCGCTTAATAGGTATGCTGTTTGTTGCAACAGCCTGCTAGCAATGTGTAAATAATATGAAACTCGCTTTACACTCATAATGTGAGTATTTTAAATGCGCTATAGTGACGCTATGTTTAAACATGGTAGTTTTATATGGCGTTAAGTATTCGACATAAACTGATTATTGCCTTCTCTTTACTTGCACTATTTGTAACTCTAGTGGCTTTTGTTGCTATGTTACTTATTTTTCGTGCGGGCTTCTTGCAATACCTTAATGATCTGCGGTTTTCATCTTTAAATCAGTTACAGCTGGCACTATCTGAGCAAGTCAGCACTGATGGGCAATGGAAAAGACTAGTCAATAGCAAAAGAGTTTGGCATGAATTTGTGCGAAACACTTTACCCAACGCCAGAGACGGTTTTTTAGATCCGAAACCTAGAAAGGAAAAAACACGTCCGCCGCCACATTTGTCTGGAGAAGGGCGTCGTCCGCCTCCACATCGCAGACCGCCGCCTTCGCGACAACCCTACCTCTTACTCGATAGTGGTAAAAATATCATTCATGGTAGAGAGCAAAATATAGCGAACTTAAAGTTAGCGCCTATTATGTTCGAGGGAAGTGTTCTCGCCTACGTTGGTATTAAAAAATTAAATGATATTGATAACAACACGGATAAAATGTTTGTTGAAAAGCAAACGTATTATTTTATTGTCGTTGCGATACTTGCCTGTTTGTTAGCAGTGCTAGCGGCTTTCTTTATAGCCGCGTGGATGACCTCGCCCATTCAGCGTTTGCTTGTAGGGATGAATCGTTTAATGCAGCGTGATTATACGGTAAAGGTAAACTATAAGGCAGATGATGAGATTGGCAGTTTGTTTCAATCGTTCAATCAGCTGACATCTACTTTGCAGCATCATCAGCAATCACAACAGCAGTGGATTGCTGATATCTCTCATGAATTACGTACCCCATTATCGACAATGAAAGCAGAGTTAGAATCGATACAGGATGGGGTAAGAGTATTATCGATTGATAGAGTGTACTCTTTACATGAGGATATTTTGCGCTTACAGCGTTTGGTTGATGACCTTCATGAGTTGGCGTTGTCTGACTCGGGCACCTTAAATTATCGTTTTGCTCCTGTTTCGGTTAATCAAGTGCTTGAAAATATTTTTGATCAACATGAAATTGATTTTCAGTCAAAGCAGCTTCACGCTAATTTAAATACAACGGGAAATCAGTATGCCTTATCAGCTTATGCTGATGAAGACCGCTTGCATCAATTGTTTGAGAATCTTTTGCAGAACAGTTTACGTTACACTGATGCTGGTGGCCGAATCCAAGTGAATACCAAGCTCAATTCTAAAAACGCAATTGTAGTTGAGTGGGAAGATAGTACTCCTGGTGTGCCGACGGCATCAATCAATAAGTTATTTGACCGTTTATACCGCGAAGAAAAATCAAGAAATCGAGCCAAAGGTGGTAGTGGTTTAGGTTTGTCTATTTGTAAGTCGATAGTAGAGGCTCATTCAGGCCATATTAATGCTTCCCATTCAGACTTGGGTGGCTTAAAAATCACTATCGTGCTACCAAAATCAAAATCATAGCAAGGTTGAATGAGAAAAATATATGAGTAATAAAGTGCTTGTTGTTGAAGATGAAAATAAGCTGGCAGGGGTATTAAAAGATTACTTAGAGCAATCAGGTTTTATCGTGCGGATGATTGATGATGGTGCTCTTGTAATGGGTGTTTTGAGTGAGTTTCAGGCAAATATTGTATTGCTTGATATCATGTTACCCAATAAAGATGGTATTACATTGTGCAAAGAGATACGTCAGTCACCTGCGCATCAATATTTGCCAGTGATCATGACGACAGCAAAAGTGGAAGAAATTGATCGCTTGTTAGGTCTTGAAATAGGGGCAGATGATTATATTTGTAAGCCCTACAGTCCAAGAGAAGTGGTTGCAAGGGTCAAGGCAATTTGGCGGCGCCAACAATTTTCAAATACTCCTGAAGCCTCATCAGGTTTAATTTTAGATGATGAAAAGATGATGGTTCAACTTCATGGTGAGAAAGTAGATTTAACTGCAGTTGAATATACATTGCTGAGTTTACTGGCAAAGTCGCCGGGTAGAATTTATTCTCGTGCTCAATTAATGGAAGAAATTTACAGCGACTATAGGGTTGTCTCTGAAAGGACGATTGATAGTCATATCAAAAAGCTACGCCAAAAAATCGCAAAAGTGAATGATACTGTAGAGGTCGTTCATTCTGTTTATGGTGTTGGGTACAAGATGGAATATGTTGAAGTGGAGTAAAGGCTACCTCTAAAAATTGTCTTTTTTTGCGATATCGGCATCAGCTCCGTACTCGAATGCTCATGTACGCCCTTGTACACTGCGGTTCTCTGTGAGGAGCTTCTTTGTTTTCACGAAAAAAACCTAATTTTTAGAGTATTATGTTGCTTTCCTTTTTTCTTTCATTTTCTGAAGATTTTTTTGCACACTTATTATCTATATTGTCAATATGGCAGAGCGGTGAGGCTGTCAGTCATGCTTAATTTAACTATTGATAGGTAATTTTATGAAAATATTTCAAGCGAAAAAATATTTATTGGTTGTATTCTTGGCCGGCATTTTAGGTTCTTCTCTTGTTGTTGCTCATGGTAAAAAAGAGCCGAATTTTGATCGCTTAGCAGAAGAGTTGAATCTGGAAGAGTCTCAAAAAGCAGAGTTTGTATCGCTGATGCAGAGTCAGCATGAGAAACGGAAAGTAATTAAAGAGGCCTCTCGTGAAGAAAGAAAAAATATGATGGATCAACATCGAGAGGAAACATTGTCAGCGCTATCTTCGGTATTGACCGACGAACAGTTGAGCTCTTTTGAAACGCATTTAGAGCAGCGTCGGGCTGAATCAAAGGAGCGAAAGATGAAGCATAAATCCCAAAACCAATAGTCTTTTTGTATTTGCTTGCCCTCATTGAGAGGGCTTTTTTGTGATTCAATCCACCTTTTTAGTCATACATCCCCTTTCCTTCATTTATTTGCATATTTCTTACTTATTGTGATCTTAATATAAATAATCCCCCTCCTAATGCTAAAGGTCTCGTATATGCTTCCTAGAATCATCACTCATTCTTTGCTTGTCTTGATGTCGCTAACATTGCTCGCAAGTTGTGGCTCCAGTGGCGGTAGTTCAGATAATTCACAAGAAGATCAAGCTGAAGCGGCTGAGGAAGAAGTTGTACCAGAAGAGGAAACCGCTGAACCAGAAGTAGAGCCTGTTCAAACAGCGGTGGATATTGAGCTGCGAGCTTTAATTGATGCTCAGGGTTTAACCGGCAATCCCGAGTTGGGTCGAACCATCCCTAATATTAATGACCCTTTGCCTCAATTAGGAAAATTGCTTTTTTTCAGTAAAAGCTTAGGTGGTGATATTGATTCTGCCTGTGTGACTTGTCATCACCCTGTTTTTGGCGGCGCAGATCAATTATCTCTCTCCGTTGGTGTGGGTGCGCTAAATGATGAGGTGTTGGGTGAAGGCCGTGAGCATATTGGTGGCTTACCTTTGGTTCCAAGAAATGCTCCGACGGTTTTCAATGTTGCTCTCTACGATGCGAGTTTATTTTGGGACTCTCGAGTGGAGAGTTTGGGTAAAGAAGCTGGAAGTAATGGCGCTAGTTCAGGTATTCGTACGCCTGATACTGCTTTTGGAGTGGCTGATATTGGTGCCGGGGAAAATTTAGTGACCGCTCAAGCCCGTTTTCCTGTGACCTCAATAGAGGAAATGAAAGGAGAGGTGTTCGAAAATGGAAGTAGTAACGATGATATAAGGGGTCATCTTGCTGCGCGTATAGGTGATTACGGTATAGGAGCAAACGAATTATTGTCTAATGCGTGGTTATTTGAATTTCAACAGGCATTTTCGAGTTCGTCACCGGCAGAGACCTTAGTAACTTTTGATAATATTGTTCAAGCGATAGGAGAGTACGAACGTTCGATGCTCTTTGTTGATAATCCTTGGAATGAATATGTTAATGGCAATGTCGACGCCTTAAGTGATGATCAAAAAGCGGGGGCTATTTTATTTTTTACTTCAATTGATAGCGGTGGTGGTGGTTGCTCTGCTTGTCATAGTGGTGATCGCTTTACGGATGAGCAACATCATTTGATTGGTTTTCCTCAAATTGGTGTGGGTAAAGGCGATGGTACTGTAGGAAGCGATGACTTTGGGCGTGAGCGAGAAACGGGCGATACTGATGATCGCTACCGTTTTCGTACTCCTAGCTTGTTAAATGTAACTATGACGGCACCTTATGGACATAGTGGTTCCTATGAATCATTGAACGATGTGTTGGCTCATTATAATAACCCTCAAGGTAGCGTGAACAATTATTTTGATGATGAAGAATGGTGTGAATTAGATCAGTTTGAAAATATGCCCAATTGTGAAAACCTGTATCCAAATGCTGAAGCGAATACCGATTTAGCGATTAATAAGTTACAGCAAGAGCGACAACAAAATACGACCTTATTTGAAAGTATTAATTTAAATGGGCAGGAGCGCCAACAAGTGGTCGCATTTTTAAATGCTTTAACTGACCCTTGTATTGAAGATCGTGATTGTTTGGAACCTTGGATTCCTGATCCCACAACAAATGGCCCTGATGGTAATCAATTAAATGCGATTGATGAAAATAATAATTTATTATAAAACTGTTTTTTTTTACTGTATATGTGGCAATGCTTAAGCGTTAATTTTTTTTGACTAAAAAATACTATCTGCATTGTCATAAATGCCGCTTTCCATCATTTTTTTCATGCCCTGCATTGTTTTAAACGGTGAACTAACTAATAGCATATTGATTAACCAAGCTGGAGTGGGGCCGTTGGGGTTAATATGAGCGAAAGTTTCAACTTTAGTACTGCCATCCGCCTGAGGGGTAAAGTACCAGCGTGAATCGGCTTCAATAATTCGAACGGCATTGGTTTCTTTTAGCATGTCAGGAGTTGGTTCGGCTGTCATTATAACGGCAAGGGTATCCGGGTCTTGTGACCAATTCACTTTTGCGATAACGTCGCGATCAGTAACGGGAAACGGTACATCGTTATAGGTGTAAACGAAATACTCTACTTCCGAATTTTTTTTCTCAACCCTCGACTCTTTGCACAAGTCTGCCCATTGGCTGCATGAGTCAGTATCTTTTACTAATGCAACTAAGCTATTGACCGATGCTTGAACTAGCATGCTCCCATACACGGCATCAAATTTTGAATCTGCTACCTTGCTGGTATAGATTTTAATGCCATCCTTATCTTTCTTTTCTTTCCATGAGTAGCTTCGCCAGCTGTCATCGACTTGTGCTTGTACCGTGAGTGGTAGGCTGCATACTAGAATGAAGAATAGCGTACAAATGCGGTTCGATATAAAAGGGGGTTGCATGATTTTCTCTGCGATAAAAAGGTCGTTGTTAAAGACTAGATACGGGCTAAAGAGTTCAGTGGTTTATACTACACTTTAGCGCAATAGCAGGCCCCGTTTAAAGTTGCTACACTGCCTAAATATAATAAGTACTGACTGAGGTGAAAAATGAAAACACGTGCAGCGGTAGCGTGGGCGGCTGGCCAGCCCTTAAGCGTTGAAGAGATCGATCTCGATGGACCTAAGGCGGGCGAGGTGTTGATACGTATCGTGGCGACAGGCGTGTGCCATACCGATGCGTATACGCTCTCTGGTGATGACCCAGAAGGTTTGTTTCCTGCAATTTTAGGCCATGAAGGCGGAGGTATTGTCGAAGAGGTGGGTGAGGGGGTTACTTCGCTTGCTATAGGCGATCATGTCATCCCTCTCTATACACCTGAATGTGGTCAGTGTAAGTTCTGCCTCTCTGGTAAAACGAATCTATGCCAAGCTATTCGCTCTACACAGGGGCAGGGTTTGTTACCTGATGGCACCACGCGCTTTTCAAAAAATGGCAAGCCTATTTTTCATTATATGGGAACCTCTACTTTCTCTGAATACACTGTTGTGCCAGAAATTGCTGTCGCTAAAATCAACAAAGCTGCTCCTTTAGATAAGGTCTGTTTGTTGGGTTGCGGTATTACAACGGGTATTGGTGCGGTCTTGAATACCGCTAAAGTTGAACCCGGCTCTAGTGTGGCTGTTTTTGGTTTAGGTGGCATTGGTTTAAGTGTGGTGCAAGGTGCTGTTATGGCAAAAGCAGAACGGATATTGTGTATTGATATGAATCCGGAAAAATTTGCTATGGCAGAAATGTTAGGCGCGACAGATTTTATTAATCCAAACGACTACGATAAGCCGATTCAGGATGTGATTGTTGATTTAACTGATGGTGGTGTCGATTATTCTTTTGAATGCATTGGTAATGTCAATGTAATGCGTTCAGCCTTAGAGTGTTGCCATAAAGGCTGGGGGGAATCGGTCATCATTGGTGTTGCCGGCTCTGGTCAAGAAATTACCACTCGCCCGTTTCAGCTAGTCACTGGACGTGTGTGGCGTGGCACTGCTTTTGGTGGAGTGAAAGGTCGTACACAGCTACCGGCTTATGTTGATCAATATATGAGTGGCGATATTAAAATTGATCCTATGGTCACGCATACTATGCCCTTAGATGATATTAATACTGCATTTGATTTGATGCATGAAGGTAAAAGTATTCGCTCGGTTGTTGTGTATTAGCACCGTTTTATTTTAATCTTTTAAGTGGGTGGCATTATGAAGTTGATTTCTGAAATTAAATCATTTGAAGGTAGTTTAAAACGTTTTCAACACACTTCCACGGTATTAAGTTGTGAAATGTTTTTCTCAATTTATTTGCCACCTCAAGCGGATAAGCAATCAGTGCCCTTACTGTATTGGTTGTCGGGTCTTACTTGTACAGATGAAAACTTTATGCAAAAAGCAGGGGCGCAGCGAGTAGCTGCAGAGTTGGGTATTGCTATCGTCTGTCCTGACACTAGCCCAAGGGGAACGGATTTGCCGGGGGAGCATGAAAGTTATGATTTTGGCTCTGGAGCCGGTTTTTATTTAAATGCCCTGCAAGCTCCTTGGGATCAGCATTATCATATGTATGATTATGTCGTTAATGAATTACCTGCTTTGATCAATCAGCATTTTCCAGTAACAGATAAATGCAGTATCAGTGGCCACTCTATGGGCGGCCACGGTGCACTCACTATTGCTTTAAAAAATCCACAAAAATACTGCTCAGTGTCAGCATTTGCACCTATATGCAATCCGGTTAATAGCGCTTGGGGTGAGAATGTATTTAGCCGTTATTTGGGCGATGATAAATCTCAGTGGGATATTTACGATGCTTCTGTTTTAGTGGCAACGGTAGAAGAAAAAATCCCTTTATTTGTCGATCAAGGCGAAGCGGATGAGTTTTTAGTTGAGCAGTTAAAGCCTACAATATTGCAAGCGGCTTGTGAAAAAGCAAATTACCCGCTGACACTACGAACTCATTTCGGTTATGACCATAGTTACTATTTTATAGCGAGTTTTATTGAAGATCATCTTCGGTATCATGATAAAGCTTTGAGAGGCGAAGGAAGGTCAGCCTATTATTAATCTTTTCCTAGGTGTGATTTAATAATATTTTTTAAATTTAGTTCCTAATAATAAAGCGGAGAATGTAATGATAACGACATCAAAATATTATGTATTTAAAAAGTGTTTGCCTCTATTGTCATTGTTGGTTGGCGTATTGTTTTCAGGTCAGATGCTTGCTCAAGATACATCAAGCCCAATCGGTCAATGGAAAACAATTGATGATGAAACGGGGAAGCCAAAAAGTATTATTGAAATCTACGATAATAATGGCGAGTTAGAAGGTAAAATAATAGAGTTATTAAACCCAAGCAAGCCAAACCCACTTTGTGATAAGTGTGAAGGGGAAAGAAAAAATCAAGCTATTACGGGTATGGTGATTATTTGGGGTGTTACAGCGAATGAGGAGAATACAAAGTGGGGCGGTGGAAAAATATTAGACCCTAAAAAAGGAAAAATATACAAGGTAAAGTTTAGCTTGAAGGATAATGGTGGCAAGTTAAAAGTCAGAGGGTATATAGGTGCACCTCTGTTAGGACGTACTCAAGTTTGGGAAAGAGTTAGTTTGTGATTGAGAGTCATAAAACCTTGTGGTTTTTGTGGCGTCTTCAAATTAACGAAGCGGTTTGTATAGTGGCAGTAAGGTTGGAGAGGCTATGCAATAAAATAGGAAGCCAGAGTGAACCGCTATTTATTTTTGCGTATCCCAATAATAAACCCATTAAAAAAATAGTTGCAATGCCATATATATCATATTGAAGATGTATGATGGCCCACAGTATGGATGTGACAATAACAGCACCGTGCAAGCCTAACCAACTTTGTTGCATCCCTGGTAATAAAAACCCTCTAAAGAAAATCTCTTCAAATAAGGGGGCCCCGATCATTAGGGCAATCCATAGTAGCCAGATGGGTTCTGCGCTACGGTAGATATCCAACATTACTTCAGGAACAATGGGTTTGCCGAGGGAGTGAGTTAAAAAGTCGCTGGCTAAAATAAAAAGAGCTAATGCAGCTAGCCAAATGCCGAGTTGCTTAACACTAAAAGAATGTAAGCCAAGATAATTCTTGATGTTAGTTTTCTTGAGAAAGTAAATAAGAGCGGCTATAAAAACTAGGCATAAAAAGGCCGGGATTATCCCGCTTAACGCCAAAGAAGTTCCGTTGTATTCCATTAGCTGGCTAACAACGGCCCTATCTGTTGAGTTGAGTTCACCGTAAGTGAACTGCATGAACCACAAGCTAACTATAAATTGAAGAAAGGAAAATAAGATAAAAATAATAAGCCCCCACAATAATGTGCCCGTAAGGCCATAATATGTGGGTGTGCTTTGTGTTGTTTTTAGTTGTTCAGGCATTTTGCAGTGTGATTTTGAATTGTTCTTCTTCGAAAAGAATAATATCCCCTCTTACAATTTTTTTTCGTTTCCGAGTTTCAATCTCATTGTTAACCTGGACTTCGCCCCGACTGATCGCGGCTTTTGCTTCAGCGCCGCTCGATGCGAGGCCTTCAAATTTGAGTATTTTGTATAGCTCTACTGGTTCTTGATTAATTTCTATTTCTTTCACGAGATGGTTTCACTAGGTTGTATTTAATAAAAAACGTTTATATTTTAAAATGAAACGTGTTACGCCAGTTATTTGTTGGCATCAATAAACACTTGTTTTGTTGCTTCGATATCATACGGCGATTCTATGAGTGATTCCATATCCCATTGGCTTCTTTCTTGCTCTACAAAATTGCCGCCATAAATATGAATGCCAGCTGTAAAATGACTGGTGGGGTTTTTAACAGAATGAATCACTTTTTCACTCAATAAGATGGTATCCCCCTCTTCTAAACTTTTACTGTTTTGTTTTGTAATAGATTCGCCTTGCCGTGTATAAAAATGATTCTCTTCAATGCCTAGATAAATACCGATAACGGCCCACATATTATGGTTGTGGGCATGAAGCTCCATACCCGGAGCCATAACAAAATTAATAATAGTCAGCTCGTTTGTTTGATAAAGCAGCTCTATCCCTGCGGATGTGGGTTTGCCAAGCTGAGAGATAATGCTTGGCCTATCCTGCAGCTGTTCAGCGAGATATTCATTAATAAGCTTTGGGGCCCCTTCCATCTGGCTAAGTTTTTGGCAGTGCTCAATGAACGACTCTTTGTTAAACATGAAAAATACCTATATTACATTTTGACAGAATCTAAGGCTTGGCTAATATCGGCAATAATATCATCGGCATTTTCAATGCCAACTGAAATACGAACTAGGTCTGGACTGACTCCCGCAGTGGCTAGTTCTTTCTCATTCAGTTGTCTATGAGTGGTTGAGGCTGGATGACAGGCGAGTGATTTGGCATCACCAATATTGACGAGACGTAAAATCATTTCCAAAGCATCGATAAACTGTGTGCCCGCTTCGATACCGCCTTTAATACCAAAGCTTAAAATGCCTGAGGCTTTGCCGCCGGTAATTTTCTGGCAAACATCATGATACTGGCTATTGGCTAGCCCCGCATAGTTAACCCAGCTAACTTTGTCGTGGTTTTGTAAATAGCTAGCCACTTTCTCTGCATTACTGCAATGCCGCTCCATTCTTAAGCCCAACGTTTCTAAGCCCTGAAGAATTAAAAATGCGCTGTGAGGGGCCAGTGCTGCCCCAGTATTGCGTAGGGGGACAACACGGCAACGTCCAATGTAGGCGGCGGGCCCTAAAGCTTCTGTGTAAACAACTCCGTGATACGAAGGGTCTGGCTCGTTTAACATAGGGAAGCGACCTTTATTTGCAGCCCAGTCAAACTTACCTGAATCTATAATAATACCGCCAATCGAGTTGCCATGACCGCCAATATATTTAGTGAGTGAGTGAATAACGATATGTGCTCCCAGCTCAAATGGGCGACATAAGAATGGTGTTGCCACGGTGTTGTCGACAATTAAAGGAATGCCATGCTTATTGGCGATGGTGGCTAGTGCTTCTATATCGACAACATTGCCAGCAGGATTACCAATCGATTCGCAGAATATAGCGCGGGTGTTGTCATCGATTGCACTTTCAAACCCCTCAATATCCTCACTGGATACCATGCGAACATCAATGCCTTGTTTTGGAAAGGTATGCGCGAATAGATTATATGTGCCCCCATATAATTGGCTAGTACTAATAATATTAGAGCCTACATCGCAAATACACTGAATCGCATAAGTGATGGCCGCCATACCTGAGGCCACAGCCAATGCGCCAATGCCTCCCTCCATCGCTGCAAGGCGCTGTTCAAGTACGTCGCTCGTTGGGTTCATGATACGAGTATAAATATTGCCGGGCACTTTTAGATCAAACAAATCAGCGCCGTGCTGTGTGTCATCAAAAGTAAAAGAAGTTGTTTGGTAAATAGGTACAGCTGCCGCTTTCGTGGTTGCTTCAGAAGTGTAGCCATGATGCAGTGCAATAGATTCGAGTTTCATTGTCTGACCTTATTATCTTTTGATGGTGAATAGAGGTTGTGATGATTTAATTGTATCTGTTTTCGGCTTGAAGGACTACGGTCAGATATAGATCACCCTTGATGATACGTAACCCTGCCACTTTGCGAATGGAATAATATTTTTAGGTATAAGCTTATAATCAATTAAGAGAGGTCTTCTGAGTAACTCAAGGAATGGTTTTATTATTATAAGCTAATAACATATTCATCTTATAGTTATCGTTTTATAGAATATTTTGGGTGAACTATTTTTTTTGGTCAGCATCCAATTTACCGAATTAAATATTAAATCTGAAATTATTAAATGGGTAAATGTTATGAAAAAAAATATATTTAAAAAAATCGCTTTTGTTATTCCAGTGTTAACATTGGGTATTGCATCTGTTGCCAGCGTTCAAGCTGAGACATCAAAGTATCGTTTTAGTGATCAGTATCAAGAGAGGATACAAGCTAATCTTAAAAAAGATAGAGCGGTATCTACAGTGACTGATAAGGTTGGTTTGAATAAAAAAAATCGAAACGGAAAATCAAAATATCGATTTTCTGAAAAAAGAAAAAGTAGTGTTAACAATATATCTTCAGATAATGCTGTGTTTAAATCTGTAGGTTATAAGGTTAAGCATCGAAACGGTAAAACGTCAAAATTTAGATTTGTAGATCGCTCATAAGGAAATGGGATAATGATGCATTATCACCGTAGAGTCAGACTCTTTCGGTCCTACGGTGATAAATTCATGAAAAAAATTGATAAAACAGTTATGCACATGAAGGTACAGTAACAATTGCTTTGTTGTTTTTACCGAACGGGCCTGATGAAAAATTTTCTTGATTAATATTCAATTTTGCTAAAGCGCCTTTTATTTCGGATCCTGTCACTTGTATTTGTCCGAGTTGGCTATTTTCTAGTTTGTCATCGACATCAATTGTAAAGCTAATCACTTGTTGAGGTTTTATTTCAGGCACCTTAAGCGATAAGGTATTGTCCCCATCTTTTACTTCATTTCCATTTGTTTGGCTGATGAGTTCAAATTGACCGCTAGTCGCTTCAAAAGGCTGAAACACTTCTACTCCTTGGCCCGCGTTAGTGGTGTCAAAGATTAAGTTGCCTTCACTAGATGATAGGTCAATATCTAAAGTGAACTGTTTAATTGAGCATTGCCCTGTGTTTTGTATCAGAAATTCATCTTTTGGGGCGCCTTCTACAAAACGAACTTCTATGTTTGCGTGAGCTACGAGACTAAAGCTTGCGTTAAGGAGTGTAGCTGTAAATATAGGTGTTAGATATTTGAATAAAGTCATATGGATTCTCCCGTTGTTCTGTTTCTACGTTATAGTGGAAGAATCGTATTAGTCTAATGGCTTATTTAATGGTGTTTATGACTTATCTTGAGTTATTTTTACAGGGACTGATTTAAAGTTGGGTGTTTTGCTGCGTGGATCAAGATTATGCTCTGTTAATGCGTTGGCTTCTGGGTAGTAAGCCAATACATTTCCGGAGGGAAGGTCGAATTCTTGTATGGCTAAGCCCTTCATTGTCCCGTGTCTTGAGCTTATAGTAACTCTGTCGCCATTTTTAAGTTCGAGTAGACGCATATCTTGCCTCGATATGAGCAGAGCATCTCGGGGCGCATTATAGCGATAGCTATCTTGCTCTTCGTAGATAATACTATTGAATTGTCCTTCGCTACGGATGCTGGCAAGTAGAAAAGGGTAGTCGTGTTTATGGTTGTTCGCAGTAGGGATGGGGTGGATAGCAAAAGCGGCTTTTTTCGTTTTGGTTTTAAAATCTGGCGTATGCATTAAGCGCTTGCGGACATGAAATTCTTTTTTTGCAATACCGATGTCCTTTAGTTGATCCATGCCGGGAATAATATTAGCAATGGTTTCTCGTAATGTATCGTGATTAGAAAACTGCTCGAAATCGATATTGCTATGAGGTAATAATTTTTTCCCTATTGCTGCCAAAATAGACACCTCTGAGCGTACATTGTCGAGCCTTTCTATACCCCCATCACTGAGGCGAACAAAATTAAACATGGACTCCTGAGTAGTGGCTTGATCTTCTTCATCTCTTGCTGTGACTGGGAGAATGAGTACGTCGCCTTCATCAATGCCGTAAAGGTGACCTTGATTCAGCGTGGTAGTAAGGAAAACTTTGAGGTTAATATTATTCAATGCTGCCGCTGCCCATTGTGAATTGGGTGTTGCGCTATAAAGATTTCCACCAACAATAAAAGCAATATCGATATGACCATCGTGAGCAGCTTTTAAGGCGTTAAATGTATCTAAGCCCTGTGCTTTTGGTAGTTTTATACCTAGATGGGTTTCGATATTATCAAAGACCTCATCGGCGAGGACGGGCTTGACGCCGATAGTCCCAATACCTTGTACATTGCTATGTCCGCGTAGTGGTAATAAGCCACTGTAAGCTTTACCAATCATTCCTCTTAATAATGCAAGGTTTGCAATATACTCAACATTCTCACAACCGAATTGATGGTGAGTCATGCCCATACCCCAAGCAAAGACACTATTTTTACTGTTGCCATAAAGTGTCGCTGCTTCTGTAATAATTTTTCGATTTATGCCGCTAGCTTTCTCAATTTTTTCCCAGTTTGTTGTTTGAATGTCATCTAAAAAAGCATCTGTATTTTCACAGTGTTCGTCAATAAAATCTTTATTCTGTTTTTGTGTTTCCAGTACGGCTTTTGCAATGCCTTTGAAGACAGCGATGTCACTCCCAATATTAGGCTGTAGATAAAGAGAGGCGATATCGGTGCCGCCGACAATCATGGAATGAGCGCTTTTAGGGACTGCAAATTTGACTAAGCCCGGCTCTTTAGCCGGATTGATAATAATAACGTGTCCGCCTCTATCGCGACATTTCTTAAGTTGGTGAATAAAGCGTGGATGATTAGAAGCGGGGTTGGCCCCAATGACAAAGATTAAATCACATTGGGATAAGTCATTTAGCTCTATAGTGGCGGTACCCGTACCGATAGTAGAGCCCAAGCCAACACTGGTGGCCTGATGGCAATAATAAGAACAGTTGTTGACATTGTTCGTGCCATAAGCACGAGCCAATAATTGTAGTAAAAATCCTGATTCATTCGATGAGCGGCCAGAAGAGTAAAAAAAGCTACGCTCTGGATTTGTTTCCGCAAAGTGCTTGGCAATATAGTCTAGAGCCCAATCCCAATCGGCCTGATAATAACGATTAGACTTCCCTGTTTTAAATAGAGGTGAACCAAGGCGCCCTATATGCTCAAGCTCGTGAGCAGATAATTCTCGAAGTTCGTCTATTGAATGTTCGAAAATCTCGTCAGGGATGGGCGGCTGGATATCAGTCGATTGTGCTTGAATGCTTTTATTGCAGACAGAAGGAAACTCACCGGTTTCATTGGTCATGCCACCTGCTTGGCCGCCCATTCCTAGGCCGCAAGCTTTGCAGGTGTTTTTAGCCTTAAGTGCTTTGGCTGAATTTTTAAGTCCAATCCGCTTAATTGTATTGAGGGTGTAGAGAACTTTCTTTGGGCCGCCGCCGACAATCTTTTTCATATTATGCTGTGCTTGGCCTTTATTAAGTAGCGGTAATATAGAGTAGTTTTTTGTGCTTAACAATACGCTATAGCACGTAAGCAGTTATAATGGGTTTATCACTATGATTTATGTTCTTGCTATGAAACTATGTTAATGAAATTGATCTGGCGCATCTTTAGTCTTTATCTCTTGGGTTTATTAGCGTTTACCTATACAAGCTTAGCTTATGCTTGTTCAGACTATATTCATTACCAGGAAGGTAATGTCCCTATTTTGTTAACCTCTCCACACGGTGCTGGAAAAACACAACTGTTGCCGGGTGTTCCCGCTAGGCAGGGTGGAGATTTTAAGCGTTTCGTCAATAGAGCGGATCAATATACAGATAAGCTGACTTGGAGCATTGCTGAATCCTTAAAGCAAAATGGCTTTAGGCCTTTTGTCGTTGTGGCAGGTGTTCATCGTAGTCAAATCGATTTTAATCGGCCTCCCGAGCAAGCATACGAAACCGTGCAAGCTGAACACTGCTATCGTTACTACCATCAGCGCTTGCGTCAAGCGATTGATAAAATTCAGCACAGCTGGCAACACGGCTTTATGTTGGATGTGCACGGCCAGTCAAAATATGATTATGAAATACTAAGAGGGACTCGTAATAAAGAAACTATTGATCAACTTATTCAGCGCTTTGGAATAGATGTAAGTGAAGAAAAAAATGGTTTTTTTACTGTTTTGAGAGAGAAAAAATATGATATTCACCCTAAGCCTAATAAACGAGAGCGCTATTATTACGGTGGTTTTACTTTAAGACAATACGGTAGTCATTTGTCGAATGGTATCGATGCGATGCAAGTTGAAATTGGTCGTGCTATAAGAAAAAATAAAGAGCGCCGTGAGAAAATGGCCGTTGATATAGCAGAGGCAATTACACGTTTTTATCAAACGTATTATGTTCTTTCGCCTTAATCGACACCTTGAATACTCTTTTTTTAATTAGAAAATTGATGTATGGGTGTAGGTCGTTAATTTTTCTAAAGCGAGTTGCCCTAGTACCGAATTACCAAATTCATCGAGTTCTGGAGACCAAACGCTAACAGTATATTGTCCTGGTGCGATGGCGACGATTCCACCTCCAACCCCACTTTTTGCGGGCAAGCCAACATTGTAAGCAAAGTTGCCTACTGCGTCATACAGGCCGCAGGTGAGCATAATGGAGTTGATGCGTTTATCCATTGCCTCAGCATGAAATGAAGTTTTAAAATGAGAGCGACCACGATTGGCGAGGCATTCTGTTGCCCTGGCAAGATCTCGACAGCTCATGCTCATCGCGCATTGTTTGAAATAACAATCCAGTGTTTGATTGACATCGCCATCTAAATTACCTAACGCTTTTAATAAATTACCTATAGCGATATTTTGAAAGCCTGTTCTTTTTTCACCTAAAGCGACTTGTTGATCAATACGATTATTTTTGTTGCCGGATAGTGAAGCAATAAACTCTTCAATACGGCGTGAGGGTGTTGAGCTGCGTGCCGCGATAGTATTCGTTACAACAATCGCTCCGGCATTAATGAAGGGGTTGCGTGGTATGCCGCCTTCTGAATCGAGCAGTAATAAAGAGTTAAAGCGCATACCTGAGGGCTCTCTGCCAACACGTTGCCATAGTGTGTCGCCAATTGTGTCTAGTGAGAGCATTAGGGTAAATAGCTTGGATATACTTTGAATAGAAAATTCAGTATCCGCAGAACCTATTGTAAATTCTTGGCCATCGACAGTACGTAAAGCCAAGCCAAATTGATTTGGGTCTACTTTTTTAAGGTCGGGAATATAATCTGCGACTTTACCTTTGCCATAATTTTCAGTTACTTCACTGTAAATTTTTTCTAATATATCGGGTAAGGCTTCTACATCGAGTGGTTGATTCACCATGTTTGAATGAAAGTCATAGGTCATAATATTATCTATCTTTAAAATAAATACAAAACGATGGAGGGTAATATCAACGCGCTGATGAGTGTTGCGAATGCCATACCTAAACCAGAAAAGGCGCCCATTTCTTCATTGAGTTGAAATGCTCTTGCTGTTCCAATGCCATGTGCTGTGACACCAGTGGCGATGCCTTTGACACTATTGTCATGAATACCTAATAAACTAAATAGTTTGGTGCAAATAAGTGCACCAGAAATTCCTGTCATTACTACCAGAGCTGCAGTGAGTGAAGGTAAGGCATTAATTTTTTCGGCAATGCCCATGGCAACAGGAGCGGTTACTGATTTAGGTGCTAGGGATAATTGAGTTTGTATATCTGCCCCTAGCCAGCGAGCGATGAAAACAGAGCTGATGGCCCCAACAATTACGCCTACTGTGATTGCCGTGATTGCCGGGATCCAAATTTTTTTCAGTTTTGAAACTTGTTGATAAAGTGGTATGGCCAGTGCAACAGTTGCTGGCCCGAGTAAAAAGTGTATGTATTGTGCCCCAGAAAAATAAAGTTGATACTCTGTTCGAGTCAGACTTAGAAATAACATCAGCGATATAATTGAAATCGCTACTGGGTTAAGCAAAGGGTTTGCATTAGACCATTGATATAAACGAAAGGCTGCAATATAGACAATGAGTGTTAATGTGAGCCAGAGTAATGGGCTAGTGGAAAGGTAAACCCAAATGCTATCTTGTGGGTTATTCATACACCACCTTTATTGTTTTTGTGATCAATTTTTAAGAGCCGGTTCATGAAAATCATAACCCATGCAGTGGTAGCCATAGTAATAATAGAGCCTAATAGGATCGCTGTCACAATAGGAAACCACTGATTTTCTAAGCGGTTTATATGTACAATTAGCCCAACACCTGCGGGTATAAATAGTAAAGATAGATGGCTGAGTATAGCCGTGGCGCTATTCTTAAGATCTTGGTTGAGAGGAGGGCTGTGTGCATTATCTGAATGCTCATGTTCTTTCGGTGTCTTTCTATTCGATGCTTTTCTATTTTTGATTTGATAAAAAACCAATAAAGATATGAAAAGTAATAGCATCCCAATGACTGGCCCGGGGACACTGAGGGAGAAAAAGAGTGAAACGGCCTCGCCGACTAATTGAAAAATAAGGAGAATGCTTAAGCCGTTCAAAAACGCCATATTGATTCCAGTAACAGACTAGTGAGTAGATATAAGACTTTGGCTAACGCTTTTTATTCGGTTTTTGATGGCGTTAATATTGTGCGGGACAGTATAAATCAATAGTCGTATTAAGGTCACTATTATTAGTAGACATTATTGACAGCCATTATTGAGAGGCTAATATTGTTCGTGGTCTCACCACATAAGAAAGGCTGTTGCTTAAGGCTTACCCTTTGGTTTTGGGCTCATTAACGAGAAAATTAATGACTTTGTCCAAATTTGGAATCCAATATTTCCATTTATGTCCGCCTTTATACACAATGTAGTTATGGTCAACATTATTTTCAGCCATTAGGGCATGGAAGCGATGGTTGGCTTTCATGATTTGTTCCCTATCATTATCGCCGACGACAAGTTGGAGCCGCATTTTTTGTAAATCTTTATTCTCAAGCCATACCTTTTCTATTTTTTCTTTTTTGTAACTTTCAGAAAAGTCAGGGCCAAATATACGAGCTAGGGGAAAAAGAAGACGGATTAATATCGATTTTTTGGCTTTCTTGTTTTCTTCTTCACTGAGTATGGGGGCGCTCATTGCACTGATGCTAGAGAAGCGATCATTGGCAAAGTAGGCAAAGCGTAATGCGCCAAACCCACCCATTGATATACCTGCTAAATGGCAGTGTTCTGGACATGCTAGAGTATTATAGTCTTGTTGTACTTTGGGCATGACTTCATTTAATACCCAATCTCGATAGTTGTGTGTGCCATCATGCCAGTTTTCCCAAAAGCCATTCTTGCCATTGGGTGTGAGCAAGATAACGCGAGGAATGTTACCAGCATTTATTTCCCTATCAAAATACTCGTCGGCTTTAAATTTTTCGAAACTAGTGTGGTTGTCACCGCCTCCATGAAGAAATAATACAAGAGGGAGTGATTCATCTTTAGTCCAGCCCGGTGGGGTATAGACGCCGTATTCTAGTGTGCTGCTAGGTTTGCTGACATCAATCTTACTATAGTCTAATCTTTCGGGTTGAAAACTTGAGCAGGCACTCACTAGTAATAGTGTCAGGTATAGACCGAGTATGAATTTTATTTTGGAGCAACAACGAGCAATGTAATAATTCAACATAGTATTTTTTTGATTGATAAATAGCCTAGCTATATACGCGTAAATAATTTATTCGGTTTATTTTGTCATTAGCCCCTGAGATAAGGATTGCCGATAAGCTTGCCATGCAGGAATGCATGCAAGTAAGCTGGTGAGCATAAAAATAACAACAAGGTAGTACAGAATAGATAGGCTCAATGGATTGCTAGATAATAAAATGCCGTAATAATCCATAATGATGGGTTGAGCTACTAGCATCAGTAACCAAAGTAAGGCTAAACCCAGCACAATACCGGCAAACGTTATGAGAATGATTTCCAGTTCAATTAGGCAAAAAATGAAGCCGGCAGATGCTCCCGTTGCTCTTAATACCGCTATCTCTCGCTGCCGTTGATTAAGCGTGGATAACATCATGGTGGTCATGCCTAGTAGCGAGGCAATCACTACCAATGCGGCGATTAACGCGAGTACTTTTTCTACGACACTCATTATTTGCCACAATTCACTCAGCGCAACGCCGGGTAAAATCGACATTAGGGGTTCTCCACGGTACTCGTTTATTTGTCGCTGGAGTCGGAAGGTCATTATTTTGTTATCAAGGCCGACTAAAAAAGCAGTAATGTTTTTTGGCGTCAAATCTTTTGTTAATGCGGTAGCGGCATCTATTTTTAAGCCGCCGATCGGTGCGCCATTTTGCCAGTCAATATGAATTGCTTCCATTCCTGCAAGGCTAATATGAACGGTTTGGTCAACAGGTGTGCCGGTAGGTTTTAATATCCCAGTAATGGTAAATGGTTTGTCGTCGTGTTGGGTGAAGCTTACTTCGGTAATACCATGAGATAAAATAATTTTTTGGCCTAAGGTATAGCCTAGCTTTCTCGCAACCTCTGCTCCCAGTACAGCATCATAAACGCCAGTAAACATCTCTCCTTTAGCGAAACTTAAGTTTTGCTTTTGGCCATAACGATAATGTCGAAAATAGTCTTGCGTTGTCCCTAATACACGATAGCCTTTATGGGCATCACCCAACGAAATGGGAATTGTCCAACTAACACCTTTTTGTTTGGCAATGGTTTGGTAGCTGTTCCAGTCAATATTATTGGTTGCATTACCAATACGAAAAACAGAATAAAGCAGTAAATTAATTCTTCCAGAACGTGCGCCAACAATTAAATCAGTGCTGGACAGTGTGCTGGTGAAACTATTTTTTACTTGTTGCCGAATGTGTTCCACGCTTAAAACGATGGCAATGCTAATAGCGATAGAAGCTATTGTTAAGATCACCGTTGTTTTTCGATTAATTAGGCTGCTAAGGGCAAGCTTGAACAACATATTTTGTCTTCCTTTTAAGCCTTGGTTTGATTTAATTGATTAAGGTCGAGTTGTTGGTCGAAATGTTTGGCTAGATTTTTATCATGGCTAACAAACAATACCGTACTGTTGTTAGCGGTACTTTGTTCAAGTAAGAGCTGGATAAATTCATCTCGTGTCTCTGCATCTAGTGCTGATGTTGGCTCATCTGCAATAATGAGTTTAGGTCGATGATAGAGTGCGCGTATCACTGCGACACGTTGTTGTTGACCGACACTGAGTTGATTGGCTTGTTGTAGTAAAACGGATTCGTTTAAGTCTAGTTTTTTGACTAATTCTAAAAGGCGTTCGTGTTCGTAGTCACAGGCCGAAAATGTTTGGCCTAGGCGAATATTATCGGTGACAGAAAGGTAAGGTATTAAGTTGAATTGTTGGAATATAATGCCAATGTTTTTTGCGCGAAATTGATCTCGCTGTCGTTGGCTCATGTTGACAATATTATGCCCGTCGATCGCTATGCTACCCTCTTGCGGCTCTAAAATACCTGCGATTAGATTGAGCAGAGTAGATTTCCCTGAACCTGAGCGGCCATACAAAAAAAGCCGTTGTCCTTGGCGCAATTGCCAATCATCAATGGCCACTATAGGTGACTGTGTCTTAGGCCATGAAAAGCGTAAATCTTTAATTGCAATTGTGTGAATTTCAGTCATACTTTACTTTATTGCCTAATTTAATTTTTACGTTCTATATGTTTACGTCCCATGTAAAGCCATATAGAACTTTTAGCCTTTGGTTGGAAGACTATGGTTGTAATATTATGAAAAGTAACGCATTTTCTCAATCGCTACCAGTTTGCAGGAGCATCCTATCAGTTAGGCTCTTGCTTATCTCTTTATGCTTCTGCTTTGCTAGTACATCTGCTGTCGCTAAGAATTACCCGCCGGTCCAGTGGGTTGACCTTATACCTAAAAGTGACCTTGATGCCCTGCTCAACCCTCCTAAGTCACTAATGAATATTCCCGAGGGGTCTTCGCTTGATTTTGTTCCTAAAGATCCTATCGCTAATTCTGTCGAAAAAGCAATTGAGGATAGTATCGCGGATCAAGCTGTTCAGGCGCTTTCTCCGCAGGAGCAGGCTTATTATGATGCGTTAAAATCGACTAAGATCAATGCTGATTTTAATCAAAAAGATATTCGTATCGCCGGTTTTGTGGTTCCCGTTGAATACAATGATGATCAAGTGGTAACCGAGTTCTTCCTCGTGCCTTACTTCGGGGCATGTATCCATGTGCCACCACCACCACCTAATCAGATTATCTACGTCAAGTATCCCAAAGGCCTGTCTCTGGATGTATTGTACGACCCCTTCTGGGTCGAGGGTCAAATGCTGACCGAGGTGATTGAAAATGACCTTGCCATGTCGGCTTATACTATCCAAGCTGAAGGCGTAAAAACCTACGATAAATATAAGCCTTAATTTCGCAGTGAGTCTTTTAACGCCTTTTTAGCGTGAACCACTTAACTTGGGCGGCTTAATGTCAGCCGCCTAGTGTTAGCCTGTAGTTCATTTCTTTTATCTACGCCTTAATTACTTAAAGCTAACTTTTCTGCTTTTGGCGCTGACCTCTTTTGAGCCTTGTTTTTGGCTGGTTACCCAGTTTACTTTGATTTCCTCAATATTGGGGAAAGCATCAAATGCAGTAACGGTCGCACTGCTGATAGCGTCGCTATTGCTACACTCTAAGGTATAAGTGATGTGGTACTCGGAGTGAGTATCTCCACCTTCTTCATGTTTGTCATGATCATGGTGGTCATCTTTCTTATGTCCGTGGTCATGATGGTCATCATCTTTCTTGGCTTTTTTGTCGTGATCGTGATGCTCTTCTTTTTCATGTCCATGATCATGATGATCTTCTTTTTCCTCTTTACTGTGATCACTAAATGGCGATTCGATAAAGGCATCAACTTGCTTACAATTTCCTTGAGTCAATGTAAGTAGGCTAGTGTGGTTTTCTAAGGTTTTTTGTGTGGCCTGCACTAAAGATTTCTGCTGTTTCGTTTTTGGTGCGTGCTCAAAACCAAGAAAGTTGTCAGCGGGCGACTCCATTTCAATTAATACCTTTTTGCCTTCAATAGCAATAAATAATTCGGCTTCTCCATGAACATGTTTTTCGGCTGCTGTGGCGCCAAATGCGTGCAGTGCTGAGTATAATGCTAGGGGTAAAATAATAGGGTGTTTCATAAGAATTCCTGACTATCGGGTTGATAATGCTGTTTGGTAATATTAAGTCGCTTAAACCTGAGACTACAAATGCGAGCGTTATGTTATAACATTGTTGTCATTTGTGTCTAGTCGACGCATTCAGGCCTTATTACTATTGATTTTTTTGATTTATCGATTGTAAAGTGTGATCGATTTCTTGTGGGTTAACCCATGCCTGTCTCAATGCTACCTTCCCAGATAAGTCAATGACATAAGCGGGGGATGCCGCGGAGCCGTAATCAGTCCAGACCTGATTGTCGATAGTGTCGACTAGGTACTGGTATTGGTAATACTTTTCTAAAGATTGTTTCGAATTGTTGGCTTGGCTTGCACGTTCTTCATAGCTCTCGTGTTGAGGAATCAATACGCCGGGAATTCTATTCCACAAGCTGACCCACTCTTTGTCTGAATAAGGGCTGACGCTACCGACAGGGTGAGCTTCAAGTGTGTAAACTAATATGAAGTGGGCGTCATCCTTATATTTCTCGTGAAGTTGGCGCATGCCGAAACGTCGATAGCGATAAATGGGGCAGGTGTGGCTGCCCAGTTGTAATACGATCGGTTTCTCTCCGATCAGTGATGCTAGTGAGACTGTTTCACCTTCTAAATTTTGAAGGACAAAATCGGGAGCGCTATCGCCGACTTTGGGCGCTTGGCTGTCAAAGTGCTCTAGCCCAGGCCCGGGTTTTGTTGGGAATAGGCAGGCGCTCAAAAAAAACGGGAGAAGAGATAGTAGTAAGAGAGGCTTCATACTTAGCGGATACCATGGCAATAAAAAGTGAACTAGTGCTTGTACCCTGATATGAAGTCATTTTATTAAATAAGTTCAACCAGATAGGTTTGTTAGTCCGTCTGGTTGAACTGGCAGCATTTTCTCTATTTTTTATTAGGTGCTTATTGATAAGCCGCTTGGTAGATGGCCAAAGCATCGGCTTCCGATACTTCTTTTGGGTTGTTGATAAGTAAGCGCTGTTGCTTCATAGCGTCACTTGCCAGCATAGCCAAGTCACCCTCAGGAATGTCCATTTTCTTAAGGTTGTTTGGCAAACCCAAGTCAACAATTAACTGTTCAAGGTGAACAATAAGTGCTTCCGTTACAGTGGCTGCATCACCCTCAACGTTTTTGCCCATAATAATAGGGGCGAGTTCGGCATACATCTCTTTTGCTTCTGGCGCATTGAAACGCATCACATAAGGCAACACCAAAGAATTACTTAAGCCGTGAGGAATATGGTAATGGCCGCCTAAGGGGTAGGCGAGTGCATGAACAGCCGCAACGGGAGAGTTAGCAAATGCTTGTCCACCAAAGCAGGCGCCCAGTAGCATGGCTTGGCGTGCGGCAACGTTTTTACCGTCATGGGTAGCAGTCATAATGTTTTCGCTCAATAGGCGTAAGCCTTCTTTGGCTATCATATCTGCATAAGGGTTCTTTAAGCGTGCACTGGTATAAGCTTCGATACAGTGAACCATAGCGTCGACGCCCGTAGCAGCAGTGATGTGTGAAGGTAAGCCAATGGTGAGTTCTGCGTCGAGCAGTGCCACGTCCGGATAAAGTTGGTTGGCAACGACACCGGCTTTGGTGGTTTCTCCCGTTGTTACAATAGCAACGGCAGTCACTTCGGAGCCGGTTCCTGCCGTCGTTGGAATCAAAATCAGGGGTAAGCGCTGGCCTTTGGCAATGCCCACGCCATAAATATCATCGAGCTTGTCACCAGTGTTGGCTAGTAGGGCGATGAGCTTAGCTGTATCCATAGAAGAGCCGCCGCCAAAACCAATGACACCGTCATTGTTTCCTTGCTTGAGTACCTCTAATGCATCATAGACTACGGATTCAGGTGGATCGGCAACGACGTCAGTGAAGCTGCTGTAGTTCATATCACCCGTCTTTAATGCGCTTTCTAATTTTTCCATTAAGCCCACTTTGACAATACCTTGGTCAGTGACCACTAGTGGCTTTGTCATATGTTGCTCACGGCAGATATCGGCGATCTTCTGCAGTGCGCCGGATTCGTTAATGATGGATCTAGTCGTATTGAACACGAAGGGTTTCATAGATAATGAGGCCTCTCTGGGGGGAATTGAGCTGGTCAATGAAGACTTACTATACGAAATCATTCGCCAAATAGAAATATAGAAAAGCGCTTTGATGGTTTTTTTACCCCAAGGCCAGAGAATCAGCCTAATAAATAGCCCTTGGCCGTTGAGTTTGTTCAATATATGCCCTACAATGCGCGCCCCCAATTTTGTTGGGGATACATTCGCTGTACGGCCATTACTGCTAGCTTAGTTAAGGTCAGTGCGGTGTTTCCTTGCCTCACCTGCTCCTTGTTACTTTTAAAGGCGCTGAATAGGGAGGCTTAACCCGTAAGGAACAACTATATGCGTCATTACGAAATTGTATTTCTTGTTCACCCAGATCAAAGTGAACAAGTCCCAGGTATGGTCGAGCGCTATACCAAAAGTATTAAAGATGACGGTGGCCAAGTTCACCGTATGGAAGACTGGGGTCGCCGCCAGTTAGCCTATTCCATCAATAAGATTCACAAGGCACACTACATTCTAATGAATGTAGAATGTGGTGAATCGGTTCTAGAAGAGCTAACAACGACTTTCCGCTACAACGATGCAGTGTTACGTCACTTAGTGATTCGTGAAGACGATGCTATTACTGAAGAGTCTCCTATCGTTAAAGCTGAAAAAGATAGCCGTGAGCGTCGCTCTCGCCGCGATGACGAAGGTTCTGATCGTGGTAATAACTCTGAGCGTTCTGAAGCACCATCTGCAGAAGCAAGTGAAAATCAAACTGAGTCAGCAGACAATGCCGACGCAAAAGAGGAGGGCTAATCATGTCACGTTTTTTCCGTCGTCGTAAATATTGTCGTTTCACCGCTGAAGGCGTTGATCGTATTGACTATAAAGATTTAGAAACTCTGAAAGCTTACATCACTGAAACCGGCAAGATCGTACCTAGCCGTATTACAGGTACCAATGCGAAGTATCAGCGCCAGTTGGCGACTGCTGTTAAGCGTGCTCGTTTCTTATCGTTGCTTCCTTATACGGATGGCCACGATCGTTAAGTGAGAGCTTTTGGTCTATGAGCGTTTTGCTTTATAAGCACATTAAGTTCGTAAACAAGCGTTCTGTGAACAAAAATGACGTTAGCGAGATAAAAGCATTATGCGAGCGCTAGCGGAATTTATTATGAGAGGCCGCATGCAGGCCTCAGCCGTTGCCATGTTGGGATATATTGTCCCCATGTTGACGCCCTTAGTCGTTGCTTTGGTAACGCTGAGGAAAGGTGCCTTTGAAGGTACTTTGTTGTTGTTAATCAGCCTAATGCCAGGGGTCATGTCCTTGGCTTTAAGTGACAGTAGTCCGCTATTGATTTGGATTACCTTAGTTAGCCTGATAGTGGTGTTTATCCCTGCACTTTTATTGCGAGTGACGGTGTCTTTGTCATTCGGGATCATTGCAGCTATTGCAGTTTCAGTTGCGATTAGTGGTTTAGCAATGATGTTTGCGTCAGATCGAATAGATGAGCTTATTGCTCTGATGTTTAAAGGTTTGTCGGAACAAGAGGGTGGTGAAACCTTGGCGAAGACTATGGCTAGCCATACCGCAGTGTCTGGTATTATCGCCTATATATTAGCCTTAAATGCAGTTTTTGGGTTGCTATTGGGGCGCTGGATGCAGGCACTACTTTATAATCCGGGTGGTTTTGCTGGCGAGTTTCGCGAGTTAAGGTTAAATGCTGTAGCGGCAGGTATATTCTTTTTTGGCAGTGTGATTTGTCGTGTGCAGGGTTCGGAATATTGGTGGTGGTCGAATGTGTTGGCTTTCCCGCTAATTTTGGTAGCCATTGCGCTTGCTCATAGCTTTGCGAAAGAAAAGGTTAAACAACAACAGGCGTCTACACCGTGGCTCGTGTTGTGTTATATGGCGGTGTTTATGATTAGCCCATTACTTATGCTAATAGGCTTTTTGGACACTTGGTTAAATTTTCGTAGCCGTTTCATTAAATAGTAACGACTACACAAACTCATTAGATGAGGAAAAACGAGATGGACGTAATTCTACTCGATAAAATTGGTAATCTAGGTAATGTTGGCGATAAAGTAAGCGTTAAAGCGGGCTTTGGTCGTAACTTCTTAATCCCTCAGGGCAAAGCTTTGCCGGCAACAGCAAGTAATGTTGCTGATTTTGAAGCACGCCGTGCTGAGTTGGAAGCTGCTGCGGCAGAGAAAAAAGTTGAAGCGGAAGCGCGTGCAGCTAAATTAACGGACCTATCCATTACTATTGCAGCAAATGCAGGTGATGAAGGTAAGTTGTTTGGTTCTATTGGTACTCGCGATATTGCGGATGCGATTACAGCTGCTGGCGTTGAAGTTGCTAAAGCAGAGGTAAAACTACCTGAAGGCGCATTGCGTGAAATAGGTGAGTTTGATATTGATGTGCAGCTGCACAGTGAAGTAATGGAAACGGTCAAAGTCCTTATCGAAGCTGAGTAATCACTTCATAATCGACTTTAGCTGATGCTGACCTCCGTTAGTATCCGTTATTGACCACCATATTTAAAAACCCGACCGCTTTCAGCTGTCGGGTTTTTTCTTATCTGTTATTATTCCCTTTCTAACCATTACCCGTATTGTTTCATGTTTCGAACTCAGCCTTATGTCTTTTAACCCCATGCCTCAAGACCTACCCTTGGATACCGTCCCGAGTACGATCTATGACGATGTTCATGATGGTGGTCAGTCTCTACCGCACTCACCTGAAGCAGAGTGTGCAGTCTTGGGTGGCCTCATGCTGGCTAACCAAAGCTTTGACGGAGTTGCGGAAATATTGCAGCCAGAGGACTTTTATAAAGAAGCCCATAGGCAAATCTTTAATATTATGGGTTCCTTATCCGAAGCGGATAAGCCCTTTGATATTGTCACCTTAGCCGAGGCTTTATCGCGTAATGATGAGCTGGCACGCGTGGGCGGGATGGAGTACCTGTCGGATATAGTGAGTCAGACACCTAGCTCCGCGAACACGGTTGCTTATGCCAGAATAGTGCGTGAACATGCTACGGTTCGACAGCTCATCCACGTAGCCAATGATATTTCTCGATCCAGCTATAACCCCTCAGGTTTGGATGCGGATGATTTGCTGCAGTTGGCGGAAAAACGCTTATTAGAGATTGCTGAAGGGCGCCCAAAAGAGGGTGGTCTAGAGGCAATGGATGGCTTGCTAAAAAATACGATTGAACGAATTGATACGCTGTTTCGTTCCGATAGCGACATTACCGGTTTGAGTACTGGGCTAACCGATCTCGATGAGCGCACCTCAGGTTGGCAAGAAGGCGAGTTGATTATTTTAGCGGCGCGTCCATCGATGGGTAAAACTGCCTTGGCGCTTAATTTTGTTGAGTCAGCTATTTTTACCCAGAAAAAACCGGTATTGGTTTTTAGTATGGAGATGCCTTCCGAATCTTTGGTGATGAGAATGTTGTCCTCAACGGGGCGCATTGATCAAGGTAAAATTCGTAATGGCCAGTTAACAGAAGAAGATTGGCCTAAGCTCACCGCTGCGGTACAAAAGCTAAAAGGTGCGCCTCTGTTTATTGATGATACTGCTGCATTGTCACCACAGGATATGCGGGCCCGTATTCGTCGAACCAGCCGCGAACATGGCGACCCAGGCATGATCATGGTGGATTATTTGCAGCTTATGCAAACCGTTGGTGTCAGTGAGGGCCGAACCCAAGAAATCTCTGAAATCTCGCGTTCATTAAAGGCCATGGCAAAAGAATACAGTTGCCCTGTTATCGCTTTATCTCAGTTAAATCGTGGAGTTGAACAGCGGCCCAATAAGCGACCCATGAATTCAGATCTAAGGGAATCAGGTGCGATCGAGCAGGATGCCGACGTGATTTTATTTATCTACCGAGATGAATATTACAACGAAGACAGTCCCGATAAGGGCTTGGCAGAGTTGATTTTGGGTAAGCAGCGTAATGGTGAAATCGGTACGTGTCGAGCGACGTTTATGGGGAAATACACTCGTTTCGAAAACTTGGCGCCAGACTACATGGCGAGGGATGAGTTTTAAGTGTACTTGGTAATGATCAAGCTGGCAGATGATTTTAATCTTCGACCAGCTTGATGAAAGCTTAGGCTTATTCTGCCGCAGACTCTTCAGTTTCTGCTGCTTCCGGTTCTGGTTCTGCTTTTGGCTCAGGTGCTTTTACTAGACCTTCAGCGATTAAGACTTTTAGTTTTTCTTCGGCATTAATAAATTGCCCGTTTTTACCCTGCACTGCAAAGCGGCCATCGCGGCGTTTTAATACAGTGTACTCGGCTGTTTTCTTTTCAACTTTCATTTGCCTTTCCTCTTTTGTTGGTTACTTATCATTAACTTCATTTATCATGAAGGCCGGCGATTATACGCAAAATGGTTTAGATCATAAACAGTGATATGATAACTGGATGAAAAACGTGGTCACTTCCCTTGATAGCTGTCTATTTGATACCCACTGCCATTTCGATTTTGATGATTTTGGCGATGAAGAACAAAGGCAGTCTATATGGGCCAGTTGCAAGCAGAAAGGTATTCAGCGTTTATTGATTCCGGGGGTGTCGCCCCAGCAGTGGGATCAATCTTTTCGTATCACTCAGTTGCTTCCAGGGATATTAATGGGGGTGGGAGTGCATCCTTGGTGGTTAAAAGATGTATCTCACCGCATTTTAACCGATGGGCACCTTGAGCAAATGCACTCATTGTTGAATCGGTCTGCTTGTGTTGCGGTGGGTGAGTGTGGTCTAGATGCCATGATTGGCCTCACAGTCAAAGAGCAAACGCCGGCTTTTGAGCAGCAGTTAGCGCTTGCTTGTGAGCTTGATATGCCCTTGATTGTTCATGTTCGCAAAACGCATAATGAAACCTTGGCATTGTTAAAGCGTTATCAATCTAGTGCTGGCGGTGTTATTCATGGTTTTACCGGCAGTGCAGAGTTGGCCCAGCAGTATTGGGGTTTGGGTTTTTATCTCGGCATTGGTGGTAGCATCACTTACCCTCGGGCTAACAAAACAAGGCAAGCAGTACAAGCAATGCCCTTAGAGTCCCTATTATTAGAAACCGATGCGCCGGATATGCCACTCAACGGTTTTCAAGGACAAATAAATACCCCTTTGAAAGTGCTAAAAGTAGCGGAAGCTTTATCTGGTCTGAAAGAGCTTCCTTTAGATTTAGTGTGTAATACAACCACAGAAAATGCGTATCGTTTGTTTGCTTTATGACTGCGTCAAATTCCCCATCAACTGTATTTGATCCTGTTGAATTTAAAAAACAGTTTCCAATATTTAAACACCCCGAAAATCAATCGCTTGTTTATCTAGATAACGCGGCAACAACACAAAAGCCACAATGTGTCATCGATGCTATTGTAGATTTCTATAGTCGAGTCAACGCCAATGCCAATCGTTCAAGCCATCGTTTAGGGCGAGCTGCTACTGCAATTGTCAATGATGCTAGAGAGAAAGCCGCTCAGTTTGTTAATGCTAACCAAGCGGATGAAATTGTTTTTACTTCTGGCGCTACAGAAAGTATCAATATTCTCACTAATGGCCTGGCCGAAAGAATACATCATGGTGATGAAATTATTTTAAGTCTGGCAGAGCATCACGCCAATCTAGTGCCTTGGCAAGAGTTGTGCAAAAGGAGGGGCGCTAAACTTATTTTTGCCCAAGTGAACTGTTCAGACCTAAAGCATTTAATCACACAGAAAACAAAATTAATTTCTGTTACTTTGGCAAGTAATGCACTTGGTAGCATTACAGACCCCTCTGTCATTAAAAATATACGCAATAAAAATCCGAATATAATTTATATTGCTGATGCATCTCAATTAGTGCCTCACCGCTCTATTGATGTTGACGCTATTGCATGTGACTTTTTATTCTTCTCTGCCCATAAAATTTATGGGCCGTCGGGATTGGGAGTTCTTTATGGCACGATAGCGATGCTAGAAAAATTGCCGCCGCTCTCGTTTGGTGGAGAAATGATCAGTAGAGTTGAGCGATCGTCGAGTACCTATGTGCAAGGCCCTGAACGCTTTGAGGCGGGCACCTCCCCCTTGTCTGCTTTAAGTGGTTTTGTCGCTTGCTTGAGTTTTTGGGCGGATCAAGATCGATATGAGATGGAGAGGTATGAGGAAAATCTAACCGCTTATTTACATTCTCAGTTAGAGAAGATCTGTTTGGTTTACCCGGATATTTTTTTGTTGACAAAAAGTGAAAATAATATCGGTATTGCTACTCTTGCATCTAAAATTTACTCGGTAGCAGATATGGCTATTTGGTTAGATCAAAATGATATTGCTGTCAGAGCGGGCGATCATTGCGCACAATTATTGTGGCGCTCTATGGCGATCGATGGTGCATTGAGAATATCGTTGGCTGCATATAACACACACAGTGATGTTGACTGTTTTGTGGAAAATCTAAGTTCGTTTTTAGAGGATACCAATAAAAACGAAACGGAAGAAAAAAAGATTGCATGCCCTACCTCCGGCATTAACGAATTAATGGCCATAAGTAATTGGAAAAAAAAGTATAAAAAAATAATATTTTTAGGTAAACAATATATTCCGATGAAAAATATTCAGAGAGAAGAAAATTTGATCTCTGGGTGTGAATCGAAATTATGGTTTTTGGCGATTCAAAAAGAAGGTTGTTGGCATTTTTTTATCGATAGTGATTCATTAATAATTAAGGGTTTAGCTTTTATAGTTATTAGTGAAGTGAATGGTAAGGAAGGTGCTGAGATTAAAGCTTTTGATTTTTTTAAATTATTTGAAGAGTTGGGCTTGGATAAACATCTCAGTCAGTCTAGATTAAATGGTTTGTTGGTGTTTATTGATAAATTGAAAAGTTCAGTTGGTTGATTTTTTCTAAATGATATAGTCTTTTAATTTATCCTTTAGTGTGGCTGGGTTTACTGGTTTGGTGATGTAACCTGTTACGCCAATATTGATTGCCTTTAGGATGTCACTCTTTTCACCTCGTGAGCTTAATAGAAAAAAAGGTGTGGCCCATAGCTCTTCATCTTTTCGTACCTCTTTTAATAAATCTAGGCCTGATTTTTTGGGCATTTCCCAATCACAAATAACTAGGCCGTAGGGTTTGTGTATAGCAGAAGCTGTTTTCATTTGTTTTAGGCCGGCATCACCATTGCTGGCGGTTTCTATTTCTTTGAAACCAAGTTGAAGTAAAATTTGCTTGTTGATTTGAAGTGCAGACTCCATGTCGTCTACAACTAGAACCGAGGGCATTTTTTTCTGGCCCTGATGGGTTAGTTTTTTCTCGTATTCTATTTTACGTTTGATGGATGATGCTGTTACCAGTCTCGATTCAAGCCTGATGCGTTGTTCTTCGCTAATCGAGTCAGCCAGTAGGCGTTCTTCGGCTTTGCTGATAAAGCTGTTAATTTCCTTGTTTAAGAACGCAATTTCTTTATCTTGGAACATGAATCGCTGCCCTCGGTCGTTGTTAATCATGGGTATTAGTGCCTAGTATTCAAGGCTGACCTATTAAAATGAGTATAGCTAGGTGAGGGCAAAACGATAGTGATTAAGGTTATACATTTTATCTAGTTAATATTTTTTGCTATATCTCCGATGGTATGTACTGCTAAGCGTGTCGCTTCATTCGTCTCTTGTGCATAGTTGAGCCTTAGGCAGTGGCGATACTTTTTCGATGCGGTAAATAATACCCCTGGTGCTATGCTGATTTTTTCTTCAGCTAAACGCTCATTAAGTATGACTGTATCAAGTTGCTTGGGTAGCTCAACCCATAATAAAAACCCTCCTTGCGGATACGTCATTTTTGTACCCTCGGGAAAGTATCGACTGACCCAATCGATCATTCGATCGCGGTTTTTAAGGTATTGCGCGCGCATCTTACGAATATGACGTTCATAGTGGCCTTGAGCAATAAATTCGGCAATGGCTCTAGGTTGTAATATGGATCCGCAAGCAGTTGAAACATATTTCATATGCTTAACCTGTTGTAGGTAACGCCCTGGAGCGCACCAGCCGGTTCGATAAGCGGGTGATATTGTTTTTGAAAATGAAGAGCAAAAGAGGACTCGCCCATCATCATCAAAGGACTTTATCGTGCGTGGCCTAGGGTAGGTATAGGCTAGATCACCGTAAATATCGTCTTCAATAATGGCGATGTCATATTGTTTTGCTAATTCAATCAGTCGCTTTTTATTACTGTCGGGCATGGTGTAGCCAAGAGGGTTATTGCAGATGGGGGTCAACTGCACGACTTTAATCGGCCATTGTTCCAGCGCCAGTTCTAAGGCCTCTATGCTAATGCCTGTTTCTGGATGGGTGGGTATCTCTAATGCTTTAAGTCCCATAGCTTGGATTGTCTGCATTGAGCCGTAGTAGCTTGGGGAGTCAATGGCGACAATATCCCCAGTGTTAGCAATTGCACGCATACTGCAAGTCAGAGCTTCTTGGCAGCCTGTCGTTGTGAGAATATCATCGGGATGTAAACGGCACCCTGAGCCAACCATCAAGCGGGCTATTTGTAGTCGTAGTTCTTTGGAGCCTTGCAGCGAGTCGTAGGTAAAAGTGGCTATATCTGTGCGTCGACTAATGCTAGCCATGTATTTTGATAGGGGCTTCAGGCTATTTGAGCTGACATCCGGAGTGCCTTTCCCCAAAGCCAGTTCGCCATCTTGTTCATGGCTGTGAAGTAATTTTACGACCAATTCCCATTGAGATACCTCTAAGGGCTTTTGGTTGGGGCGGCTGATACCGGGTAAGTCGGGTGAGCGTTGGGCGCTGGTGACGTAGTAGCCTGATTTGGGTCGGACTTCTGTGAGTTGATTGTCTTCCAGTAAGCGATAGGCTTCTTGAACGGTAGAGATGCTGACATTGTGTTCTTGGCTCATTTGCCTGATAGAAGGTAGTTTATCCCCGGGTTGAAAATAACCCTTTTGGATACTCTGTGTAATCGTTTCGGCGAGCTCTTCGTATAGTGTCATATTCCCTCCTTCGTGCTGATCAATGATCATTCTCAGCACAGATTTACTCTTTGGTATTTTTGCCAGTACAGATTTTATAAGATACAGCATGACAGTACAGAAGCCAATAATCTGTACCGCTTTTATTTTTTTGTTTTTATATCTGTAATGTTAGTACCTTAATCATTATTCTGCTTTTTATTGGGGAACTGTTCTCCATATTGATTTTATATTGAAGAGGGAGGTTTTTATGAAGCCAGATTATGAAACGCTCGTGAGCCAAACAGTACTATTGCCCACGAATAAGAGCCGAGCTAAGCTGTCGAAAATTGCTCGATTAAAAAACCGTTTGTCACTGTATCATCGACATTATCGCACCCGCCGACAGTTGCTCTTGCTGAGTCCAGAGCAACTGCGCGATATAGGGGTCACGCCTGAGCAGGCAGATTCGGAAGCTAAAAAGTTTTTTTGGGAATAAAGCCATGAGTGAGGTTTACGTTGGATAGCCAGCTGTTCTTTGTTGTATTCTTATTTGCTCTGGTCATGGTTGTGACGCCAGGGCCCAATAATATTATGCTCATGGCATCTGGTTTGAACTATGGTGCCCGAAGAACAATACCGCATGCCTTTGGTATTATCTTGGGCGTGCCAGTGATGACTTTGGCTGTGGGTTTTGGCTTGGGCAAGTTATTTATATTTGCCCCTGCCTTGCATCAGTTTATTAAGGTTGCTGGCATTGCTTATTTACTTTATTTGGCGTGGTGCATAGCAAATGCTAATACCAATACCAATGAGATAAAAGGCGAGGAGCTAAATGAAGGCAGTCAGCCTTTAACCCTCTTGCAAGCATTATTGTTTCAATGGGTTAACCCAAAAGCGTGGGTGATGGTTGTCGGTGCTATTAGTACTTACACTTCCGATAATATTCTTGTGGAAATATTTATCATCGCGCTCTGCTTTTTTTGTGCAGCATTTTTTAGCACTAGCTTGTGGACGTTGTGCGGAGCAGTGCTCAGCAAAATAATCACCACGGTTCGCTACAGGCTTGTATTTAATCGGCTTATGGGAGTGCTGCTCGTACTAAGTATCTTGCCTATGATAAACGCAGCGCTGTAGACTATCCGTTTAGATGATAGAGTTGCTGATTGTATGAAAATTTCCGTGGATCTTTCGTTGTATCCCCTTCAAGATGGGTATGTCGCTCCAATAAAAGCATTTATTGCTTCATTAAGTGCATGTGAAGATATACAGGTTCAATATAATCGTATTAGTACCCAAGTCTTTGGAGAATACGACATTGTGATGTCTTCGATTCAGCAATGTTTAAAAGAGACTTTTGAGAAGGAAGGTACTTTTGTGATGATCAGTAAAATTTTGAATACAGATCGCTCATAAAAAAACACCGATGTATGGGCGTTTTTTTATTGCTATATTTTATCTTTTTGTTGTGTTTTTAAACCGCTTTTTTATAAGCGAGAGGCACTAAATGTGTCACAGCTTTTCACGTCACCCGTTTTCAGGCCTTGTTTAAACCAGCGTACGCGTTGTGCGGCTGAGCCATGAGTAAATGATTCTGGGCGAACATAACCTTGAGCTTGTTTTTGCAATGTGTCATCACCAATAGCGGATGCTGCAGTAAGCGCTTCTTCTATATCTCCCGGTTCTATTACTTTTCTCGCGCGATTAGCGTGGTACGCCCATATGCCGGAGAAACAGTCGGCTTGTAGCTCCTGCCTGACGGATAACTGGTTTGCTTGTGCCTTTGATGTTTTGCTTTGAGCTTGCCTAACCTGTTGTGAGATACCCAATAAGGTTTGTACGTGATGACCTACTTCGTGTGCGACCACATAGGCTTGAGCAAAGTCACCTGGTGCACCATGACGCTTTTTAAGCTCATCATAAAAGCTCAAGTCAATATAGAGTTTTTGGTCGGCAGGGCAGTAAAATGGCCCTACAGCTGAGCTAGCCATGCCACAAGCAGAGCGCACTGAAGCAGAAAAGAGTACTAAGGTAGGCTCTTGATAGCGTTTGCCCATTTGTTGAAATAAAGGGTTCCATGTGTCTTCGGTATCACCTAGTACAACTGAAATAAAGTCAGCTAATTCTTGCTGTTTCGGGCTAATACTATGGGTTTGAGCTTGGCTATTGCTCAGGTTTGAAGTCCCTGAAAGAAAGGGAATATTTATGCCTAGGTATTGCGCGCCCATAATCGCAACCACAATAACAATGCCCCATTTCCCAAAACGCCTACCTAATAACATAGGTAGTAAGCGTAGTAGCGGCGATCCGCCTCTAGCACTCATTCGTGGCTGCCGTTGGCCTCGACGATCCTCTACATTTTGGCTGCGTCTACCGGATTTCCAGCGCATGGGCATTTCTCCAAACTTTTAGTTATAGTTAGGCGGCAGATAATACCTTTTATCCCAGCGTGGGTAAATCGTTGTTGATCGATGGTTGGATTGCGAACTGCTAGCCCCTGTGCTGTAATGATATGATGTGTATAAAGATGTTTGTTTGAGTATGCCCATAGAAAATAATAAGCCAAAATTTTCCGATAAAGAGCTATATCGAATTCTGAATTCTGCTCCAGTAGGCATGATAGTGTCTCGTGTGGATGGCAGTTTTGAATATGTTAATCAGTCTTTGTGTGAGATGTTAGGTTATACCGAAGCGGAGATATATGAGTCTGGCTTGATCATTTCTCATGAAGATGATTTTTCAGTGAATAAACAACTGCGTCAGCAGTTGCTAGAAAAGCCTGATTTACCCGTCGTGATGGAAAAAAGATACCTGCATAAGGAAGGGCATGTTGTGCTGGGTTTGGTTTCGATGACTGCTTTAACGGATGGCCATGCAATAAAGGGCGATGCAAAAGTTACGCGTTTTGTTGCTCAGGTGATCGACATTGAATACCGCAAAAAGATGGAGAAGTCAGCAGATTTATTTCGCTCCATGATCAATGCATCTCGAGATGCGATGTTAATTGTCGATCCAGTGAGCGCGAAAATACTTGATGTCAATATCCAAGGTTGTCACAGTTTAGGCTACTCCTATGAAGAGATGTTGGCCCTGAAAATGACAGACATAGAAAACCTGCTGCAAGATGAAAATGATTGGAACAGTCGCGTTGAAGAAATGCGAGAGAAAAAACACATGTTGATTATAGGTGAGCATCAACATAAAGACGGCCGTACTTTTCCGGTAGAGAAAAGTGCGAGTCATTTGGTTCAGGACGATTTTGAATATTTTTTAGTGATTGTTCGTGATATCACAGAGCGAAAAAAATCGGAAGAGCTTATATGGCAGCAAGCTAATTACGATACTCTAACAGGCCTTCCAAATCGAAATATGTTATACGATCGACTGGATTTGGCTTTAAAGAAGTCCCATCGCAATAATACAAAGCTTGCTGTGCTTTGCTTGGATTTAGATAAGTTCAAAGAGGTCAATGATACGCTAGGACACGATGTTGGCGATAGTTTATTAAAAGAAGCGGGGCAGCGTTTACATGCCTGTGTTCGCGAGATCGATACGGTTGCGCGTTTAGGCGGCGATGAGTTCTGTATTTTAATTGAAAAAGTAAGTGATATTGCTCATGTTGACCGTATTGCTAATTCAATTTTGAAGTCATTGTCCGAACCTTTTTTACTAGGCGTGAATCGTTCTTTTGTCTCAGCCAGTATTGGAATTACTTTTTTTCCTGATGATGCTCAAGATGTTGATGGTTTGTTAAAAAAATCTGATCAGGCAATGTATTTTGCTAAAAATAAGGGGCGAGATTGTTTTCAATATTTTACTGAGAGTATGCAAGAGCAAGCCTTAGAAAGAATGAGCCTCAGCCGAGATTTATACGACGCACTTTCTAAAAATCAATTTACCTTAGAGTATCAACCCATTGTTTCGTTGAGTAATGGCGATGTGTATAAAGCTGAAGCACTTTTACGCTGGGAGCATCCAGAAAGAGGTTTGATTAACACGGCTGACTTTATTGCTATTGCAGAAGAAAATGGGACTATTGCGCGTATCGGTGATTGGGTTTTTTCTAATGTACTGAAAACCGTTAGGCATTGGCGTGTTGAGCATTGTGAAGAATTTCAAATTAGTATTAATGCCTCTCCCTTGCAGTTTAGAGAGGGATATAATGATATTAATACATGGAATGAACGCCTGTCGCACGTCGGCTTGTCTGGTGATTCAATTCTCATTGAAATCACAGAAGGTTTGATTATGGATACAGATCAAGCAGTAACTGATAAGTTGTTGATGTTGAGGGATGCCGGTATTCAGGTTGCACTTGATGATTTTGGTACTGGTTATTCATCACTCTCTTATTTACAAAAACTCGATATCGATTATTTGAAAATTGACCAATCTTTTGTTGAAGGTCTATCACCTAACTCGGATGAGCAAGCGCTATGTGAAGCTGTGATTGCTATGGCTCATCGTTTAAAGCTTAAAGTGATTGCGGAAGGCATCGAAACGCAAGAGCAATATACTATATTAAGGGCGGCGGGTTGTGATTATGGGCAGGGTTACTTTTTTTCAAAATCGTTAACTGCTTCTGAATTTGAAGATTATATAAAAGAAAATAATAAAAATTCTTATGAATAATCAGAACTGCCTATAGTGTATGAGCTAATTGGCTTTCTATTAGTTTTTCGTACTTTGTGGATAAAGAGATAATATCAGCATAACCATTTTCGCTTTTTGTTTCTGCAATTAATTCTTTTAATGCGCTGCTTATACTTAGTTCTTTTTTGATGAGTATTTTTCCATCTGTGTATTTGCCTGGCGAAGGGTTGAGTTGTGTCAAATAATCGATAGAAATCTCGTTCTCATGTATAAAAATAGAAAAGTCAAGTAGCCATTGTTGCGCTTCCTTTGTTTTTGCTAATAAGTAAGAAAAGCAAACCGCATTTGATAGGCAATCTTTTTTATCTTTACTCTCAAAACTGATGGTCAGTGTCTGTGTTGATGCGGAAACTACCTTTCCTGAATAAAGGGTGAGTATCTTTTGGCTTGCCAAACGTAATTTTTCTATTTCATTATTGCGTGCTTCGGCATTTAACTGTTTGTAGAGACGCTCTAGGTTACTAAACTCGATCAGCGTTAGTATTTGGTAATCTTGTTTCGTTGTATTGGCTATGTCAGCCGTGTCTGTTTTTTCGCTTTGCTCTTTTTGTGCTGTTCTTGGTTCACGGTAAGACGGCTGTTTGCGTAAAAAAATCAGAGGGCTGGCGGCAATGAGTAGCAATAAAATGATGATCAGCCAGTAGTTGTTATTTATTTTATTGTCGATATTAATTGTTAGAGAACCTAGTAAGGCGTCGTCTAAATTAATGGGGGAGGTATATGCATTAGTGGTGTTTATATCTATATCCCTGATTTCACCTGCTTGTACCGATATCTTATTGTCAATGTTGTAAACAACCGCGTTAATCACTCTATCTTGCTTGATGAGGTCATTCAGTACTGATTGCAGCCCTATTAGGTTGTTGGCGCTCATGGGAACCTTAAGCTGGCTCGATGCTAATTTACTTAACGAGTCACCATAGGCATCAATCAACAGTAGGCGCTGATGATGGTGTTGTCCCATGATTAACCACAGCATAATACAGGCGATGACGACACTAATGGCACTGACCGCGATGGCGGTATGAGTGTCTATAAAATGCAGTAGTTTACCGGGGGCTTGACCTATAAAATCACAACATTTGCTGAAAGCATTGGTACTAGCGTCTTTAGTAGAGGGCTTAGTAGTAGTCGAGGGTTTGGTAACAGGCGGGTTCATTTTTCATTATCTCCGTAGCCGGCTATTTTAACTCAATCATTCTAGCTATAATAGCCGCCTTGATTAACAGTCTGTTTTTTTCTTTAGGGTAGTAATGGGACATAACGATAGCGCAGGGTTAAAACAGCATGCGGATAAGTATGCTAGTGAGTCGACTTTAAAAGAAACGATATTGCTGATGAATGTATTTGGCATTGATCGGCCCGGTATCACATCATCGATTACTCACACTTTGTCAGGTCATCAGGTGACGATTCTAGATATTGGCCAAGCGGTGATTCATGATCATTTAAATCTAGGTATGCTACTTAAATTACCCTTTAATTGTGAGCTTGAAAGGCTGCAAAAGGAAATTGAAAGTATTGCCTCAAATTTTGATAATCGAGTTAAATTTGAAGCGATTGATACGGAGCACTACGAGCATTGGGTTGGTCAGCAAGGTAAGCCGCGTCATATTGTTAGCCTGCTGGCGAGAGAAATTACTGCTGAACATATTGCGTCGTTGACGGCTATTGCGACCTCTCACGGTCTTAATTTTGATCATATTACCCGCTTGTCTGGGCGAATCCCTTTAGACTCTCTGCCGGATCAAACAAAGTCCTCGGTCGAGTTTTCTGCGCGAGGTAAGCCGGCCGACCTTACGGCATTACGTTCCGCATTTATGGAATTAGCTTCAAGTCATGATATCGATATCGCAGTGCAAGAAGATACTATTTATCGACGTAATCGGCGTTTGGTGTGCTTTGATATGGACTCCACTTTAATCGAAGCCGAGGTTATTGATGAATTGGCAATTGAGGCCGGAGTAGGTGAAAAGGTATCTGAAATCACTGAGGCGGCGATGGCAGGGGAGTTAGACTTTAATCAAAGTTTTTCTAAACGCATGGCTTTGCTTGAAGGTTTAGATGAAAGTGTTTTGCAAACAGTTGCTAAGCGCTTAAAGCTAACCGAAGGCACTGAAAAACTATTTAAGAGCTTAAAGCACTTGGGTTATAAGACGGCTATCTTATCTGGCGGCTTTGATTACTTTGGACGTTATCTGCAAGAACGTTTAGGTGTTGATTATGTTTACGCGAATCAGTTAGATATTCATAATGGTCGAGTAACAGGTAAAGTTGTTGGGCAAGTTGTTAATGGTGAGCGAAAAGCCGAACTATTGCGAGAGTTGGCGCAAAGAGAAAATATTAGTTTGGAGCAAGTTATTGCTGTTGGTGATGGGGCAAACGATTTGCCTATGTTAAGTATCGCCGGTTTAGGTATCGCATTTCGAGCAAAGCCATTAGTAAAGGCTTCGGCAAAACAATCGATTAGCCAGCTCGGTCTAGATGCAATTTTATATTTGATGGGCTTGAGTGATAGGGAAATGGCTACAATGGACGAATTTAAAGAAAACTCTTGAATTATTTTTTGTCATTAAATAGTAAAGGAATACTATTGTAAGGGGTTTTATTGATTACCCCGTGCTTTCCACTGAGAATTCATAATCCATCGCAACACTGGGCGGTTGCAGGTAGTGCCCTTGTATGCAATGTGCTCCCATTTTCCATAACTTAGACAATATGCTGGCATTCTCAACGAGCGGAATGGTGGTCACTTTTCCTCGTTCATGTAGTGATGCGAGTAGCGCTGACATAACCTCTGTGCTTTCTGTATTTTCTTGAACATCGAGAGTGAAAGAGCCGTCAATTTTAATGTGCTCGGCATTAATATGATCAAGTAATGAAATGGGTTCTAGAGCACAGCCAAATTGGCTAATGCAAAAGCTCACACCCATTGAGGCAGCTTCATCAATGAATTTCTTTGCGGCAGTTAAATACTGTGCGACATCGCTTTCTCTTGCTTGAAATACGAGAGAAGAAGGGTCAACTTTGGCTGCTTTAAAGGCAACTTGTAACCAAGGTAGCAAGGAATCGTCACAAAGGGTCTGATGACTAATGTTTACTACTAATTGCGCTCTGCCGCTTTTTTTATTGTGGCTGCTGAGATGTTTAATTGATTCGAGAATGACCCAGCGATCAATTTTAGTAATGGTTTGCATACTTTCTGCTGTTTGTAAGAAATGAGACGGTGAAATTTCTTCACCTTCTTCATCCATCATACGTAATAACACTTCGTAGCGTTCCGTCTCATCTCCTCTTAGGCTAATGATAGGTTGGAACAGCAATTTAAAATCATTATTTTTGAGTGCCTTTTGTAGGGCGCTAACCAAAACGGTTTTATCGCTCTCGACGGTTTGATAAACATGTACGCCATCGCCAATCCTGCTTTCATTTTTTTGGCGCAAGCTTTCAACGTTTTGGTTTGCTTGGTTAATCACTGATTGGGCGTCAATACTGGTTTCGTTTATGATTGAAATGCCAATGCTGCAAGTGATTCTCAAGGTTTTATTTTTAACTTCAAAAAAGTGTTCGCGAATATGATCGCAAATGACATTACCAGTATCGAGCAGTTTTTCTAGATGATTCTCGCTGGTGAGTATGGCAAAGGAGTGGTCGCCAATACGGGCAATGAAATCATCTATTTGACTGTGGGCTTGTAAGAAACCCGCTACGGTTGCGAGTACTTCATTAGAGCCATCGATGCCAACCAAGCTTTCTACTTTTTCTTCAAACTGATCAATATCAATATAGAAAAAACTATGATTGGTCTCATTCTCAGACGCATCGAACACCAACTTGCTGAGCTTGTCATGAAAGAGCGCTTTATTATTAAGGCCGGTAACAATGTCCGTTGTTTTAATGTTTTCTATCTCGGCTTCGAGTACTTCATTGTCGGCAAAATTAGCCTGCAGTATCAGTTGTATGCACGATTCATCTTCGTATTCGCCAAGCTGTAATTCGCCCTCTATTTTATTAAATGTGCCTTCTGCTGTTTTGACTTTAAACGAGAGCTGGTTGTTGTCGCTTTCTTTACTTTGTAATGAAAAGTTCTTAAGTTCAGCTTTGACTCTTTGCTGGTCGTTAGCTTCGATCATATCCATGATCGGTAAGTACTCGATATCATCCCTAGAGGTATAGCCTGATTTCTCAGCAAATGAGTCGTTCACATAGATCAACATACCATCTTGAATAAAGGCAATGCCATCTTTTGAGCTATCTAACAACTGCCTATTGCGGCGCTCCATTTCTTTGACTTTTCGCTCTGCCGCACGGGTTTGTTTGCGTTGTTGGCGGTTTTCCAGTTCGCGGCTGACAACCAGTAATAGGTGTTGATCATCATCTAGTTGCACGACATCGCATGCACCCAGTTTCATGCCATCGATAGTGGAGCGATCAGTTTCATTATCGTTATCGCTGAGTATGATCGTAGGCAGGTCATGGTTGTATTTTCGAATAGTGCGAATAATAGTGGCTGGGGGTATACCATCTTCGTCATTATGGATAATGGCTAAGTCCCAGTTTTGCTCTTCAAGGATTTTGTTGAATGCATCTTCATTACTAATATGTTGGGCACGGCAAGGCTTGCCTGCATTTTGGAACATACTGATTAATCTTTGCGCTTCTTGTTGTGAATCGTTAATGATTAATAAGCGGAAGGGAACAATCGCTGCATTCATAGTCGTTTTCATTTATAAATGAAATTGCGTAATAGCAATATCATACTCGTTAGTGGCCTAATGTTGACCATTGGACATTAGTTTTATGATCCACGTCACATTTTTAATGGATCAATTAAAGACTTTGGTAGCTATATTGTGAGATCGAACCTGAGCTCAGTAATAAATCATGCAATTTAGCTTCCTGATAGTCATCTTCTGTTTGCAGTTGAATTTTTTGCTGTGGAGCAAAAGGGATGGTCGGGGTGATCAAGCTTGATATTTCAGCACTGTCAACGGTTTTGCCCTCCCCATTTTTTAAGTGCCCACTTGCTGCAACGTCATTTGTCGTATTTTCATTAATCAAGAGCACCGTACGAAAAAAGGGAGTTGCATCGCCATTTTGCAGTGTGGTGCTAGCAGCCGATGCCTTTGCGTACCCTTCTAAAATCTGAACGCCTATATAAGTATGCTTATTTAAGCGCTGTGCCCAACGTATAGCCCCTGCTTGCCAGTGTTCTGTATTCGGCTTTTTAAGGAGAATAATTTCTCCTGATTTGATTTGAGGGGGAACGGGGCCAGACCAGCGTAAACAATAACCCTGCTCACTAATATCTGTGGCTGTCACTATGGCAAAGTCGCCCTGTCTGGGCTGGCTATCATAATTGGCGTTACCAACAGCGCTTATTCTATTAGTGAAAGTACCGTTTTCACTAATGTCCATTGGGCTACCGTCGACGATGATACCAGAGTCCAGCGTTTTACTCTTCTGCTTTAAAAAATCATCGAAGGTGGTATCGCCTAGCAGCTGTTGGTGGGCTGCTTTTAGGCCAATGCAAATTTCAAGGTCGAGTTTACTTTGTTGCCTGGGCTGGCTGCGTGAGTGCTCCTGTTTCCAGCACGTTTTAAGGTGTGCGATTAATGATTGTCTCAAATGAATGGGAATATCGCTGACGGCATCATTATTCGTGTTTGTGCTTGATAATAGCTCAGTTAAGGTATTTAAGTTCAGTGCATAGAGCCCATTATTGGGAACCTCATTTGAATCTGCTTTATAACGAGATTGGTAAAAAGGCCCTTCATCTGACCCAGAATCCAGCCAATAAATATGCTTATCTATATTTTTAGCGGGTTGTAGTGAAACCATGGGGGACCATTTTTCCAGTGCCATATAAAGGTATTGGATATCCACTTGGCGTAATTGGTTGTTATGGCTGCAAGAGAGTAATACGGCTCTCAAATAGGCCTGCTGGTTCGATAAGCCCTGGCTTGATTCTAGCAATTCGTCGGGAATTACATTTCTATTCAATTTTTGCTCTTCAGCAATTTTGTATAGCTGATGGAGTTTACTCCATAGCATGGGTGGCCTTGGCACATAGAGTTGGTAGCTACGGTAAAGTAATTGGCTTAGCCCATGAGTGGCGTAATATAAGGCCAGTGATAATTCGTAAGAAGCCGTACTAGATAATTTATCTGCTTGTAAAATCTGACGTATGGTAATCATATAACCATCACACAGGTGACGCTGTAGGGCTTGTGCGATGGCCGCTATTTTGGTCATATTTTCGGTGAGGCTTAAGGGTTGTTTGAGGAAGTCTTCTGCTAGGCCGCTGATACAGTGGTGAACATAGGGCCTGAGTATGCTCATTAAGCCCAAGCGTTGGCTGCCGGTAATAGCGAGATGATTGACCTCAGGTAAGAGTTTGTACAGCACAATGCTGACTTGTTTTACTTGTGTTGTAGCTAGGTCGTCTAGCCAGCTCTGTAGCTGTCTCGGTTTCGTGCCACAGAAGGACAGCTTTTTAGCGTCTTGATCTGGAAGATGAAACTCACCAAACAGCGTTTGATATTTTGACATTGTTGCTACCACCACTACCTGTCCACGTATTTGACGTTGAGGCTTTGCCTCGGTTTCAATGCTGAAATTGCCTTTGAAAAACCTGTATTTAAGTTTAGTTCAAAAAGTGAAGATGAACAGCGGGTATGCCCTATATTAGCTATAACTTAAGCGTATATTAAGCGCGAAAGGTGTGCTTAAGGAGCCTCAGACATATTCAGAGGTTCCTTAAAACTGCGTTGTCGTATTCATTGCCGTTTTCGATTTTTCTCCCGCAACCTCTCTTACCAGTTTTGGGACCAGATAGCCTGAGATCTCATCTAGTAGAGCTTTATGGAGTGCCTGTGCTTTTGTGAGTGGTATATCGAAATGGGTCGCACCTGCAACGGGGTCAAGCAAGTGAAGGTAGTAAGGTAAGATCCCAGAGGCAAATAAGTCTTGGCTCAACTTCTTGAGTATATCGACGGTATCATTCACTCCTTTCAGTAGAACCGCTTGATTTAAGACGGTTATTCCTGATTGGCGCAATTGGTCGACAGCCTTGCGTAGACCCGGGCTAATTTCATTTGGGTGGTTAATGTGGAGTACAAATACTGTTTGTAAGCGGTGTTGTGTTAACCAGCTAAGGCAGTCTTTGGTGATGCGATCAGGCAGCACAACGGGTAAGCGGCTATGAATTCGCAGTCGTTTAAGGTGGGCTATTTCGGCCATTTGCTCTGTTAGCCAAGTAAGCTGGCGATCATTCGATGCAAGCGGGTCTCCCCCTGAATAAATAACCTCTTCTATGGTTTCATCCGCCCGTATCTGTTGAATGACATCAAGCCACTCTGTTTTGCTAAGACGGTTTTCTTCGTAGGGGAAATGTCGCCGAAAACAATAGCGGCAATTCACTGCGCAATGCCCATTCACCAGCAATAAGACTCGCCCACGGTATTTTTGTATAAGGCCCGCGTGTTGATTGTTTTGTTCTATCAGTGGATCGGTAGAGTAGCCTGTTTTAGCGATCAACTCCTCCTGAATCGGTAACACTTGTCTGAGTAGAGGGTCATCTGGGTTGCCTTTTTCCATCAAGTCGATAAAGGCGTGGGGTACTTTTAATGGGAACTGTTGCATAGCCAATTTGGCCGCAGGAAGTAGATTGGGGCTTAAATTTAAGTATTTTAGTAGCTGTTCTGGGCTAGTGACGGCTTTTTGCAGCTGTTCTTGCCAGCTTAAAGTCGATTCACCCTGCCAAGACGGGTCAGTTCGAGGTATCATTGCGCTTTTTATCATCATTCTAATTATTCACTAACATTTTTATTCACTAAATATGGTTAACAGCTCTTGTTAGCTACACTGCAGAATTACTGAGGAAAACCATGGGGACTTATTCTACCAACGAATTGCGAAGCGGCCTAAAAGTATTACTCGATAATGAGCCTTGTGCCATTCTCGATAACGAATTCGTTAAACCCGGCAAAGGCCAAGCATTTAATCGCGTTAAGTTGCGCAACCTTAATTCAGGTCGTGTTTGGGAAAGAACGTTTAAGTCTGGCGAGAACCTCGAAGCGGCTGACGTCATGGACCGCGATCTAGAGTACCTCTATAGCGATGGTGAGTTCTGGCACTTTATGGAGCCTGAGTCATTTGAACAATTCCAAGCAGATGAAAAGGCCGTTGGCGAAACAATAAAGTGGCTAAAAGAACAAGAAGTTTACATGGTGACACTTTATAACAACTCGCCTTTATTAGTCACGCCGCCTAATCATATCGAATTAGAAATTACTGAGACCGATCCCGGTGTCAAAGGCGATACCGCTCAAGGCGG